>NZ_QGGO01000004.1:0-61489 GCF_003148625.1 Arcicella aurantiaca | reverse complement strand
CAGTTAACAATGAACAGTTAACAGTTAGTAGTTCAGTTATCTGTAATCAGCTATTTGTGAATATTAAACAGTGAACAGTAATCAGTGAACAATGAACGAACTACTGCTTACTGCTTACTGCTTACTGTTTACTGTTTACTGTTTACTGTTTACTGATAACTGCTAACTGTTCACTGAATTACTGTCTTATTTGTCCATCACCTGTGATAATCCATTTCTCTGTAACTAATTTTTCCAAAGCAAAAGGTCCACGAGCGTGTAGTTTTTGAGTTGAAATGCCGATTTCAGCTCCTAAACCAAATTGTCCTCCATCTGTAAAACGAGTTGAAGCATTGCTATAAACGGCAGCAGCATCAATTTCTTGGATAAATTGCTGACAGTAATCTTCGTTTTTAGAAATAATTGCTTCTGAATGACGAGATGAATATTTGCCAATATGTGAAATAGCCTCAGTAATTCCAGAAACCACTTTTACAGAACATTTATAATCTAAAAATTCTCTTCCAAAATCGTCAGCGGTGGCTTTTTGAAGGTATGGATAATTGATTTCTGCAAAAATTGGGTAAGAGATTTCGTCAGCAAAAACTTCTACATTCCATTTCAAGAAACCTTCTTGTAACATTGGTAAAAATTGCCCTGCAACGGCTTCGTCAATCACAACGGTATCCAAAGAATTACAAACCGATGGGCGAGTAACTTTGGCATTAATCACAATGTCAGCCGCTTTTTGTAAATCGGCCGAAGTCTCCACGTAGGTATGACACACGCCCGCACCTGTTTCGATGGTTGGCACAAGCGAATGTTTACGAACAAATTGAATCAAGGATTCTGAGCCACGTGGAATAATTAAATCAACAAAACGAGTGGCAGTTAAAAGCTCTTTCACCAACTCACGGTCGGGTGGGAGGAGGGTGATACAATTAGTATTTACTTCAAATTCCGCCAAAACATGATGAATCAATCCAACCAAATAAGAATTAGTATCAAAAGCGTCTGTTCCACCACGTAAAACCACTGCGTTTCCAGAACGAATACACAATGCCGTTACATCAACAGTTACATTGGGACGAGCTTCAAAAATTACTCCCACAACGCCCATTGGTACGGCAATCTTTTTGATTTTCAGACCATTGACCAATTCACGTTCTAAAAGAATTTGTCCAGAAGGATCTTGCAAATCAGCTACTTCTTTCATGCTGTTTGCTAAATCTTGTATGCGTTCGGGGGTTAATTTTAGTCGGTCGTATTTGGGGTCAGCCATATCCATACGGTCTAAATCTTTCTGATTTTCCGTGATGATTGCGTCTGTGTTTTCTACTAAAACAACTGCCAAACGATTGAGAATGCCTTTTTTCTGGGTATCAGTCAAGCGTCTCACTTCGGCAGAAGCTGCGTGGGTTTTCTCTAAAAGCGGTACAATTGTTTTAGGAAGTTCTAAGGTTTCCAATTCCATTTTTCAATTATTTTGTATAAATTCAATGTAAAGGTCGTGAAAATGAGTGAATAGAGGATAGAGAATGGAGAATAGTTATTATTTAATTTATATTTTCTGTCAAAAATCATTCATTTTACAATTTTATTTTACTGAAAATCTTAGATATGGAAATTAAAAAGAAATACACAAACGGAGAGGTTACAGTTGTTTGGGAACCTTCAAAATGTATTCACTCTGCTATTTGCTTTCGTGGACTTCCACAAGTTTTTGACCCACGCAAACGCCCTTGGGTAACACTTGAACATGGTAAAACCGAAGAAATAGTAAGCCAAGTAAAGGCTTGTCCATCGGCAGCATTGACGTATTTTATGAATGCGGAGGATAATCAAGAAAGCCAAACGAGCATCAATACGGTTGTGGAGGTTTTGAAAAATGGACCTTTATTAGTTTATGGAAATTTGAAGGTAAAAGATAAAGATGGGCAGGAATCTATAAAATCACAAACGACGGCATTTTGTCGCTGTGGAGCATCGCAAAATAAACCTTATTGTGATGGCTCTCACGTAACGACGGCGTTTCAGGGGTGATTTTTTTATTAGGGATTAGGTTTTAGGTATGAGGTTTTAGGTATGAGGTTTTAGGTTTTAGGTATGAGGTTTTAGGTTTTAGGTATGAGGTTTTAGGTATGAGGTTTTAGGTTTTAGGTATGAGGTTTTAGGTCGTAGGTTTTAGGTTTTAGGTCGTAGGTTTTAGGTTTTAGGTCGTAGGTTTTAGGTTTTAGGTCGTAGGTTTTAGGTATGAGGTCGTAGGTATGAGGTCGTAGGTTTTAGGTATGAGGCCGTAGGTATGAATTTAAGAGGTTGTACGTCATACCTACGACCTAATACCTCATACCTACGACCTCATACCTAATATCTCATTTCTTAATCATTTTTACCCTTCCAGCTGGGATTTCATCTAATTGATAATCAATGATATATGTGCCAGATTGGAGGGCTTCGTTATTGATTTTTATTTGATGAGTATTGGCATTTTTTTCTTCATTAATTACGACATTTATTAATCTGCCCATGAAATCGTAAATACTAATTTTAGCTTTTCCTTTTTTTGCAACGATATATTCTATTGTTGTTTCGCTTTCGTATGGATTTGGGAAAACTTTTAAGGCAAATTCCCTTGAAATTTCATTTTCGTTAGCCAAAGGCGTAACCCATGCTTTAAATTGTCCGTCCAACCAAATACTACGCTGACGAATCCACTCTTTCATCCAATTTAATTCATCTTGATAAGTTGCTCCAACATAATAATTTGGCCATACACTTTTACCTAAAACACCTGTCCAACGGTTATTATTTCGCTCCATTGCTGGTTGTAAAACTTTAGCCGTAGAATCTATCCAATTATTAATTCTTTCGGTACTCAATACTTTATTTCTGAGAACTCCCCATCTATTCGCAACCCTGTATTTGAAAGTAGAATCTTGGGCGAATTGTTCCCACCAATTTGGTGAAAGGAAATTGACATCTTTTGCCAAAATGGCTAAGTCATTGACCTTGTATTGCCAACCCGAAGTAAGGTATCCTTCATGGTAATAAGCATTACCAAAAGCCAAGTTGTAGTCCCAAGCGGGACCCATTTTCAATTTACCTCCTTTACTATTTTTGTCCTTATAAAAGTATGTGCTGAGTCGATAACCATCTACGTTTTTTGTAAATTCTGTAATCAAGAAATAGTCGATAAATGAATCTAAATCAATTAAATCACGCCATTTTGCTTTTGAGTTTTTGAAATCTGTACTCAAAAGAGACGTTTCAAATTCGGTAACATAATCTTTGATATAGTTAAATTGAGCATCGGTAATATCTGCCATTTTAGGATATTCAATTTGTATAGGAATAGTGAATTTTTGTAAGCCATTAGTCACATTTGTTCGCCAACTTCTTGATATCGAACCTTCTGTTTTATCTATTTTTAGGATATATCCACCTGTAACATCGTCACCAGAATTGTCAGTTGTTTTTAAAGAAGAAACATCAACTCGATTTTTGTCTCGTTTTATTTTCTCCATTAAAATATACAAACCATGATATTGATTATTGAGCATCAATTCGCAATAGCGAGTCCGAGTGGCGTAACGTCCCATGCGGTTGGCTAAGTCATAAGAAAGTACGTCTCGCATGAGGGTTTTATCATTGTAGGTTGCATTCAGTACCCAGTCAGATTCTTCGGGCATTCCTAATAAAGCTACTTTCCTGCTTTTTTGAGTAGAATCAACCCAAAGTTCCAAGCCAAAAGGTTTCTTCGGAAAAAGGTCTTGAGACGTTGAACCTCGATACTCAATGCCTACTTTCCCTGCATAAATATTAGGTTTGTCCGTTGAATTATTGGTGCTTGAACCATTGTTAATTATCTCTAAATCTGCCAAAATTTTAGGTTCATCGTATATTACATTTCCGTTTGTATTTACCTTGATAATGGGTAAGTTAGTTGATACTTGGCTTTGTGCATTTGTTTTTAAAATACAGAAGAATGCCAAGATAAAAAGGGTATAAAATAGTTTCATAGAGTTGTTTTTGAATATGATAAAATGGTATAAACGAAGGTAATTGACTGAATGCGAACCTTTATCCTGTTGAGCGGGAAGGGAAAATCTATATATTGAAAATGGAGTAAATAAAAATAGGAAATGGATTATTTTCGAAACGATGTTCTACAATAATTCATTTCCTATCATTAATAATACAGACTTAATACACTGTTTAATAAGTTATTTCAACTTCCCGAAAGTAGAAATAACTTTCGGGAAGTCCCCTAATCAAACATTTTAGGATAAAAATTATTCAGAAAACTTATTAAACAGTGTACTAAAGTCTGTGTTACTAAAAATCGTAACCCAAAGTAATATAAGAAATTGGAGCTTTAACTTCTTTGTTTTCCCAACCCCAACCAATGTCATATTTGATGAAATAACCCAACAATGTGGTTCTTGCACCAACGCCATAACCAATCAAGAATGGGTTTCTGAAATCTGTAACCGTTGCTTGAAAAGGTAACGTTCCTCCTCCAATTACACTGGTATTGAATCCATTTTTACGTGCAAATGGGCCAACGCCCGTCCAAGCAGTTCCAATATCTGTAAAGGTATTTATCTGTAAATTTTTGAAGAAATTATTATAGATTGGTCCGTTGTAAAGATATTTTGCAATCGGAAATCTTAGTTCAATATTCATCGCTAAATGGCTCGTTCCTGATAATTTATTGACATTAAAGCCTCTTAATGGTGTTGAATAATCTAAAAAGAAAACATCTTTATTGTCAATTCTTGAGCTACTAAATGGATTATTAACGTCGGTTCTGTTTTCGTATTGACATTCTAACCAATTATCCATTCCGCCCATAACAGTTTGTTTTGGGGCATTTCCGAAAGAATGTCCACCCGAAACACGACCAGCTAAAATAACCCCTCTGCCAAAACGAACATAATGACGAAGGTCTGCATAGAAGCGATTGAAGCCATCTTGGCTATTGGTCAAACCTGTGTAATGGTCGAAACGAAGGCGGAAACGAGTACCTTCCAATTGATTTATGCCATGACTAATCGTATTGTCATACACAAATTCGGCTCTTCCGCCTGCATAATCTGCAAAGCCGTCTGGAGCAGGGAGATTTACCAAATCTAAAAAGCGGTTGGTTGTATAAGAGGGCGAAATCGTTATTCGGGTATTTGTATTGATTGGATACGAAGCCGAAAGGGTAACTTTATTGAATCTATATTTCTTAAAACTTTGCTCATCTTCTTCAGCAATGGTGCGGCGGTCATAACGAATACTATAATCAATTCTGTTAGCTAAATACGAATATTGCCCCCACAAATCAGAGTTTTTTAAGTTGGGTGTAATAAAAATACCTCCTTGCAAATGATGATTTTCGAGCAAATCATTCATGTTGATTGTTCCTTTCAAGCCAAAACCACGTTGTGGAAGTGGGTCAATCATAAAATCAAGGTCAGTGTTATTGACAACGAAAGGATTGTTGTAGTCAATGGGACCTCGGAGCTTAATATTTTCTTTACGATTTTGTTTAGAAGCAATGATTTTCTCAACCTTATTCTTTTTATCATTTTTAGAAGAACCACTAATTGAGCTTTCGCTTTTCTTCGAGAACGTACCTGAATCAAACTGATAATTGTCTGTGTCTATTTCTCCAGATTCTAAAATTATTTTAGATTTTACGGGTGTTATTACTTCGGCAGCAACAATTTTATTCGTTGCATTTTCAGTTTTTGTTTTATCATTAACAGGTGTAATGTTATTAGAAAGTCCAAATAATTTGATATTTCTTCCTGTATAAATCAAATCGTTTTTAGGGCTGAAATTTGCGTTTGCTTTAAAAGCAATAAATTCGGCATTTGGCTCTAATGCTTTAAAAACCAATCCTTTTGAGATGGGAGAATAATCAAAATCGTCAATGTCCGTTTTAGAATCCGTCATTTGTACTGCCGTCGAATCACCTGCATTTAGTCTATAAACGTTACGGATTCCTTTTTCATCACTCAAAAAATAGACTGAATTTCCGTCAGCAACAATTGGGTTTGTGATATTCCCGAAAGAGTCAACTAATCGTTTTACGACATCAGGTTTAACTTTCCCTTCGTGAAGAAACAAGTTGAATTTATTGTTTAAGGTTTTATAAGAACCTTTATCAATTTCTAAAGAATCTTTTAAACGATTTGACGTAAACATGAATTTGCCTGCCGAACCTACAAATCGAGGACTTAAATCATCATAAATATCGTTAGTCAATTGTTGTTCTTTTCCTCTGGCAATATCATAAAGAAATAAATCATTTTGACCTTTACTGATAGCACTCAAAATGAGCGTAGTACCATTGTCTGAAATATCAAAATCTTGAACTTGGTCGAAATTTTTGAAAACCTTTTTCGTTGCAAATTTTCCTGTTAAATCCTTTTCGGTAATATCATTATAAACATTCAAAATTACATTTCCCTGACTTTCATAAACAACCGCTAAACTTCCGCCTTTTGTCCATGATAAAAGTGGCGTATTATAATCAATTGATTGGTGAAGTGTTTTGTAGCCCGAAGTGAATAAAGTAACGTTGTTTTTGGTTTTCAAATCCATGATTTCTACACTGGCACGACCTAATTCATTTTTTGAATATGCCAAAAACGCACCATCTGGACTTATTTTGAATTTGTTGATTCTTTCAGGATTATTAAATTTTGATTCTTTAACCTTAAAATCATAGTTGATAGAAGTGTATTTTGAAGCAGTAGTTTCTGCCATTGCAGCATAATATTCACGCCATTCTTTCAAAAATTTGCTAAATGGCATTCCGATTGTACTTGAAATTGAGGTTTGTTCATTTCGGATAATTCTGGTAAGATTTAGAATATTCGCAATATTATCTTTTCCATATTTTTCAGCTACAAAATTCCAAATGGCTTGTCCAACTAAAACCGATTCTTTCCCATTGGTTTGGCTTGGGCGTTTGAGGTTTTTGGTCAGGATAACGTCTCTCAGATAAGAATCCATTTCTGTACTCCAACCTTCTGAAATATAGGCTGTTATTCCATTCATAAACCAGTCAGGGACACTTAAAAGTAAAGAATTTTGCAAGGATTCTTTGATACTCCCACCATAAAGCATATCATGAACGAAGACATGAGAAATTTCACGAACTAAATCTTTTCTGAACGAAACAGAATTGCCCGCATAAGCAATTTCAATGCGTGATTTAGCCAAATTTTCTTCTTTGATTTCTCTTTCACTTGATAAATTCAAGCCAACATTGCTTTGGTTGAGGTCTTGTGTAGAAGTGTAAATAAATATTTTGGTACGACTAAAAGGCGAGTATCCCAAAACTTCTGTGATACGGTCAAAATCTGTTTCAGCTAATTGAGCAGCCAATGTAGCCGTTTGTTGCCCGCCATCATAAAAGTAAACTTCAAAGTTTTGTGAAGTTAAAACCTGCCATTTAAAAGGTCGGAATTGAATCCTGTTCTTTCCAAATGGTTCTTGGGAAGGGAAATAATTCTGAGCCTCAGTAAAGAAGGTCGTCAAAAACAAGGATATGAATAGTAAACTTTTTTTCATTGCAAAATAATTCAGGTATTAGGTATCAGAAGATAGGTTTGATTATTTTCTAAGTTTTAACATTACGTAATAATTTTCAGAATGGATGCTTTTAAAAATTAAACCTTATCAACGCCTAAATATAACGAAGCAAAACGATTTATATTGACTTCGGACTGAAGTTCTTTTTGATAGACTAAAAAATCGACAAATTGTTTGGCAAAATATGGTGCAAGAGATACCCCTTTTGACCCCAATCCATTAAAAATACCAATATTTTTAATCTCTGGATGTAAACCAATTAAAGGTCGGCGGTCTTTGGTGGCAGGGCGTACACCTGCATTATGGGCTAATATACGCATAGAAGGCTTCATTAGTTTTTGATATTTTTCTATCAAATCGTTTTTGCCTTGTTCGGTGGGCGTAAAATCTAAATCATGCCAACTGTATGTTGCACCAAGTCTAAATTTATTTTCACCCAATGGAACGACAAATGCACCTTGATTAATGATTTCTTTTAGTTCGATATTTTCAATTTCAATATCTAAAATTTCACCTTTTACGGGATTGAATGGAAGGTAGTTAAAGTGTGGATTATTGCGTCCCTCAAAACCTTCACAAAATATGACTTTTTGATTTTCGTACTCGTTTTTTAGCGAAAAATTTTCCTCTTTCAAAATTCCTTTTTCTAAAAAATAGCTTCTAAAAGCCGACAACATAACTTTTAAATCTACCCAACCCGAATGTTTGGTAGTAACACCGCCCAATTGACTATTGACAATGTTTTGATACTTCACATTATCGAAAGTCAATGTTCCAAAATCAGAAAAATCGTCGGGAACGTGGTCGCTTTTAAAATATTTTTGAGAATCCTCATTCACGAAAGGTCTATAAATGGCTTGTGGGTGAAAGAATTTAGCGTTTAATTCTTTTTCTAATTGAGCGTAGAAATATTCTAAAAAAGGGAATAATTTATCAGCTAACCATGTTTTTACTAATTTTCTACCCGTTACAGGATTATAAAGTCCAGCCGCAACTTTTGAAGAAGAAGGAAATTCTGGTGTATCAATAATTTGAACTTCTTGTCCTTCCTGTAAAAGAAAATATGCCAAAATAGACCCCGCAAGTCCTTGTCCGATAATGATAAATTTTGCTGATGAATTAATTTGAACGTCGTTCATTAAAGATTAAATTAAATGCAAAAAGCCCAATTTATGGTTGGGCTTTTAATGTTGAATATTTTTTTATGAAATGAATTTCTTAACTGTATCAATTGGATAGTCCAACATTTCTGCAATAGATTCTGCCGAAAAACCTTTATTAAAAAGTTTCTGACAACTTTCTTGCATAAACTCATTCATTACTTTCTGAGTTACTTCTTTTGTTACTTTTTTAGTAACTCTTTCAGTTGCTTGTCGAATTCTTTCTTCCTGTATTGCTTCTATTATACCCATTGGTCTTGCTGTTTGATTAATGGAGTCAATTTCTGAGTCCAATTTAGGTAATAATTCGGAATTTTCAAATGTCACATACGTTTTGATGAAAGAACAGAGTTTTCCAAAAGTATCCTTGTGAAATCCCTTTTTGTTGAGTCTTCTCGCTAAATCAAGTTTGAGTGAAAATAGATTTTCATCTGTCAATTTATTCTTTTTCAAACCATACCACGCTGTTTCCATTACGATAGCAAAAGGGTTTTCACTCATTTGAAAATCGTTAGGTTGATGGTCTGAAAGTTTAAATGTTTTATATGAAAAACGAATATCCGTCTCTAAAAATGAATTTTCGAAATTATTAGGTCTGAAATTGGGAATATCATCGGTAAATAACGCTAATGCTCCAATTCGTTGTTTGTATTTATCAAAAATTCTGTAATAGTAAGTGAACATTCTTTCAGAGAAATGTTTGTCTTCATAGCCCTGAACTTCAATATGAATTAGAATCCATTTTTCTTTTCCTTCGTTGGTAAATACTTTCACCAACTTATCTGCAATTCGATTTTTACTTGGAGATGGGATACTAATCTGTTCCAGTTCTTTATCCAAGAAAATAAAACCTTTCGAAAAATCAAAAAGGTGGAAATCGTTAGGATAGAAATATATTAGGAAATCTTCGAATAAATCTTCAATAATTCCTTTCCATAAAATATCTCTACTGATACTTTCTTTCATAGAACAATGTTTAAATTTTTATTAGGTGATGACTTTGGGGGTATTATTCTACAACCGAGCCAAAACAGAATCATGCAATTGAATTACAAAATCGACTTGCTCGTCGATTGTCATAAATGATGTATCCATTAAAACGGCATCATTAGCTTGGCTTAGAGGTCCTTCTTCTCTTGTTGAGTCAATAATATCTCTTTTCTTCAGATTTTCTATGATGACATCTAAATCAACCATTTCGCCTTTTGAGAGCAACTCTTGCTGACGACGCCCTGCACGAATTGTTGGGTCGGCAGTCATAAAAACCTTTACTTCTGCATCTGGAAAAACCTTTGTGCCAATATCTCTTCCGTCCATTACAACGCCACGATGTTTTGCCATTTTTTGTTGTTGAGCCACCATTGCTTTTCTTACAACTGTAATTGCACTCACTTCTGAAACCATTTGAGAAATGTACATTTTCCTGATTTCTTCTTCAACATTCAATCCATTCAAATAAACGTCACTCGCCCCACGATGTTCGTTAAAATGGAAAGTTATATGGACTTCCGAAAGTGCTTTTTCAACTTCTTTAGGATTGGTAAGTGTGATGTGATTTTCGTGAAAATATAAGCTTACCGCTCTATACATTGCTCCTGTATCAATAAAAGCGTATCCTAATTTTTTAGCTACTTGCTTTGCGGTGGTGCTTTTGCCACAACTCGAATGACCATCAAGAGCAATAATTGTTTTCTTCATGTTTGTGATTTTTGTTTGCAAAGATAGAGGAAAAGGGCAATTCGGAAAATTTACGCATTAAAAAGCCAAACCTTTTTGGGTTTGGCTTTTCGTATTTCATAAAGAAAAATTTACTTCTGAACTTTCAAATCAAAGGTAATAGTACCGTTGAAATCGGTAGTTCCCGCTGTAATTTTGGTTACTTTTATCAAGCCTTTCTTATTTCTACCATTCAAGAATGCGTATGTTTTTCCAACTTCAGCTACAATGTCTTGTGCTGTTGCTGGAATTGTTAAACCTCCCAAAATTGCATCATTCGCTGTTACGAAATCAACAGTAGTTGGAGCTAATACAAAATACGTTGCTAAACCTCCCGCAGTGCTTCCGCCTCCACAAACTGTATTTGATGTAGGAATTGTAGTAGAAAGACCTAATGCTGCTCTACGTGGGTTTGATAAAAATGTAGGTTTAACCGACGGCGAACCTAAAGCTGCATAAGTAATATCTACGTATCTGATATTTGAATCTAAGTCACACACTTTGTATAAATCACCTGTGGCAGATGCAAGTCTTGATGCTGCGGCATTTGACTGAGCTCCGAGTGTAACGTTTTGCCAAGAAGCAATTTGAGCTTCCGAAGCAATATTTACAATCAAAGTCTTACGAGTTACCTTGTCCTTATTGTCATAAACATCACAATGAATATACACTTTTCCAGAAGTTGGCGAAACTGTATAATCAATTGTTTGGGTTTGTTCATCAATGTTTTTCAACTTGATTTCAAACAAAGGTTGGTCTGTTTTTCCACGATAATTTGCCTTGTCAGTAATGAAAATACGCATAATACGTGGTTTTTCACCTGTTGGCGTTTTTTTGATGATTAAGGAAACATTTACATTGTCGCCACTGGCAGCGGTTACCGTTCCAGTTTTGTTAGTCAACGAATCGGTAAATGCGATGTCTAATGTTCCGTCTGCAAGGGGTAATGTTAGGTCGTCGGTTACTGGTTGTACATCGGGAGTAATTCCACAAGAAGTCATCAAAGCAACAATAATAGCAAGGAATAAAAATGATATTTTTTTCATAATGCAAGAGTAGTCCCAATTGATAAAATAGAGTTTTTGTTAAAAAGACCCATGCTTCGGGACAGTGAAAAGCATGAACATTTATGATTATTTTAATAGAATAACGTGTTGAATATTAGGAGATTAATTTATTCTCAATCAGTAGTTGACGATTGATTTGGCGTGCATTAGCGAAGAATTTAGCTACGAAATTAACAATTTATAACGTAAAATAGTGTATTTATGCAATATAGGATTCAAACTTCATCTGGAAAACATCATTTAAAATGCAAGTAACAGCGAATATTATTAACATTTTTGAACGTACAATTCAATACGGTACTATTACAATTGAAAATGGATTTATCCAAAAAATTGAGATAGAATCCACAACGGAAAAATCAGATTGTCCATATATTCTTTCGGGCTTTGTAGATGCCCATGTTCACATAGAAAGTTCAATGCTTACTCCTGCACAATTTGCTCGTTTAGCGGTTGTTCATGGAACGGTTGCAACCATTTCTGACCCTCATGAAATTGGCAATGTGTTAGGAAAAGCAGGCGTTGAATACATGATTGAAAATGCTCGTCAAACACCTTTCAAATTTTGTTTTGGAGCTCCTTCATGTGTACCTGCAACTATTTTTGAAACGGCAGGAGCAACCATAACGCCCGATGATATTGAGGATTTATTTAAGAACTATACAGAAATTGGCTATTTAGCGGAGGTGATGAATTTTCCAGGTGTGTTGAATCAAGACCCTGACATGATGGCGAAAATTGCTTTGGCAAAACGCTACCAGAAACCTGTTGACGGTCATGCTCCAGGTTTGCGTGGAGACGATGCTCGAAGATATATAGAAGCGGGTTGTGAAACTGACCACGAATGTTTTACGGCAGAAGAAGCTTTAGATAAATTGAAATACGGCATGAAAATCTTGATTAGAGAAGGTTCGGCTGCCAAAAACTTTGAAGCATTAATAGGACTATTGCCCGACCATTACCAAAATATGATGTTTTGTTCAGACGATAAACATCCTGATAATTTAGTAGAAGGACATATCAATCAATTAGTAAAAAGAGCTTTAAGTAAATACCCAGAATTATTATTTGAAATTCTGCAAGTGGCATCTGTCAATCCTATTTTACATTATCATTTACCCGTAGGGTTACTCCGTGAAGGCGACCCCGCCGATTTTATTATGGTGGAAGATTTAACAGCGTTTACCGTTTTGCGAACTTATATTAATGGAGAAATTGTTGCTGAAAATGGAAGCTCTAATATTTCAAATTTGCCAAGTAAGATTGTCAATAACTTTAATTGTAAGCTAAAACAAATCAAAGATTTTCAAGTTTTGACTTCGGAAGAGGGTACGAAAATCAAGGTAATTGAAGTGCTTGATGGACAATTGATAACGTTAAAATCAGAAGCTAATTATAAAAGTGTAGGAAATAATATTGTATCTGATGTAGAAAATGATATTCTGAAAATAACTGTCGTAAACCGTTATCAAAATGTTCCGCCAGCGGTAGCATTTATTAAAAATTTTGGATTAAAACAAGGTGCAATAGCCTCATCAGTTGCACATGATTCTCATAATATTATTGCGGTAGGAGTGGATGATGCCTCAATTTGTGAAGCTGTTAATTTAATTATAGAAGCACAAGGGGGAGTTTCTTGTTTTGATGGACAAAATCAAAAAAGTGTCTTGAAATTACCAATAGCAGGCATAATGAGCGGTGAAGACGGCTATGAGGTCGCCAAAGAATATTCTGCAATTGACCGTTTTGCCAAAGATTTAGGCTGTACTTTACAATCACCCTTTATGAGTCTTTCGTTTATGGCATTATTAGTGATTCCGAACCTCAAATTATCTGATTTAGGATTATTTGATGGAGAAAATTTTTCATTTACGAGTATATTTGTGAAATAATTATTAATTTTAAATCTGAAAGCTTAACATTATTATAAAATAATAAGTTAAAACAGATTAATATTTTCATTAACTAAAACTAAAAATTCCCCAAACATCTCCTTTATTGGTATGTGTAATCTATATGATTATATATACATCTCTAAATCCTTGTATTTTATAAATTATATGAATTTACCATTTAACAGGTTGTAATTTATCTACTACTTATTAATTAGATTAACATATCGTAAAATTCTGCAATTTAAACATTAGCGTAATGATACTGCCATCGTTAGGTCATGACGCCTGTATGCTGTTTAGTCAAGATTACACTTTCAAATTTGTAATATTTCAAAATCAATTAACTTAAACCAAACACAAAATGAGAAAACTCTTACTCATTATTACTGTGCTATTTTTTGGGCTTGCGTTACACACCAACGCTCAGGATAGACAAGTTTCAGGAAAGGTGGTATCTGCTGAAGATAATTCGCCATTACCTGGAGTTAGTATTGCCGTGAAGGGGACTTCACGAGGAACAACGACTGGTGCAGACGGTAGCTTCAAAATCAGCGTGGGTAGTGGTGCTTCACTTACATTTTCTTTTGTTGGCTTTGATAGTAAAACCATATCGGTTGGTAATCAGACTGTTATCAATGTTGCTCTTGGCTCAAATGCGTCACAGTTACAAGAAGTTGTAGTTACTGCTCTTGGTGAAAGACGTTCAGAAAAAGCTCTTTCATATTCGGTTCAGAGTGTTAAAGAAGAACAATTAAACACTATTCGTCAAACCAACTTAAACAATGCTTTAGCGGGTAAAATTGCAGGTATTCAAGTAAGAAGTCAGTCTTCTGTTGCCTTAGGACGTGATGCTTCTATCAGAATTAGAGGTGCAGGTTCTCTTTCGGATAAAGCTCCATTGTATATATTGGATGGAACACCAGTTGGTTCTTCAGATATTAACTTAGATGACGTTGAGTCTGTTTCTGTATTGAAAGGACCAAGTGCAACAGCTCTTTATGGACAAAGAGGTGATGCAGGTGTTATCTTGATGACTTCTAAAAAAGGAGTTGTTAAAAAGGGAATTGGGCTTGAAGTAAATCAAAGTGTTTATGTAGATAATGTTTATATTTTACCAAGTTATCAAAACTCTTATGCTGGAGGTTCTTCTGCTGATTTGATTAAGTTCAATTATCAAGATGGTATGCCAACAGCTTGGAAAGCATTGGATGGTAAATATTATCATGATTATTCTGATGATGCTTCATGGGGACCAAGAATGGTAGGTCAAGAATATATTCCTTGGTATTCGTGGTATCCGGGAACTCAATATTCTGGAAAAACTGAGAAATTGACACCTCAGCCAAATAATATTAGAGATTTCTTCGAGTCTCAGGTAGCGACAAATACAAACTTGAACTTCTCTAAAGCAGGTGAGAATTTTTCAACTCGTATTTCATTGACAGGTACAAATCAGAATGGTATGTTGTATAATTCAAAAGGTACGAAATATACAATTGCTTCTCAAACAACGATTGATTTAAGTAAAAACTTAACGGTAGGTATCAATTTCAATTATGTTGATTATACCATTAATGGTCAATTTGATGATGCTTATTCAAATCAATCAACTGGGTCTTTTAACTCTTGGTTTCATAGAAACGTAGATATGGGCAAAGTGAAAGAATTGAAAGATTTACGTTCTCCAGAAGGAATTTTGGCAAGCTGGAATCATAATAACCCTTCTTCGTATGATGCAAGTAATCCTGTGGCATTTTACGGTGCAAACTATTGGTATAATTTCCATAGTTATTTTGACAATGTTAAATATACTGAGAATAGAAAAAGACTTTTTGGTGATATTAATTTGACGTATAAATTTAATGACCATCTTAAAGTAGCAGGTTTTGCACGTATTAATAGAGGAGCAACTACTTTTGAAAGTGCTATTCCAAGTATTTTACAAACAAGTGCTACTCAAACGGGTCTTAAAGCAAGTTATGCTTTAGTTGAATACCAAGGGAACTTTGTAAACAATAGATGGACTCCTAATGAAAATAACTATGAATTAATTGCTACTTACAACAATAAATTTAATGATACTTATAGCGTTGATTTAATTGCTGGTGGAAACATTCGTCAGGATACATACCGTGTATTATCAAGTAATACTGTTGATGGTTTAATTGTTCCTGATTATTTTGCTTTAAGTAACTCGGTTTCAACACCAGTTGTGTCTTCTTTTAGATCTAAAAAAGAAGTAAGAAGTATTTATGCAAGAGCATCATTGGGTTATAAAGATATGATTTTCTTAGAAGGGTCACTTCGTAATGATAATAGTTCTGCTCTTCCAGCGGGTGCAAATTCTTATACTTATCCTTCTATTGGCGGTAGTTTTGTAGCAAGTGAATTATTGAAAGATAAAATTCCTGCTTTATCATTTGCAAAAGTAAGAGGTAGCTGGGCTCAAGTTGGGTCTGACTTAGACCCTTATTTATTATCATTAAATTATACTTTAGGTACAGATAAATTTAATGGTAATGCAGTTATGGGTACACCAAATGCCATTGTTGATGCTAATATCAAACCAGCTTTATCATCTTCTTATGAATTTGGTATTGACTTGAAATTCTTTAAGAATAGATATGGTTTGGCCGTTACTTATTATAATGAAGACAAAATTAACGAAATCTTAAACGTACCTGTTTCTGGAGCAAGTGGATTTACTTCAAAATTGATTAACGCTGGGCAATTAACAAGAAATGGTTTAGAAATCAGCATAGATGCAACGCCTGTGAAGACTAAAGATGTTACTTGGACTTCTACTTTGAACTTTGCTAAAAATACCTCTAAAATTGTTTCTTTAGCTGACGGTGTAGAGACTGTTACAGCTCGTGATGCAAGTGGAAGCTTGGCTAATGGTGCATTCTCTGCAAGTTCTGGAGCTTCGACTATTCACCAAATTGGTTTAGGTTGGGGACAAATCAGAGGTGGTGGATTTACTTATAAAGATGGCGTAAAAGTGGTAGATGAAAGCGGTCTTTATGTCCAAAATCCTGCACAATATTTAGGTAGTGTTCTTCCAGACTTTACGGGTGGTTGGGTAAACCAAGTGACTTATAAAGATTTTACATTGAGTGCCAATGTTGAGTTCTCGAAGGGTGGTAAATACTTCTCTCTATCTGATAGCTGGGGTACTTATTCAGGTTTGTTAGAAAAAACAGCAGGAATGAATGATAAAGGAAATCCAATTCGTGATGCTGTTGCTGATGGTGGTGGTGTACACGTAGTAGGTGTAACCAAAGAAGGTAAAGCCGTTGATACTTATGTAGATGCTCAAACGTATTATCATCAATTCCGTAATAGAAACATTGCAGAAGAGTTTGTCCATGATTTAGACTTTATCAAATTACGTGAAGTGAGTATTGGTTATAAAATTCCATTGAAAGGTAAAAAAGTGTTACAAACTGCAACTGTTTCATTTGTGGCTCGTAACCCTTGGTTAATCTATGCAAAAAATAGAAATTATGACCCTTCTGAATTGTCAACAATCTATGGTGAAAATGGTCAGTTCCCAGGAACAAGATCATTCGGTGTTAACGTAAGATTAGGATTCTAATTATTTCTTTAAAATTTTAGTAAAATGAAGATAAATAAAAACATCATAAAAACGTTAGGTCTTACTTCTGTGCTTTTTGCTGCATCAAGTTGTAGTCTAACTGATTTTGGAGATATGAATGTAACTCCAAATGCAATTGCCACGCCTGTAACATCTGCTTTGCTAACGAACTCATTAATAGCAATGGATGGTCCTGCTACAACAGGAGGACTTTTAGGCTCTTTGTATTGTCAATATATTTCAGAAACTCAATATACAGAATCATCAAACTACTCTACTCAACAAGTAGCTTGGGATGGTATATATGCAGGAATGTTATATGACTTACAAAATATCATCAATCAAAACTCAAACGCTGCTACGGCTGTTTATGCCTCTAATAATGGGTCTAATAAGAACCAAATTGCGATTGCAAGAATTATCAAGGCTTATACATTCTTAACCATGACTGACCGTTGGGGTGACATTCCTATGTCGGAGGCATTGCAAGAGAAAATCAATCCTAAATATGATTCTCAGCAGGAAGTCTATACAGCTCTATTTAAAGAATTAAAAGAAGCTGCTGCTCAATTTGATGGCGGTGTTGCGGTAAAAGGTGATATCCTTTTCGCTGGAGATGCTACTAAATGGAAAAAGTTTGCAAACTCTCTTCGTTTGGTTATGGCTTTGCGTATTTCTAAAATTGACCCAACAACAGGTAAGGCTCAATTTATTGATGCTTTATCAGGTGGTGTAATCGATGCAAATGCTGATAATGCTGCAATTACTTATCCGGGTGGAACTTTCAAAAACCCTTGGTTTTCTTTATATGATGGACGTAAAGATTATGCTTTGAGTTCTCAATTTGCTACAATCTTGAGTGATAACCAAGATGCAAGGTTGCAAACTGCCGCTGCTCCAAATGGTAAAGGACAAATTGCTCCAATGCCTTATGGTTTGACTCGTGATGTGGCAACTTCTGCAACTTATGCTGACTTTTCTTTTGTATTAGCACCTGCTCTTCGTGCAGCTACTTCTCAATCTTTCATTCTGACAGCCGCTCATGCTTATCTTGCAAGAGCTGAAGCTGCTCAATTAGGTTGGACAAGCGAGAACGTTAAGGATATGTATAGCAAAGGAATTGAAATGTCTTGGAAACAATGGGGTGTTTTTGACCAAACTAAGTTTAATACTTTCATGACTTCTGCTAATATTGATTTGGCTTCTAACGCAATGACGAAAATCCAGACACAACGTTATGTAGCATTTTTCCCAGACGGAAATATGGGATGGGCTGAATGGCGTAGAACAGGAGTGCCTGCTTTGAAACCTTCTGTAAATGCAACGAATAGTAGTAAACAAATCCCTCGTCGTTATGCTTATGGAACAAACGAATCAACAATCAATGGTGTTAATTATAAAGCAGCTGCTGCAAAATTAACTGGTGGCGATACACAAGATTCAAGAGTTTGGTGGGATAAGTAATAGGGTATTATTATAATTTATATCAAAATAAATTTGTAAAAAAATGAGAAAATATTTCAAATCAATCAAAATTTTACCCCTTGTAATGCTTGCATTAACATTTGCTTGCGTTCAAGAAGGTTCAGATATTATATCAGGGAAAGGCGATAATTTTGTGAAAATTCCTACGGGAGGCGAGGAACTAAATATCGTAGGTGTTGATTTGGTGGCAGGCGATAAAACTATTGATCTTTTTGAAGTAGTTAGAGAGGCAAATTCAATCTCTGAATTAGCTAATAACTCGCTTAACATAAGTTTACAGCTTAATGATGCCGCTATTACGGCATACAATACTGCACATCAGACAACTTTCACTCCACTACCTACCAATTTATATAAATTGTCGGAAACGGAGGTTGCTATGAAAGGTGGAGATTTTGCCAGAACAATCAAATTAACATTTGACCCAACAAAATTAGACGCTTCTAAAACGTATGCAATTGCAGTTAAAATTGCAAATGCAGGAGCTTATAAATTAAGAAATGGTTTGTCAACTGCTATTTTTCAGGTGATTGCTAAAAACCGATTTGATGCCGTTTATACAACTACTGGTACAATGGTTGACTTGGCTAATGCAGCTCTTACAGGTAACTATCCTACTGAAATGGAGTTAGTAACTGATGGAGCGTTGAAAGTAATTATGAGAGATAAGGCTTTGTCTTCAAATCCATTCCATTCTATCTTGAATGCAGGTTCTCTTTCATATTATGGTGCTTTTGGTTTAGCTATTAATTTCAAAGAAGATAATACTGTTGCAAGTATTATTAATGTGTATGGGCAGCCAGCTTCTAATGGTCGTTCTGCTGAATTAGACCCATCTGGTGTAAATAAATGGGACCCTGCGACAAAAACTTTGAAAATTAAATATTGGATGAACCAACCATCTGTAATTACTCCTCACCGTGTAAGTTTTGATGAAACATTCACTTTCAAAGCTAAACGATAGATTTCAAAGAATTAGCTATTAAAAAAAGGCTCGTCGAAAGATGAGCCTTTTTTGTTGCTAAATGGGATGAAAAATATGTCTTTTTTGTTAGCATTTAAAACACGCTAAAAATGTGTAGTTAATTATGAAACGAAGAAAGTTTATTAAAAATACTGTTGCGATAACGGCTGTTTCCACACTCGGAGGGGGAATCCTTTTATCTCAAAAAAGACAAATGAAACAAATAACTAAAAACGCTGCATTAGAAACAGTTTGGGGAGAATGGGAGAAAAACGGTGGAAACCCCACTGATGAAAATGGATTATTCTTGAATATGGATACCGTTGGTTATGAGAAAGCTTCATTTGGAAATGTATTAAAATGGCAGACTTCTAAAAACCCTTTCAAAGAACGAAAAAACAACCAAACACAAGGAACACAGGTCATTAAAGATGATTCATTTTTGAATGGTACAGATGATGTTATTGTAATGTTGGGTCATGCCACAATTTTTATTCGTTTAGCAGGAAAACGCATTTTAATTGACCCACTTTTAGGAAATGTTCCTGTGCCTTATATGGAATTTCTGTCGTCAAGCAAACGGTTTTCTGAATTCCCGATTGACCCTCAGAAACTAACTAATCTGGATTATATTCTCATTTCTCATTCGCATTATGACCATTGTGATAAGAACAGCTTGAAACTACTTCAGAAGCAAAATCCAAATGCGAAGGTTTTGACAGGTTTGAAAATGCAATCATTACTTCAAAATTGGATGCCAAATCATGAAATTCAAGAAGCTGGTTGGTTTCAGAAATATAAAACAGATAATAATCTTGAAATCGTATTTGTTCCCTCATGTCATTGGTCGAACCGTGGAATGAATGATGCCAATGAAACGCTTTGGGGTGGTTTTATCTTAAAATCAGCGACTAAAACCATTTATTTTGGTGGAGATTCGGGCTATGGAAATGGCACACATTTTAAGAAAATAGGAGAGTTGTTTCCCAATATAGATGTTGCCATAATTGGTGCAGGTGCTTTTGCTCCAACTTGGTTTATGAAATATAATCACCAAGAGCCTAATGACACTGTTCGTGCTTTTAAAGACTGTAAAGCAAAGCATTTAATTCCTTTTCATTTTGGAACATTCGATTTATCTGATGAACCTCTGAACGAACCTGCCATCGTTTTAGAAAAACTCAAAGCAGAAAATAAAATTGGAGCTGATGAATTAAAAATTGTAAAGTTTGGAGAAGTTGTGTTGGTGTAAATGGAGATAAATTTTAATGGGAAATCCTCAAAATACTCCATTTTAAAAGATAGCTTTGAAATCCTGCATCATCCACCTGAAATGATAGAAGCATTACCATTTATTTGTCCTTGACAATACGACGATACTATTAACAGAAGAGTAATCGTTTGTTTCATAATTCGATAGGTTTATTGACTGATGATGTAAAATAACCTAAATATTGAAGGACTTAAAAACTGTAAACTCAATAGTAGAATTGAAAAAAATGTTAAAAAGGATTCTGTTTCTCAAAAAAATTATATCTTTGTATTAGAAAAATATCAACATTCTTTAAATAGTACAATAAATTATCGGCTGAGTATTAAATTTGGCTTTTTTGAATGAATAAATTTAGAAACATATTCGTTTTGCTTATCTCATTATTATTGATTAATAATGGAATAGCGAAGAATTTGTCGAATAATTTTTCAGAAAAAAAGACTGTTGTTGTCAACGAAAATCATCACCCAACTACGTTAAGCACTTTTGTTGATGATACATTTCCTGATGAAGACTTTGACCTTGAAGAAGATTCGGACGACTCGGATGATGATGACTACGTACATATTTTAACGACAAAAAATGTTGTTATTTTTGATGAACATACCAACACACATTTATATTCTTATTCCTTTTCCAATCATTCCGTAAAGCGTTTTATCCTTTACTGCTCGCTTAAATTACACTGCTAATTTTTCTCGATTTCTTGCTATTCTTCAATTCATAAGAGTTGAAGCACTTTTCTCGTTATTTTCATTTGGTGTTTAGCCACTTATAACCACATTATAAGGCTAAAAACCGTTTGCGAAAATAATTGTGGTTAATTTCTAAACTGCTGATTTTCAATGAGTACAAAAACGGTATCTCACAACAAACACGTGTTTGATGAAAAAGAAGTGATTCATGAGTTAAAGCATTTTTTGCCTGCTCAAAATCCTTTAAAAGACTTTGTTCATCATAATACACTCCATGCTTTTCAAGATATGAAATTCTTTGAAGGCATAAGAAGAGCATCTGAAATTTTTGGGTATAATGTGTCTTTATCGTTGGATGAATACAGAGCATTATATGCACAAGGGCGTATCAGAGAGGATGTTCTTGATAAAATTTTATTAGAAAAATTTGGGGCAAGTAATGTCAAAAATTGGAAAAATAAATTGGTTTCAGAAACCTATGAAGCCAATTTTTTACCAAGAATTGGGAATTTAAGAGCCAATTGGAAAAAGTCTTATCAAATAGATTTGGATTCAATGGTGCATCCAACGCTTTTTAGAATAATCTGTGGTTTTCTTGACCAAGGAATTGCTATTTGGGGTTTTCCAGAAAAAGATAAAGGCTTTTTAGATTCTCTCAAAGAAATGGAGAGAAATAGCTATTCGAGTTATTTTAGAGGAAAAAGAGCCAAAGATTTATTGTTAAAAACGGATTGTAGAATTAAAGATTTACTCCAAATTTTGGTAGGAGACGAATCTCTCTATACGCAATATTTATACGACCAACAATTTGCTCATCAAGGTTGGTCTGGGATGGTTTCTGCGGTGGAAGATTTTCCAGAAACGCTTTTGGATTCTCGTAAAATTTCATTGCAAGATGCTATCACGTTTGAGTTATTGCTTGAAATTGACGCCATAGATTTTCATTGTGGAAATAATTGGTCGCCTTTATCTCAAAATTTGAGTGATAAACCAATTGATTTATTTGCAGACGTTGAAGAAACTGAAGTTCATAAAGTCTTGAAAATTTGGCAAGAAGCTTTTGAATGGACTTATTATGATGAAGTTTTAGCAGGAATTAAGCTAAAGAACGCTACAAGTAAACCTGCTCACGAGCTTACTTTTCAGGCAATGTTTTGTATTGATGATAGAGAGTGTTCAATTCGTCGATATTTGGAACAGTTTGATACTTCTTGCGAGACTTTTGGAACACCGGGTTTCTTTGGTGTTGAATTTTTCTTTCAACCAGAAGGAGGTCAATTCTATACAAAAGTTTGTCCAGCTCCTGTAACGCCTAAATATTTGGTGAAAGAGAAAAATGAGGTTGCATTTAAAGGTGTTAAACTTAAAAAAGACCTTCACTTTTCTAAACATTCTCATTCATTTTATAGTGGTTGGTTGATTTCACAGACTTTAGGTTTTTGGTCGGCTGTCAAACTATTTGGTAGTATTTTCCGTCCATCTATGAGTCCAGCAACATCTTCGTCCTTCAAACACATGGACAAACACGCTGGCTTGACGGTACAACATACACATCATGAGCAAGAAGAAAACGGTTTACAAGTAGGTTTTGAAATCAACGAAATGGTTGACCGTGTAGAAGGTACTTTGAAAAGTATTGGATTGGTCAAAGATTTTGCTCCTATTGTTTATGTGGTTGGTCATGGGGCAAGTAGTGTCAATAATCCTCACTTTGCGGCGTATGATTGTGGTGCTTGTTGTGGACGTGCGGGTTCTGCCAATGCACGTGTATTGAGCGAAATGGCAAATAAACCAGAAGTGAGAACTATGCTGAGAGAAAGAGGTATTGACATTCCTGACACAACACAATTTGTGGGAGCATTGCACGATACCACTCGTGATGAAGTTGCCTTTTTTGATGAAAAATTGCTTTCAGAAGCCAATTATGCGAATCATTTGAAATACGAGAAAATTTTTGAAAAATCATTGGACTATAATGCCAAAGAGCGTTCAAGAAGATTTGAGTCAATTGCTACGAATTTGACTCCTGCGATGATTCATGAGAAAATCAAAATTCGTTCAGTTTCCTTGTTTGAACCACGTCCAGAATTAAATCATGCTACCAATGCTTTGTGTATTGTGGGTCGTAGAAATTTGACCAAAGGCTTATTCTTGGATAGGCGTTCGTTCCTTAATTCTTACGATTATTCTATCGACCCAGAAGGAAAATACCTTTTCAATATCATGAAAGCCGCCGCTCCAGTTTGCGGAGGTATCAATTTGGAATATTATTTCTCAAGAGTGGATAATCAGAAGTTGGGAGCAGGAACAAAATTGCCACATAACGTAATGGGTTTGATTGGTGTTGCCAACGGAATTGATGGAGATTTAAGACCGGGATTACCAAGCCAAATGATTGAAGTGCATGACCCTGTGAGAATCCTTTTTATCGTTGAACATTTCCCTGATGTGGTTTTGGATACCATCAAGCGTTTGTACGCAACTTACGAATGGTTTATCAATGAATGGGTGAATTTGGTAGTGGTAAATCCTGAGACAAAAGAGTTGTTTTCTTTCCAAAAAGGGGAATTTGTACCCTACAATCCTTTGACGAAAGACTTACAAAAGATTTCAGACATCACGCCTTTATTGGAATCAACACAGGATAATTTCCCAGTTTATCTCATTGGTGCATAAACATTAATTTCATGACTCAATTACTTAATTATTTTATATTATTGCCAGTTTTCGGGTTTTTAATAAGCTTATTAATTCCTGATAAAAAAGAGACTTTTATTTCGTCTGTGGCATTTGGAACGGTTGGTTTACATTTAGTGAGTGCTATTCTTTTTGCCATTTCGTGGTTTATAAAAGGTTGTCCAACGCTAAATGTGAAAGATATTGACGTTTTCAGAACAACAGGATATGACTTTTTTGTGGATTTATATTTAGATAAAATCACGATAGTTTATCTTCTGGTTGGAGCGTTATTGACTTTCATGGTAACTATTTACAGCCGTTATTATCTTCACCGTGAAGCTGGCTATAAGCGTTTTTATAATACCATTTTATTTTTCTATGTGGGTTATAACGTAGCGATTTTCTCAGGAAATCTCGAAACGCTTTTCATCGGTTGGGAAGTTTTAGGTTTGTCTTCATTCTTATTAATTGCTTTTTATCGTGAGCGTTATTTGCCCGTTAAAAATGCGGTGAAAGTATTCTCAATATACCGAATTGGCGACGTAGGTTTGATTTTAGCTATGTGGATGAGCCATCATTTATGGCACGAAAACATCACTTTTTTGAAATTGAATAATTTTGAATTAGTCCACGAACACTTACAAAGTCATTCGTTTATAGGTGTTTTCATTTCGTTAATGATTTTGATAACTGCCGCTGCCAAATCGGCACAATTACCATTTTCTTCTTGGTTGCCAAGAGCAATGGAAGGTCCAACGCCTTCAACAGCTATTTTCTATGGTTCGTTGTCGGTGCATTTAGGCGTGTTTTTATTGATGAGAACCTTCTCTTTTTGGGAACAACAAACTTCTGTAAGAATTCTTATCGGACTTTTGGGTTTATCTACGGCAATTATTACAACGGGTATTGCTCGTGTACAGTCATCTGTGAAAAGTCAAATTGCCTATGCTTCGATTTCTCAAATTGGTTTAATTTTTATAGAAGTCGCTCTTGGGTTTGAAAATTTAGCTCTTTTTCATTTTGCAGGAAATGCCTTTCTAAGAACATACCAATTATTGGTTTCTCCGTCGGTGGCGAGTTATTTGATTCGTGAACAATTCTATAATTTTTCACCGCATGAAAGCTCAGTTGAAGTATCTATTTTCTCGAAAAAATTGCAAAACACTTTTTACATTTTGTGTACCAAAGAATGGAATTTAGATTCTTTTATGTATCGCTTATTGTGGAATCCTTTGAAATGGGGAGGCAATAAACTCAATTTCATGACACTCCGTCGGGTTTTGATATTCTTCTCGGTTGTGTATGGCGTGGGGCTTTTCTGTGTGCATCATAAAGAATTAATTTCACCAACTATTCAAGCGTATTTGCCTGTCACTTTTGCAACTATTGGTTTAATCATGGTTTTGAAGGCGTTTACAGAAAGAAGACGTGCCACGATGAGTTGGGTTTTAGTGGTGATGAATCACTTTTGGATTGCTTTGGCGGTTTCGTTCAATGAGTTATTCACTTTCAATCAAGTCTATTTGTATTTGAGTGGCGTTGTGGTGGCAGGTGCTTTTGGCTTTTTCTGTTTACGAAAACTAAAATCGCATGAAAACACCATTGACTTAGACCAATTTCATGGACATTCATACAAACACCCAAAATTAGCTTTCTTGTTTTTATTAGCCTGTTTGGGTATTTCGGGCTTCCCAATTACGCCAACATTTGTGGGCGAAGATTTAATATTTACACATATTCATGAAAATCAAATCGTCTTAGCCTCATTTGTTTCTTTGAGCCTAATTATCGACGGTTTGGCAATTATCAGAATTTACGCAAGAGTATTTATTGGACCACATACAAAATCTCAGCATGAGGTAGCGTATAGAAGTAGTTAAAAAATAAGGGAGGTTTTGCATATCAAAAATTTAGATAGTTCCAGTTTCAACGCTGTCAGAGTTCAAAATCCTGCCAGCGTTAGGGGATAAATTTCTTAAGTTGATAGCAATGATATGCGATATGCTCCTACAAAAAATCAAAAATTCATGCAAACTCACATAAATAAGTTTTTAATTATCAGCGTATTAGCGTTAACGATATCATCAAAAACCTATACGCAAACGTCAAGTCAAAATAATGACATTTGGTTACATTATTTCGGTAAAAATATGCTAACTAAAAAGTTGTCATTCACCCTTGAAGGAGTTGCCAGATTTGCCAATGGATTCAGTGAAAAACAACAATATTTCATTCGTCCATCCATAGATTATCAGCTTACGAAGCATTTGGTTGGAAGTTTAGGGTATTCGCATTATGCAACTTATGTGTATGGAAGCCCTGCTATTAATAAAACAACCATTCCTGAAAATCATATTTGGTTACAAGCACAGTTTACGCATCAGTTTGGAGATTTGAAAATTACGAACCGATTGAGAGATGAAAATAGATACGTAGGAATTGCCGTAAAAGAAGCAGATGGTAGCTATGCAATCGACCGCTATGCGTACAGAAACCGTTTTCGTTATATGCTTTTATTGAATTATCCTTTGATAAAAGATGAGAAGAAAGCCACCAAATTATTCGGGATTTTGGGCGACGAAGCATTTTTCAATTTGGGTTCAATTAAGTCAACACCCAATGCAGATTCAGACGTTGGAGCAACTTTTATGAATCAGAATAGAATTATTGCAGGTTTTGGGTACAACATCAATCCGCATCATCAAATTCAGTTGAGTTACATTCATCAAAACGTTTGGAATTTCACTGATACTATTGAAGAAAGTAACCCAACGGTTAGATTATCTTATTATACCAATTTTTCATTTGCCAAGAAGTAAGTCATTGAAATTCAGTCACAAAATAGAATATTAAACAAACAACATTCATGGAAATTAAAAATAAATTAACATTGCCTAAAGATGGTATCGAAGGGCTTAAAGAGAATTTCTCGACAGATGCCATTTCTGGCTTTATTGTATTTTTATTAGCATTGCCTTTGAGTTTGGGTATTGCCAAAGCATCAGAATTCCCGCCAATTATGGGACTTATCACGGCTATCATTGGTGGTATTGTGGTGAGTTTACTTTCGGGTTCTCGCTTAACGATAAAAGGCCCAGCGGCAGGTTTAATAGTCATTGTAGCAGGGGCAGTATCTGAATTTGGCGGTGGCGAAACAGGCTGGCACTTAGCTTTAGGAGCAATGGTGGTTGCAGGAATTGTCCAAATCCTTTTTGGGGTTTTCAAATTGGGTAAATTAGCCGATTTCTTCCCGCTTTCAGCTATTCACGGAATGTTGGCAGCTATTGGTTTAATCATTATTGCCAAACAAATTCCTGTATTATTAGACGTAAATCCAGCCATGACTAAAGGAAAAGGTCCATTCGGATTATTGGCGTCTATTCCAGAGTTTTTATTGCATCTCGACCCAAAAGCTACATTAATTGGCGTGATAAGTTTAGCCATTATGTTGGGTTGGCCTTTTATCAAAAATCCATTAATCAAGAAAATTCCTGCTCCTTTGGTAGTGTTATTGATTGCCATTCCTGCCGAATTAATGATGGATTTCCAAACAACAGAACCTGCTTATGCCCTTGTTCATATCGGAAATTTATTGGATAATGTAAAAGTAAACGTTGATTTTTCTGGATTTGCTCAAACGGGTGTTTTTGTGAAATATGTAATTATGTTTGCCTTAGTTGGAACATTAGAATCATTATTGACCGTAAAAGCTATTGATATGTTAGACCCATATCGTCGTAAATCTGATACAAATAAAGACCTTATTGCGGTAGGAATTGGAAATACTTTAGCGGCTATTTTAGGAGGTTTACCAATGATTTCAGAAGTTGCTCGTAGTTCGTCAAATGTGGGGAATGGAGCTAAAACTCGTTGGGCAAATTTCTTCCACGGATTTTTCATTTTGGTATTCTTATTATTGGCTTCTCATCTTATCGAATTGATTCCAAATACTGCTTTGGCAGCCATGTTGATTACGGTTGGTATTAAGTTGGCTCACCCAAGAGAATTTATACAGACCTTCAAAATCGGTAAGGAACAATTAGCTATATTTTTAGTGACAATTTTCTTTACACTTTATGAAGATTTATTGGTTGGTATTGCCGCAGGTATTGTCTTACAAATCTTGATTAATATTGTTGATTGGGATTTATTAAAAACGCTTTTTGTTACGCCTACGGAAGTTTCATTTACGGATGATGAATATTTAGTAGAAATTGATAAATCGGCAGTTTTTAGTAACTATATGGGCATTAAAAGCAAATTGGAGGCTATTCCTCCAGGATTTAACGTAACCATCGACCTAAAAAATACACGTATGATTGACCACTCTGTGATGGAAAATTTACACCATTTTGAGCATGATTATGCGGCTACTGGTGGTAAAGTAACTATCATTGGTCACGAAAATCATACGCCTGTTTCAGACCATAAATTGGCTGCTCGAAAAGGATAAAATATTTAAAATTAACAAATAAGTAAGGCTTGTAATTCAGCGATTAATATTGCTAAGTAAGAGAACAAATTAATTGATAATATAGATATTGTCATTATGACGTAGGGGCGTATCGCATACCAATGCTGTCAACTTAACAAATTTATCCGCCTAACGCTGACATGGGTTTGAACCCTGACAGCGTTGAAACTGGAATTATCTAAATTTTGGAACAATTCAAAAGACACTAAATTGACTGCATTGGTATCGCATACGCCCCTACACAATATCAATTTATTTATTTCAAATATTTATGTGTTTGGTTTTTAGCGAATTATAAAATTTAAAATATAGTTTAAATTTCGAACGTTTATCCTTATTGACGCAATACAAATAATGACTTCAATAATCGCAAGACGGCGGTTTTTCCCCGTCTGCAATTTACGTTGATAAGTATTAGTTAAAACCTCATCTTTACTTAATTGTATTTTTTGAATAATATTTGTACTTTTGTAATACGAATTAATGCCCAATATTTGGGGTAAAATGGTAACAAAAAATGAAACTCCCTGTTTTTCAAAAATATTTCTTCTCATTGTTATTACTCATCGGAGTGATAACTGGAAAAGACGTATTAAATTCTGGGAGTGAAGGTTTGCTAAAATCTTCAAAAAGCATTTTATCGTTACAAATAAATCATCAAAAACATACGCCCATTATTGCGGTGGCGGCTTGTAATTTTGTTGAAGAAAATGAAAATACTGAAGATACGGAAACGCATTTTAGCTTTCCATTTGATGTTCAAACTTCAGATTTTTTAACTTTTGCTGGCTCTGAAATTAGTGGCAGCGTATCATCTCCTTATTATTCTTTCCCAATTAGTGCCAATCAGAAAATCCACGTTCTGAATTGCACATTCTTGATTTGATTTCTCAAATCATTTCTCATTCTTTTTACAATTATTTAAACTCTCAAATTGACTTTTGAAGTGTGTAAGTTGTTGATTTTTAATTGATTGAATTTTCGTCCTTGTCGAAATAATTTTGCTTGGCTCATATTGTTAGCCAATTAATTAAAGGTCAATTTTACGCTCGCTTCACAAGCTAATCCTCTCATTCATGAAATTCTTATTGGTAATGTTCGGAAGTTTTATGCTTCTGGCACAAGGAATTTATGCTCAAAAGGCAGATTCTCTCAAACTGACTTTACCCGAAGTGGAACAACAGTTTACACAAAAAAACTTCTTTTTGTTGGCACAGAAATACAACATTGAAGTTGCAAAAGCGGCTATCATTCAGGCTAATTTATTGCCGAATCCAAACGTAAGTTTAGAGCAAACCATCATTCCCAAATCTACCATTGCCAATGATGTGCAAATTGGAGCTTTTGGACAAAGAGCCATTCAAATTCAGCAGTTAATTCAAGTGGCTGGTAAGCGTAACAAACAAGTGACAGTGGCTAAAATTGGGGCGGAAATCTCGGAATATCAGTTTTCTGAAATCATAAGAGAATTGCTTTTTCAACTGAGAAGTAGTTTTTACCAAATTCACTTTTTGGAGAAAACACTTTTAATGTACGATGAAGAAATTTTGAGCATCAGCCGTTTGGTAAGTGCCTATCAGGAGCAAGTTCAGAAAGGAAATTTACCACAAAAAGAATTGATTCGTTTGCAATCTTTTTTGATTACACTTCAAACTGAGGAAAGTAATATCAGAAGTCAAATTGCTGACAATGAGACAACTTTGAGGATTTTGTTAGCTGAAAATACTACCCAATTCATTGAACCTGTTGTAGATGATGCCAAACTAAGAACGCTCGATTTGGCAGGAATGAATTTAGAAACATTAATTGGTTCAGCCAATGAAAATCGCCCAGATTTAAAAATGCAAGAAGCCTCAACACGTTTGGCAAATGCCAATTTGAATTTACAAAAAGCCTTAGCTAAACCCGATGTAACCGTTGGGTACAGTTATGACCGTGCAGGCAATTACGTTAATAATTACCACGCATTTACGGTTTCAATGGATTTACCTTTTTTCAACAAAAATCAAGGAAACATTAAAGCTGCCGAAAACCAAATAGAAGCCAACAAACAGTATTTTGCTCAAACCACCAATCAACTTGAAAATGAGGTTTTGCAAGCATTTACGAAAGCACAAGAAGGCGAAAAACTATTCCGTAAAATCGACCCAACTTATCAAGATGGTTTTGAAAAATTAATTGAAGGAGTTTTAGAAAATTATCAAAAAAGAAACCTAACGCTTATTGAGTTTACCGATTTTTTGGAATCATACAAAAACACAGTGAGCCAACTAAATACCCTTCAAAGTAACAGAATGCAAGCTTTTGAAAACTTGAATTTTGTGGTTGGGAAAAAAGTAATATAAGAATAATTGCCACCAAGTCACGAAGACACTAAGTAAGTGTAAAACTGACAAAGCAATATTTTATAGAGAAACAAAAAAATAGAGTCTTAGAGCCTTCGTGGCAAAACGAAATAAGAGCAAAAAAATAGAGTCTTAGAGCCATCTTGGCAAACAAAACATGAAAACAACACAATTAATCTTCTCAATCATATTTCTAACAAGCTTAATGTCTTGTACGAAAAAAACAGAATCTGCAAAAGTTGAAAATGCCAATTTGGAGCTTTCAGAACATACCAAAAGCGAGTTGTCTTTAGCTCCAGCAGTATCTGAGAATGTCCAAAATACGCTTGTATTAACTGGAAAAGTAATGCCTTTTGAAGACCGTCAGGTAAAAGTTTCACCTTTGGTAGATGGAATTATCGAAAAGCTTTCTGCCAATTTAGGCGACTATGTTCAGAAGGGAAAAGTGTTAGCCGTTGTTCATAGTACAGACGTAGCAGACCTTGAAAATCAGACCATTGGCTCAAAATCAGATTTGTTATCGGCACAGAAAAACCTACAAGTTCAGCAAGATTTATTTAAAGCAGGTTTGGCTTCAGAAAAAGACGTAACACTCGCTCAAAACGATGTTACCAAAGAAAAAGGAGCGTTGAATCGTGCGAACGAAGTATCAAAAATTTACGGAGTGAAAGATTCATTTTATACCTTAAAATCGCCTATTTCTGGATTTGTGGTTGAAAAAAATAGCTCAATTTCTGATAAAATGGCTTATCATGAAGGGGAAACAGGAGCATTTTTTACCATTGCAGATTTGTCAGACGTACAAATTGTAGCAAATGTCTATGAGTCGGATATTGCAAAAGTAAAATTAGGTTATCCCGTAAAAGTAACTTTGATAGCCTATCCTGATAAAGTTTTTATGGGAAAAATTGATAAAATCAGCAATGTTCTCGACCCACAAACTCGTACAATGAATGTAAGAATCAATCTTAAAAATCAAGCAAATTTATTAAAACCCGAAATGTTTGCTCAGATTAAAGTTGATTTTGACCAAAACAAAAAAATGGTTTCAATTCCTGCCGAAGCCGTGATTTTTGATAAGAATAAAAACTACGTGGTTGTTTATAAAAATCCTAAAGACGTAACAACCCGTGAGATACAAATTGCCCAAACCACCAACGGTAAGTCGTACATTTTCAAGGGTTTAAATGAAGGAGAGCAAGTAATGTTGCAGAATCAATTGATGATTTATAATGCTTTGAATAATTGAGTTAATCGGGATATAATACGAAAGAACTTCCTATTTCAACAAAGAATGCTTCTTCGTTTTCAAGGGATTGAATTAAGGGTAAGTATTCATCAAAAAGGTCAATCATCAGTTTATTTGATATATTTCCTAAGATGATTCTGATAAGTTTTTTAGGTGTATTACGAAAGATATGACTATCTCTAAAATCTTCATCTTTGGTAATAACGACAAAATCATTGGCATCTGCATATTGACAAATTATATTGTCGGGAGTATGCCATTTTTCAAGAACCTTATTGATATGAATACACTCAAAGCCCTTACTTTCAAAAAACTTACATAGTTTGTACGATATATGAACATCACAGAGAAATTTCATTTACGCAACATTTTGTAATGCACGTCCAGATACCAATAATCTGGCATAACTCAAAGATGCAATAATGTCTTCTCTTTCAAGTTCTGGATGGTCGGAAAGGATTTCTTCAAAAGTCATTTCTGATTCAATCATATCCAAAATTACTTCAACAGGCCACCTCATGCCACGTACACATGGTTTTCCGTGGCAAATTAAAGGGTCAATTGTTATTCGATTTGATAGTAACATAATTCTTTTTTTAAGTAAATATAAATAAAAATAAGATAATGAAAAAACTATTGGGACTTTCCCTTAAATATAAATTTGCCGTATTCTTTTTCACGGCTCTCATTGTGGTAAGTGGTGTTTTGAGTTTCATGAATACTCCCATTGATGCCTTTCCTGACGTAACCAATACGCAAGTAACTATTATTACGCAATGGCAGGGTAGAAGTGCCGAAGAAATTGAAAAATTTGTCACTGCTCCGCTTGAAATTGCGATGAATGGCGTTCAGAAAAAGACTTCGGTACGCTCTACAACCTTGTTTGGTTTATCGGTTGTGAACATTATGTTTGATGATGGCGTAGATAATAATTTTGCTCGAACTCAAATCAATAATGCTTTGCAAGGCATTGATTTACCCGATGGCGTTGAACCCGACATTCAACCGCCGTATGGGCCAACAGGCGAAATTTTTAGATATACGCTCGATTCAAAAACCTTATCAGCTCGAAAATTAAAGGAAATTCAAGATTGGGTAATTGACCGAAATATTCGTTCTGTACCGGGTGTAGCGGATATTGTGAGTTTTGGTGGCGAAGTAAAAACGTATGAAATTAGTGTTAATCCAAATTTGCTTCAAGATTATGACATTACGCCGTTAGATGTTTTTCAAGCCGTTCAAAAAAGTAATATTAACGTTGGTGGAGACGTAATCACGAAAAACAATCAGGCGTATGTAGTGCGTGGAATAGGTTTATTGACCAATATCCATGACATTGAGAATATTTTAGTACAGAATATCAAAGGTGTCCCTGTTTACGTAAAAACGGTGGCAACAGTTTCTGAATCTGCTTTGCCAAAATTGGGGCAAGTGGGTCGTGATAATAATTCAAATGCCGTTGAGGGAATTGTGGTAATGCGTAAAGGTGAAAACCCTTCGGAGGTTATTAAAAATCTGAATGATAAAGTAGAGGAATTGAACACTAAAATTTTGCCCGAAGGCGTAAAAATTAAGGAGTTTTATAATCGCCAAACACTTTTAGATTTTTGTATTGAAACCGTTACGCACAACTTAATTGAAGGTATCGTTTTGGTGACTTTAATCGTGTTGATATTCTTGGCTGATTGGCGAGCTTCACTCATTGTGTCAATGATTATTCCTTTGGCTTTATTATTTGCGTTTACTTGTCTGAAGTTATTGGGCATGAATGTAAACTTACTTTCATTAGGGGCTGTCGATTTCGGAATTATCATTGATGGAACGGTGGTAGTAGTGGAAGGTTTAATGGTTGTTTTGGCAGAAAAAGCCCATGAAGTAGGCATGGAAAAGTTTAATGGTTTAACCAAACTTTCAATGATTCGTCGGACGGGTTCAAGCATGGGAAAAGCCATTTTTACTTCTAAAATCATTATTTTGGTAGCTCTATTGCCCATTTTTGCTTTCCAAAAAGTAGAAGGGAAAATGTTTACGCCTTTAGCTTGGACGCTCGGTGCGGCTCTTATCGGAGCATTAATTTTCACACTTACGCTTGTACCCGTAATGGTTAGTATGATGATGAAAAAGAATGTTAAAGAAAAGTCTAACTTCTTTGTTGACGCTATTTTGAAATACTCAATGAAGTTTTTTTATTACTGTTTTGGACATAAAACTCAGACTTTCATTGCTACAATTATCATTACGGTGGTAGGTTTTTGGACGCTCTCTTTACACGGAACAGAATTTTTACCACAACTCAATGAAGGCTCAATTTATGTACGTGCCAATATGCCAAGAAGTATCAGTTTGGACGAATCTGTGCGTTATGCCAACCAAATGAGAAAGGTTTTTGAGGGTTATCCAGAAGTCAGAAAAGTGCTTTCACAAGCTGGTCGCCCGAATGATGGAACTGACCCAACGGGTTTTTATAACGTTGAGTTTTTCGTAGATATTTACCCACAAAAAGAATGGAAAAGTGGATTGACAAAAGCCCAATTAATTGAAAAAATGGAACAACGTTTGTCTGTTTTTCAAGGAGTTACTTTTGGTTTTTCTCAACCAATTATGGATAATGTTGAAGAAGCCGTTTCGGGTGTGAAAGGTTCAATTGCTGTAAAAATTTATGGAACAGATTTTGAATTTTTAGAGAAACAAGCCGAAAAAGTAAACGAAACATTGTCTAAAGTACAAGGAATTGAAGATTTAGGAATTATTAAAAACTTAGGACAACCAGAACTCCGAATTGAACTTGACCAACAAAAAATGGACTTGTACGGTGTGCAAACTGCCGATGCTGATGCCGTAGTTTCAATGGCAATTGGTGGGCAAACGGCAAGTCAATTGTTTGAAGGTGAACGTAAATTTGACATTCGAGTTCGTTTTCAGTCAGATTACAGAAAGTCGGAAGTGGAAATTGGGAATTTGATGGTTCCTACGATGAATGGTACTAAAATCCCGATTAAAGAAATTGCAACGATTAAATCTTTAACAGGACCAAGTTTGATTTTTAGAGAAGATACTCGCCGTTTTATAGCCGTTAAATTCTCAGTTCGTGGACGTGACATGGGTAGCACCATTGAAGAAGCCCAAAGTCAAGTTTTAAAGGTAATTCCTTCGTTACCAAAAGGTTATGAGATGAAATGGAAAGGTGATTTTGAAAACCAACAACGTGCCACTAAGCGTCTTACCCAAGTAGTACCACTTTCAATGATTGGTATTTTCTTTATTCTTTATTTACTTTTCGGAAATTTAAAAGATGCGGGTTTAGTATTTACCAATGTGCCATTTGCTATTATTGGTGGTTCGATAGCTTTATTGGTAACGGGAACAAATTTTAGTATCTCGGCGGGTATTGGCTTTATTGCTTTATTCGGGATTTGTATTCAGAATGGCGTAATTATGATAGAAGTTTTTAAGGAAAATATAAAGAAAAAAATGACCCTGCAAACGGCTGTGATAGAGGGTGTTAAGTCGAGAGTTCGCCCCGTTACGATGACGGCTTTTATGGGGATTTTCGGGATGTTGCCTGCTGCAATTTCATCAGGAATTGGCTCAGAATCGCAAAAACCTTTAGCTATTGTAGTAATTGGTGGCTTGATTGGAGCAACAATTTTAACGCTTTTTATTTTCCCGTTAATCTTCGAAAGATTCTATCGTAAATATTTTGATTTGATTAATCATTAAAATATAATTTACAACATAAAACAAAGCCCCAAGCAATTCATTAGAATTACTTGGGACTTTTATTTTTTATCTGCAATTTTGTGAAATGAATACGAAATTTTACAAAATATTTAAAACATTGTGCCTAATGCTTTCGTTGCATTTGCTTGCAATGAATATTTGTGATAATTATTATTTAAAATTGATTGGACAAACGTCTAAATCTGGGATTACAAAAAATGTAGATTTAGAAGAGGAAGAAGCAGACGCTAATGGAAAAACCTCAGAATCTGATTCTTTTGATGATATAGACGACGATTATTTAGTTGAATCGTTTTTTTCCTACAATGCCCAGATTAACCATGAATCATTGGTTTTTCTTCCCAAACAACGCTTTCATTTCTTCTCTGTTATTTTACCTCAGTTACATTACGATATACAAATTCCTCCTCCCCGAGCTTAGTTTGTTGTGAAACTTCTTTTTTGCGAAAGAAGCAGTTTCGTTATGCTCAAAACTTCATAAAACGTATCGATTATTCTCTTTAAACTAAGTACAGTGTTTAATAAGTTTCTTCAACTTCCCGAAACAATATCCATTGTGGGTAAAAAAAACTTTCGGGAAGTGAACCTCTCGACTACTTCCCGAAAGTTCTTTCTACTTTCGGGAAGTTCTACAAGATTTTGGAATAAAAATTATCCAGATAACTTATTAAACAGTGTACTAAGTTGTACAGATAAAGGAAATTTCTCCTTTTTTCTGCAAACTATTGTAAGTCAGTAGTTTCTGAAAATGTGTGCAATGCTTTCTCCCAAAGCTTTAAAGGCTAATCCAATGTTTTAACGATTAATATTATCAACTGAAATTATCGGGATTTTTACCTGAAATTGATTTGATATGATTTTGAGGAGTATCCAAAACCCATTATTAAACGCTGTTTTAAAATATATAAATGCAAGACTTTAGCTATTATCAAAAATCATTATTGAAAACAGACTGGAAATCAGGGATTTCTGTCTTTTTAGTTGCCCTTCCGTTATGTTTGGGAATTGCCCTTGCTTCTGGAGCTCCACTTTTTGCGGGATTAATTTCTGGAATTATTGGTGGAATTATCGTCGGAGCTTTATCTGGCTCTGAGATTTCTGTGAGTGGTCCTGCGGCGGGTTTAACTATCATTGTGGCTACTGCCATTAAAGATTTAGGTTCGTATCAAGGGTTTTTAGTTGCCGTAATTTTGGCAGGAATTTTACAATTAGGCTTTGGCTTTTTGAAAGGAGGTCGTTTTAGTGCTTATTTCCCAGATAGTGTTATTAAAGGAATGTTAGTGGCTATTGGCTTAGTAATTATTTTGAAACAAATTCCTCATGCTTTGGGTGACGACCAAGATTATGAAGGAGAATTTGAATTTGAACAAGTAGCTGATAGTCAGAATACGATTACTGAATTAATACGTTCTTTTGTTGATTTTAATTATGGAGCTGTCAATATTACTATTGTTTGTTTGATTTTAATGATAGTTTGGGATAGACTTGCCAAGAAGAAAATCGCATTTTTTCAGAGTTTCCCCTCTTCATTGGCTGCGGTTGGAGTAGGTATTTTAATTAATGAATTGTATGCCAATTTTCGCCCAGAATATTATTTAGGAAACTCCCCAATTCACATGGTTTCAGTGCCATTGTTTAAGAGTTTTTCAGATTTTACAACCACCCTTATTTCTCCAGATTTCACCTTTTTAACTAATCCCAAAATTTATACAGTAGCCATCACGCTGGCTATTGTTGCCAGTTTAGAGTCATTATTAAGTTTAGAGGCTGCTGATAGTCTTGACCCCGAAAAACGGATTTCTTCATCAGACAAAGAATTGGTTGCACAAGGAGTTGGTAATATTATCGCAGGTTTTTTAGGAGGTTTGCCCGTAACGTCAGTAGTAGTACGAACGTCAGCTAATGTTTATTCTGGAGGTAAAACCCGAATGTCAACCATTGTACATGGTTTACTTTTAGTGATTTCTGTTATTTTAATTCCTACCATTCTTAATAAAATCCCGTTGGCTGCTTTAGCCGCTATTTTGTTGATGGTAGGCTATAAATTAGCAAATCCAGATATTTTCAAAAAAGTTTTTAAGGAAGGTTTCGACCAATTTATTCCCTTTGTAATTACCATTTTGGTTATTGTTTTCAAAGACTTATTGTGGGGAATTTTCATTGGTACTTTGGTAGGTTTAATATTTGTTTTAAGAACCAATTTCAAGAATGTTATTTCCTTTGTGCGAGACAACCGTAATGTGCTAATTAAGTTTAATAAAGATGTTCATTTTTTGAATAAGCCTAAAATGAAAGAAATTTTAATGTCTTTGGAAGAAGGTGACGAAGTTTTTATAGACGGAACTAAAGCCACTTTTATTGACCATGATGTCTTGAAAATTCTTTTTGAGTTTAAGAAAAGTGCAAAAAAGAAGGGAATGATTGTAGAATTTAAAAATATAAATAAAAGTAGTAAATACGAAGAAATTGCGGAAGAATAGCAAATCTTCAAATGGATAATCCATCATTTTAAACCATAATTTCAAAAATAACAGTATTAAATTATAACAGTTTATGAAAGAATATAACAGATTATTATTAGCCAACAAGGCATGGGCAAAAGAACGTTTGGACTTAGACGAAGATTATTTTACAAATCTTGCAAAAGACCAAAAACCGCTTTTCCTCTGGATTGGTTGTGCTGATAGCCGTGTACCTGCCGAAGAAGTAACTAACACCCAACCCGGTGAAGTATTTGTGCATAGAAATGTGGCAAATATGGTGGTGCATACAGATATGAATTTATTGTCAGTTTTGCAATATGCAGTGGAAGTTTTAAAAGTGAAGCACGTAATTGTATGCGGTCATTATGGTTGTGGTGGTGTAAAAGCAGCAATGGGAAATGACGATTTAGGCTTGATTAACAAGTGGTTACGTAATATCAAAGAGGTTTATGATAAACATAATTATGAACTCAAAAATGTATCTGATGAGCAACTTCGTTTTGATAGATTGGTTGAACTGAATGTGGAAGAACAAGTGAAAAATCTTTCTAAAACAACAATTGTACAAAGAGCTTGGGCAAATCGTAACTTTCCGCATTTGCACGGTTGGGTTTTTGATATGAGAACTGGAATTATTAATGAAGTTATCAATATTGAAGCCAATGCAGAGGTAGATGAAATATTTAGATATAATTTCCATACCAAAGAAGAAATATCTAATAGCTCAATTCATTAAAATCTAAGTCCTAAGTATTAAGTTGTTGATACTTAGGACTTAAAGCTCAAAATTTATTAGTATTCATTTCTTCTTTTTGCATTTCATTGTATTTATTTTTATCAAAACGATATAAATAAGCGGCTTTATGAGCTCCGCCTGTCCAATGTTTATCTAAGCGTTCCAAAATTCCCAAACTCAACATTTTTCTTTGAAAATTGGTACGTTGTAATTTTTTGCCCAAAATGGTTTCGTACAAGCTTTGCAAATCATTCATCGTAAATGATTCGGGCATTAAATTGAATACCGCCAATTTCAAATCAAGCATCATTCGTAAAGATTCAAGAGCCTTTTCAATAATACTTTTATGGTCAAATGCCAAGGTTGGAATTTCATTGATGTCTATCCAACCACAAAAATCTGATACATCGTCAGGATTTGGGACGGTTTCTTTGAGATTTACCAAAGCATAATAGCCAACCGTTACAAAGCGTTGTGTTATCCACGGATTTAGTTCGGTCGTTTTTCCTGCTGATTCATGAATATGTTTGTGGGTTGCACCAAAAGCTCTTTTTTTCGACCCAAAAACCCCAAATTGTTCCAAATAAATATCTTTGATACCTGTCCTTTCTGTCAAAACTCGCTCTACGGCTTCTTCAATATCTTCCTCTTCTTCATTGATAAATCCACCCGGTAAAGCATACAAGGATGTATTTTTAAAACGAAGTAATAAAATTTTTAATTGCCGATTATGAAATCCAAAAATGACAATATCAACAGAAATATTTGATAGGAACTTTTCGCCTAATAGGTCTTCGTCTGCTATTTTTTTGTGCATAAAAATTGATAAAATGGCAAAGCTTATTTGCTTTAGTGTTGTTGTGGTTAGAAATTTCTTAAATAGAAGTGTTAGATATAAAATTACATTTTTTGTCCTTAAAATACGTTGTTTTATCCTTCCTGAAATTAAAATTACCTTAAATATGGCTGAATTATTTTAATCAGAATGAAAAAAGGTCTAATATTGTATCACTTTGATACAATGGTTGCTATTGTTGAGTGATTATCCCAATCTTAAATATCTGAGTACATACATATATAAATAGCTTGGTCAGGGCGACAGTCTTGACCAAATTGTTATCTAACCACTAATTAATGAACCCAATTTTACTATTAATAGGAATGTACTTTTTGTGCATTCCTTCTTCTTTTTCGGAGGTACAGAAAGATACAATACCTCAAAGTGCTAAGTTTTCGGGAGTGCTTCAAGTTACGAATAATGGTATTTCGTTAGTGCCTGCTTTTTCTCTCGACAAACCCGCTTTACTTGCTTTTTTAGACGTTAGCAAGAAACGTTTTTCGTACAGTCCACAATTTTCTTTTGATTATAAAGCTCGTCCGTGGTTTATGAATCAATGGTTGAGATACAGATTGATTGAAGGAAAGAAAATTGATTATCGGACTTCGGTAGGTTATGCTTTTTTGTATAAAACTGGTGAAGAATTAAAGGCGGGGAGTGTCAATGAAATTATCAAAATTGATAGAAATGTTATTACTGAGCAACTTTTTACTTACAAAATGACCAGTAAGAATAGCTTAACGCTTTCACATTTACACGGAATCCCAACATCAAGCGATGGTATTTCACTTGATTTACTAACTGTTGGAGCAACTTTTGGCGGAATTAATATTGGAAAGCAATTTGAAATGACTTTATCACCGTCTGTGTTTTATTTAAACTATACAGGTGGAAATGAAGGCGTTTTTACCACGCAAAATATTATGATAAAAAAGCCTAAAAGTTCATTTGGATTATCATTTCAAGCAACTGAACCTTTGATGAAAAGAAATTTGGTTGTGAAAGATTTTAATTGGAATGTCGCTTTGGTGTGTTTTTTATAAAAAACTCCTAATGCTACTTCTTTTTCCCGAAATAAATTTCGGGGCTACAAAATCTCCCGAGCCTACGGCTCTGGTAAGTTTTAAAATGTCAAAACCTCCTAAGAATCGTAACTCTTAGGAGGTTTTGACATTTTTACTGCAATAAGAACTTTCGGGAAGTTGAGCCGAAATATTTATTTAAAATTTCCATCTCACAAATGCTTCCATTGCTTCGTATTCTGCCAAACCTAATTGGTTATATAATTTAGCAGTGTTACTATTTCGGTCTTCGGCACGTTGCCAGAATTCACGAGCATCTGTTCCTTGGAATGGCACACCGTCTTTTTGAGATTGGTGTTTGAAAATACCATAACGTTTCTTCAAAACTTGGTCTGGCGACATTGGAACAGCCATTTCAATTTGGTCGATGTCCCATTCTTGCCAAGCTCCTTTGTATAACCACACCCAACAGCTATTCATGTATTCACGGTGTTTTAATTTTTGAACGGCTTCCATAATGGCATCCAAACAAACTTTGTGTGTTCCGTGTGGGTCGGCTAAATCTCCTGCGGCATAAATTTGATGCGGTTGAATTTCGTCGATAATATTCATGACAATTTCCACATCTTCTTTACCAATTGGGTTTTTCTGAACCGTTCCTGTTTCATAAAAAGGCATATCCAAAAAGTGCATATTTTCTTTTTTGATTCCAACGTAGCGACAAGTATTTTTGGCTTCTCCTCTACGAATCAAACCTTTAATATATCTAACTTCTTCAGTATCAATTTCAGAATCCTTTTTAGCTTTCAAGAATTTGGCTGCCTCTTTATAAATTCGGTTTGCTTTTGGATTATTTGCTTCAAATTTTTCGTTAAAGTCAACCACAAATTCTGCAAAACGTAAAGCCTCGTCGTCAGCTACGGCAATGTTTCCAGACGTTTGATACACTACATGAACATCATGCCCTTGGTCGTGAAGTCTTTGAAAAGTACCCCCCATTGAAATAATGTCGTCATCTGGGTGTGGACTAAAGATAATAACTTTTTTCTTGGCAGGATAAGCACGCTCTGGACGGTTAGAATCGTCAGCGTTTGGTTTTCCACCCGGCCAACCCGTAATAGAGTGTTGTAAAAAGTTAAATACCTCAATATTAATATCATACGCCTGACCATAAAGTGCTAAAAGGTCAGATAAACCATTTTCGTTATAATCAGAATTTGTTAATTTCAAGACAGGTTTATTCACCGTTAAAGCCAAGTGAATAACCGCTTTCTTAATCATCGGTCTGTCCCAATTTACAGCATCAACCATCCACGGAGTACGCATACGAGTTAATTGCGATGCTGCCGAAGTATCAATAATGAAAGATGCGTTTTCGTGTAATTGTAAGTAAGAAGCAGGAACATCAGAAGAAACTTGACCTTCTACGGCACGAGCCACGTTCATGGCTTTGTGTTCACCCCAAGCACAAAGAACCACTCTTTTTGCTTCCATGATTTTCTGAACCCCCATTGTGATAGCCTTTTTAGAAACTTTGGCTAAACCTCCAAAATCTCCTGCGGCATCAATCTGAGTTGTCAAATCGAGGGTCATTAAACGTGTACGAGAATTGATAAGCGAACCCGGTTCATTAAAACCAATATGTCCATTTCTACCAATTCCTAATAATTGAAAGTCTAAACCTCCGTAACGTTCAATTTGTGTTTCATAATCTTTACAAAATTCCCCGATTTTATCAAGCGATAAAGTTCCGTCTGGCAAATGCCAATTTCCCGCAGGAATATCTACGTGGTCAAACAATTGTTCCCGCATGAAACGCACATAACTCTGCACGGCATCAGCTTCCATTGGATAATATTCATCAAGGTTATAAGTTACTACATTCTGAAAACTCAAGCCTTCCTCACGGTGCATTCTGATTAATTCAGAATATACTTTTTTAGGAGATGACCCCGTTGCTAAACCCAAAACTGCTGGTTTGTCTTCATGGGCTTTTTGACGGATAATTGCGGCGATTTCATGAGCAATAGCTTTTGATGCTGCATCAGAATCTGCATAAATACTGGTTGGAATTCTTTCGTAACTAATAGCTTGTTCCATGTTTGTTGTAAATCAAAGATGATTCTAATTTGTTGTGAGTCTGTTATTGATAGGTATTCGGTAATATATTTCCTGTTTTGCGATTTATTTATTCACTACTATTATTTGTAATCCTAAATTATCAAGGATTCTTTCGAGTGTTTTTACAGAAGGATTCGCTTTCCCTAATTCTATGGAGTGAATTGTTTTGATGGCAACATCGCTTTTATTGCTTAAAACTTCCTGACTGAATGAGAGTTCGTTTCTTCTTTCACGAATAATATTGCCTAATTGTTCAAGGTTCATACATATTTGAGTTATGTTGCTGATTGTTTTGCAAAGGTATAAGTAAAAATTGAAATAAAAAATGTAATTCGGAATTATAATTCCGAATTGATGAAAAATATTTGAAATTTTCTAAGTATTTGTAAAATATTACTGAAAATGGAGGGGTAAATACCGATGCGTTCAATGAATTTATGATAAATGACTGAAAACTTTATACTGCTTTACGCTTCAAAAATGAGAAATGGCTAAATTAATTTAATGTTAAAAATGAAGAATCGAGTAGGGGGGATACCAATCGTGTTTGTCAGAGTTATACGTTTATAACCGTTTATCAAATAATTGAGGTTTGTTGTGATGCTAAAAAGTAATTTTGTACTATTCAAATGTAGGTTTATTATGCTTAAATCACTGTACTACATTAATTATAAAGTTGGAGTTAATATCTTGGTTTTTTAAGTATTTGAAAATCAATAAGATGAATTTTTTGATTTATCTATTGTTGAAAAAAAGCATGAAAATGATAACTAAATCTATTTGATAAACGTTTAATATTAAACTGCAATAAAAAATAATAATTTTAACTATTCTAATATTCAAATGCTAAAATTTATTCAAAAACCTCTTTTAATGTTATTGCTTTTTCCTTTAGGTCTGTTTGCTCAAAATGAAAAACTAACGGTTAGTGGTTATGTAAAAGACAATAAAAACGGAGAAGGCTTAATTGGAGCGTCTGTTTTTGTGAAAGAATTGCTGACGGGTACTACCACAAATACCTACGGTTTTTACTCGCTTACTTTACCAAAAGGAAATTACACTTTGGTGATTACTTCGGTTGGTTACAGAAAATCGTTTAGAGATATTAAACTGAACGACCAAAATATTACACTCAATGTAGAGTTGCAAGAAGACGGACAAGAGTTGGAAGAAGTGGTCGTAACAGGCAAACGTGAAGACGATAATGTAAAAGAAATTGAAATGTCGGTCAACAAAGTTGAAATGAAAACCATTAAAAAGATTCCTGCTTTGTTGGGGGAAGTCGATTTGGTTCGTGCCATTCAATTATTACCGGGGGTTTCTACGGTAGGAGAGGGAGCAACGGGTTTCAACGTGCGTGGTGGTGCGGTTGACCAAAACTTGGTGCTTTTAGATGATGCTCCTGTGTATAATTCTTCTCACCTTTTTGGTTTTTTCTCCATCTTCAATCCTGATGCGGTAAAAGACGTAAAACTGATTAAAGGTGGAATTCCTGCTCAATATGGCGGTCGTGCGTCTTCTATTTTAGATGTAAGAATGAAAGAAGGGAATGCTAAAAATTTAGAAGTAAATGGAGGTATTGGCTTTATTTTCAGTCGTTTATCTATTGAAGCTCCAATCATAAAAGACAAAGCTTCGTTTATTGTGGCAGCTCGTCGTTCGTATGCGGATATTTTGGCAAAACCATTTTTGACGGGCAATAACGCCAATACAAAGTTTAATTTTTATGATTTAACGGCAAAAGTAAACTACAATATCAATCAGAATAATACCGTGTTTTTATCGGGATATTTTGGACGTGATGTTTTCGGAAATCAATTTGGTTTCAATTGGGGAAATAGCACTTTGTCGGCTCGTTGGAATCACGTTTTCAGTTCTAAATTGTTCTTGAATACCACGGCATTTTATAGTAATTATGATTATTTATTGGATTCAGACTTGGAGAATGTTCGTCCAAATAACCGTTTCCGTTGGACTTCAAATATCGAAAATCTAAGTTTTAAACCTGATTTTACGTATTATATTTCTCCTAATAATACGCTTACTTTCGGCGGACAAGTTTTGACGTATAGTTTTACACCGGGTTCAGCTACGGCGAGTTCTCAGAGTGATGTTCGTTCTTTTGGTTCTCCTCCAAAAGATGGGGTTGAATATTCTGCTTATATCGGAAATGAATGGAAAGTTTCGCCTAAATTATCGCTTCAATACGGTATTCGTTTTTCAAAGTATGATTATAAAAGTAGCGAAGATGTTTACTACGAAAGAAAATTTGTTGGGTTTTCGGATACCTACCCTTCGGGCTATGACCTTGTGACGAAAGTAAACGACAAAAATAAAATTTTGCAGTCGTACAGTAATTTTGAACCACGTTTCAATCTGAAATTAGAAACAGGAGAAAACAGCTCAATCAAGGCAAGTTATAACAGAATGACTCAGTACATTCACTTGATGTCGAATACCGCAGCGGCTACTCCTTTGGACGTTTGGACTTCAAGCACCAATAATATTAAGCCTCAATTAACTGACCAAGTGGCTTTGGGATATTTCAAAAATTTTGGCGAAAATGAGTACGAAACCTCTTTGGAAGTTTATTACAAGGATTTTCAAAATCAAATTGATTATGCCGACCGAGCCAATCTTTTCTTGAATCCTACTTTTGAAAAAGATTTGATGTTTGGGAAAGGTCGTGCGTATGGGGTTGAGTTATTCGTGAAGAAAAATAAAGGAAAATTAACGGGTTGGACAAGCTACACTTTAGCTCGTACAGAACGCCAAGTGGAAGGTTTGAACAAAGGAAATTGGTATCCCAATCGTTTTGACAGAACGCATACTTTAAACGTAGTTGGACAGTATGAACTGAATAAAAAATGGAGTTTTGGAGCAAATTTTGCCTTTATTTCGGGTGTTCCATATTCTTTACCAGAGCGTCAGGGCGTTGTAGAAGGCTTAACTTATGGTATTACAGAAGGTGGTGTGCGTGGCAATATTCGTGTGCCTGTTTATAATCGTTTGGATATTTCGGCAACCAAGAAAAACAAGAAAGCATTATTTGGCAAGGGCGAATCTGAATGGGTATTTTCTATTTATAATTTGTACAATCGTCGTAATCCTTTCTCAATTTATACGCAACCTAAAACATCAACTGCAACGGCTGGTTCTCAACAACAAGCTGAAGAAGTGGTTAAAAGTGAGGCGGTTAGGCTGTCAATTATTGGCTCTTTAATTCCTTCAGTAACGTATAATTTTAAGTTTTAAATGAAAAAATGGCTGAACTTGGATTTGCATGATTTGAGAATGTTAGGAATATTTTTTTAAATCCTTCACTCTTAAAAATCATAGTTCAGATAAAATAATTATCATGAAAATATCAAAACAATATATATATCAAGAAGTGAATACAACCTTTAATTCATTTATTCGTTATTCATTATTCGCTGTTTCTGCTCTTTTTCTAATAAGTTGCGAAGACGTAATTTCGTTGGATGTACAGAAAACAGACCCATATTTAGTGGTGGATGGTTCAATCACTAATTTGGCAGGTGAACAAGTAATTCGACTTACCAAATCGCAAGACCTTTTGAGTGAGGCTACGCCAGAAGGGGTAAAAAATGCTACGGTAAAAGTGACTGACAATTTAGGAAAAGTATATGAATTCAAAGATTTAAAAAATGAAGGAAAATATGTGTGGACACCCACAAATGCCACTGAAGTGATGGGAGTAATTGGTAAAACTTATTCGCTTGAAATACAGTCAGAAGGAGAAATTTATAAGGCTTCATCTAAATTAAATAGAGTTCCTAAAATTGATTCTATCGTCTATAAATTAGATGATGCCAATGTCCGTCAGACAGGCGATGGAAAACCTAAAAAGGGCTATGATGCTCAGTTTTATGCACGAGATTTGAAAGGCGTAGGAGATTGTTATCGAATAAAAGTTTATCAAAATGGCAAACTCAGAAATGGTGCTGATAATATTGTGATTGCCTATGACGGCATTGCCAACAAAAGCACATTTGGTGATTCATTAGCATTTATTACACCACTACGCCGTTTGGCAACCACAGAATTGTTTAACGAAAATGATAAAATTAAGGTAGAATTATTATCAATTACTGAAGCTCATTTTGATTTCTGGACACAGTTGCGTCAAGAACTAAACAACGCAGGATTGTTTGCTCGCCCTGCTGCTCGTGTTCCATCAAATATTATTAATGTCAATACAAATTCAGCCAAACAAGCCGCAGGTTGGTTTGGTACTTCAGCCGTTACGTCGATGGAGGTTGTAGTTGATAAAACAAAAGCAGTTAAAGATTTTACGGATTAAACACTGTATTAAATCAATAACAGAATTATCATTTAGAAAGGGACGCCATTAAGCGTTCCTTTTTTATTTTGAAAATGCTGATTGTTAGTGGGTTACGGAATATATTGTATTGAAGGAATCCTAATTTCTATTTGCTCATCATAAATGGCATACCCTTTGTAAAGACTATCAGTATAATCCTTACTTTAATCTAAAAATGTAAATTTGCTATGTCAAAAATATTAGGAATAGGCTCACGTATTCGTCATGCAGACTATGGTGATGGAGTAATTGTCAATGTAAAATCAAGTGGTTATCATATTACTTTTATGCAATCGGGCATGAAGGTTATCAAATTAGATTTTCCGTTGGAAATTATCGAAGAAGTTGAACGAGATAATGACCTTGTGAGCCTTTTAGATGTAGAAATGTCTCTTTCCAAAATCTTACAAAAATGGTCGGATTTTACTGAAAATGTACCTTTGGGCGATAAATGGAAAGGTGGAAAGATAATATTGAAACCGGGCAGACAAGATTTATCAAACAAAGAAATGCCCATTGATGCGTTTTTTCATAAAATTGTGATGGTACGTGACCGCCTGCGTGTGATGGAACAAAGAATCAATTCGAGTAATTTGGAAGACGAAGAAAAAGTAAATCTTCAACAATATATTACCAAAATTTACGGAACACTCACTTCATTTAACGTTCTCTTTAAGCACCAAGAACATATTTTTGTAGGTGAAAAAGCAATGGCAGAAGCGTAATTTTTTGCTAACATAGATTTCAAAATATACTACCGTTTGTTAAAAACGCTCAATTTTTTTGAGACTATTAGCAAACGGTAGTTTTTTTATACCCGTAAAAACCTATATTTGTCAGGAAAACTATAAAACGCCGCCCTTAAAATCCATAACCAATAATTTAAAAAATGCCCTTATCAGCTTCCAATAAGATTCATCTTGTAAAAGAATCTATTTTTAGATTAGCCAATTTTTCATCGGAAGAATGGAATTTTTATCAAAATATTATTGAAGAAGTTTCATTCAAGAAGAAAGCGTTTCTAACAAAAAGAGGAGACGTAGAAAAGTATGCTTATTTTATTCTGGAAGGTGCAGTAAAATACGAAGCAATTACTGAAGACGGCAAGGAAATTTGTGTTGATTTAGGTTTTCAGGGAAATTTGGTAAGTTCATTTGCTTCTTGCTTAGCACAGATTCCGTCTGCCATATCAATTCAAGCGGTAACTAATATTAAAGCTTATCGATTATATTATCCTCCAGTTTTAGAATTATTAGAAACCTCCAAAAATGCAGAACGCTTTCATCGTCATATTGCCGAACAACTTTATATTCGGGAAACTCGCAGAACATATACTTTAATTTCAAAAACCGCCGAACATCGCTATTTGCATTTGCTTGAAAATCAGCCAGATGCCTTACGATTGATTCCAATAAAAGACTTAGCATCGTATTTAGGGATTCATCCAGATAGTTTGAGCAGAATTCGGAATAGTATTAAGGGATAGATTTAGTTATGGGGTATCTCACCTACCATGAAACTTTCCTGAAACTGAGGTGGTTATATTTTTATGGAAACAAAAAATACGAATCAACAAACCATTTCAAAACTTCAAAATCCTACTTTAGCTTGGAGTTTATTAGCTTTATTAGCCGTTATTTGGGGCAGTTCATTTATTCTTGTCAAGAAAAGTCTTGTTGTTTTTGATGCCTCACAAGTAGGCTCATTACGTATTGGGGCTGCATTTCTTTTCTTTTTACCTTTCGTTTTAACAAATCTCAAAAAGATTCCTTTTCAAAAGGCTCACATTTTTTTATTGGTTGGCTGTTTGGGCAATTTATTTCCCGCTTATTTATTTTCTTTGGCAGGGGCAAAATTAGACAGTGGTGTTTCGGGGGCATTAAATTCAACCACTCCGCTTTTTACGCTGATTGTTGGAGGTCTTTTCTTTGGTAATAAAATAACTTCTAAACAGACAATTGGTATTGTATTGGGTTTTATTGGAGCTTTATTATTGATTTTAGCAGGAGCAAAAGGGCTTAATTTTAACGTGTATGCTCTTTACGTAGTAGCAGCAACGGTTTTCTATGGCTTAAATCTTAACATTACCAAAAAATATCTGACAGGCTTAGACCTAACGCCATTTCAAATTACTTCTTTCATATTTACCACCATTGGGCCAGTAGCTTTAATTGTACTATTTAGTGGAGATTTTTTACAAAAAATGCAAAGTTCAGACGCTATTGCTCCACTTTTCTATGGTGTTCTTTTAGGTGTAATGGGTTCAGCTATTGCTATGGTTTTATTCAATAGATTGATACAAATGACCAGTGCAGTATTGGCAAGTTCTGTAACGTATCTTATTCCAATTGTAGCAATTATATGGGGAATTATTGACGGAGAAACTATACAAATTCAGCACTTTTTAGGTATGGGAATAATTTTAGTTGGTGTATATTTGGTGAATAAATCATAGAAAGTTATGAGTTATAAGTACTCAATAATATGAAAATACTTGTGGCTTTTTACTTATCATTCATCATTTATTCCTCAACGATATGCTCAAAGCCACAGTTAATAACCAAACATTTGATATTCAATTAGATAAATCTGGAATCTCGGTAAATGCTCAGCCATTCAATTGGGATATGGTTGAGATTAAAGATGGTAATTTCCATATTCTGTACAACAATCGCTCATTCAATGCGGAAGTTTTAGAAACAGATTATCAATCAAAATCATTTTTGATTAAAATCAATAAAAGTAAATATTCAGTTTCAGTAAAAGACCGTTTTGACATTTTGCTCGACCAATTGGGAATGGGAAATGCCAACGCTACAAAAGTAAACGACCTAAAAGCTCCTATGCCAGGTTTAATCGTGGACGTAAAAGTAAAAGTGGGGGACTCTGTAAAAAAAGGCGATACCATCTTGATTTTAGAAGCCATGAAAATGGAAAATGTATTAAAAGCCGTTGGCGAAGGAATTGTAAAGACCATCAAAGTTTTACCAAAACAAAACGTAGAAAAAAATCAGATTCTTATTGAATTTGAATGAAAATAGGGGAGAATAAAGAAAAAGCGAAGTTAGTCACGTAAATAAAGAGGGGATTCCCTAAAATGTGTCAAGTTAGATTTTCAGTTTTTGTATTTGAATGCTATCTCCAAAAGTAGAATAGACTTCCTGCGAAAGTGTTTTATGATTGAAAAATGGTATATTTTCACTCGAAAAGATGTTGTTTTACGACTTAAAACACTTTCGCAGGAAGTCTAATTAAATAGGGATTAGGGTTTACGGAAATCGTCGTTCAAAACGACGATTTCCGTTGAGATTCAGATACGCAATACCTTTTTAAACAGGTTCAGTATAAACTAACCTATTCATCTAAGCCCTAAAACTTTTTATTTTTTGGTAATACTCACGGGTAAACAAATATTGTCTTTACATACTATCGTAAAAGGGTCTGCTTGAACTGTAATGGTTTCAAAACAAGCAGGTTTATTCATATCTCTTACGGTTAGTTTTACGGGTTGGCTATTTGCCTTTAACTCTTTCCCTAAACCTACACGAATAGTTGAACCATAAGCTGTACCTCCTATATTCAATACTGTACCTCCTGTACCATTGGCATTGGCATTTACAACTACTTCGTATAAACCTGATGCTCCAGCACTAATCACATTTGTTGATATTAAGGTTGTAAAATAATCATCCGTAGCATCATAGAGTGTTCCGTTATGATAGACTTTAATTGAAGGAGCTTGTATGTTTGCAGTTATTTTACAAGGAGTACAAATTGTTCCATCAATAGTCACTTGGACGTCTCTTGAGCAGCCATCACTGGCATTGAAAACTCGTACTGTATAAACTGTTGCAGTAGCACCTCCTGCCAAACTATCAAGTACAAAATAGGTTTTGCCATTTAGGTCTGTTGCATTGGCAAATGATGGTCCAGTGTAAGTTGTACCAATTGAATAACCTACTTTTTGGGCAAATTCTAAGTTTGACAATATAATTTTAGCATTATTTTTAAGTTGGTCAGTGATAGAATCACAAGTTGCTTTTTGAGCAACTAAGTCTAATTTTGGTAATGGACAATAGGCAAAATCATAAGAGTGATTTGACTCTCCCACTCCACCTGTTGTAACAGTAATAGAACCATCATTACCAATAAGAATACCATCTGAATCTAATAAATCTTGATTGGGACCAGAACCAGCATTGACATTTCCTAAAACACTATCATCAATTTTCCAACCTCCATTATTGGTGGTAGTATCCACAGCTACTTTATTTCCTCCCGTAATAATCGACCCAGAATATAAATCATTAGGTGTATTTACTAATGCTTTTTTCTTAGATACCAACGTAGGAGCAACATTAATTGCTTTCCCTTTTACTAATATTCTATATTGAGTTCTTGGTTGTGGACCTAACCAATTAGGACGTAAAACCCCAAGTGTATCTACAACATTGAAATGATTAAAAGCATAAACCCCATTTATATCTGTGGTGTCTTTTCCAACGGTTTTATTATCAGAGTTTACCAAATGTAGTATAACAGATGCAAGACCGGGTTCTCCCGCATCTTGGATACCATTACCGTTATTATCTTTCCAAAGTAAATTTCCGATTTCAAGTGGAGCTGGGTCACATATCATATTCATATCTCCTAATGAGCTGGCTTTTCCATAATATACTGGAGCATTGTTGATGATATTATTCAACTCCTCAATTACCTCAAAGGCTCTTCTTTTCGCTCCAGTCTCATTACTAAGCCAAGTTACTCCCGCTGAATATGGTCTAATTGGGTCAGTAGAAGCAAGTAATATCTCACGTGAGCCGGGTTTGAAAGCTAATGAACCAACGCTTAGTTCATAATGCCCGAGAGGGTCGTTAGAATCTCCTATATAAAACTCTCCTCCTCCAACACCTTGATTGTTATTTTGTCCGAGAGTAGAATTACCACAAACGGTACCGTTATTTTCTAAGGTCCAATTGATACCATCACATTTGCCAATTCTGAGAATGTCTCCTCCCAAACGTGGGTCAAAGCCAAATGTTCCATGATGTTCTCCATGTGCATCAACACCTGCAAAACGTATTTGATGACTAAAACGGTCTGTAAAAGCAACAATCAGCGAGCCATCAGAGTCAAATTCAATATCTGAAAGCAACGGCATTGAGTAAGCTATATATTTATCTACTGTTGGGTCTGGTCTTCCACGCATAAACTCAGGCAAACCAGCTACATACCAATCTGAAATCCAAGGATACCATTTTCCTGATTCTGGACGTTCGCCAGTAGCAAGCCCTTTTTTATAATTGAGGGGAAATTCAATCATTAAATTCCAATTAGGAGTTGAAGCGTCAGGCTCAAATTCATAAATTCTTGCTTTTAAATCTGTACTATCTTTTGAAATGGAGGCATCACAAGTAACACCCAAAAGAACTTTATTTTGTCTTACACAAAGCCCAAATGGACGACCAATTCCTTTGTTCAATTCATCAAATCCACTTGGAATATCCCAAGAAGTAATATCTGAAGCGGTAATACTTCCCGAAGGTTTATGAGGAACGTCGATAAAGATTCGGTGTAATTTTCGTTCTTTTAAATTCACGACAAATAAATATTTACCATCGCTGGAAATATCTAAATCTCCCAAAGACATTTTACCTACTTCATCAAAAGGGTTTCCATTAGCATTAATAGTATCCATTTGAAAATTAGGTATTGAATGGGGGTCATCTCCTGTATTAATACCAAAATCAGACAGTTTGAGATACAACTCAGTAGAAGACTGAGTGGGATTCATCACATTTTTGGTAACATAAATTGCACCAGTACCACCTATACCAAAACCAGCGTGCCTTTTCATGAAAGCAGATGCAAAAAACGAACCTGTTTCTCGCTGATATGCTCCTCCCCAAGTAGAGCCAACCATAAAAATTGATGAATTGGGCATTCCTATCTGGCTATGGTCTGTACCTGATGCAGAATACTTAAAAGAAGCCAATGCGTCATTAGGGGTAAGATGGTCTCCGATACCAACTACATAACATGGAACTACCACCGAAGGGTCATCTCCACAGTAATCATCAGCAAGGTTCATTCCCAAATCTACTCCTGAAACAGGAGCATTAACCATTTGGATACTCGACTGACTACTATGCCCTGATTTGGTAATAAAACCATCGGTGTAATGCTCAGGTAAAATGAAATGTATTCTAAGGTTTCCTGTAACATTAGGAATTGAATACTTTCCTTGAGTGTTGGTAAGGGCAAATCCTTTCAAAACTCCTGCATTGTTGTATGCTTCAACTCTGACTCCAGCCCAGACTTGGTCAAGATAAGTTGCGGTACTATCCCAAGTACCATTAACGTTAAAATCCTTATAGACTCGCCCCGAAACTTGGGCGTGTAAAGGGAGGGTGAAAAATAGAAATAGAGGAATAATGGCAAACAGTCTTTTGGTGTGTTTAAATAGACGCAACTCTGCCCGTCTTCCACAAACGGGTACATAAATATTCATTTGTTTTTACCAATTAATGGCGGTTTAATTGTTGGAAACTGACGGTATGAACTGAGCAAAAATAGTGCCGAAGAATTCTAAAATTTGTTATAAAATTATTCGAAATCAGATAGGAAAATATTAAAAATGCCGAATTTGAAGTATTTAAGCGTATTTTTTATTTTTAAAAATTGGACTTAAACTTCATTTATTAAAGTAGCTTCTCGCTCTTTGGCATCTGCTAATTTCCACCAAGGAAGGTATGGATAAGCGTGATGTTCGTGATGATACCCAAAAAAATAACAGCTCATAAAGGCTACGAAATGATTGAGTTTTTGACTACGAGCTTTGTATTTATCAGTTGGTGCGTGTTCTCCCCGATGAGGTAAATAGGTACCAAAATAAAACAGTTGAAGAGTACTCAGAATGGCAGGAATTTCCCAAAAAACAATCAGATTTTCCATCGGGAAAAATAACTTCAAAATATTATACGTAATAGCCATGAAGAGAATTTGCCAGACAGTTACGTACTCTAACGCAAATTTCAAATACCACCTAAAGAAATTGCCATTATAATAATCGGGGTCATTTTCTGTTACCACATGAGCATGGTGCAAATGATGCTTGCGTGAAAGTTTTTCATAATTATTATACGCAAAAATGGTAGCACAAAGAAAGCCAATCCAATAATTTAACTTTTTGTTGTCGGGAGCAACCACTCCATGAATAGCATCATGGGCGGTGATAAAAATCCCTGTGTATAAATGCGTTTGTACCAATACAAATACATAAACAAGCGGATTATAAAAATCAATTTTATAGTTTAATAAATACACCAACGCCACTAACCAAAGTGAAATAATACTGATGGCATATAATATTCCTTTATTTTTCATAAATTTTTAATCAATAAAAACTTGAACCTTTGAAGTCTTTATATTGAAGCTGAAACTAAACACTGCTGAATTAACCCCTAATTCCTTAACTTTGTTACAAGTTATGTTTTAAAACGGCGGACAAGGCTGTCCGTGTTACATTTGATGGCAAAATTAGAAAAAGACTTACAGTTGGCAATTTTATCGATGCCACAAAAAGATAAAGATAAACTATTATTGAGACTTGTCGGCAAAGATGACATTCTGGTTCAGCAATTACAATTCACATTGGTTGAAGAAGGAACAAGTGTTGAGTTTAGAAGAGATGAGGTCAGAACTGCCATTGACAAACTTTACCGATTAGATGCCATGTCGTCTGGTTATTTAATGATGGATATGCGTTATTTAAACAGTGATATTTCTCGTCATGTAAAAGTGACCAAAGATAAATATGGCGAAGTAGAATTGACCTTAAAACTATTGAAAGACTGTTTTGAGAAGCAATTAAAATGGATTTCAAAATACAATTCAAAGACCGATACACTCACAAATTATGTCGTAAAAAGGACAGATTTTCTCATGAAGAAATTAGTAAAACTTCATCCAGATATTCAATTTGATTTTTATAGTGATGTCAATGTATTGTTAGAAAATATTTATAGCAACGGGACTTCCTTTTATGCCGTACAAATGGGGCTACCGAAGGTTTTTGAAATCTCAGAATCAGAATAAGTTTCATGGTGGCACGCAGAGGCTATATTTTAAAATTTCAGAAGTCATTGATAATCAAGTTCATGATGGTGCTAAATCTTAACACCTAAATTCCAACTCTTACTTACATTGCAAACTAACCAATTCATCAATGCTCTTTCCGAAAGTATCGCTCAAAATACTTTTGTTAAACTTTCTTTGGGCAATTATAAAGGCTCGGAAGAAGGACTGAAAAATATTTATATCAAGCGAATTTTGATAAAGAGAGAGGAAAAACTCAACTTTACCTATCGTTATAAAACTCGTGACATTACCAAAAATTTCACGATTGAAGAAGGCATAAATCTTATCCAAAAAGCATTAGAAGAAGGTTTTAAAGTTTCAACGCTTTTTACCAATGAGTTTGATTTAATTTGGGAACAACTTAATAATCAAAAGATTACGTTGCGGAAAATTAATCCAACTCAAAAAACACAAGTTTCGCTCGACCACGACCGTTCTAAAAAACGTTTGATTGAAACCAATGCAAAAGCTTATTTGCATGAACTAAAAATTACCGATGCGGAGGGAAATGTTTTCAAAAATGCTCAGGATAAATACAAGCAAATCAATCATTACGTTGATATTTTGAGTTCTTTAATCAAAGAAATTCCTGCCGAAAATCTGAAAAAAGTAGTTGATATGGGGTCGGGAAAAGGTTATTTAACTTTTGCTCTGTACGATTACTTGACGAATGTTTTGGCATTAAAACCATCGGTAATTGGCGTAGAATTTCGCCCCGATATGGTGGAATTATGTAATTCAATTGCCCAAAATACAGGATTTGACGGTTTGAATTTTGTGGAAGGAACGATTGAAAACTTCGACAGTACCGACACCAATATTCTCATTGCCCTACACGCCTGCGATACTGCAACCGACGATGCCATTTACAAAGGAATCACCGCAGAAGCTGATTTAATTGTGGTTGCTCCGTGTTGTCATAAACAAATCAGAAGAGAAATTGAGAAAAATAAAGCCTCTAACGAATTGGACTTTTTAACCAAATACGGCATTTTCTTAGAACGCCAAGCCGAAATGGTAACGGACGGCATCAGAGCCATGATTTTGGAATATTTTGGCTACAAAACCAAAGTTTTTCAGTTTATTTCCGACGCACACACGCCTAAAAACGTATTAGTGGTAGGCATAAAAGGCAAAGTAAATCCGAAAAAGCAAGTGGAGATTTTAGAGAAATTAAAAGCTACGAAAGCGTATTTTGGGATTGATTATCATCATTTGGAGAGGTTGCTTGCACTGATTTAAAATCAGTGCATTTTTGGTCTTGCGACTGTGTCGCATTTATTAGCGTTAAAAACGCAAGACCAAACCACGCCTGACAGTTCCACTGGGGTTACAAATCAGGGTGAGCGAGAACTTTAAAATTAACTTCCCGAAAGTTTTAGAACTTTCGGGAAGTTCCTCCAAACCTCGCTTGCACTGATTTAAAATCAGTATATTAATGGTCTTGCGAAATGTCATACTCAGCCTTTCCCCTTCAAAATATCCACGCCAACATTACATTCTAAACACTTTTTAGCCAAGCAAAAATGATTGTGCCATTCAATACTTGCTTGTGAATCGAAGGCTGATTTTATTTTCAAACCCATTGATTGCCAATGCTTTGTGATATTATTTTCTTCGGCGGAAATTTCTTCTAATAAACGAATGGCTTTTTCTAAATAATCCCGATTATCTTTTTGATTGGCATAAGCAACCAACAACGGCACAACCGTATTTATCACCACATTTTCTACCGAAGTATTTCCTAAAGTTGGCACTTTCCCTTCCGATTTTTTGCCAAAAACGTAATGCTCAATCCAATAATCAGATTGTTGTACTTTCAAGATTTTAGCTAAACTTTTTACATTTTCGAGATGAATTAATACCGAAAAAAGATTGGCATTTTCATGTATAAATTTAGCAAATTGAGCCAATCGAACCGTTGGAAAATTGGCAGGACGAAGCCTTAAATATTTCCATTCGTGATGACCCAAAATTTTATCGTGCAATTGATATTTTGAAGCTAAAAACTGAAATTCTTTTTGTAGATTTTTTCGATAATCGTCCCATTCAATTTCGTTATTTTCATTTTGTAGAAAACCCGCAACGCCAAAAATTAGGGCTTCAATTTGCTTTAAATTATCCCGATGTTTTTGCAGAATTTTCAAAGGAAGATTTTTAGATAGACTCAAAAATGGTTCAGCATTCAATTTAAAACCAAAATTTTTGGCTAAAATCTGATACGTTGTTTCTTCCCAATCTTGCTTATTTTCTTGCAAAAATTGGCTCACAATCAAAGACTTATCTTGCAGACGTTTCATCAAAACCTTGTCTAACATGGATAGTTTTTTAATGTCGTCCACTTCTCTAAATTGGCTTTGGCAAGGCATTTCAGCTCTGCTTTCCATTAAAGCTTCGTACTTTCGGAGGAGATTTTTATCAGCTCTTTCACGTAAAATAATCGTCGGAATTTTTGTGCCGTCTTTCCGTAAAATGGGTTTATCATCTTCCCAAACCACGTGCAGAATTACGTTTTGATAGGAAGTATCAAATTGGTGTTTATGAATATCCCAATCAGAAGATTTTAGGTGAATTTCAACGCTTCCTGCCCATTCAACATCACCAATAATAAGGCGAGCATCTTGGAAATCTGCTCCAGAATCGGAGTTCAATCGTCCAACTTTAACAATCTCAACTAATTCGTTATCAGCAGTTTGCAGATTCAATTTGTCGAAATTTTGGAATTGCCACAAAAAATGTAGAAATGATTCATTCATGTTTTAGTAGAATTAAGTACGAATTTATAAACTTGCCATTTTATATAAATCCGTTTTAAATATGATGATATTAATGGCAAAAATAAGGTGAATATGGAATGTTATTTCGGAATAAACTGTGTTAAAAACCAAATATTATTTTGAAACTATAAAGGGTTTGTCACAAGACAAACAATAGACCACAGATTGAACGGATTATACTGATTTTATCTGTGTAAATCAGTCCAATCTGTGGTCTAAATTTGTCTGCGACAAATAGTTGATACTTCCATTTTATTTTTCCAATTCAATGACATTATCCAAAGCATTTTTATCGAAAGAAGCCACATCAAAAACATAATAATCGTTATCCAATTTTTGGAATTTTACAGGCGATTTTCCCACAAAAAACTTAGCCGATTTTACATTTTGAGGGATTTTCAACATAAATTTATCGTCTTTATAATTCAAAAGATGAATGTACATTTTATTACCTTTTTCAGTAACAGCTCCCCATGCTTGCGGACGCACAAACCCACCTTTTGAGCCATAGATTGTTTCTCCATAAACCTTCAGCCAATCGCCCATTTGAGCTAATCTTTCCACAAATTCTGGTTGAATTTCTCCATTTGGCATTGGTCCAACATTCAACAAAAAATTAGCTCCAAAACCCGCCGCTTTTACCAAATAATCCACCAATTGTTTGGTTGATTTATATTTATGGTCGTTGATATTAAAGCCCCAAGCATCACTGATGGTTTCGCAAGTTTCGAGTGGTAACGGTGAAATATCGGCACCGCCAAAACCTGTTGAATTTCCTCCCGGTAAATCTTTCTCAAACATTTGAAAATCTTCTCCAGCAATTGGCATTAAATGGTGATTATTACCAATCATACATTGCGGTTGAAGCTTATGAATTAACGAGTAAATTTCTTCGTACTTCCAATCAATTTTTGAACTCAAAGTTTTGTCATGGTCATTCGCCAATTGGTCCCAATGTCCATCAAACCAAATCGTTGAAACTTCGCCGTAATTAGTCAAAAGTTCGGTTAATTGAGCTTTCATAAATTTTAGATAACTCGCATAATCGCTCTTTTTGGTGCGTCCTGTGCCTTTTCCTGTCTTTCCTGTTTCGTAAGGATAATCATCTCTGTACCAGTCTAATAGCGAATAATAAAAACAAATTTTAATACCTTGTTTATGACATTCATCTGCAATTTCTTTTACAATATCACGTTTGAAAGGCGTTTTCATAATATTCCAATCCGACTGTTTGGTATCAAAATTACTGAACCCATCGTGGTGGCGAGTAATCAACGTAATGTATTTCATGCCCGAATTCTTGGCAATTTCTACCCAAGTTTTGGCATTAAAATCAATAGGATTAAAGACTTTTTGTAGCCTTGTATAATCCTTTACAGGAATATTTTGGTTTTGCATCACCCACTCGCCATCACCCAAAAGGCTCGACAATCCCCAGTGAATAAACATTCCGTATTTCATGTTTTGGAATTCTTCACGGGCTTTCAGGTTTTCAGCTGTTGGCGTGTATCCCGTTTGTGCGAAAGTAAAAATTGAGGTAGCTAAACAAAGGAGAGATAATATTATTTTTTTCATAGTTTTTGATTTGGTTGAATGAAGAAAATTTCAACAGCAATATACTCAAATTTCATCTACTAAAATGTCCAGCATTGTGAGTATTTACAGAAAAAATATGATTATGATTAAACATTTTCAGATAAATATCTCAAACTATTTTATTTATTTCTTATAAAATGTGAATTTTGGGAATTCATAAAACTTATACGTATGCTACACAATTTTTATACAAAAACTTTATTCTACCTACTCTATTTTGTCATAATTATCCCAATCAAGACAAATGCCCAAAACATTGGTAATGAGTGGATTAATTATAAACAGTCATATTTTAAAATTAAAATCACACAGAAAGGCATCTATCAAATTGACTACGAAGAATTAAAATCTTCGGGGTTTCCAATCAATGTCAATCCTCAAAAAATACAATTATTTAGGAATGGGTATGAACAAGCTATTTTTATCAAAGGCGAAGATGACCAACAGTTTAATAACGGTGATTTTATAGAATTTTATGCCGAAGGAAACGACGGTTCTTTAGATTCTCTGCTTTATGCTCCTGCCAAATCTCAACCTCATCAGTATTATAGTTTATACACCGATACTGCTTCGTATTTCTTGACATATTCTACTGATAATCAAGTCGGTAAAAGAATGAAGGCTTTGCAGAAAACTAATGAAAGAAATCTAAAATTAGAGACTTTTCATCTCGAAGAAAGTCTGCAATTATTTACCCTATCATATTCAGAAGGGCAACCAGAGCCAATTGGAACGACCCTAAATTCAGGGATTTTAAATAGTAATTATTCGTATGGAAAAGGTTGGTCGGGTGAAATTCAGCAACCGAATATTTCTACAAGTTTTAATTTCATTCTTAAAAATATCATAAAATCGGATTCTATAAAGCCTACCTTAGAAATCCTTTTTGCAGGTCGTTCCGCAGGACAGCATTCGATTGAAACTTGGTTTAATGAAGACTCAAAACAAAGATTAATTGATACTATTTTCTTCAATAATTATTCTACTCACAAATCTTCTAAAATTGTAAATTTCCAAGATATTACAAATGATAAGCTACGAGTTTCAACACGTTCAAACGCTTCTTTAAATGACCAATATTCGGTGTCATATCTAAAACTGATTTACCCACAAAATTTTGATATGAATGGCACAACGGAAAAGGTTTTCAATCTTAATCAAAATGCTTTACCCGAACGTTTTATTAGTATTCCTAATGCTCCTGTGGGTGTACAATTATATGATATTTCAGCTAAGTACGTGTCAAAAGTTGTAAGTAATGTTTAATTATCTGACTATCAAAGGTTAATGCTTTTATTAGGTGGTCTAATCCATACCTAAAAATGCTAAAAGCTCTTCTTTGATGGGCTAAAATAGGGATTGTTTTTTGTTGATTTTCATAATCACCAATCAAATACACCCAAACAAAAGCAATGGCAATAACTGCTAATAGTTTTTCGAGGCGTTTTTGGTCTTTCAAGTGAGTATCTTCTATATTAAAACCAGCGGTTTTAATGGCTTTAAAAAAACACTCAATAGT
>NZ_QGGO01000003.1 GCF_003148625.1 Arcicella aurantiaca | reverse complement strand
AATGACTATGATATTCTTTTACAAACCATTAAAGGGTTTGAGCAATCTTGTAAAAATAACATAAAAGATTGGTACAACAACTTAGTCTCTACCCCACAAGCTCGTTGGTTGTATAGACTCAGAAAACCAAGTATTGAACCGACTTTTGCCATTATCAAGGAACTCTTTAATCTTAAAGATGAAAACCAATTACCATTCCATGGAGTAAATCGAGTAAGTGCTTATTTGCTCACTTGTACAATTACTTTACAAATAATGATGATTGACAATTATAACAATAATAGAAATATGGGTGATACAACTTCTTTTAGAACAAATTTCTAATTGTATCACCCCTCAACTATTAATTAAACTAAGGTCATGTTCAAACAATTTATTGATAAAATGCAGGGAGCTGATATTCCGATGATTACTTCCCTTCTCATATTTTTTGTATTCTTTCTTTTGGTAGGAACTTATTTATTTATTATTGATAAAAAACACCTTACCTACATGAGTCATTTACCACTCAACGAAGAGCAAACCATTATCAGATGAAAAAGATATTTATACTTCCATTATTATTGTCGTCATCCGCAATGAATGGAGCAGTTTTAGAAAATAACATTTTAGTAACCTCCACCACTGGAACAGGATTGTCGCTATTTGAGCTACTCTTGATGAGTGCTTTATTTATCATGTGCATTGTGTTGGTTTTTGTAACCTTTACACTTCGTCAATATGTACAAGCCTTAATTAAGCCGAAAAACCCAGAAAATTCTGTCTACATTCAAGCAATGGAAAGCAGAACTTTCTGGCAGAAATTCTGGAGTTTGAAACCATTGTCGATGGAAAAAGAGATAATGATTGAGCATGAATTTGACGGAATCTCAGAGTTAGACAACCCTACTCCGCCTTGGTTTATGTATCTATTTTATTCAAGTATTTTGTTCGCAGTTATTTATTTATTTGCGTTTCACCTTGTTGGCAATGGGCAAATTATGACCAATGAATACACCGAAGAAATGGCAGTTGCAGAGAAAGCTCACGAATTGTATATGAAAAAATTTGCTAATTCTGTCAATGAAAATAATGTAAAAGTATTGACTGACGCAAAATCGTTGGAAGACGGTAGCAAAATTTATACACAAAACTGTGTGGCTTGTCACGGAGATAAAGGGCAAGGAATTGTAGGACCAAACTTAACGGATGAGTTTTGGTTGCACGGAGGTTCAACAAAAGACATTTTCCATACCATTACAGAAGGCGTACCAGAAAAAGGGATGATTTCTTGGAAAAAGTCTTTGAACCCAATTCAAGTACAACACGTAGTAAGTTATTTAAGTACATTACAAGGAACAAAACCAGCTAACGCTAAAGAACCACAAGGTGATAAGTATGTAGCGAAATAATGCTTTAGGCTGTTAGCTTTAAGCACAAAATCATGAAACCAGCTAAAATAGATACTACCAATTACCGAGACCATTTATCCAATGTAACGCAAGCAGGGAAGAGAATCTGGATTTATCCTCGCATTGTAGCGGGTCAATTTTACAAGTTACGTACTTACTTTTCGTGGCTTTTGTTGGGTCTTTTATTGGGTTTGCCTTGGGTAGAAGTGGACGGACATCCAATATTTCTATTCAATGTTTTGGAACGTCGATTTATATTTTTTGGGGTAACGTTTTTCCCACAAGATTTTCACTTAGTTGCTATTGGCTTGCTCACTTTTATCGTTTTCATTATACTTTTTACCGTAATATTCGGTAGAGTTTGGTGCGGTTGGGCTTGTCCACAAACCATTTTTATGGAGATGCTTTTTCGGAAAATTGAGATATTGATTGAAGGTGACCACAACGCACAAAGACGATTAGACGCACAAGCTTGGACAACTGAAAAAATTTGGAAAAAAAGCCTTAAACATTTCATTTTCGTCGTTCTTTCCTTTGTCATTGCCAATGTATTTTTAGCGTATTTGATTGGGAAAAAGGCATTATTAGCCGTGATTTTCGATAATCCGCTCAATCATATTGTTGGATTGTTTTCTATCATCATTTTTACGGCGGTTTTCTATTTTGTATTTGCTCGTTTTCGTGAATTAGTTTGTATTGTGGTTTGCCCTTACGGACGTTTACAAGGTGTCATGTTAGATAAAAAATCCATCGTTGTGGCTTACGATTTTATTCGTGGGGAAATCAGAGGAAAACACCAAACTCCTACCGAAAAAGAAGTTGCTCTTGCTAAAAATGAACCCGTACATGGTTCGTGTATTGACTGTAAAATATGCGTTCAAGTTTGTCCGACGGGCATTGATATTCGAAATGGTACGCAATTAGAATGTATTGGTTGTACCGCTTGTATTGATGCTTGCGACGAAGTAATGGACAAAATTTCAGAACCAAGAGGTCTTATTCGCTATGCTTCCATTGAAGGAATTGAACAAAAGAAAAAGTTGAAATTCAGTGGAAGAATAGCCTCTTATTCACTTGTTTTGGTGGCTCTTTTAGGCATTTTAGGATTTTTATTAATCACTCGTAATATGGTTGAAACCACCATTTTAAGAGTATCAGGATTAACCTATCAAGAAAATAAAGATGGCACTGTAAGTAATCTTTATAATGCACAAGTATTGAATAAAAGCTATGAGAAAATGCCAATCCAATTTCATTTGAAAGGGAATTCGGGACAAATAAAAATGATTGGCAAATCATTAATGGTACAGTCGGGAGAAGTGGCAGAAACTTCGTTTTTCATTATTCTTCCTACAAAATCCTTGAAAGAAAGTAGCGTAAAATTAGAAATAGAAGTAATATCTGAAGGAAAAGTTATTGATGTTGTAAAAACTAAATTTCTTGGTCCTATTCAGGATTGATTTTGCCACGAAGACACGAAGGCTCTAATTTTAAAGGTTTTGCCACGAAGACACGAAGGCTCTAAGAATTTGATTATACGGAAAATCAGGATTTGGGGCTAACGCAGGCAGGGTTTGAACCCTGCCTGCGTTCATCAACCGTTTATTTGTCCCAATATCAATCATATTAGAACCAACTATTATAAAGTTTGAAGACTTTTAAACAAAACTTTTTCTGTCTTCGTGTCTTAGTGGCTAAAATCTCCTTCAAAAAACTAAACAAATAAAATCATGAACTGGGGAAAATCAATTGTACTGAGCTTTGTCGTCTTTGCCTCATTTATTGGCACAATGGCATACAAAATGGCAACTGCCAAAGTGGATTTGGTTAGGACTAATTATTATCAAAAGGAAATCGATTTCCAACAGCAAATCGACCGTGAAAATAATTCAGTTACTTTCAAAAACAATAAAGTCATGACCTATTCAGCAGAAAATCAAGTATTGAGAATTGGATTCCCTACGCCTGTTAGTAAAGGAGAAGTAACTTTTTTCCGTCCTTCAGACAAAGGTTTAGATTTTACTATACCCATTCAAAAAACTACCCCTTTTGATTATTCAACCCAAAAATTATCAAAAGGATATTGGAAAGTACAAGTAACATGGACGGACGGTAGAAGAGAGTATTATTTAGAAGATGAACTATTTGTGAATTAGTGAGTTGTGAATTGTGAATATGAAATTTCTAAAATCACAACTCACTAACTCACAAATCACAACTCATAAATAAAAATGAACATTTTATATTCAATAGCTTTCATGACTGGTTTGGCGGGTAGTTTCCACTGCGTGGGGATGTGTGGACCAATTGCCCTTGCCTTACCAGTCGGAAAGCTATCGTTTTTTCAAGCTACATTGAGCCGAATCCTTTATAATGTAGGCAGAATACTCATTTACAGCACTTTGGGAGGTGCTTTTGGCTATTTTGGTAGTTCATTTTTTGTTGCGGGTTTTCAGCAACAACTTTCTATTTTTATGGGATTATTGATATTTCTTTTCATCTTCCCCAATAAAATTGTTACATGGAGTCCTTTCCAAAAATTTACCTATTATTTAACCAATTCATTTCGTAAAGTTTTCCCCATTCAATCACCCATTGGCTTTCTTATTTTGGGTATGCTCAATGGCTTGTTGCCATGCGGATTGGTTTATGTGGCTCTCGCAGGAGCAGCGGCATCATCAACACCTACACAAGGAGCAATTTTTATGGCATTATTTGGTTTAGGTACAGCCCCAATGATGTTTTCGGTAAGTGTTCTACCTAAATTTTTAAGCCTGAATGTTCGTCAGAAAATCAATAAATATCTTCCTATTTACACTTTTTGTTTGGCTATTTTCTTTGTTGTTCGTGGGTTAAATTTGGGTATTCCTTATGTTAGTCCTAAATTTGAAAAGCAAACGGCTACTCGTACAATTCCCGTTTGTCATACCATCAAAAAAACTGATAGACAATAGTGTTTTAGGAATTAGTGGTTAGGCAATAACACCGTTTTGCATTTTATAGAATTAGACGTAAAGCCACTTATATAAACCCATCATTAAATTCGTTTATGAATCTTCCCATTAGTCAAGCACTTTTAGAAACCGTATTTGAAAATACCCCTTCATTTATGGGCGTGTATAATGTCAATACGCATGAGTTTGAATTTATCAATCAAACAGGACTAAATATGCTTTGCGTTACTGATTTAGAAGACTTCAAAAAGGTTTTTCCACACGGTTTCAGAAAGGATAAACTTAGTATTAAAGAGCATCATGAAATTGCGGAGCATTTACAGGATAACAAAGTTTGGTCAGAAGAAATAATCTTTGAAAACCGTGTAAAAGATGAATTCTGGGGAAACCTTCAAATATCATTATTCTATGATTCAGACACGCCCCACTACTTCATTAGAATTACAGACATTTCTTCTCGCAAAAAAACAGAACAACAAGTAAAAGACGAAGAAAACCGTTTTGAAGCCCTTTTTATGCACGCCGCCATTGGTATTATTATGGTAAATCGTGAAGGGAAAATTGTATTATCAAACCATTTTGCAGATGTTCTTTTTGGCTTTCAAAGAGGTGAACTTATGGGCAATCAATTAGATATTTTAATACCTCAAAATATCAAAGAACAACATCAAAAAACCTATCAAAGCTATACCCACAAACCGCAAGACAGAGCAATGGGCGTAGGTTTAGACTTGCACGGGAGAAGAAAAGATGGCTCGTTATTTCCTGTTGAAATCAGTTTAAGCCATTTTAAATCTGGCGATACTCCTTATTATATTTCGTTTATTAACGATACCACTTTCAAGAAAAAAGCCGAAACAGATTTGCTCAATAAAAACCACGAAATCAAGAAATTGAATGATAGTTTAGAAAAAGAAGTCATCAACAGAACAAATGCTTTGGTAGAAACTTTGAAAAGTTTAGAACATTCAAAATTAGAATTAGAAATTGCACTAAACAAAGAAAAAGAATTAGGCGAATTAAAATCTCGCTTTGTTTCAATGGCATCGCATGAATTTAGAACACCTTTGACCGCCATACAATCTGCGGCATCATTAATCGAAAAATATCAGAAAACAGAAGAACAAGACAAACGTGAACGCCACACGCAACGCATCAAAGCGGCGGTGGGTAATTTAACGGATATTTTAGAAGAATTTTTATCCGTAGGAAAATTAGAAGAAGGAAAAGTTGAAACCAAAATAAGTACCTTTGATTTACCAGAATTGATGCAAGAATGTATTGTTGACTTAACAAGTATTACTCGAAAAGGACAAAAAATTAACTATCAACATTCGGGTGATTTAATCGTCAAGTTAGATAAATCTTTATTGCGGAAAATTATCATTAATCTTTGCTCAAATGCCTTGAAATTTTCACCAGAAAATTCAACGATTGATGTTTTAACTGAGTGCAAAGTTGACCAATTGATACTGAAAATTGCAGATAAAGGCATAGGCATTTCGGCAGAAGACCAAAAGCATTTATTCGACCGTTTTTTCAGAGGAGCAAACGTTACCAATATTCAAGGAACAGGTTTGGGCTTGCATATCGTGGCTCGTTACGCCGAATTACTCAACGGGAAAGTTACCGTAGAAAGCGAACTAAATGTTGGTACAACCTTTATAGTCGTTTTAAATTTTTAGGTGCAAAAATTAGAAAAATATATTTGATTACACATTCAACTCTGGAAGCCAACAGCTAACACATTTATCATGAAAACAATCCTTTTAGTAGAAGATAGCGACGATATTAGAGAAACCACAGCCGAGATTTTAGAACTGGCTGGCTATCAAGTTTTGACGGCTGAAAATGGCAAAATTGGCGTTGAAGTTGCCCAAACTACCAAACCAGATTTAGTAGTTTGTGATATTATGATGCCTGTTTTAGACGGATATGGCGTTTTACATATTTTTAGTCAAAGTCCTGATTTACAAAATATTCCTTTCATCTTTTTGACTGCCAAAACAGAAAGAACCGACCTCCGCAAAGGAATGGACATGGGAGCAGATGATTATTTGACAAAACCCTTCCAAGAAATTGAGTTGTTAAATGCCATTGAAAGTCGTTTCAAAAAATTAGAAAAACTTTCAAATTCTTTTAAAAATACCCACGAAGGCATCGAAGAATTTTATCAAAAAGCTACTAAACACGCTGATTTACATTCTCTTTCGGCGGATAGAAAAGTATCAACTGTCAAGAAAAAACAACTTATTTATGCCGAAGGCGACGAGCCTATTAAGTTCTATTTCTTGAAACATGGAAAGATTAAAACCTTCCAAGCTAATAGAGATGGCAAAGAATTTATCACGGGATTATACAATTCTGGAGATTTCTTCGGACATATTGCTATCATTGAAAACACTGAATATCAAGAATCGGCGGAGGCATTAGAAGACTGTGAAATTATTGGCATTCCTAAGCATGATTTTTTGGAATTAATTACTCGTAATCAATCTGTTGCCAATCAATTTATTAAAATGTTGGCGAATGACATTCAAGAAAAAGAGAAATTACTCACGCAGATGGCATATAATTCTATCCGAAAAAGAACGGCAGATGCTTTGGTGATGTTATCAAAAAAATACAAAAGTGAAGGACAAGAAACCTTTGCGATGAAAATATCAAGAGACGATTTAGCATCGGTAGTTGGAACGGCAACGGAATCATTAATCAGAACATTAAGTGATTTTAAAGCTGACCATTTAATTGAAATTAGTGGGAGCGAAATCCGAATTGTAGATGAACGAAAATTGGTAAATTTAAGAGGGTAAAATCCCAAAAATATTTCACGTTTGTGAACGCTGTCAGGTTTTTTGAACCCGACAGCGTTAGAAATTGACAGTATTAATTACCTGTATTAATTACGCCCACCTCTACTTTCAGCAGGTCTGTCACCTCCTCCATTATTTCCTCTTGGTGGTTCTGAACGACCGTTAGAATTTCTACCATTATTGCTTGGTTCGGTTCTGTTTGCACGGTCACCTCCTCTACCTTGCGAATATCCACCATTATTATTATCGCCACGATTTGGTTCTACACGGTCATTACCTCTGCCTTGCGAATATCCACCACCATTATTATCGCCACGATTTGGTTCTATTCGGTCATTACCTCTGCCTTGCGAATATCCACCATTATTATTATCGCCACGATTTGGTTCTACACGGTTTGCACGTTCTCTATTATTGTCGTAAGCACCACCATTTCTTGAATTACCTCTGTTATCACGGTCGGCTCTTTCGTATCCACCTCTTTGGTTATTGCGATTATTATATTGGCTTCTCTCGGAATAATATCTACGAGCCACTTGATTTCTTTCATTTCTATACCAACCATTATAATTTGGACGTGGCACATAACCAAGCGTTATGCTTCCAAAACCTCTTTTATCGAATCTGAAGAAATCAAAACCACCTTGATAATACCATCTTGGATACCCACGGCGGTCGTACCCATAAACATCAAATCCGTAAAAAGAACGGTCATTATCGTATAATTCAATACCTACTCTACGGTTTAAATACACCACATCATCCCAAATTTCTTGTTGTTCCCAACTCGTAAAAATTCCGTCAGACTGATACGCATATTCTTTACGTTCCAAATCCTCCAGACGACGATACAGAATATTAGATTCATTACGAGTTATCTGTCCCCTTTGAATACCATCGCTGATACGCACTCTAATATCCCAATGCCAATCAAACTCATTATCATAATAATATCTGTCATCATCATATCCGTAACCCTGATTGCCATATTGTGCTATTGCCGATGAAATAGTTGAAATCACTATCATTACGGCTACCATGTATTTTTTCATTTTCGTGATTGGTTAAATTATTTATTTGTCCATTAGAACAGAAAAACAGCCAAAGTATTATTAACGACTTGTTAATGAGGTGTTAATGTTTTGTTAATTGACAAATGAAGGGGGATTTACCCCTAAGATTAGTATTTTTCATTTCAATTATTTTAGTGTTAGTCTCAAATGTTACTTATAGTCTTTGATTTATAGTCAACAAATTTTGAGTTTTGTGTTATGGATGTTAAAGGAAAAATAGGACAAAGAATTAAGCATTTACGAGATATTTCGTCAATGTCACAAAAAGACTTGGCTTACTCTGCTGATTTAGATAGAAGTTATATTGCTTCGGTTGAAAACGGTAGTCGTAATATATCCATTGTAAATATTGAAAAAATTGCCACTGCACTAAACGTAACGCTAAAAACCTTTTTTGATTATGACGAATTTGATAAACCTACAACAAGCCATTAATGAGATTAAAAAATCCATTGAAAATGCCATAAAAACAGCAGGAACAGAGGGTAAAAACAATCTTATTCGTAGCCAAAAACCCATAAAATTACTGCACGAAATTGTCAAATCTGAGCTAATTAAAAACAATGTCAATCCAGAATTAATCTGTCCTAAATTGTCAGAAAGTCATGGAGAACTATCTCTTGCAGGCTTTTTTAAACGTAAAAATCAAGACGTTTCCATTATTCCCAATTATATAGCTAAAACAGAGGAAACTTTAAATTTTGAAGGAATTCTTTACGGACAAAAAGATAATTATGGCTTTGATTTTACAGAACAAACCTTAACCATTAATGTCAGAAGTCAGTTGAGTAGTTCAGCAAAAAACTTTGATACTCTTTATGAACGAACCTTTGCCGAAGCATTAAATCTACATTTACGTTGCGAGAAGATGGTTTTAGGAGAATTTTATATGATTTCAGTAAATGAATATGATAGTAATGAAGCGAATAAGAAAAATGTAAAGTACAAAAAACTCACCAATGTTGATAAACACATTGAAAAATATTTACTTTCGTTTGGAGCAGTTAATGGGCGAAATGACACGAAAATAGACCATTATAAATATGAACGAGTTTGCTTATTAATTGTGGATTTTAGTCAGACTATTCCAAGTATTCATCATACTGACGAAGAATTAAAAAAAGATAATTTATTACCTAAAAACTCAATAGCCAGTATTGAAAAATTAAGTTTTCCTAATTTTACTACTGATTTGCTAACTATTTACGAAACCAGATTTGGCAAAGGTAAATTCAATTGATATTTCTCAATTAAAAACTCATCTATTTCCTGTTTATCATTCAATAATTTTAGGATATTAATTTCCTCTTTCGTAAGCGTTGGAATGGTAAATTTCTCAATAAAATTTTTCTGATAACAAGGATAACCGCCTTCAATGGATACACTCGTTTTACTTACATAATAGTGCATCAAATAGGAATTCAAGATTTTCTGAACCACTGCTATATTTTCTATTAGTGTTAAAGGGTTTTCGGGTTCGTCGAATAAAGAAAAGGTTGTCTTTGGTTCTCTAAAAAACAACCCATATCCATTCGTAAAGAAGGCATCTTCCTCTTCTACTAACAAAAATCTTGGAAATTGACTAAACGTAGGATTTAAAATTCTTTTGCCAAACTTATTCAAACCTTGCGTTCTTCCCCAAACAAAAAATGGCTCATATTTCACCTTTCCTTTGTCTCTGGTCGATAAGTTTTCTTTTTCAGACAATAAATAAGTATAGCATTTAGGGTATTTTGTAGCAAATTCTTGTTCTGAAATTGGCGTAGCATTTCCTTTACCAATATGATAAGGACAAATAATTCTCTTCGTATTATTTATGATTTCTGCTTGCGATTTAAAATTCGATATTTTGTAAACCAATTTAGTTATCTCTTTCTCAATTTCAAATGTCCCATTTTCAGTAGTTTTTAAGAAAAACCCATCTTTTTCTATACTTCCATCTACAAAAAAAACATCATCTTTTAACGTTGCAATACCCACACAAATATCAAAAAGAATACTTATTGGCGTACCTATATTTTCAATGATTTTAATATTTTTCTGTTCGTCTGATTTCAATAAACGCCATTTTTGGCTATTCAAATCCTTGAAATAATTAGGAGAACCATTGACAATTGATAAAAAATCTTCAGGTTTATAACCGTCCTTTATTCTATCAAAAGTAAGTGCTTCATTCTCTTTTTTATTCAAAAAGGTTAAAGCCGTGTACGTTTGAGCATCAAAAACCTTTTTATGACTAAAATCAATAATCCGAGAAACACATTTTTTCTGTTGAAAATAATTACGTAGTGAAAAACCCGCCAAAGACGTAAAATAATTATTGGGCGTAATAAAACCCAATCTACCCGTTGGCTTCAAAAGTTGATACCCTAATTCAAAAAAAGCAAAATAAAGATTAAATGTACCACCCTCAATAGTCGTCCAATTTTTGGCTAAATAAGTTCTATTTTCTTCTGAAAGGTCCTGAAATTTCACATAAGGAGGATTACCAATAATAATATCAAATTGTGTTTTCCATGTAGCTTTTAGACTATCTTGAGTATATAAATTAAAATCTCTTTCCTCTAAATTTTCACCATTTTGCAAAGCATAAATAGTCAATAAAAGTTTAGTTCTGTCAATATTGTAATCCAATATATCCGAACCAAAAATATTCTCTTGAACCGTTTGTTTTATTGACTTACTGAATGTGCTTTTATAGTATTCTGCGAGTCCAATTAAAAATGCACCACATCCACAACTTGGGTCGAGACATTTATCTTTTTCTTTAGGTTTAAGCTCATTAATAATAAAATCAACAATATAATTAGGTGTAAAAAAAGCTCCATTAACTTTTCTATCATCAACAGGAATTAAAAGTTCAAGGTAATTTTCGAGGTCTTTTATCGTTGTAATTTCAAGGTTATAAACATCAGAGCAAACTTTTTCATCTTGCTGAAAATCAATAAAATATCTATTCAAAATCGAATTATCAGCATAATTAAGTTTGTTGTTTGTCAAATAACAAAAAATCAAATGCTTCTCAATTTTATTGAGAAAATATGATTTAAGCATTTCATTTAAAACTCCCTTTTTCATCCTTATTTAATGTTGACTTTGAGTAACAAAGATAAAAAAAAATGCCCACAAAAACATTACCGAACCGTAAATTGCCAACAAAAAAGGCGACCTCAAAACTGAAGTCGCCTTTCCCCACAAACAACAAACTCTAATCACTCTATTTTAATTTGCGTCCGCCCCAAATCATTCCTAATGAGGCAATGCCTACTAAGGTGATTGAATTTACAGGCATCAAAATCGCCGCTACGACTGGTGAAAGTGTCCCTTGAATGGCGAACGTCAAACCTATACAATTATACATTAATGAAAATATATAACTAAACTTAATTAGCCTTAAACCAAAATCACTGTAATTCAAATACTTGGGTAATTTACTCAATTGCTCTGCTCTCAAAATAGCGTCGCTCATCGGTGTAAAATTGAGCGTATCATCGGTTACCGCAATACCTACATCGGCTTGTTTCAATGCTCCTGCGTCATTCAAGCCATCTCCAATCATAATTACTTTGTTGCCTTCATTTTGCAGTTTTTTAATGAATGTCAATTTATCTTGTGGACTACAATTGAAATATAGATTTTCTTTTCTTGAAAAATACTTTTCGAGATTGTGGCGTTCTGCTTCATTATCTCCCGAAAGCAAAAAAGTCTGATATTTCTTATTCAACTCAGCAATCGTATTTTCTATGCCTTCTCTGTAAAAATTAGGCATTGAAAAATAACCCATATAATGATTATTGATAGAAACATGAGCCACAGAAGCCTCCGCATTTTGCTGACTAACAAGTTCTTCTGAAAGTCCTAAAAACTTACTTGAACCTAATTTTAAAGGCAATCCATCAATTTCTCCTTCAATTCCTTTTCCTTCAATTTCTCTAAAGTTATCAATCGTCAAATAGTCATTTTTAGAAACTAAATGTTTGATTTTTTGTGCAATCGGGTGAGAAGAGTTTCGTACCAATGAAGCAATCATTTGCTCTTCAAAACTTGATAATTTGCGACTTCCATAAAATTGAGGTTTTGAACCTTCGGCAGTGGTTAATGTCCCTGTTTTATCAAAAACAATGGTGTCACAATTTGCCATTTGTTCAATTACTTCTCCGTTTTTAAGATAGAAATATTGTTTTCCTAAAAGACGTAAACCGTTCCCCAAAGCAAAAGGATAACTCAGCGACAAGGTACACGGACAAGCGATAATTAAAACGGCAGTAAAGGCATTCAACATTTTACTTGGGTCTTGCAAATACCAATATAAAGCCACCGAAAACGCCAAAGTAAGCACGCCAAAAGTAAAATATTTCCCGACGGCATTCGAGAAGGTTTTTATCCGACTATCTTGTTCTTTTTGAAAAGTATCGTTGTTCCAAAGTTGGGTTAAATAACTTTGAGAAACTTCTTTCAAAACTTCCATTTCAATCGTCCCTCCTACTTGTCGCCCGCCTGCATACAAGAAATCTCCCAATTGTTTTTCTTCCAAAGCAGATTCTCCCGTTACAAAACTGTAATCAATTTGAGCTTTGCCATTATACAGCATTGAATCAGCAGGAATCAATTCGCCATTTCTTACTAAAATTTTATCTCCTTTTTTTAAATCACTAATCGAAACGGCTTCTTCTTTTCCAAACATTAAACGAGTTACCGCCAATGGGAAATAAGATTTATAATCACGCTCGAAAGACAGAAAATTATACGTTTTTTGCTGAAACCATTTGCCAATTAACAAGAAGAAGACTAAACCCGTTAATGAGTCAAAATATCCTGCACCATTATTATAAACGACTTCATAAATGCCTCTAAAAAATGCTACGAGAATGCTCAGCAGAATTGGAAAATCAATATTAATTATACCTTTTCGGAGACTTTTATAAACTGATTCAAAATAGCCCGAAGCAGAATAAAACACCACAGGGATTGCCAAAACGATGTTTAAATAACCAAACAGATTTTTGTAAGTGGCATCTTGCAAACCCAAATATTCGGGAAAACTAAAAAGCATAATATTGCCCGCACAAAAACCCGCTACGCCCAATTGTGTGAGTAATTTACGATAAGTTGGTTTCTGTTTTTCCTTCACTACATCGCTCAACGACATCATGGGTTCGTAACCCAAAGAAGTCAGCAACTCGGCAACTTGGCGGAAGGTTATGTCTTTGTGTTGAAAGGTAACACTTACTTGTTTCTTCAAAAAATCTACTTGCGAACGCTCGATTGCGGGATGCAAACGGTACAAATTTTCAAGCAAATACAAACATGAGCTACAATGGATTGAAGGTATATAAAAAGTAACTTTAGAAATGCTATCATTCTGAAAATCAAGCAAATCATTAGCTATCACAGGATTATCTAAAAAAGCAAACTGACCGATTTGTGGAGAGTTCCCACCCATTTTCTCCAAGTCATAATACTGACAGAGGTTATTTTCTTCCAAGATTTGGTACACCGTTTTACAGCCATTACAACAAAAATATTTCTCGTCGATATGAATATGGTCATCAGGACATTCTATCCCACAATGAAAACAGAGTTGAGTGGTATCGGTAGTTGGGGCTGTCATTTTTTTCGCTTCCTTATTTTCTCATCAAAGTTCCTTGCCCAACAACCAAAATACCATGATGAATATTCATGGATAAACTGATAAAAGTCATGTTTCCATCTATGTTTCCTCATGTGGAAAGGCTATAATTTTTGTGAATTTTGGTATATCAATTTTTAAAAAACTATTGCATGAAAACGATACTATTCCCAACAGATTTTAGCACCAACGCCATCCACGCATCTCAATATGCTGGTATGTTGGCAAGACGCTTGAATGCTAAAGTGGTCTTGTTGAATATATATTCAGTTCCAACGGTGTCAGAATACCAATTGCCGTATGAAATCGAGAATTTCATCTTGCAAAACAGAAAAGACGCTGAAAAGAATTTACAAGATTTTACGGCAAAATTCATTGAAGCAACCAGTTTAGTATCCGACCGCATCACTCAAATGGTTGAATATGGTTTTGTGGGCGATAAAATCAATGAAATCGCTAAACAAATCAATGCAAGTCTTATCGTGATGGGAACAAAAGGTGCAAGCAATGCAATTGATAAATGGCTCGGTACACATTCGCAGAAAGTAATGAAAAATGCACCTTGTCCAGTATGGATTGTTCCAGAAAATGCAGCTATTAATTATCCTAAAAACATCATTTATGCCGCTGATTTCAAGGAAGATGAAGTAATAGCTACGCAAAAGGTTTTAGAGTTTGCTAAACCGTTAGAAGCTACTTGTAACATTGTTCATATTCATGATTATTTTGAATTAAATGTGAGTCATGCCGTACAAGAAATGGTGCATTATTTAGAAGATGAATTTGAAAAAGAAGATGTAAGCGTTCACAATGTAAATAGAGCTGATATTATTAGCGGTTTAGAAACTTACATTCGTACCCATAAACCAGACGTTTTGGCTTTGGCAATTCATGAAAAATCTTTCTTAGAAAAAATATTTGATACCAGCGTAACAAAACATTTTGTACAGGAAGCAAAGTTGCCAATTCTAACTTTCAGAAAGTAATTTTCTTAGCAAGTAGCCGTTATTATTTAGCGTAAATCTCTTAAAATATCCAAAGACAATTTCATATTTAACGCATCAATTTTAACTCTTTCAAAAGCTATGAAAACGATTCTTTTTCCGACCGATTTTAGTAAAAATGCCACTCATGCCGCTGAATATGCAGGTATGTTAGCAAAAATATACGACGCCAACATTGTGGTACTGAATACCTATTTTATTCCAATGGTGCCTGAAAACCCAATGGCTTATGAAGCTCAAAGTGCCATTGAAAGTAATAAACAGGAGGCAATTCAAGATTTAGAAAAATTTGCTTCGGCATTTATTTCCAATGCTCATTTACATCCTACACGAGTTTCTCAAAGGGCTGAATATGGATTTCCAGCAGATAAAATTGTGGAAGTAGCCAATGAAATAAAAGCCGATATGATTGTAATGGGAACTAAGGGAGCATCTGATTTTTTGGACAAATGGCTGGGAACAAATGCTCAAAAAGTTGTAAAAGAAGCTCTTTGTCCAGTTTGGGTTATTCCTTCGCATACCCATATTAAGCAGCCGCAAAAAATAATGTATGCCGCTGATTTTAAGGAAGATGAAACAACGGCAACGCAATATTTTTTAGAGCTTGTAAAACCTTTAGAAACACTCAATAAGGTCATTCACATTAATGATTTCTTTGAACAAAACACCGAAAGTGTTGTGCATGAGAAGGTTAACAATTTACGAGAAGAATTTAAAGATGACAATGTACTTATCCGAAATATCAAAAGAGAAGACATTATTGAAGGCTTAGAAACTTACATCAATACTTTCAAACCTAATGTTTTGGCTTTGGCGGTTCATGACAAATCATTTTTGGAAAAAATATTCGAAACCAGCGTTACCAAGCATTTCGTACAAGAGGCAAAATTGCCAATTCTGACTTTTAGAAAATAGCTTTTTTATAAGCGAAAAGCGATTGGCGAAAAGCGAAAACAAAGAGGAATTTAGGGAAATTGTAAAATTAAAAGTACCAACTATTCGCCGCTGAACTTCCCGAAAGTTTAAAACTTTCGGGAAGTTTGTCCAAGCCAAATATGGTACGTTATTTTTTACAATTTCCCTTAACCAATAATTCACACATTTTTCACAATCACTTTTTACTTACTATCAAACTCTAATCCCCTTCATTATTATGACTATGACATCGGTAAACGATATTATGGATAACACCAAAATTCTTCAATTGATAACTGAAAGATTGGAGAATGTTAACCTCAAAAACCCAGTCGATAATTGGGAAATGAATCATGAGTTAATCGGATTAATTCTTGAATTGTATAACGATGATGAAGATTTTGTGTATGAAAAAATGCAGAAATTCTCAATTGAGGATATTCTCAATTATTTACAAGCAACTCATCAATATTATCTTGAAAAAAAACTGCCTGAGATTGAGCAGTCTATGTTACATATTTACTCGAAATACACCGAAAGCCACCGACTATTAAGTAGTCTGATTGTCTTCTTCAACAATTATAAAAATCAATTAATTGCCCATATTCGGATGGAAGAACGTTATCTTTTTCCATACATCAGACGAATGCTTTTGGCATCAAAAACAAAAACAGTATGTGCCAAAAACGTATCAATTGACCCATTTTTTTCTATTAAAAAGTTTATTGCCAGTCACTTACCAATTGAAGATGAATTGAAAGAAGTTTCCAGAATAATTAAACAATTTTCGGGAGATGAAGCGATTCCTTTACCTTTCAAAATTTTCATGAATCAAGTTGACCTTTTTGAAATTGAATTACGTAAACACGCCATCATTGAAGACCACGTTTTAGTGCCGATGGTGGTGGAATTGGAAAATAAATTAAAAGCTTAATTAGGGCTTAGGAGTTGGGGATTAGGTGTTAGTAGAATCACTGATAATAAGAGGATAATCCAATAAGTTCTAAAAAATTAAAATCAACAAAATAAAATTATGAAAGATACCATTTCACACTTGCACGTAATGTGTAAAGATTGGCTCAGAGAGTTAGAGTTTTACAAAACAGAGTTACCATTTTTCAAACAAAGATTAGAAGAAGTTGCTTCAAAAAATACATCCAAAGACATTAAAGTAGAAGTTGGGCATTTTGAAAATAAATTTTATATCATAAATACTCATCTTGATGAATTGCTTCACGATATAAAATTAAAAGAAGAAGCTCTTATTCAAAATGCCATCGAACAACCGAAATATATCAATGTTAAAATGATTGAAACGGACGAAAATTTAGAAGATTTGATGGAATTTACCGCAACAGATTTTAAAAATACGAAGAAAGAATTTTATCAATTTTTATCGAAGTATTTATGAGAGGTTTTAGTTATTAGTAATTAGGTTTTAGCAGGCTATAAGCCAAATAAAAGCCGACAATACAGATTTTAAATGTCTGCATTATCGGCTTTTGATATTTTAAAATGTAATTTTGAGTTGTTAAGTGTTGCTGAAACCTAACTCCTAAACCCTAACAACTATCTTACACAATATTATCAATCTCAAAAGGTAAAGTTCGTACACGTTTGCCTGTCAAATTGAAAATGGCATTACATAATGCTGGTGCAATTGGTGGTAAACCTGGTTCACCAACTCCTCCTGGAGCTTCTGAATTTTCAACGATATGCACTTCTACTTTTGGCATTTCATTGATTCTCAAAACATTATACTGATGAAAATTAGTTTGCTCAGCTTGTCCATCTTTAAATGTCATTCCATTTTTGATAGCTGCCGTTAATCCCATCACTATATTTCCTTCGGTCTGAGCCTTGATATTATCTGGATTGACCGTCATTCCACAATCAATTACTGAAACTACTTTATCAATTTTGGCACCATTCCCGTCTTTAGAAACCGTTACGGCATGAGCTACAATTGTACCAAAAGAACGAGCAACGGCAATGCCAATCGCTTGATTATCTGACAGTTTAGCATGATAGTTTGACTTCTTCGCTAAAATTTGTAAAACCTTCGTAAATCTTGGAGACTCAGCCAACATATCTAAACGGAAAGCCAATGGGTCGATTTTAGCCGCATGAGCCAATTCATCTATAAAACTTTCTTGTCCAAAAGCCGTAGTAGATGAATATACCGAACGCCACCAAACAATTGGAATATCAGTTTTGGCTAAATGAAAACTCAATTTTCTACTATTGAAATCGTAAGGACTATCCTCAACATTGGCGGTTTCAGAAGCCCAATCATCTGGCATATCTTTAAGAGGACTTCCAAAAACTTGGTGCTGAATAGAAGCTCCCACAATTTTATGATTGTGAGCAACGACTGCTCCTTTGGCATCAATTCCTCCTTCCATAACAGACAACATACCAGGGCGGAAAGGTCCTTGAACGGTATCGTCTTCACGTGTCCAAATTAATTTTATAGGTGCATTTACTTGTTTTGAAATATGCAAAGCCTCCATCACGTAGTCGTAATACGCTCTTCTTCCAAAAGCACCACCCATAAATGGCACATTTACTTTTACATTTTCTGGCTTAATTTTCAAATACTGAGCTACTTCTGGAATTAAACCATCTGGTCCTTGCGTTGGTGCCCACAATTCTACCTTATCACCTTGTACCCAAACAGTAGCATTTTCGGGTTCCATCGGAGCATGAGCCACGAAAGGTGTTTGGTAAGAAGCCTGTATTTTTTGAGTAGCTCCAGAATATTCCTTCGCAAAATCACCTTTGGTATCTCCTTTATAGACTTCGCCTGCGGTTTTCCCTAATTCTTGTAAATTAGCAAAATACGCATCACTTGAAATTTTGTTAGAACCTTCGCTATCCCATTTGATTTTCAAGGCTTTACGACCTTTAGCGGCTGCCCAATAATTATCAGCCACAACGGCTACGGCTTCAACTGTTTTATGAGGCATTTTTCGTTCAGTTTTTAATACGAATTTTACGCCTTTAATTTTCATAGCTTCCGAACCGTCAAAACTTACTACTTTTCCAAGCATCGTTGGCGAATGTTCTATCGTTGCATACAACATTCCCGGAACTACGGCATCCAAACCAAAAACTGCTGTTCCGTTTATTTTTGAAGGAATTTCTGGACGTGGAACTGACTTGCCTAACAATTTAAAATCTTTGGCATCTTTCAGTTTTGGCTCTTTCGGAACTTCTAATTTTGATGCGTCCTCCACCAATTCCCCGTAAGTAAACGATTTATTAGAAGGCTTATGAATCACTTTTGCGTTTTCTGCATAACATTCATTTACAGGAACTTGCCATTTTTTAGCGGCAGCCGAAATCAACATTTCACGCACGGCTGCCCCTGCGGTACGCATGGGTGTCCAACGTGTACGAATAGAAGATGAACCACCCGAAAGTTGCGAGCCATATTTACCTTGTCCATCCGTATTTTGAATGGTTACTTGGTCGAGGGTAACTTCTAATTCCTCCGCCAAAAGTAAAGGAAGCGACTGATACGTACCTTGCCCCATGTCTGGACGAGCATTGAAAAGCGTAATTTTTCCCGCATCATTAATTAAAATATACGGATTCAATTCAAGCCCTAAAGCTGCTGCATTGGTAGTATCAATTTTATGAATGGTTGTTTCTGATTTACCCAAAGACGGTAACGAAAAACCAATTGCCAACAAAGATGTGGCTTTTATGAAGTCTCTGCGTGAGTTATTTTTCATTTGAGTTGTGTTTAAACAAATTCCTCTGTCATCACTAATCTATACTCTTTTATAGAATGACTATTTTCGTATAATGTTACAGAGTCTAAGTCAAAAGGAGATATTACATCTTTGTTCAATATTTTCATTGACACTTGTAGATTAACCCATTGCAAAGTACCTTCTTCACTCACTGAAGCATATTTGAAAATATCATAATTTGTCAATCTATAAAAAATTTCTAACCTATCGGGAATTACAAATTCTTCTTCAAAATCGTTAACTCTAACTTCTCCTGTGTTCCAAAGACAAGTAATTTTAAAGGGTTCAATCTTTAAAATTTGAGTGATATATGGAATGTTATTCATTACTTTCTTAATTGAGGATTTAGATTAACAATTCTTGCTGTCTTAGTTCAGCCCATTCTACAACTTTATGATATTGTTTATTAGGCAATTCTCCTCTTATAATTTGTAATGAGGAAATTTCAACCATTGCTTTAAAACTTGCATAATAAACATGAAAATGGGGAGGATTATAGTCATTTGCAAACATCAAAATCTTAATCCCTTCAAATAATTCTATTACTGGCATATATTACTTTCCAGTAGAATTAATTACTTCCATCTTTCATCAATTCTGCCGCACGATGAATGGCTTGGCGAATACGTGGATATGTTCCACAACGACAAATATTTCCAGACATCGCCACATCAATATCTTCATCGGTTGGATTTGTTTTTTCTTTCAATAATGCCACCGCTGACATGATTTGCCCTGATTGGCAGTATCCACATTGCGGAACTTGAGCCTCAATCCATGCTTTTTGTACGGCATGGTCGGTATTGGTTGAAATCCCTTCAATAGTGGTGATTTTGTTGGTTGCCTTCAAAGTAGAAATTGGCGTTGAACAAGAACGAACAGGCTGACCGTCGAGATGAACAGTACAAGCTCCACAAAGAGCCATTCCACAACCAAATTTTGTCCCTTTCAAGCCCACGTAGTCACGAATTACCCACAAAAGTGGCGTATCGGCATCGGCTTCTACATTATATTTTTTACCATTTACGGTAAGATTATACTTTGCCATTTTAATTTCTTTTTAGATTGTCCTAAATCAGTAATTAAAAGTAAAAAATAATCCTATTTGTTCAAAATTTCTTGTGATGAGCTGTGGTGATGAGTCGGAACTATGATTGATTAGATGACGGGATTTTAGGATAAGGAAAATGTTGGAATTTATTGAGATACATAGAATCAAATCATCTTCTAATCATAATAATCTTAGTTCAGATAGAAATAGTTTGTTTGAACCATGATTTATTGGATGATTGGATTTGGGAGAATATAAATAGTATTGCATAACATACCAATCTCGAAAGCATAAGGAGTTTTCCATCTAACGCAGGCAGGGTTCAAACCCTGCCTGCGTTGAAACGATAAGATAACAAAATCTACCAATCAGGCGTTACACCTCCACGTACACGAGAATTAAGCGAAAGTCTGATAGCAAACTGTGTATTTTTGAAGGTATTATTTGGCATAGGAATTCCAAAGCTATTATAATTAAAAACGGCTTCTACTCGCAAAATTCGAGCAATTCCGTCTATCCCGTAGCCAAATTCTATATTATGAATTTTATTATTTGCAGTATATAAATAGTTGGCAAAAAGTTCTTCCCTCAAACCCAAACGACGAACTTGCGACAACTGTGTTAAGGCAAATTTGCGTAAGCCAATCATCGTCATTACGTCAATGTAAGCTCCGTTTGTTGAGTAATAATATTGGTCAATTAATTTTTTACTTGCTCCCCAAACATAATTATCATAAAAACCAACCAAACGGTGTGTCGTGATGGCATCGCCAATAGAAATCATATTATTATTTCCGTTGAAATGCTTATAGTCGGCGAAAGTCATGTTTTTAGCACTCAAAAAAGTACCTGCCTGAGCGATATAGTTAAAATTAGTATTTATTCCCAAAGGAAAATTATGCGTAATTCCTAACTCAATGGTATGAAAATCCATCTGACTATCAAACAGTTGCGGAATTGCTCCACGATATTTGAAAGTAATCAAGGGTGACGATGCAAAATCTACCGAACGAATATTATTACGATATTGCTTTTTCAAAAATGGACGATAATTGAGTTGAAAACTGGCAATAACCGCATCATTTTTATTAAATTGGCTCTCTCCAATTTCTTGATTTTTTGGGAAATTCGGGGAATAAGCAACATCTCCATAATTTATCCAATTATAATCGGTCGTATTTTCAAGAGGATAACGTCTTGCCCATTCCAATGATGATTTTATACCTAAAGTATTAGAAAAACGGTCGTTGAAACTGATGTTTACAAACTCTTTTTCGTAAATTTTTACGTTATTCTTTTTCAATAAAAGTGTAGCCAGAGAGTTCAAATCAAAAGCAATTGGCGTATCCACATTGTATTGAGAGACAAATTTTCCACCCGAAATATTGAAATCCTCTTTTTGAGTTTTCCAACGGATTTTCACCATGCCCATCGAGCGTTTTTGCGTATAAGAATATCGCCAAGTTGGGTCAATTTCCCACCAATCATAACGGTTTTTGCGGTATCTAAAAATAGCTCCTGTATTGTGTACAAAGCCTTCTACGGTGTTAAAATTAAAGTCTAACAATGGAGCTTTGTAGTAAATTTCATAAGGATAATATCCTCGGTGTGTACTCCCCCAAAAATACGAGCGACTAAACAAAACGCTACCGATACCAAACTTTTGATTGGCTTGACGATACGTTGAAAACTCGTCGGGTTGTGGAGGAAGCGTATTTTTATTCTTTCCAGCAATTGGCAAATCTGGCGTAAAAATCTGAAAATCAGAATCATTCTTTACATTACTCCAAAAATTATTAACTCGTTTATCCGCCTCTGTCGAAACTTCAATTTTGTCATAACGCTTCAATCCTGAGGCAATATTGGCATCACTCCATTGGTTACGCAGATTGGTTCCCATTGCCGACATCACTTGTTTGAACTGCTGAACTTCAAAATTTCGTTCTTGCACATTGACAATTTCTTCAAAATGATTATCAGTTGGGCGGCTAATCTTTTTTGCTTGTTCTTCGCTGAGTTCCTGATAATTCCACACTTTTGCAAGGTATTGAAACTCACCCTCAAAACCCATCAAATTTCCCGAAATATTAATTCTGATACTTTGTGGCAACCATTGATTTAGATATTTCTCATATTTGATTTGAAAATGATAATCAATCGCATAATTTCTAACTTTCAAATCAATGTTTTGAATAGAGAAATCTTTATCTGTAATGGAAAATTCACCGCTAAATACTTTTTCATCGTTATTGTGTTTTGGCAAAACTTGTATTCTAAAAACCTTAATACCGTCTTTTTCCGAAATTCCGAGCAATTTAAAATGATAGTAATGAAAGGCTTTCGGAGAAATGGGTGAAATAGCCCCTGTTCCTAATATTGATTTGTAAAAATTAGGATTCACAAATTTATCAGGGCGGTCTTCAGCTTTGTAATTATTCCTAACAGCCTGATAGTTAAACAAATAATCATTAGTATTATTAACCAAAAACTTTGCAAAAGACTCCGACTGATAAACTAAACCTTCTTCCACACCTTCATTTACCAATAGTGATTTCCAAACATTGGGGATACGATTCCATTTTCCAGCATTTTGAATGAAAGTTTCTGCCTGATAATTAGCATAAGATTTATCGTGCGATGGAGCTGCTTCAATAGCTTTTTGAATAATCGACGATACCTGAACAGAATCTTCAAAGATTTTTGTAAAAGCCCATGAATCAGAGGCGTAAAGCACCAGAAAAAGTAAAAAAAATCTTTGAAGCATCATTTAGTTTTGTTTCTGTTTCGAAGTAAAATAGGTGGGATTTTAAAAGGCTACAAAATTACGAACAAACTTTGATAGTATTATTTCAGAACGATTAATTATTAAGAAACGGTGAAAAGTATGTTTTTTATCTTACTCAAAAGTGATTCTAATCTCTTTTTAATGTATTTTTAAAACCATAACATCTTTAGAGACGTTGTTTATCTGATTCAAATAATTTTCATTAAAAAACTAAACTATGCAATCTACTCAGTTAAGCCTTATTGTCAAGAAACTGACCGAGTTTTACGGAACTGGATTCGATAATTTTGCAAATCATTCGGCATTCTCTGAAACTAAACAGTATTCGGCAGCAGATATAAATTCATTCATCAATGATTTAATCGAAACAGCCCGAAAACAAAATTTCTTACTCGTTGAAAATTATATCAGTAAGGAAGAGTTCAAGCAATTCATTCAAGAAAATGACCATCCTGTCATATTTTTCAACGGTAATAAAATTGTTATTGGAGGTCGGTTATTAAAGACAAAAAAGCCATTTTTCTATCAAATATCTGATAATCAAGACTTTGAAGAAATTTCATCGGATACTACTTTCCATCCTCAAGTCATTGAAGATAATCCAGATAAGTCTAAAAACGGTAAAGTGCGTTTCTTAGGTGTTTACCCGCTTGAAAACATTACGGATAAAGAGCAAATAGAAGCTTTTAGTCCTCTTCAAAGACTGTTCAAAATGCTCAGAAACGAGCGAAAAGACATCAGTTATATTTACATTTACGCCATTGTGGTCGGAATCATCAGTTTGTCTTTACCGCTTGGTATTCAAGCAATTATAGGTTTAGTTTCTGGTGGATTAGCGTTTAGTTCTGTGTATGTCTTAATTGCAGTGGTTATTGTTGGAGTTATCGTTTCTGGCATAATGCAGATTTATCAATTAACCTTAGTAGAAGTTCTCCAACGAAGGGTCTTTACAAAAGCTGCTTTTGAATTTACATACAGAATACCACGTGTAAAATCAGAATCTTTATTAGGTTCTTACGCACCAGAATTAATGAACCGCTTTTTTGATGTTATCAACGTACAGAAAGCCCTTCCAAAAGTTTTGATTGATATGACGGCTGCCGTCATTCAAATTCTTTTCGGCATTATTTTACTATCTCTTTATCACCCTTATTTTATTGCTTTCGGTTTTTTAACGATTGCCATCGTTATCATTGTCATTTACTACAATGCACCCAAAGGCATGGAAACCAGTTTGGCAGAATCGAAATATAAATATAAAGTGGCTCAGTGGTTGGAAGATATTGCGAGAACCTTGTACGCTTTCAAATCAGCAGGTTCGACTAATTTACCTATGCAAAAAATGGACTACTTAGTCAATAACTACTTGAAATACAGAAAGAAACACTATCGAATTCTTTTGAATCTTTATGGCAATGCAGTATTTTTCAAAGCATTTATTACGGGTTTATTATTGATTTTGGGAACATCTTTGGTTATCGACCGCCAAATTTCATTAGGGCAATTTGTAGCTTCTGAAATCATCATTGTATTGGTGGTAAACTCTGTTGAAAAACTTATTTCTGGCACAGAAACCGTTTTTGATTTACTAACTGCCATTGAAAAAATGGGACACGTTACTGATTTACCCTTAGAACGCCAACGTGGATTGAAGGTTAATTTTCATGAGCAAAATCAAGGTTTAGCCATCAAAATGCAAGATTTGAGTTATAAATATGCCGATGGAGCAAAATACGTTTTGGAGAAATTAAACCTTGAAATACAACCTAACCAAAGTGTTTGCATTACAGGTACAAATGGTTCAGGAAAGGAAACTTTATTGAAAATACTTTCAGCTATTTTTACCGATTTTGAAGGCTCAATTTCCTACAACAACCTATCAATCAGAGACATAGAATTAAATTCTATTCGAGATGCTATCGAAAGAAATTTAGCAACTGATTTGATTTTCGACGGAACATTGTTAGAAAATATCGTGATGGGACGGGCAAGTATTACCCTTGCGGATGTTCAATGGGCATTAGAAAGCCTCAATATGAATAACAATATTGGCGAACTTGGCGAAGGATTAACCACACCAATGATTGCAGGTGGAAAGCGTTTTTCTGAGAGTTTTATCGCTAAAATTTCTGTGGCTCGTTGTATCGTTGAAAAACCAAAATTATTGATGGTTACAGATATTTATCGTGAATTACACAAAGCTGAACGCATGAGTGCTATTGCGTTTTTGACGGATAAAGCAAATCCTTGGACACTCTTGACTATCTCAAATGACCCAATGATTATGGCAGCCTGCGACCGTGTCATTGTGCTGAATGACGGTAAAATAACGCTCGACGGTACATATCAAGACTTAATTAGAAATCCTCTTTTCCAAGAAGCAGTTGATTAATGAATGTCTCAAGTATTATGCACAAAGTATCAAGAATATGCGAAAACAAAAAACCTTTTCTTAATACTTAATACGCAAGACCAAATACTACAAAAATATGCTAAATATATCAAAACAAAGTGTTAGTGATGCCGTACACGAAAAGTACGAATTGCACTCACTGAAGACCTTACATACTCCTCGCTCGGCGGTTATTTTAAAACGTTGGCTTCTGGCTATCGTAATTATTTTAGCGGTAATTCTGGTACTTCCTTGGCAACAAAATGTAAACGGGAAAGGTGAAATATCAGCTCTTACGCCCAAAGACCGTCCACAAAATATTCAAAATATTATTTCGGGAAGAATTGAAAAATGGCTCGTCCGTGAAGGCGATTTAGTACAAGCTGGAGACACGCTTTTAGTGATTTCAGAAATGAAAGATGATTACTTCGACCCTAATTACCCTAAAAGATTACAAGAGCAATTATTAGCCAAAGGTGATGCCATCAAAAGCTATCAATTAAAAATACAATCTCTTGATAATCAAATTATTGCACTACAAGAAAACAATAATTTTAGTTTACAGAAAGCTCGTAATAAAGTTCGTCAGGGCTATGCAAAAGTAACATCTGATAGTACCGATGTCATTGCGGAACGAGTACAAGTAAATATTGCACAAGTACGTTACGACCGTGGAGAAGACCAATATAAAAATGGCGGTTTAGTTTCTTTGAGTGAATTAGAATCCCGAAAATTGAAGTTGCAAGAAGTGCAAGCAAAGTTGATTTCGGTACAAAATAAATTAGCCATTTCACGACAAGAATTAATCAATGCTAAAATTGAATTAAACTCAATTAATGCCGAATATGCCGAAAAAATTGCCAAAGCACAGTCAGACCGCAGTTCAGCACTTTCATCTTTAGCCACAGGCGAATATGAATTGTCGCAATTACAAAATAAAATTACCAATGTGGATATTCGCAGAGGGCAATATTATGTAAAAGCTCCACAAGAAGGTTACATTGTAAAAGCATTAAAAGCAGGTATCGGCGAGACAATTAAAGAAGGAGAATCTATTTGTACTTTACAACCTTCCGCACCCGAAATGGCGGTTGAAATGTATGTGAGAGCGATGGATGTACCATTAATTGAAGCTGGACGAGAAGTACGAATGCAGTTTGAAGGTTGGCCTTCATTAGTTTTTTCGGGTTGGCCTTCGGCAACTGTTGGTACTTTTGGCGGTATTGTAAAAGTAATTGACCGCATTGATAACAACAAAGGTGAATACCGTTTGTTAATTGTGCCAAAGGTGGGTAAAGGAGAACAAGTATGGCCCAAACAGTTACGCATGGGTTCGGGTGTGGTAGGTTGGGTGATGCTCGACGATGTGCCTGTTTGGTACGAAATCTGGCGACAATTAAACGCCTTCCCTCCTACTTTGAAAGAAGAACCCAAAGCAGCATTGAAACAAAAGTAGAGACGTTGCCTGCAACGTCTAAAATCTTCAAAAAACAGAAATGAAGACCTTGCAGGCAACAAATTCTATTGTAAAACAACGATGAATGAAACATTGCAGATAATCTATCACTAATCTTTGATAATTTTCTTGGAAATAACCATGAAGACGTTGCAGGCAACGTCTCTACTGTGTATGAAAAAAACAAAAAATATTTTAAACGTTATTTTTCTAACGTTACTTTCAAATATTGCGATTAAAGCCCAAACCAATTTTGGTTACGAAGATTTTAAAAATTTAGTCCTTAAAAATCACCCAACCGTTAAGCAAGCAAACCTGTACCCCAAAGATGCAGAAGCTGAAATCATGCAAGCAAAAGGTGCTTTTGACCCAAAACTTTCTTCCAATTTCGACCGAAAAGCATTCAAAGGAGCAGATTATTACAATCGTTGGGAAAATGCTTTGAAAATTCCAACTTGGTCGGGCGTAGATTTTAAATTGGGTTATGAAAACAGAACAGGGAAAAATTTATTACCCGAAGAATCAAGCCAATTATTAGTTGCAGGTTTGAGCCTTCCAATTGGACAAGGCTTAGTGATTGATGCTCGCAGAAATACCTTGAAACAAGCTCGTTTAGCCAAAAATTATGCTGAAGCTGAACGCCAAAAACTTATCAATTCGACCATTTATTACGCTGCCAAAACTTATTGGGAATGGTGGTTTTCGTACCAACAATTGCAATTAATTAAAGAAGGATATGATTTAGCCGACAAACGTTTTGTTGCCACTCGTGAACGTGCGAGAATTGGAGAACAAGCCACCATTGATTCTGTTGAGGCAAAAATCACCCTTCAAGACCGCCAAGTGGCTCTGGAACAAGCACTTATCGACCTACAAAATAACCGTTTGGCACTTTCAAATTATTTGTGGAGTGCCGACGAAACACCTTTGGAATTGCCCGAAGATGCCGTTCCTCCGTTGGCTGCCATTCGTAAAGTAGATGATACAACTTTGCAATCGTTAATCAGTCAGGCAAAAGCACAACATCCTGAAATTCAGAAACTCAACGTAAAAATCGACCAATTGCAAATTGAGGAACGATTCAGAAAAGAAATGTTGAAACCTATTTTCAACGCTAATTTTAATTTCATTGCTGACGGTTTTGCCTCAAAAGCGATTTATAATTACGAAAATTCCTTTTCTGTGAACAACCATAAATTGGGTTTTGAGTTTGTAATGCCATTATTTTTAAGAAAAGAAAGAGGAAAATTACAGCAAATTCGTATCAAGCAACAATCTACTGGATTTGAGCTAAATTTGGCTCGTCGGGAGATTATGAACGACGTTTACGCCGCTTATAATGACGTTCGGAATTATGAAAAACAGTTGAAAATTCAGGAAGATGCTACTAAAAATCAAGAACTTTTGGTAAAAGCCGAACAACGTAAATTTGACATTGGCGAAAGTACCCTTTTCTTGATAAATTCAAGAGAAAGCAAGTGGATTGAAATGAAAACGAAGGTAGAATCTTTGAAAAGTAAATACGAAAAAGCGTTAGCAAATTTGGCTTATATGGCTGGTTTGTCGGAGATTTTGTAATTTTACAGAAAAAAAGATTTATCGAAAATTTAGAGAAATATTCATTGTCAGAAGCTGAAAAAGACTTCATCAAAGCTCATCAAAACGATGAAGTAACGACTTTACTTTTACAGGCTAAAAAGTACCCAAATCTCAATATTCCCGATTTGGTTTTACAAATTAAAGCCAGACAAAAAGCCAAAGTAAAACTCCCAGAATGGTTTGAAAATGAAGGAATTGTATTTCCTAAAATGCTTTCTGTGGAGCAATGTTCTTCTGAAATTACAGCAAAATTTAAGGCAAATTTAGTGCAAGGAGATACGCTCATTGACCTCACAGGAGGCATGGGCGTAGATATTGCATACATGAGTAAAAACTTCAAAAAGGCTTTTTACAATGAACAAAACGCTGATTTACTAAATGTTACGAAATACAATTTTGAGCAATTAGGTATTGAAAATGTAGGTTTCATTTCGGGAAATTCAGTGGAGAATTTTGAGAAAAGCACCCATAATTTTTCTTGGGTTTATCTCGACCCACACCGCCGAGACGATACAGGTAGCAAAGTAGTTAGATTACAAGATTGTGAACCTAATATTCTACAAATCAAAGATTTACTATTTGAAAAAACAGATAATATTTTACTGAAAACCTCTCCGATGTTGGATATTGATTTGGCAATTTCTGACTTAGGAAATGTCGCACACGTCTATATCGTAGCAGTTGAAAATGAGGTTAAAGAAGTGTTATTTCACATACAGTCTCCCCGCTCTGTTGGAGAGGAGTTGGGGCTGAAGTTACACGCCATTAATCTTGCCAAAAATCAGCAAAATGAGTTTACTTTCACAAAATCTCAAGAGAAAAATGCTACCATAAAATTGGGTTCTCCACAACAATTTTTATACGAACCCAATGCGTCAATTTTAAAGTCGGGTGCTTTCCGTTTCGTAGCACAACACTTTGATTTACAGAAAATTGCTCCACATAGTCACCTTTATACTTCTGAAAAATTAGTTGATAATTTTCAAGGAAGAGCCTTTGAAATTATAGCCGTTTGTAAATTGGATAAGAAGGACATTTCAAAGCATTTAACCGACAATAAAGCGAACATAACTATTCGTAATTTTCCGTTGACGGTGAAGCAAATTCGGGAGAAATTGAAGCTCTCGGAAGGTGGAAATGAGTATCTTTTTGCAACGACTGACGCCCAAAACCAGAAAATAGTTATTATTTGCCGTAAAACAGGAATCCTTCCTGTCAATTTGCCATAAAACGGGAATCCTTCCTGTTAATCGCAAGACAGGAAAGATTCCTGTCCTACTTTGTCCAAATAATAACCTCCTAAAATTCCCAATAAATAAGAAACTAAGTCGCTCCATAAAAATCCAAAACCTAAAATCAGACCTCCTAAACGATTCTTACGAATGGCGTCAATCCACTCTGCATGATATAACTGACTGATTTCTATGGCATAACAAAAAACAAGAGCATACCAAAATGCACTTGCTTTTTGGGGAAATAACATTTTGAACCCGAAATAAATCATCATCGCCCACAAAGCATCACCCACATAAAGTTTCATAAATTCAGTGCCAAAAGTACGAGTTGCCAAGCCAATCGGAATGAGGGATAATGCACAGAGCAGGTAAATTAGCCTATTTTTCATCAACTAAATTATATTTCTTCAGTCAGATTAGTCAACTTTTAAAAAGTTGACTAATCTTTATTTTACACTCAAACGACAGGAAAGATTCCTGTTCTACGATTTTGGAATAATCTTTTTAATGAGATAATACAAAGGCAAACCTCCTAAAAATAAACCAATTGCGATTGGTAAATTTTCCTTGTTACTGATTAAAGCACTTACTGCCACCAATGTATAAGTAATGATAAAAATAGCAGGGAAAAGCACTTTCCCGAAGCCAATGGTATAAAGACTTTCAGATGTTTCTGTGATTTTTTTACGTAAAATAAAAATAGTAAAAGCAGAAGTAATCATTCCTATTGAGTCGCAAAACATGACATAGTTTAGCAATTCCTTGAACGAATCTCCGAAGAAAAGAAACAAAATCAAAAAGCTAACATAGACTGTCAAAGCAATTTCTTGCACTTGCGATTGGTCATTTTGTTTACTGAAAAACTTGGGCAAAACGCCGTCCTCTGCCATGGCATAATACACTCGTGGATTAGTCAACATCGACGAATTGACAAAAGTTAAAACCGAAATAAATAACAAAACTGACGTAACTTTTGAGCCTGTTTCTCCAAAAAATACCTTCGCCAAATCAGAAGTTAATGAAGTAGAATTTGCCATTCCGTCCATTCCCAATACTTTATAATACGCAAAATTGATTGCCAAATATAAAAACATCACCAAGCCACAACCAATAAAAATGCCCTTTGGAGTGTTTTTTGAAGGATTTTCAATATCTGTTCCAAAATTTATGGTTTGCTGATAACCTCCATACGTAAAGAAAATTGGAATGAAACTAAGAGCCAAAGCCTTAAAATAATCCATCGTTTCCCAATGTTCGCTCACTAAATTGGTTGAAGTTTTTGGCGTGGGGTGATTTCCGAAAATGGTAAGAATCAGCAAGCCCATCAACACAATTTTTATCATTGAAAGCACATTTTGCGTCTTTGCCGAAAGTCTAATTCCGATAAAATTGATAGCGTATAAAATCACGATGGTGCTGATAGATGTAATTTTAATTCCCAATTGATTTTGTAATGATTCGGGCATCAAAACAGGATTGATGTATTCCGCTCCGACCATTGCCACAATTGAAACTGCTCCCGCATTTGAAATTACTAACATCCAGTTGACCATAAAAGCAAAAGCGGGGTGATAACAATAGGAGAAAATCTTGTAAAATCCGCCTTTTACGGCATATCTTGAACCGATTTCTGCGTAAGTTAAACCGCCCAAAAAGCTGATGACTCCACCTAAAATCCAAGCTAAAAAGAAAATTGTGGGAGTTTGTGCCGTTTTGGCTACTTCTACGGGATTTCTGAAAATCCCCATACCAATAATTAGGCTCACCACAAGCATAATGGTATCGAAAAGGTTTAGTTTGTTTTTGTGGCTCATATTTGTTGATGAAATTTCTTCTATCGTAAATTAGAAATTAGCACTCAGAAATCATAAATTTGAATAAAGAAATTATTGAATTTAACCGATAACTAAGGTCAGCCTTTTTACGCAATTATGAACTGGAAAACTCTATACACAAGCAAGCGACTCGGTGATGAAAAAAAGTACGAAAATGAAAAATCTGACCCCGTTCGGAATGCTTATTTACGTGATTATGACCGACTTATTTTTTCTTCTCCTTTCAGAAGGATGCAAAATAAAACGCAAGTTTTTCCAGTTCCCGGCCCTATTTTCGTTCATAATCGGCTAACACATAGTTTGGAAGTGGCATCGGTTGGACGTTCTTTGGGAAAAGCTGTTGGAGTAAAATTATCCCAAAAATATCCAGAAGAATCAGCCGATTTCCATGAGTTTTACCGCTACGATTTACCTACCGTTATTGCTACGGCTTGTTTGGCTCATGATATTGGAAATCCTCCTTTTGGGCATTCGGGCGAGTCTGCTATCAGAAATTATTTCGATAACCTTTCGGGAGAAACAAAAGACACTTTAGAAGCCGAGCTTTCAGAAAATCAGCTCAATGATTTCCGTAGATTTGAAGGAAATGCCAATGCTTTCAGAATTTTAACCAATGCCGACAATGGTCATAAATTGACTTACACCGCCATTGCTTCCATCGTGAAATATCCAACGGATTCGACTAATGGATTTGATAAAACAACAGGATTTATTGGCACAAAAAAGTCTGGATTTTTTGATTCAGAAATTGAGATTTACCGAAAAGTAGCCGCTGAATTGAACATTAGGGTTTTAGACGATGAACGCAACACCTACGCTCGCCACCCTTTCGTATTTTTGATGGAAGCCGCCGACGATATTTGTTACAGAATTATTGATTTAGAAGATGCTCACCGTCTCCGAATTTTGAGTGTTCAGCAAGTAATTGATTTGCTTTTACCATTCTGGGAAAAAGACGAAAAGACTTATAACTACATCAAAAATGATAAATTACATCGTATTGAAGATAATAATGAAAAGTTGTCTTTCCTACGAGCCATGTTGATAAATCTGCTTTCTCAAAAATGTACAGAAGCGTTTTTAGAGCATGAAAAAGAGATGTTAGCGGGTAATTTGAATAAATCTTTAATTGATATTTTGGACACTCATACGCTTGCTTGCTTAAAGAATGTCGATAAAATTTCAATTAGCGATATTTACAATCATAAATCGGTCATTGAAATAGAAATTGCAGGCTACAACGTAATTGGAGCATTATTAGACGAATTTGTTACGGCAATTTTGCATCCACAACGCCCCAAATCAGGGAAATTATTACAACTAATTCCCAAACAATCGAACATCAAACAAGGAGATTTGTACAACAATATTCAAATTGTTGTGGACTTTGTAGCGGGAATGTCTGATTTGTATGCCGTAGATTTGTATAGGCGGATTACTGGTATTACAATTCATTAAGTAGCACATACTTTAGTCTGTACTCAAACATACAGACTAAAGTATGTGCTACTTAAATCTTTTTAGCAATAAACGGAACACATTTAGGAATTGCAGGACATTCAGATTTATGAAGTCCAAAATCAATGGTTAAGTTAGAATTTTTATCTGCCGCAGTACCGTTTGTGGAGTCTCCATCGTTTTGCGGTTCTGTATAATTACTCAGTTCTATATAATTTGTTCTGACGGTTTGCCCTGAAACCGTTGTGCCATCATCATCGTTATTAATATCATCATTTGCACTTATAGAAGGCTCGTAAATACCTGTTGGAGAACCATTTACGCCCACGCTCGACTTATAATCTGTTGGAGCTTCTACTTCTACAATATAAAATCCCGGAACTAAATTCGCAAAAAGATATTTACCTGTTGTGGCGTTGGTTGTCGTTGTCTGAATAGCAACGCCATCAACATTATTCGTTGGCGAACCGCCTTCAATTTTAGCTTTATATAGCCTAACTGCCACATTGCCAAGTCCAACTTCTGTATTATTATTCAAGCCATCATTATTGGTATCGTTCCAAACTAAATTACCGATACTCAAACATTTATTCACCGTTGGCACTAACGAAGCAATAACAATACAACCATTTTCATACGTTTCTGTTAATGTATAAGTTCCCACTTGACGGAGGTCTTCAGTGGTTGGAATATTGGTGGCAGAAGCCGTTGAAGTATAACTATCTGGACCAGTCCAAGCATAAGATAAAGGTTGTTCGTTTGCGTTACGAATAATCACATCCCTCAATCGTAAATTTTCACCCACGCATACATTTGTAAAACCACCAATAACTGCCACCTCAATAGCATTTGATTTAACCAAAGTTGTTGCCGTTGCCGATTGTCCAGTTATAGAAACCGTTACGGTATAAACGCCCATACCTTTGTCAATCAAGTTTGTGATTGTTGCGTCTTTTTCTGACGAAGTATAGCCATTAGGACCTTGCCACGAAAAAGTTGCTCCAGTTCCTGCATTAGTTGTTGTTGCAATTTTAAAGTTAGCCCCCAAACAAGTGGGTATCGTATCTTTAACCGAAATGCTAATTTGGGCTTTCATTTTAAACGTAATCGTAAAAAATAGAAAGAATAACAAGCAAATGATTGCTGTTTTTGAGATTTGAAAATGGGAAGATTTCTTCATCACCAATGGGTAGTTTTTAAGCTGAAAAGATTTAATTTAAAATCGCTCAGAGCGATAAATTATTAAAACTTAGGCTTAACAGAAAACCTCTGAAAAGAATTTTCAGATTTGTTTTACTGTTTAATTTTATCAATTATTATTGATAAAAACACCTCTACTTGGCAATTAGGGGATATAATTAAATTCTTGGCAAAAAGATTTTCAAGATATTTTGTTTTTGGCATAGCTCTGAAAATCAATCAATAAATATGAGCAAAAATTATGCCGTTAGGCAGTAACACAGACTTTAGTCTGTAAAGGTAAATTTCAGATACAGGCTAAATACAGTGTTTAATAAGTTTCTTCAACTTCCCGAAAGTAGAAAAAACTTTCGGGAAGTGAACCTCTCGACCACTTCCCGAAAGTTTAACCCACAATGGAATTGTTTCGGGAAGTTGAAATAACTTATTAAACAGTGTACTAAAGCCTGTATTACTAAAACAAACTTGTTTGATAATTTCCTGAAAACTTGGCTTCATGTTCCAAAAGCCATTTTTTTCGCCATAAATCGCCACCATAACCAACCAATGAACCATTTGCACCAATAACTCTGTGGCAAGGAACAATGATATTAAATTTGTTATTCCCATTGGTTGTTCCTACGGCACGAATGGCTTTTTCGTTGCCAATTCTACGAGATAATTCTAAATAGGAAATCGTTTTGCCGAAAGGAATATTTTCTAATGCTGCCCAAACGGTCTTCTGAAAATCTGTCCCTTTGTGTTGAATTTTCAAGTCAAAATCTTTTCGATTTCCCTCAAAGTATTCGGTAATTTGCTGAATATAATCGGTTATTACTTTTGGAACATAATCCGTTTCTACCTTTCTTGGACTTGGCTTCTTTTGGGCATCTACAAATAAAATAGAGGTCAAATAATCTTCCGTTGCTGAAATTTCTAATTCGCCCAAAGGAGAATCTATATATTTTGTAAAAATTGTATCTTCCATAAATTAAAGGAGTGAAATTCGTTTTCCTTTTACGCAATTTGCAGATTTTTTCACATATTTCTATTCCGTATCTTGCGTTTTGATTTTAACGATTGTTTTGACTTCTTTGCTTATGACTTTTTCAATTCCAATTCCTCCCAATTTCTCTTTTCAAGAATGTCTTTGGTTTTTAGATAGAAATTATGATGACTGTCTGCATGAAATCCGAGAATCTTCAGTCAGGAAGTTAATTTTAGTTCAAGCAATACCAATCTTAATTGACATTTCTGAAAAAGAACAAAATCTAATTATCACTATTTTAGAAGGGAATCCGCAGCAACAAATTGTTATTGATTTTGTAAAAGAATGGTTTGACATTGAACGAGACTTAACAGATTTTTATCATCTTCTACATCAAGATTCTGACCTCAATTACATGGTTACTGAATATAAAGGTCTGCGACTTTTGGGCATTCCTGATTTATTTGAAGCATTATGTTGGTCAATTATTGGTCAGCAAATCAATTTGAATTTTGCTTACAAACTCAAAAGACGTTTTACTGAAGTCTATGGCACAACATTTCACTTTCAAAATTCTGTGTATTATGCTTTTCCTTCTTGCGAAGTTGTTGCCAAGTTAAAAGTTGAGGATTTATTACCGATGCAATTTTCAAATAGAAAAGCAGAGTATTTAATAGAAATTGCCAAACAATTTGTAGATGGAAATATTTCCAAAGCAAAACTTTCTGAATTAAGTACAGACGAAGCCCTCAAAAAACTAATTCAAGTGCGGGGTATCGGAGAATGGACAGCCAATTATGCCTTGATGAAATCTTTAAAAAGATTAGAATGTATAACCTACGGAGATGTTGGATTATATAATGCCCTACATTGTCTAAAAAAATTCCCAAAACGCCCCAGTCGTGGAGAAATAGAATCGTTTTTTATCAATTTTAAAAATTGGGAAGCCTACACGGTTTTTTATTTATGGAGAAGTTTGGCTATTCCTCAATAATTAAGGCTTAAAACTTTTCTTTTTACTTTTTTCTTATTTCACAAAAAGTTTGGCACGGCATTTGTCATAACATAATTATCCCAGCAATGCCGCCACAAATGTTAGGAGTCGGAAGACAAAAACTAAAAAAAGTAGTAACCTGTCAAGAAAGTTTGGCACGGTAATTGAAAACAAAAATATCAGAAGTCTAAATGCAGATTTCTATTATTAATTGACTAAAATCCAATCTTTTTACCGCCATGAAGAGAATTTGGGTCAAGCTAAGGAGTTTGAATTCTCCTGTTAAATTAGGAGAATTCAAACAAAAAAGCCTCGATATAGCTAAACCAAATCTTTGAAAAATAACAGTGGCGGAATTCATTTACAATTCCTTTCTTGCAGAATTTCTCTGCCCTTTTTACCACCGTATTTTACATTTTTTTGAGTTAAAATTTAATCAGCCATTTTGATTATTTAATGCTGATTTGCACATGATAAACATATTAAAATTATATGTAAAAATGTGTTTGAAAAATTTCCCCGAAGTGAGCAACAATTTAAAAATGTTGGCGGACGTTTTTAAAGGGCAACCTTCGGGAAAGACCTTACGGGGAGGAAAGTTTTGCACGCTACGATGTGTTGGCGGACGCAGAACAGATGTTGCAGAACGATCAATTCCAAATCCGTATTAGCAGAGGAAGTGGAGTAAATTGATTTTAAAAAGTTGGCGGACTTTGAGAGTCGATTCTCCACTAAACCTTTGTATTTTGAAAGTGTATAATCCTTACTTAATATAAAAGTTTAATAATCCAACCCATAATACAACCCTGTTGAGTCTCGACTTTTCAGGGTTTTTTTTATTTAATTGTGAGTGGTGATTTAGTGAATTAGTGATTGTTATTCATCCGATAAATCACAATGAACCATTTACCAATTCACACTTCACTAAATCACCAATTCACTAAATCACCATTCACCAATTCACCAATCACCAATTCACCAATTCACCAATCACCAATTCACCAATCTCCAATCACCAATTCACCAATCACCAATTCACCAATCACCAATTCACCAATCACCAATAATTCCTACCTTTGTGAAATAACGAACACAAAAAATGTATAGAATTATTTTACTTTCTTTTTTCCTATTTTCATTTAAGATTTTTGCTCAAACAGATACAACTTTGCTATCAAAAGAGCTACAATCTGTTACGATTTCGTCTTCACGATTTGTCGCAAAAGATATTCAAACGCCACTTTCTGTTACCGTAATTGACCAATCTCGTTTACAAATTGGGCAATCCAAAATTTCTCTTTTTGAATCTTTAGGGGCAGTTTCTGGAGTTTTTGCGATGAATTCAGAAAATTTTGCCCAAGATTTACGCATTTCCATTCGTGGATTTGGTGCAAGAGCATCTTTTGGTATTCGAGGATTAAAAATTATGATGGACGGAATTCCAGAATCAATCCCAGACGGCACAGCAAAAGTTGGAAATTTAGATGTTGGCATGATGGAACGCATGGAAGTTATTAAAGGACCTGCTTCGGGACTTTATGGAAATGCTTCGGGCGGAGTAATTAGTATGTTTTCTGAAAATGCCACAAAAAATTTTGCAGAATTTCAAGCAAATTTTGGCTCTTTCGGTTTACAGAGATACCAATTTAAAACGGGACAAGAACTTGGGAAATTAATGTATTTTGTCTCGGCTTCTCGTTTGCAAAGCACTGGTTATCGGGAACATAGCCGTTTGGAACGCAATTTTTTGAATGGAAAAGTGATTTATCAATTTACCGATAAAAATAAATTAACTTTTTTAGCCAATTATATCAACAGTCCGAAAGCAGAAGATGCAGGAGCTTTAACTCAAACGGAAATTGATAATAATCGTCAACAAGCGAGACAAGTAAATTTAACATTTAATGCCTTCGAAACCTTCAAACAAGGACGTTTGGCATTTATTTACGACCATAATTTTAATGAAAAACATCAAATTAACGCACGAGTTTTTTATTTGAACAGAGATTTTTCTAATCAGCAAGCCTTACAAGCGAGCGGACAAATTGCATTTAATCGTGATTTTGCGGGCGGTGGATTTAATTATCAATTTTCTACTAAAAACTATCGCCTAAAAACAGGATTAGACATTGAAAATCAACAGGATAATAGAAAAAGATTTGATAATTTATTGGGAGAAAGAGGAACTTTACGTCTCGACCAAATAGAAGAATTTAGAAGTATTGGCGTATTTATTTTACAAGAATTTTTATTCAGTTCTAAATTTAGAATGTCATTAAACACTCGTTTTGATGATGTTCGTTTACAAGTTTCGGATAAATTTCTGACCGATGGCGACCAATCTGCTACGCAATCTTTCCAGAAAATTAATCCAATGATTGGATTTTCTTATGCTCCTACCCCATCACAATCAATTTTTACCAACTTTTCTACCAACTTTGAAACGCCATCTTTGAATGAATTATCCAATAATCCCAATGGAACAGGCGGGTTTAATCCAAGTCTCAATCCACAAAAATCAAGAAATTTTGAAGTGGGGTACAAAGGCATTTTAAGCAAGAAATTCAGAGCCGATTTATCATTATTTTACATAGAAGTTGAAGACGAAATTGTACCTTATCAGCTACCCAATCAGGCAACAAAAACCTATTTCAGAAATGCAGGATTATCGGAAAGAAAAGGAATCGAATTGGGCTTAACCTATAAAATCAGAGCAGGATTGACGACGTATTTTAACTATACCCTTTCAGATTTTCAGTATAAATCTTATCAAACAACAGCAGGAAAATTTGATGGAAATATGCTAACAGGAATACCTAAACACAATATTTATGGCGAAATTAGATATTTTCCCAGCATCGGAATTTACGCCATTGCACAAATAAGAAGTATTAGTAAAATCTATGCTGACGATGCCAATTCTGTAACCAATAATGCTTATACAACTGTAAATCTGAGAGTTGGTTACAAGAAAAACATTGGAAAACTCCAATTTGAACCGTTCTTTGGCGTAAATAATTTACTGAATGAAGTTTACAACGCTAATATTTTAATTAATGCCACTGCCAATCGCTATTTTGAACCAGCTTCGGGGAGTTTTATTTTTGGAGGTTTGACGGTTAGTATTGGAAAATAGTATAACCGCAAGGACGCTATGACGCAAAGAAAAGATTAATCTTGTAGCAAATTGGATATTTTATTACGCAAGGTAAAAAAATAGCGTCATAGCGTCATTGCGGTAATTTTTTATCATTACCTTTGCAATCCCAAATGCAAAATGGGGACGACCGGTATTGACAGCTTGTGCAGGTCGGTAGTAAGCACGTCGGGAGTTGGTCTTGACCTCCCGTAACTAATCAGTCCAAACAATAATCGGCAATACTCAGTATGCCATGGCAGCTTAATTCTTAATTGAATTTCGTTTTGGATAGTCCCAATTAGATTGCGACTATTCGCCACCTCCCACTCCGCTAAACTTTGCCGTGGAGAATTGGGGGGACGCTACGCAAAGTCGAATGTTGTGATTTCTCTAAGCAAACATTTAGTACAGAGAGGATAAGGACGGAATTAGGTCAGGCTTGAACCTTGCCCGTCTCGAAAAAATAATCAAGACTAAACGTGTAGAAAGTTATCGAGTTCCTTGTCTGGACGAGAGTTCGAATCTCTCCGTCTCCACAAATAAAAACCGCTTAAATCGTCAGATTAAGCGGTTTTTTATTTTCTATTGATTTAGAACGACAACACTTATTCCTATTTTGAGATAAAACAATACTTTTCTAACAACTTCTTAAATTCTTCCAAATAATTTTCCAAAACACTTCAAAACAGGATTTGAATTCTCCTACAAAAGTCTATTTTAGCAATTGATTGATTAGAAAAACACACAAAGTTGTCTGTACTAATCAGATTATTTCATCAACAAAAGTCGTGATTTTTACCTCAAAACGACTGTACTTAAAATATGAAAAAACTATTTCTTTCTGGAATAGTTTGCTTAAAACTGTGTTTTGGTTTTTCGCAAGCAATTCCCAATTCTCTCCATTATACTTGTTTCAGAGCTGAAAAACCTTTAAAAATTGATGGAAAATTAAATGAAACTTCTTGGCAAAAAGCTCAATGGACAAGCCTATTTGTGGATATTGAAGGCGATAAAAAACCTTTGCCAACGCAAGCTACAAAAGCAAAAATGCTTTGGGACGACCAATATTTATACATTGCGGCGGAATTGGAGGAGACAAATATTTGGGCTTATCAAACCACAAAAGACCAAATTGTTTACTTAGAAAATGATTTTGAAGTATTTATTGACCCCGATGGCGACACTCAAAATTACTTTGAATTGGAAGTAAATGCGGCAAATAATACGTTTGACCTTTTCTTACCAAAACCTTATCGAAACGGTGGAAATGCCCTGATTAATTGGGACATGAAAAACCTAAAAACGGCTGTTCATATCGACGGAACGTTAAATAAATCGAAGGATATTGATAAAGCTTGGACGGTGGAAATTGCCATTCCAATTTCATCGCTAAATATGGACGATAAAAATCATCTTCCGCAAGATTTATCGTTTTGGCGAATCAACTTTTCACGTGTTGAATGGGATTTTTCTTTAGAAGATGGAAAATATATTCGCAAGAAAAAGGAAAATAACGAAGGCGTTTTACCAGAATACAATTGGGTATGGTCGCCACAAGGAGCAATCAATATGCACTTGCCTGAGCGTTGGGGCTATCTCGTTTTTTCTACTCAAAATGTTGGGGCAACGCCTATCAATTTTACACTTCCAGAAAGCGAAAAATTAAAACAAATTGCTTGGCAAATTTACGACAAACAAAAAACGTATTTCGCTAAAAATCAACGATATGCAAGTAATTTAACAGAACTTTCATTTGACAATAACGACTACGAAATCTCGATGGAAGCGACGAGTCAAACGTTTATCATTTGGGTTTCGGATAAAGCTAAAAAAACGTTCATTACGCTCAATCAAGATAGTGTTTTAAATGTCAGACAGAAGCCGTAAAACCGAATTTTATTACATTTTTTAAGATAATTAACGAACTATTTTTCATCATAAAACCTCAAACATGAACAAACGTACCTTTTTAAAACAAGTTGGTTTAACTGCCTTTGCAGCCGTTGAATCTTCACAATTGATTAATGCAAAACCTGTTTTGCCTCCACAAAAATCAGCGAATACGCTTAAAAATTGGGTTTGGGTTAATCCTGACCATAAAGAATCGGCGGAAGTTTTGACAGAGCGTTACAAAAAATACAAGGCTCACGGCATTACGGGAATTTTCTTTGAAGCTGACGACGAAAAGCATTTCACCATTGCCAAAAAACAAGGTTTAACAACGCACCGTTGGATTTGGACACTAAATCGTGGCGAAGAAAGTCTTTTAAAAGCTCATCCAGAATGGTATGCTATTAACCGAAAAGGAGAATCTTGTGCCGACAAACCTCCTTACGTTGGGTATTATCGTTGGCTTTGTCCGTCTCGTCCAGAAGTACGAGATTATCTTGAAAATGTTGTAAAAACAGAATTGAGCAAACCTTATGTTGATGGCATCCACTTAGACTATGTGCGTTATTGCGATGTTATTTTGGCGGTAAATCTTTGGCAGGTTTATGGTATTAAACAAAACCAAGAATTGCCAGAATATGACTTTTGTTATTGCGAAGTTTGTCAGCAAAAATTTAAAGAGAAAAAAGGAATCGACATTACAAAAGTTGAAAATCCAGACCAAAATTTATCGTGGAGAAAATTCCGTTATGATAATGTAACTCGCTTGGTAAATCATCTGGCTGAAACGGCAAAAAGTTTCAAAAAACCAATCAGTGCGGCAGTATTTCCAACGCCAGAAGTTGCCAAAAGAATCGTTCGTCAAGATTGGGTAAATTGGAATTTAAACTTAGTTTGTCCGATGATTTACCATAAATTTTACAAAGAAGATGTCAGTTGGATTGGCGATGCCGTAGAAGAAGGTGTAAAAGCATTGCATGGCAAATTTCCGTTATATGCAGGACTTTATTTACCAGATTTTGACAGCAACGATGAAATTTCTCAGGGAATTAAATTGGCTTTGAAAAATGGAGCAGCAGGGATTTCGTTATTCGGAAATGTCACCGATGATGTTTTGAAAGCTTTGGTAAAAGGTGTTAATTAAATGAGGCGACCGTCGCTCGATTGATATTCTTTCAAAAAGCCGTAGGCTTGACCCATCTTGTAGCCCCGAAATTCATTTCGGGGTGAAAATGACCAAACAAACCTTTAAATATTCCGTTATTTCCCCGAAATAAATTTCGGGGCTACAAAATCTCCCGAGCCTACGGCTCTTTTTAAGGCAAATATTAAAGTGCCAAAGTAGAATTAGTAGATTCATTCCGAAATATAATAGTCACCCCTAAAAACCTATTTCCTTCAAGAAAACATCAATTTTGTTCATTAATTCTTTCTTTCCATAAGCAGGGTCAGAATGTCCTGCATTAGGAATAAATTCGATTTGAGCTTTCAGATTTTTACTTTTATACGCACTCCATAATTCAATCGACTGATTAACGGGAACTTGAATATCTTGCTCGCCATGCACAATAAACATGGGTGGGTCAGTACTGTCAACTTGATAAACAGGACTTGCCAATTTTGCCAATTCAGTAGCTTGGTCTAAAGGTTTGCCTAACAAAATTGCCAAAGCGGGTAAGCGTACATTCAAGCCGTGCGGGGTTGATTGATTAAGAATGGTCAGGAAATTAGTTGGCCCATAAAAATCTAAACAAGCCTGCACCGACGACGACGTATTTTTCAACTTCTCGAAAGTAGAAATAACTTTCGAGAAATGAAGTTAGTGTTTTATACTTCTCGAAAGTTATTTACCCGCAATGGATATTGTTTCGAGAAGTTCTTTCGGATAATTAAGCTTCCCCAAAAAACTTATTAAACACTATATTAAGTTAAGCATCATTTCATAAAAAAACCAAGTCTCATCTCGAAACTTGGCTTTTTTGAAGAAACTCAAAATGCTTCTTCTGTCACTTAATTAGACACAGTATCTACCTGAGCCTCAATAACATTTTGAATCGCCGTTGGTACATTCGATAAGAAATTATAGCCCGTCGCTGCTTCAATGGCATCAACGGTTGTGCGGTATGTTCGCCAATCGTTGGTTCTGATACCTTGAACATTAGGCATAATAATGGCAATAACACGAGTAGAAGTTGAAACTCTATTGGCGTCATCATCACCATTTGGAAGAATTACCGCAATTTTGAAAGTCTGTGCTGGTACGGTAATTTTCCCACCTGCAATGGTACTAACTGTTCCTGCCGAGCCTGTTCCTCCTACTCCATACGAACCTGCAATGATGTAAATTTCCTGATTACTACCCAATTGACCACGTAAATAACTTTCGAGTCCCTCCCAAGGACCTTGGTTATTATCGGGTGCTTGCGGAATCATGTTTGTCATCAAGAAAGTGGCTGAGTTATTGGCAACTGTACTCGTTCTATCTCCCGACGGCGTCATGTGTCCACGGTCAAAACCACTTCCAGAATAATCGGTATTGGTTACTTGATACCAACCACTTGGTAAAGAAGTATCATTTCTAAAATCGTTCTGACGAGTGGTTGAGCCAATGGAAGCACTATTCAAATACCAACTTACCCAATTTGAAGTTGCTTTTGCTCGGCTATAACTCATCACATATTGAGGTTTTTCAAGCAAATAGTTATTTTCATTACTGATAGCAGTTGTGGCATTGGAAGGATTTCCCATAGCTAAATTAATATTGGTAGATTGCACAGGAACAACAGGAAAATTCACTTTAAAAGTTGCCGTTTGGATATTCAAAGTACCACCTGTATCTACAATTAATTTAGCACAACCTTGTTCAAGATCTGAATTGATGACTGTAATAACGTGCGTATTTCTTACACGAACGGTATCACTTAAAGCAGGAATACAATTACAAGTCCAACTGGTAGGGTCGTTCCAATTCCCACTTTTTACAGACCTAATTATTGCCGAAGGTGTATTGTCAATAATACTAATAGCAGGGCTATTTACAGCACTTAAAGCATCACCAGAAACAACAGTTGCCGTTAAAATTACTCCCAATTCTTCTTTATCATAAGTAACTCCGCTAATGGCTACACTATTTTCGCCTGCGGGAATAACGCCTGTTAATGTTCCTCCAAGAGTGCCTGTTCCTGTATTCAAACTAAGCGAAACAGTGGTTGCCATTGCTACATTTTGAGGATTTTGATTATTATCTTGTGCTTGAATATTGACAATAAATGCAGTATTTGGCGAAGGCGACGTGGGCGTGATACTCGTAATTGCCAAAGTTGTAGGTAAAACAATATCTGCTACTGTGCCTGACAAACTCACCGTTGGGCTTGTAGGTGCTGAACCTCCACTATGTGCGATACTTCCCGAATATGTACCTACTGATAGTCCTGCAATAAGACGTGCATAAATGGGAGTATTCAACGAACCTGCATTGGGTGTTAGCGTAAGTGTATTCCCAAATCCAGCAGAAGCAGAAGTTGATATTTCAAAATTGTCATTAACTGTCAATGTTATGTCACCAGTTAAAGATGAACCAATCACATTATAATTTCCAGCACTTGAAGGACCATTTCCTGTAAAATAATTGAGGTTTGTTAGGCTATTGGGATTTACCGTAATAGTTGGGCCTGTGCTAAGACCTGTAACAGTCACATTATCAATAGAAATCTTCGGACGGCTACCTGTTGGAGATGTTGCAGGTCCACCATTGTGATAGTAAAAACGTAATTTTACAGTCCCCTGATTATTCAAAGCTGAGGGTAAGGGAATGCTAATATTAGCAGATTTTGCTACGTTATTATTGGCGGTAAACGGCAAATTTGTACCTGTCAATTCTGTCCAAGTAGTGCCATTTGTAGCATAATAAACTTTCAAACTTCCTGCTCTATTTCCTGTACTGTTAACCACAGAGGCAGCATCAAAAGTTAATGTTCCTGCATTTCTATTAGTAAAATTTAGATTTAAGTCTAAGGCAACAGCCGACGAATTATCGCTTGTTCCTGTTGATAAAAACTGAATATTGGTGCTTCCATTTTGTACACCACCAGAAGTTCCAGATGAAAATGCAACAGAGGCAACCGTTGTGGCAGTTGCCGAAGGAATTGTTCCCGCACTTACCGCTACTGATGACCATGAATTTGTAGAAGGCGTAGTCCAACTGGTAAATGTTTCTGAATAATTTCCCAGAGACATATCATAATAAGTTTGCCCAAATGAGCCAAAACAACTAACAATAAGTAGGAAAAAAGAAAAAACAATAAATCTCAATAGATTCAAACGAGTATTAGTCAATACTCTTGAGAGGGTACGAATTTGGTTCATAATAACTTAGGATAATTTGTTTGTTGAAATATTTTTAAAAGGCATAGCAAAGCCCAATTACCAATACCGACAACCGTAACAATGCGTCAGCATAAGGAATTGTGTGTTTCAAAACAGCAAAATGAGTAGAGCCTAAAATGTTGAATTATAGGTACAAGCAATCGAAAGTAGAAAACAGATAAAATTTGATTAGGGTAGTTTTTAACCGTAGAAGGTAATCATTGATGAAATGGTAGATAGGCTTGTTGATAAAGTGAATAGGTCTGTGGGTTTCAAACTCTCTTCAGACTTATTTAAAATTTATACAAACCTACAATCAGAAAGTATTGCGGAGCGATAACAAACTATTAAGAAATTATAAATTAATTGAAAAAGTTTAGACTGCCTAAAATATCACTTCAAAAAATGACTTTCATCATGTTTGAGCGATACGAATCCTCTGATATTTGGTCTATTTCAAATCAGACAAAATATTAACCGATACTTTTCATTTTCTTTTAATTTATGAAAAAAATATCCCCACAAAAAAAACTTTACGTCACGTTTCTCATTTCTTTTTTGCTCACTTTTCCCTTTTATACGAAGGCTCAAGAAAACGATAAGGAATTGCTAAAAACGCTGATAGAACAACTTTGCAACGACAAAGGGTTTGCCCAACAGTTAGAAATTACCGAGCCAGAACAACTCCAAAAGTTTTATTCTCAAATTGATTATCAAATGGCTTGGAGTAAACAAAATACAAGATTCGCAGAGGAATTTATGGCAATATTGACCAATGCCAACGATTATGGAATGTTGAAGGAGGATTTTCATTACAATTATTTAAAAAGCAACCATAAAAATCCTATCGAAAAAGAGGTCGTTTGTACTCACGCTATGCTTTCTTTTTTATCAGAAATCACGAGTGGAAAAGGGAAAATTGATTTGGATTACAACGGATTAAATTACAACAATAAATGCTTGAATTTGGAACAATTATTGGCTTCAACATACCAAAAAGGATATTTCTCAGATATTCTTAAATACGTTCAGCCACAGTCGATGGCGTATGATGCCAATATTCGTTTACTCCGCAAAATCAATGTTTTCCTTCGAGATTCTTCCTTCAATGAACTACCAATTGAGATACTTCCAACACTTAAAGAAAACAAAAACCTTATTCAAAAATTATATTATTTAGGTTTTATTGCTAATCCAACAGATACAGAATCGCTTCATGAAAATAACTTAATCTATGCTTTGAAAGGTTTTCAAAGCTTATTTAATCTCACGCAAGACGGAAAACTGGGTTTGCAAACCTTGAAAAAACTAAATACTTCGTTAAAGGAAATTCAAAGTATTCTCATCAAAAACTTACATCGTTGGAGAAACCTAAATTGTCTGGACAATCAGCGATATATTTTGATAAATATTCCTTCGGCAGAATTAAGTTTTTATAATAAAGATAGTTTAGTAACTGCCATGAAAGTTATTGTGGGCAAAGCATCAACCGCTACACCACTTATTAGTAGTAAAATTGACCAAATCATATTTTTCCCTTATTGGTATGTTCCAAACTCGATTGCAACCAAAGAAATATTACCTATTCAACAAAAAGAAGCCACTTTTTTAGAAAATAATGGCTTTCAGGTTTTAGATGAATTAGGCAATACCATTGACCCTACCACGCTACCTTGGGCAACCTATACGGCAACAAATTTTCCATATCGTTTTCGTCAAGTTGCAGGTTGCGACAATTCTTTGGGCATTGTCAAATTCAATTTTGAAAGTCCATTCGCAATCTATTTGCATGACACCAATCATAAAGAATTATTCAGTAAAAGCAATCGGCAAATTAGTCACGGTTGCGTGCGTTTAGAAAAACCGTATGATTTAGCAGCCATTTTATTAGGAAGTCGCTCGCAAGTAGAAGACGCTCTAAAACACCGCTTTGATACCGACTTAAAACCCAAATATATACGTCTCGACAATCCTATACAGGTTTTTATCACCTATATGACAACCTCAGTAGATGAGTTTGGCAACTTGGTAATTTTTGAAGATGTTTATCGAAAAATGGGGAAGAAATAATTGCTACAAAACAAGAAAAGCTACCTCAACAAAGGTAGCTTTTGAATAAAATCACTTAATCCTAAGTAACCACATAGGAGAATTTGGAATAAAACAATAGACAAATAGACGATGGAGACTGACTAATTGCTAAGAAATTGATAAATCTTAAACTTGTTTCTGAATTCCAAACGCTATGCAGTTTGTTAGTTTAAAGCGTTATTAATATTGATTCTTCCCCAACCAAAATTTCCATTTCTACTTGGGTAATAACTTGCATTTTGCTTTAATCGGTCAAAAACTTGCGTTCTCGTCCATGTTGGATATTTTGAGAAAACCAACGTTGCCATTGCCGCCGTTGAAGCCGTTGCCACTGACGAACCTCCAACCGTTGAAGGAGTGTCGCCAGACATTGCCAAACTTAAAGGTTTGCGAGCGTTGGCTACTTTTTCCATAACAACTACAAAATCTACATCCGAACCTTCATGGCAAGCATCGCAACGTTGTGTTAAATTATCTTTGATACCTGTAACCGCCACAGCCTCAGCCATACTTGCAGGGAAAATTACACCCGCCCAACCAGCAGTCCAACCAAAAGATGTACCCGCTGCACAGAAAATCAACTTTCCTTTTCCGTAAGCATAACGCACGCCATCTCCAATTTGACTATTTGAAATAATATTACCCATCGACATTGAGATTACTCTTACATCAGTTCTATTACCTGCCAAAGTGAAAGCATCCGCAACGCCTTTTGCTTCACGACTTTCATTCAAAAATACATCTGCTGCCGCACGAATACTGATTAAATTGGCGTTGTAAGCAATTCCTGCGGTGTTTCCGTCTGTACCACGTGGGGCAGTTGCAGCACCTTGCATCGACGTTCCGTGTCCACAACCATCATTTGGCGTTTCTACTGAGCCAATCGGAATTCCTAAAAACGTATCACGTGGCAAAGTCACTAATTTTTCAATTGTTCGTCCAGAAGATGAACCCTGATTGAAAGTTGAACCTAAATTTTCTTGTGTGTTACTACAACCTGTATCAATAATCACCATTTTTGCACCCGCTCCCGTGCTTTTTGCCCAAGCTTGCGTAACGCTATGATAAGCATAATTCCATGAAGCTTTTGCATTCGGAGAAATCGTTGTGTAGTCAGCAGATGTTAAGCCTGTTTCGGGTGTATTAGAGTCACATCCACTATCTGAATTAATTTTAGCGTTTGCGTTATTTTTATTTGTTTCAACATTGGGTGAATAGCCCATTGGTTCAGCATAACGCACTAATTTTGAAGCTCTTAATCTTTCAATTGTACTCAAATTGCTCACTCTTACATCAATAACGGGCAAAATATTTTCTTCAAAAACCTCTAATTCACTTCTTTTAAGCGAAGAGTTTGTTTTGCTTTCTTCTTCAAAAATAATGTCTAAAACTTTTTCACGAGCCGTTTTCCAAGCGGTTTCTTGAATATTTATCTCATGAATTTTATGGTCGATATTTCCTTCATTTTCTGGCTTATAGCCCACTGAAAGCACTTTGTCAGACTGATTTAAGGCACTCCAAACCATCACATCCGACACACTCGACCATTCAAATTTACCTTGGTCTTGTAAACTCTTAAAAATAGTTTGGTCAAGTTCTGTTTTTGAAATTGGCGAAGCAGGATTGGGGGATAAACTCTCGTTGGAGGAGTTTTCAACGGTACAGGCACATAACGAAATGACCATAAACGCAAAAAAGGTAAATTTTCTCATAGTAGTATATTTTAAATTTTGCGATAAAATTATACAATTTATTAGAATAAGTAAATTTTAACATTAAATTTTCTGCGATTAATCACTAATACTTTATCAAATGGAAGCATTAGCAGGTATTTAGACAGCTTTTACGTAATTTTAGACTCCATTTTAATATGCTAACCAATGAAACGTAATCTTTTTATTCTTCTAACCGGTATCACTTTGATATTTAGTTGTAAGAAAGACAATGGAGACTGGAAAAAAGCGGCTGAAAACCCAGAGTTTTTACGCCGTACACAACTCCAAGTAACAGAATCTATCATCCATGATATATTTCCTCCGCCAGTTTCGAGTCGTATTTATATGTATGCGTCCTTAGCAGCGTATGAGGCAGCTATTGCGGGCAATCCCAAATATCAGTCGATGGTAGGTCAGTTGAAGGGTTTGAAAAAAGTCTATCAATTAGACACAAACAAAAAAATCTGTAACGGATTAGCGGCAACCAGAGCTTTTTTAACCATTGGAAAAAACTTAACTTTTGCACAAGAAGTTTATGTTGATTTTGAGAAAAAAATGTGGGAAGAATATAAAGCAACAGGAATTCCAGACGATATTTATCAAAATTCAATTGCTTTTGGAGACTCAGTAGCGGCATCAATCATGAATTATTCAAAAAAGGATAATTATAAACAAACTCGTGGTTTCCGTTATACTGTAACAAATAAACCCGGAACGTGGATTCCTACGCCTCCTGCGTATATGGATGCAGTTGAGCCAAACTGGACAAAAATCAGACCTTTGACTTTAGATACATCGGCTCAATTTCCTCCAATTGCCCCTTCAAAATTTGACTTAACCAAAGGAAGTCAATATTATCAAGAAGTGATGGATTGTTATAACGTTGGCAAAAACTTAACCGATGAACAACGTAATATTGCCAATTTCTGGGATTGTAACCCTTTCAAAATGAATATTACGGGTCATGCGATGTTTGCAACTAAAAAAGTTTCCCCAGGTGGACACTGGATGGGCATCACCACCCAAGTATCTCGCCAATTAAAAACCGATTTAGCACAAACTGCGGAGGCATACCTAATGACTTCAATGGCTGTTTTTGATGGGTTTATTTCTTGTTGGACAGAAAAATATCGTACCGTTAGAATCCGTCCAGAAAGTATTATCAATGCCAATATTGATAAAGACTGGCAACCAGTTTTGCAAACGCCACCGTTCCCAGAATATACATCTGGACACTCTGTAATTTCGGCAGCAGCATCGGTTGCTTTAAGTAGAACATTAGGGGCAAATGTAGCCTTTAATGACTCAACAGAAATTCCTTATGGCTTACCTGTAAGAAAATTTACCTCATTTAAACAAGCCGCACAAGAAGCATCAATCAGTCGTTTGTATGGAGGAATTCACTTCCGCCCTGCTTTGGACAATGGTTTTGCTCAAGGAGAAAGAGTTGGTGGTTGGATAGTTGGGAAGATAAAAACGAGAAAGTAGGTGTAACCGTCGTTCAGCTATCAGATGGCACGCAGATGACACAGATGTAAACAACGCAGATTTTATAGATTTTTCAATAAAATATCATTTTAAGTAAGAATTGCCAACTTTCTGAAAAGTTGGCAATTTTAGTTTGGAATTATAAATACAAAACCGATGTCCATTATCATACTTGAAACTTAGATGGCACGCAGATGACACAGATGTAAACAACGCAGATTTTACAGATTTTTCAATAAAATATCATTTTAAGTAAGAATTGCCAACTTTCTGAAAAGTTGGCAATTTTAGTTTACACTATATATTTAATTGTGTTTCAAAAACTTTATCAGTAGGGGTGTCATCAGTGGTTAGATTCTGAAGATAAATGATTTGTTTAAGAATACATTAAAAGTGTAATTTCACGGAATAATTAAATTTAATTGCACAATAAAAAGAATCTACATTGGAATAATTATATTTTTATTCACCTTTAGAACTTTCTTTTGTAAATTTGTGTCAAGATTAAAATTGGTAATGAGTCTATTGTATTTGAGTATTTAGATTCCATTTTTATAAATTTAAAACTATTGTAAAGTTTTGCTCATTGCCAATCATTACTGAATACTCAGTACCAAAATTTGAAACGTATGAAGTACGATTTGTTATTGGCGGAATTAATTGTGAAAAGTTCACAAAACCGCACAGAAGAAAGTCAGATTGCTGAAAGTCAGGAATCTTCTAAAGGTTGGTTAGAACGCTTTTTTGAGTTCTTAACTCCCAACGACATCAACATTGCCACAAGATAGCAATCCATACCATGTAAACGAGCCTCATCATTTCGATGGGGCTTTTTTGTTTGACAAACTTTTTATCGGTAATTATCGTAAATTTGAAAGTATCCCGACAAATTAGAAACAATTAGTTTATCAAATTTGTATCAGAAACAAAAAGCTCAAAATGCAAAAAATCATTCATAAACATTCCTTAGCAATTCGTTGGTTTCATTGGATTAACTTTCCCCTACTTTTCGTGATGATTTGGTCAGGATTATTGATTTATTGGGCAAATGGCGTTTATAAAATCCAAGTCGAAGAAACGCTCATTTTTAAGTTTTTCCCAAAAGGTTTTTATGATTTTTTAGGACTTTCTGGACAATTAGCCAAAGGAATGGCTTGGCATTTTGCCACGATGTGGTTATTTACCGTCAACGGTATTTTGTATGTACTTTATACCATGATTTCGGGTGAATGGCAATTAATTGTACCAACTAAAAACTCCTTTAAAGAAGCTTGGCAAGTTGTTTTATTTGATTTAGGAATTAGTAAATTATCTCCTCCGCAAGACAAATACAATGCAGCCCAACGAATTGTTTATACTTTGGTAATCATCATGGGATTTGGTTCAATATTAACAGGTTGGGCAATTTTTAGACCGATACAAATTTCTTGGTTAACAAATATTTTAGGAGGATATAAAGCTGCAAGAATTGAACATTTTATCCTGACTATTGGATTCTGTTTGTTCTTTTTAGTTCACATCATCCAAGTTATCAAAGCAGGCTGGAAGAATTTCCAAAGTATGATTACAGGCTTTGAAAAAGTTGATTGACAGTTTCACAATCGCACATTCACAAATTACTCAATCATTCATTGAATATTATGAAAGAAGAACTCACAAGCAAGCAAGAAATTAGACGTAAAACCATCAAGGCTTTTGTGGGTTTTGGCGTAGCAAGTCTTGTTCCTGTTGGTATCTGGAAATGGATAAAGTCAAGTGACAGGTTAGATTATCTTTCTGCACCTTTAAGAAAAACCTTAGAATTTAATGAGAAATTAACTTCTAAATTATTGTCCAATAGTCACTTAGCTCCCATTTTTTCAAAATCGCAAGCTGAACGAAAAGTTAGATTTAATGGAGCAGTTGGTTTGCAATTTCCACTTTCTGAGGATTATAAAATACAGGTACAATCAGGCGAAAATAAATTTGAAGTAACGATAAACGACCTCAAAACTTTACCAAAACAAGAAATTATTTTTGAATTTAAGTGCATTGAAGGCTGGTCGCAAATACAACATTGGGGAGGCGTTCGTTTTGTTGATTTTATGAATCATTATAAAATCGGACAAAAAGATACTGAGAATTTATTTGAATATGTAGCGATGGAAACACCAGACGGATTATATTACGTTGGTGTAGATATGCCAAGTGCAGTACATCCGCAGACCATTTTGGCTTATGAAATGAATGGAAAGCCATTATTAAAAAAACATGGCTCTCCATTGAGACTGATTATTCCTGTAAAATACGGCTACAAAAGTTTGAAGCGAGTGGGAAAAATATCGTTTTCAGACGAACGTCCAAAAGACTATTGGGCATCATTGGGCTACGATTATTTTGCAGGTTTGTAGCACAGGAATCCTTCCTGTATGTTCACAGGAAGGATTCCCGTGGTACTTACCATTTTTCTAAGCCTAAAAGTTTTTTTCCTAAATCTGTTAATTCGGCAGTTTCATATTTAGTTTGTTCCCAATTACGTGGGTCACCTGGGAAGGCGTAACCTTCGGGAGCAATTCGATTTTTCCAAGAATTTACACGCCAATTTTTAAGACCTTCATTATCTTCTTCGGCAGGCATCATCGAAATATACTGAGCCATTCTAACTTTATCTTTTGAATTATTGGCTCTGATTCCGTGCGGTTGAGAGCTATTGAAAATCAATAAATCGCCCGCTTCCATTTTCACTTTATGAAAATCATTTTCAAAACCTGTTGTATCAGGTTTAAAACGGTTTCTGTCCTCTGGTTGCGTCAATTTCCAAGTATTGTATGTTCTAAATAACTCTGGAATACACTGAAATCCGCCCATATTTTCGTCGGTTTGGTCAGCCAAAGCCAAAACTCCTTGCACATTTTGTGGCTTCGTTTCAGGGTCATAATCCCAGTGAATAAAGGCTTTATACTCATATCCTTCACGCAAAGGAAAATTCAAATTGGCACGGTCGATAGTTACCCATAATTTTTCCGTTCCCCAAATATCCGCAAAAGCGTCGTGTACACGTTGCATTTGGCGGTTATTCCATAAATGTTGGTTATTGTAAACCTCCACCATACCCGTTCCTGCTAATTCTTTCATTTGCATTTCAGCACGTGGGGCAGTGTACCAAGTTTCTGGATTGTTGGGGTTCTTTTCCTCAAATTCCCACAGAAATTGAGCCGTTGCCAAAGCCTGTTCTCTCGGCACAGCATTTTTAATAATTACATAACCATTCTCAATCCAAAACGCCCAATCTTCTTCACTCAATACGCTAAGTTTATTTCCATCAGCAATACTTGTACGTAATTTTATCTGACTACTCGTAGCCGTTGAAGGGTTTCCCGGTTTATCTGTATGATTTTGATTTGCCATCATGGTTGGCACCATAGTTTGAGTTTGCATGGTCGTTATTTATCTTAAAATTAATATTTATTATTAAAATTGTGATACAAAATTAGGACTTAAAAATGAAAGATATTTATCCAAAAATTGCCATTTTTTGAACAATTTTGACTTTAATATCCTTTTAAAAACTATATTTAACAAATAAAATGCAATTTTGAGTTATATGCTGATTCAATTGAGATTTGATAAAAGAAATCATGTGAGTTTTATTCATTCGCTCTTTCGCAAATCGCTTTTCGCTTGGTATAATTAAAGATTTTCAAAACTGAATATAGAATGAAAATAGTTTTAGAAGAATTTACCATCGACTCTGAAAGTTCTTTTAGAATTTTTGAGCCACGTTTGAGTCAAGTGTTTTATTGGCACTTTCACCCCGAATTTGAATTGGTTTATATTGAAGGGACAGACGGCACTCGTCATGTGGGCGAGCATATTTCTCGTTTTGAACAAAGCGATTTAGTTTTTATCGGGTCAAATATTCCACACCTCAATTTCGATTATATGGTGAAGACAGACTACAAAAAAGTAGTGTTACAAGTCCGCCAAGATTTTTTAAAAGAAGCATTTGCGAATACGCCCGAACTTTCTGGTATTTTTCGTTTGTTTCAATTATCACAACACGGCATTGCGTTTGGCTCAGAAATAAAGCAATTCATTGGCGAAAAATTGAAAAATGTTGGTCAGAAATCAAATTTTGAGCAGTTTTTAGAAATTTTAAATATTTTCCAACATTTGGCAAATACGCAAGATTATGAATTACTCCACGAAAAACCCGTTGAAAATCAATACAATAAAAAAGACCAAGAACGAATAAAACGGCTATATCAGTTTATTGATGAACATTATCAACGAAAAATAGATTTACAAGAAGTAGCCGAGTTAAGTAATTTGAGCGAAGCTGCTTTTTGCCGATATTTCAAGAAAATGACCAAACTTACTTTTGTAGAATTTTTGAATCATTATCGAGTAAATCAGGCAAAAAATTTATTATTACTCGATAAAAACATAACAGAAACCTGCTTCGATTGCGGTTTTGAAAGCATTTCTTATTTTAATCGAACTTTCAAAAAACTCACAGGCGAAAACCCTTTAGGCTTCAAAAAGCGATTTAGATAGTTTTCATCTGATTACAATACTTAGTAATTTTCAAAGGTATCAGATGGAACGCCTAATCATTTTTTGGGGGTATCGAAATCTTGATATAGGCGTTTCGTGGTTTGATAAAAAATAGCGTATTTTGTAAAGAAGACCAACGAGTTAAGGAAAATAGAAAATTATGAACGAAAAATTGATAGTCAAAAATTTTGGACCAATTAAAGATGCTGAATTGGATTTGAAAAAAGTAACCGTTTTCATTGGTCCACAAGGAAGCGGGAAATCTACTTTGGCTAAGTTGGTGGCTATTTGTAAGGATAAATCATTCTTAGCTGATAGTCATTTGGGGAAACCTAATCTCAGTTATTTTGAAAAATATCAGGCTCAATATTTTATTAATTCAGATACAGATGTTGAGTTTGTTACCCCAAAATACTCTTTCAATTATAAACCAACTGAAAATAATTTTCTTCTTAAAGATTCAAGTGAAATGACAGGAGAATTATTTGGGCGATTACAAGCAACAAGTTTTCATCCAACTTTTGAATCGACAAAAAATGGTTATAAAGGCTATCTTGAAATTCAAAAAAGAGGATATGGGAATTACAGAGTTATTTATCCCACGGTTGAGAGTATAGTTAGAGAAATGATTGAACAATTAACCTCAAAAACAAAATACCTTCCGACTGACCGCTTATTAATATCTTCAATCTCAGATTCAATATTAGGGTTATTAAGTGCAGAAGTTGCCTTACAAAAAAGTACAGTTTCATTTGGTGGAGATTTTGAAATTGCTCGTTTGAAAATTCCAACTTTATTCATAGGTTATTTGAATATTACCTATAAATATGAGAATGGAAGAAATTTAGTTTTTCATAACGAAACAGATTCCGTTCCATTATCTGCAAGTGCGAGTGGTCATCAATCAACAATTCCCTTACATCTAACTGTGGAGCATTTTGCGAAAGAAGAGAGTACTCACTTTATTGTTGAAGAACCAGAATTAAATCTTTTTCCAACTACTCAAAAGCAATTGGTTGGTTATTTGGCAGATAAATGCACAAAAAAAGATAACGAGCTTTTAATGACTACGCATAGTCCTTATGTTTTGAGTTCTTTAAACAATCTACTATTTGCGTATCAAGTAGCCAATAAGTATCCAGAAATGTCAGATGAAATTGCAACCATTATTCCGAGAGAACAGTGGATAAATCCTGATGATTTTGAAGCTTACTATGTGGGAGAAAATGAAAATGGAGAAAAAGGAGGGATACGTTCCATTTTCAATAAAAAAACTGGGCTAATTGGCGAAAATGAATTGGACGCTATTTCAGAAGACTTAGGAGGAGAATTTGACGCATTAATGAACATCTACCGTACAAAAAAACGTGAAACAGTTAATTGAAAACACCTTCCCTTGTCAAACTGGCAAGTGCATTGAAATCAGAAATGAAAGTAAATTTTGGATTGATGAACATCCAGAAAAAGTTGAATTTGGGCAAATACCTAAAAAGTCATTCGTCTTACTACAAACAAATGATGACTTACTTTTTACAGTATTAAATCCTACACAGAAAGAAATAACCTTCTTAGCCATTGATGAAGGTGTTTTTCAAGGAACAATTGAATACTCAGACGGAAGATGTGACTTTGCTTTATTTGACGATAGGAGATTTTGCTTTGTAGAAAATAAGAATGTAAATCTTAAACATCGCCGACAAGAACGATTAAGTGCATTTGACCAACTCAAAGAAACCATTCTAAAGTTTAAAGAAAAACTTGATTTCGGAAATTATCAAGTAGAAGCACAAGTTAGCTTTAAAGCCAGTCAAATATATCCACGTCAAAGGAGTTCTAATCAAAACAAAGTTGTAGAGTTTGAAGACGAACTAAACGTAGCATTATTCGAAAACAACAACATAGAATTTTAAAATGAGCTAAACCATCACTCATTCACAAATCATTCACTCAATAATAAATGAACCTAATAAAAGTAGCAGCAGGCGTGGTTAATCAAACGCCATTGGCTTGGAATAGTAATAAAAAAAATATAATCGACTGCATTGAAGAAGCTAAAAATCAAGATATTAGCCTTTTGTGCTTACCCGAATTATGTATCACGGGTTATGGTTGTGAGGATATGTTTTTTGCACAATCTACTTGTGACTCCGCCCTTGATATTTTAGAAGATATTGTCTCGCATACCTCAAGCATTGCCGTTTGTGTGGGCTTGCCTATCCGAATTTCAAATCATGTGTATAATGCCGCTTGTTTGATTGTCAATAAGCAAATTAGAGGTTTTGCTTTGAAGAAAAACTTGGCAAATAACGGTATTCACTACGAAACTCGTTGGTTTCAAGCTTGGCCTGTGGGGGAACGTACAGAAATGAGAATTGGCGAATTTACGTATCCTGTCGGAGATTTAATTTTTGATTTAAGTGGCGTAAAAGTCGGTTTTGAAATTTGTGAAGACGCTTGGATTGCCAATCGCCCCGGTAGAGATTTATATTTACAGGGTTGTGATATTATCATGAACCCAACAGCGTCACATTTCTCTTTCTTCAAAACACAAACTCGTGAGCGACTTGTGCAAGATGGTTCTCGTGCTTTTGGAGTAGCCTATATTTATGCCAATTTATTGGGAAATGAAGCAGGAAGAGCCATTTTTGACGGTGATGCCATGATTGCACAAGCGGGCGAAATGTTAGTTTCGGGAACAAGATTTTCGTACAAAGACCATTATTTAACTACCGCAGTCATTGATTTAGACAAAATCAGATTGGAGCAATTGCAAAATCGTCTGACTTTCAAAGCATCAAATCCTGTTCAAGTTTTATTTGATTTTCCAGAAATTGCCCCTGTAAAAAATATTTATGCTTTAGAGTCTTGGGAAGCAAACGGAAAGCAAAAAGAAGAAGAATTTGCTCGTGCCATTGCTTTAGCGTTGTTTGATTACCTCCGCAAATCTCGCTCGAATGGTTGGGTAATTTCGCTTTCGGGTGGTGCAGATTCTTCTGCTATTACGGCTTTATGCTATTTGGCAATTGATATGTGTGTGGCAGAATTGGGTTTAGATGGCTTCAAGAAAAAATTATCTTACATAAAACAAATTCAAAACTGTAAAGATGTAAAGGAATTATCGGCAGCTTTGATAACCAATGTTTACCAAGGAACGCAAAACAGTTCAACGGCAACTCGTCATTCGGCTACTTCTTTGGCAAAAGATTTAAACACGACTTTTTACGATATTGACATCAACGGTTTGGTAGAAACCTACAAAGGATTGATTCAAGGAGCAATTGGTAGAGATTTATCTTGGCAAACCGACGACATCGCCCTTCAAAATATTCAAGCACGGGTACGTAGCCCAAGTGCATGGCTTTTGGCAAATATCAATAATGCTTTGTTGCTTTCAACTTCAAACCGTTCGGAAGCATCGGTTGGATATGCCACAATGGACGGCGATACTTCGGGGTCAATCTCCCCTATTGCGGGTATTGATAAACATTGGCTTCGTCATTGGTTGCGTTGGTTAGAAAATACGGGGTTGGGCGGAACGGTGAAAATTGCGGGTTTAAATGCCATGAATAATCTGCAACCAACTGCCGAACTTCGTCCCTTAGAAGCCAAGCAAATTGACGAAGAAGATTTAATGCCTTACGACTTACTCAACGCCATTGAAACGGCAGCCATTCGAGACAAAAAATCACCAAAAGATTGCCTTCTAATCATGGAAATGGAATTTGAAGGTATTTATGAACGTGAAAAATTGGTAATGTCTATCGAACGATTCTTTAAGTTATTTGCCAGAAATCAATGGAAGAGAGAACGTTACGCTCCAAGTTTCCATGTGGACGACCGTAACCTCGACCCAAGAAGTTGGTTAAGATTCCCTATTCTTTCGGGTGGTTTTGAAAAAGAATTAACCGAAATGAAAGACTATGTAGAACATTCTGGAAAGGGAAAACGTAAAGGTAAAATTGGGTTTTAAAACTGTATTAACTATCATTTACTTTTCAAAATATAAATAATATTCAAACAATGGCTAACCAAATTAACACAATCATTTTTGACTTAGGCGGTGTATTAATCGACTGGAATCCGCTTTATGTTTTTAATGATTTAATTCCAGATGCAGAACGTCGGAAAGAGTTTTTCGATAATATTTGTACAATGCACTGGAATGAACAACAAGATGCAGGAACGCCAATTGCACAAGCTACTGAAGAGAGAATTGCCTTGTTTCCAGCATGGGAAAATGAAATTCGTGCGTATTATGGACGTTGGGTTGAAATGTTGGGAGATGCCAATCATGGAACGGTTGAAATCCTGAAAAGTTTAATTGATTCACCTGATTATAGAGTTTATGCTCTTACCAATTGGTCGGCAGAAACATTTCCAATTGCAAAATCTATGGAACGTTTTCAGTTTTTACATTGGTTTGAAGGCATTTTAGTTTCGGGAGAAGAATTTTTATTAAAACCTCAACCCGAAATTTATGAGGCAATTTTAGAACGCTACGATATTGACAGACACAAAGCTGTTTTTATTGATGATAATTATAAAAATGTGGTTGGCTCAGAAGCCGTTGGACTAAAAGCAATCCATTTCACCACGCCAGAAAAATTGGCGGAAGAACTTAGACAGTTAACAGTGAACATTTAACAGTTAACAGTTAGCAGTTTATCAGTAAGCAGTTATCAGTAAACAGTTATCAATTACGAGTTTTTAGAAAATCTACAGAGACTATCTAATAAATTACCGCTTACTTATAATCAGAATACCTAAAATACACTGATAACTGTTTAGTATTCACTGATAAACTGATAACTGCTTACTGATAACTGTTCACTACTTACTGATAACTGTTTACTGATAACTGATAACTGATACCTGCTTACTGATAACCTGATAACTGAAAAATTATGCTTTTAGCCATTGACATCGGCAATACAGATATTGTTTTTGGAATTTATGAAAATGATTCATGGATTCATCAATTTCGTATTTCGTCATCTTATTCCAATCGAGCAAGCGATTATGAGGCTCAATTGCGAATGCGTTTTTTAGAAAACAACCTCAAAATCAGCGATATTGATAAAGCCATTATTAGTTGCGTTGTTCCTGACCAAAAAATTGTACTGAAGGAAATGGTGCAAGAAATGTTTGCACTTGACCCCATTATGGTTGGCGTAGAAATGTACGACAAACTAAAAATGGAAATTTTGAGTCCTTACGAAATCGGGACAGATTTGGTCTGCAATGCCACTTATGCCTATTATACGCACAAACGCACGTGTATGATTGTGGATTTTGGAACGGCTTTGACTTTCACCGTAATTTCTGGAGAAGGCAAAATAATGGGCGTTTCCATTGCCCCAGGTTTGAAAACTGCCGTAAAATCTCTTTTCTCAAATACGGCTCAATTGCCCGAAGTTCCTTTGGTCATGCCAGATTCTGCCATTGGTAAAAATACCGTTCATGCCATACAAGCGGGGGTTTTGTGGGGTTACGTAGGAATGGTTCGTGAAATGATAAAGCAAATCAAAAACGAAGTAGGACAAGATTGTTTGGTTTTAGCCACAGGCGGACTTTCATCTATTTTAACGCCTCTGCGTGATGATTTTGACGAAGTTGACAAATTATTAACCTTAAATGGTTTGAGAATAATAGCGGGATTGGTATGAGATACTATACTTATAGTCCGTTGTTTCATAAACTACAAAGATAGAACTTTGTAAACATGGACATCAGAAGCAAAATAGGGATACGACTTAAAGAACTTAGAAACGAAAAAGGTCTTAGTCAAGAAAAATTCTCATTCTTATGTGAACTTGACAGAACCTATATTGCAAGTATTGAACAAGGAAAAAGAAATGTTTCAATTGTGAATATTGAGAAAATTGCAAAAGCCTTTGATATGTCTGTTTATCATTTTTTCAACTCAGACTTATTTCAATAAATATGGATATTCAAGCATACGAAACACTTATTACAACTCAATTAAATGAACTTTTAGGAAACATAATCAATACAAATCCTAAATTGAATATTGCTGTTAAGAAAGGTGAACGAGTTGGAGATGGAATTAGCAAATTTCTTGAAAATAGGTTTGTAGAATTTACTCAAAACCATCAATATTTTAAAGAATCGTTGGCTTCACCAGAAGGGAAAACTAAAAATCCTTTTGATGTTCAAACATTTTTTGAAATCAACAACCATAGAGAATTACTTTGGATTGATTTTAAAGCCATAAATATTGACAATGACGACACCAATCCTGATAGCGGTACACCAGACAAAGTATTGACATTGATGAATAGTGGCTATTTTTATTTGGTTTACATTCTTGTCTATTACAAAGGAAATGAAACAGGGTTAGATTTTGTAAAGAATAATGAAATATTTGTAAAATCATATTTCCTTAAAGATGTTAGTAGTACAATGAGAATAACACCTGCAAACCAAATGCAAGTCAATGGTTTTGCAGAACCAATGTACAGAACTCGAGAAGAATTTTTAGAGTTTTTACTTCAAAAGAAAATAGAATCTAACGAAAGAAAACTGAAAAAGGCAACTGAAGAATTAGAAAACTTAAGACAAGGTAATTTCAAAAAAGACTTATCCTTGGAACAGCTTAAAGAACTTAATAAATCACAAGAAGAAAGTATCAAAAATCTTTAATACTTTTTTTAATAGTTGAAATTTCAAAATCGGACAAGTCATAATAAGAATAAACTAAATTATCTATTTGTGTTTTTACAGTATCTTTTGAATCAAAATCGGTGTAAACTTCTTTACACAATTTAGAAATTTCATTTTGTAATTTAATATCATTAGGAACATAAATAGTTCCTAAGTCACCAATTTTTATTTGCGGTTGTTTACCTTGTGAAAACCTTATTATATTCATTTGTTGAGCGTAATAAGTCACAAAATCTGTATTCAAAAAACCACATAGAAAATATAAAAATTCAATTGTTTCTGCAGAATTATTTCTTAATGAAAAAACGTAAAGACTATTATTTGCAGAACTTTTGCCTAAATCTATTGTAGCAATTATTTCTTTTGCCGACTGTCTAATAAACAATTTTGGATTATCATAAATAATCGTTTCGCCCAATCCTAATCTTTTTTTATTCTTAACACCTTGTTTTTCAAGTTCAATTTTCAATTCATCATTAATTGAATCTTGTAACGATTTGTCATAGTAAAAATATTTTTTAAAATCCAGTTTGCCATACTTTTCAGAAAGTGCTTTAGAACCTTGATAATATGGGTATAAAAAATTCTCTTCTCTACTTTCTTTATTGGTAAAAGTAAATTTATCTTCCATATCCAAAAGCATCACGCAAGTACGGAGATTTTTATTTGGATATAATTGCAGTATGGTTTTATCTTTTTTGGCTTCTACTTTGTCTAAAATTTGCTTTGAAATTGAGCAACCATTGTATCTGAATTTATATTCATCATTTTTATTATACCAAATGTTTTGTTTAACTAAATAACGATTTTCAGTTTTATGGTCAATAATTTGTACTTTATGATTTACAGTTTTAGTTTTTGAAAGTTTTATAATTACTTGACCACTCGCAACATCAAAATCTTTAATGTTCACCTGCAATTCATCAATAGTTGTATTTTCTAACAAATATTTTCTTGTAAACTCATAAGCTGTTTCAAAAAAAGAAACATCAATAATAAAACTCAACATACCATTTTCTTTCAAAAAATCAAGCGAATGTTCTATAAACAACATTACAAGATTAAGTTTCCCATTTTTTACAGAACTTGGAAACTGATGATAATTATTTAAGTAATTTATTCTTTGTTCCTCGCTTTCCTTTTTATCTCTTCTTCCATATAATGTAACATAAGGAGGATTACCAATTATATAATCAAACGAATTGTATAAATTAGAAAAAGGAGTGGTTTTAACCTCATCAAACAGCGTTAATCCAGAAGAAACTTTATCCGTAAAATCCCAAGTTATTCCGTTAAATGAACCTTGAAAATTTTCATCAAAAAGAAACGTATATAATTTCTGTATATTACTTTTGGTTTTTTCAACCATTTCTTCTTGAACATCAACAAAGAAAATATTATTTGATATAAAATTTGAAATTAATAATGAGTCGGGAAATTTTAAATAAATATCCGAGAGCAATTTTAAAATAAAAATTCCTTGACCACAGGAAGGCTCAAGTATTCTTCTACCAAAAATTCCTGAATCAATTAAAACAATATCTAATAAATTTTCGACTGTATTAATCGAGTTTGTAAAAAAAACACCATTTTTCTTTCTATCAATTTTGTTTAGACATTGTTCGTAGCCATTTTGTCCAAAGATAATCTTATCAAGAAAAGATGAAACTTGTCCTGTATTTTTAATTTCTCCAATTAAAAAATCCATATAATTTATTTTTATTACAAATTAAAAATGTAAAGATAGCGAATAAGTGATACTTATAATCTACCATTATATAATCTTATATTGATTTACTATCTTCATCACAAAAACTGTCATTCCTCAAAAATGAAAGTTTTTTTATGTCCTTCTGCAACCTTTTTCTCAGTACCTGCATCTCATCTACAAAATCCACTCTTCCAAAACTAAACAAAATACTTTACGAGAATTCTCAACCATTCATCCTTTGAGGAAACCAATCAGGTAGTTTGTTATGCAAGGTAGTATGTTTAATATATAATTTTGATTCAACATTATTGAAGATATTTCTCTTAATCTATCATTTTCAAAATTGAGTGTAAAATGTGGTAAAACGAATACAGCGTCGATTATTTATTTCAACATGAAGTCGAGATTCTTCGCTTTTCGCAAATCGCTTTTCGCTTACAAAATCAATACAAACTCTTTATGAAAACTTTATTTTACTTTCTAATCGCCCTCATAAGCCTCAACAGTTTTAAAACTAATGCACAGGGAAAAATCAGTGGACAAATTACTGATGACAAAAACAAAATCGTGGAATTTGCTAATGTTACTTTATTAAAAGCAAAAGATTCTACCTTGGTAAAAGGAGCATTATCTGACCAAAGCGGTTCATTTGAATTTGAAAAAATTACTTACGGAGATTATATCGTGAATATTTCGCAGTTAGGATACAAGAAATTCTATACGCCAAAATTTACGATAAATTCGGAAAATGGCACAGTAAAATTATCAAATCTTGTTATGCAAGAAGATTCCAAGCAATTATCTGAGGTTCAAGTAGTTGCAAAAAAACCTTTTATCGAACAACAAATTGATAAAACGGTTGTCAATGTTGAAAACTCTATCGTTTCAGCGGGAAGTACGGCATTGGAAGTTTTGGAAAAATCACCGGGCGTAACGGTTGATAAAGATGGTAATATTTCCTTGAAAGGCAAGCAAAATGTGATGGTAATGATGGACGGAAAACCAACGTATATGTCAGCATCGGACTTAGCTAATTTGCTCAGAAATATGCAGTCGAGCCAAGTGGATAAAATCGAATTAATGACTAATCCACCTGCAAAATATGATGCAGCAGGTAATGCAGGCGTAATAAACATTAAGATGAAAAAGAACCAAAACATGGGTTTAAACGGTTCGGCAACGTTGGGATTGGGTTATGGTTTTTATCAATCTTTACCAAAAGAAAATGCGAGCTTAAATCTTAATTATCGTCAAGGAAAAGTAAATGTATTCGGAAATTTCTCTGGAAATAACCGCAAAAGTTTTCAAATCAATGACATTAAACGCAAGTTTGTAGAGAATGGGAAAACGCTTTCAGGATTCGACCAAATTGCCAATTCTGACCGTCAAAATAGCTCATTTTCTTATAAAGTTGGAGCAGATTATTTCATCGACTCTAAAAATACTATCGGTGTTTTATTCAATGGTATGAATGGAAATTGGAAAGAATTGCTTGATAACCAAGCAATTATCAAAAATTCTTTAGGAATGATGGACTCTACTTCAATTACCAAAGGAGATATTAATAATAATTGGGGGAATTATTCAACCAATGTCAATTTCAAACATATCATTGACTCAACAGGTAAAGAATGGACAATGGATGCCGATTATGCTCGCTATGATTCTGACAATAATATGAAATATCGTACTTCAAAATACGACATTAATAATATCCTCCGCCAGACACGTAATGAAGATGGATTGACAGCTTCAAAAATTGATATTTATTCGTTAAAAGCGGATTTGGTATTTCCAATTAATAAAAAGGCAAAATTTGAAGCAGGCGTAAAATCAAGTTATGTAAACTCTAATAATGATATGCGATTTGAGTTTTTGGTAGGCGACAATAATAATCGTGTGCTTGACCCAACTCGTACTCGTGGATTTTTATACAAAGAAAATATCAATGCAGGATATGTAAATTACTCTCAGCAATTCAAAAAATTGAGTGTACAATTAGGATTAAGAGTTGAAAACACCAACGGACAAGGAACTTTACAGGGCAAAGAATTACTAAATCGTAATTACACAAACTTATTCCCAAGTATTTATTTACGTGAAAAATTGTCAGCAAAACATCAATTAGGCTTGTCGTATAGCCGTAGAATTGACCGTCCGAGTTATGAAGATTTGAACCCATTTTTATTCTTCCTCGACCCATATACTTTTGAAAAAGGCAACGAATTATTACAACCACAATACACAGATGCCATCGAAATGTCGCATACTTTCATGGACGCCATCACGACAACTATCAATTATAGCCGTACCAATGGTGTAATGACGCAGATTTTGGAACAAAATAATGCTCTTAAATTGACGAATGTTACAAAATTCAACATTGGTTATGTAGATAATTTCGGCATTTCATTCTCTGTGCCAGTGCCAATTACAAAATGGTGGTTTAGCAATACTTATTTCAATTTGTACAACAATCATTATGTAGGAGATATTCCTAAAACAACAGTCGGAGCAGATGGCGTGGCAACAACAATTTTTCAACCTTTAGATGCCAGAGCCACAACGTATCAAGCCAATATGACGCATCAATTTACGTTGCCAAAGAAATTTTCAATTGAGTTGAGTGGTTGGTATCAATCTCCATTCGTTGAAGCACAATTGATTGGAAAACCAATGGGAGCAGTTTCTTTCGGGGTTCAAAAGAAATTCTTAAAAGATAAAGCAACCTTAAAATTGAATGTAAACGACGTATTTTGGTCAAATAGTTTCCGTGGAAGCTTTGCCTTCAATGACATCGACGTACAAATTGCTAACAAATGGGAAAGTCGTGTAGCTCGCTTAACATTCACTTATCGTTTCGGAAATAACAAAGTTCAAGCATCTCGCCAACGTCAAACAGGCTTAGAAGCAGAAAAAGGACGTGTTAAAAATGGAGGGAATTAGGTGTTAGGTGTTAGGTGTTAGGTGTTAGGTGTTAGGTGTTAGGTGTTAGGTGTAAAAAAGTCCCAGTTGGAATTATTAGTTCCAATTGGGACTTTTTTAATATTTTTCTATTTTGGACTAATCAATCAATAACCAATCAACCAATTACCAATCAACCAGTAACCAATCAACCAGTAACCAATTACAACTTCTCCCCAGGAAGTAAATATTTAAACTTCGTTTTTCCTGATTTTTTATCTTTTTTCCCGTTAAATTTCTTTCCTCCTCCCAAACGACTCCAAGGCCAGTGTTTCTTTGTTGTCACCCACGAAAAAGCTGCTCTTGGACGATAAACGCCATTTTCATGTTTATGCTCATTGGCAACTCTACACGTTTTTTCAGGACAACGCCTTGCCCAAATACAGCCCGTCAAAGCTTGACTTCCTATTATCAACAGTACAAAAAATAAAAGCGACTTTAATTTCATTGATTGGGTTTGTTTTATAAATCTACCATGATAAAAGTCTAAGCAGATTCTATTTAACAAAAGTAATGGAAATATTAGTTAGGGTAAATTTTCTCCTGTTTTCATAAACGTTTTTTCTACTAAAATATTAGCATTTGTTACTCTACATTCATTTTTTCTCGACTAAAACAACAAAATAAAGATAGAAAATACCGCTTACTCATAAGTTTTACCATTAACTCAATTATCGCTCCATTTTTGAAAACAGTACAACAATTTTGCATCAGAACTCTTGAAAAGAGCGAGTATTTAAACACTCAATAATTAACAATTAAAAAATAACTTACCATGAAAAACTTATCAATTTTCTTTTTCACCCTCATTTTATTAGCAAGTGCTTGTAAAAAAGAGGAAACCACCACACCAGCAGAAACGCCATTAGCAAGTTTTTTCGCAGATAGTACAGTAAAGTTTGGTGCAAAAACCATTAATTCAACTTACTATGAATACGGACAGAGGTTTCAAGTGTCAAAAGCAGGAAAAATTACCCGATTAGGCGTAAAAACACCTACTCCGGGTTCGTACAGAGTTGTTATTTGGGACGTAGCCACAAAAAGCATCGTAAGCCAAAAAACCTTAGAAGTAACCATTGCTAATGACCAAGCTTGGGGAGACATTACTCCTCTTGCATTAACTGCCAACAAACAATATTACATTACTTATTTATCTAATAATTGGAATATTGTCTATCCTAAAACAGGTAGTAATTTCTCATTTCCAATTGTAAAAGGCAACGTCGTATTTTTAGCCTATGGTTACATCAGTAGTGCTTTAGGAGCTGCCCCTAAATATCCAACTACCGAGCCTACAAACTATATGGCTGGTTTTGTAGATTTTACTTTTTTACCTGATTGATTTTGATTCTCAAGCAAATAGGAGTCTGCCAGTCAATTTTGTTGACTGGCATTTTTGTTTTTTATCATGAAAGGTTTAATTTCATTTTTTTATATTATTTCAAAACCAAAAACATGAAAAATATACTTACTATTCTTTTTCTGCTTATTTCTATTGGTGGTTTCTCACAAACTAAATCCGCTAAAAACTCCCCTACAATTACCGATGGCACGCCCGAAAGCGTAGGCTTATCAAGCGAGCGAATGGCACGAATGGATAATATTTTCCAAAATGCTATCAACAATAAAGAAGTGCCAGGCGTAGCGGCAATCGTTGTAAAAAACGGTAAAATTGTTTATCACAAAGCCTTTGGAATGGCTGACAATCAGAGCAATAGAGCCTTGAAACGAGACGATATTTTCAGAATTGCTTCCATGACGAAAGCCATTACCTCAACGGCAGTCATGATGCTTTGGGAAGAAGGAAAATTTCAGTTAGATGACCCCATTTCTAAATACATTCCAGAATTTAAGAATCCAACTTTAGTGAAAAGTTTTACCTTTAAAGATAGCAGTTACACAACAGAACCAGCTAAAAAGGAAATTACGATTCGTCATTTATTGAGCCATACTTCAGGTTTAGGTTACGGAGCAATCGATTCAGACGAACGCTTTAAAGCCATGTATAAAAAGGCAGGAATTACCGATTTATTTACAACCGAGTCAATCAAAATTGGAGAAAGTGTCAAGAAATTAGCCAAACTACCTTTACACCATAATCCCGGTGAAAAATACACCTATTGTGAAGGATTAGACGTATTGGGCTATTTTATCGAAGTAGTTTCAGGAATGCCATTTGATGAGTTTTTAAGAAAAAGAATCTTAGACCCATTAAATATGAATGATACATACTTTTATTTACCCGATGCAAAGGCAAGCCGTTTAGTATCCGTGCAAAGACCCGACAAAGACGGAAATTGGGAGAAATACCCAACCACTTTCTACGACCCAGAATATCCAATAAAGGGAGCTAAAACGTTTTTCTCTGGCGGGGCAGGACTTTCAAGTACGGCAAAAGATTACGCAACATTCTTACAAATGTATTTGAACGGCGGAGAATTGGGCGGTAAAAGATTTTTGAGCAGAACTACCATTGATGCTATACTTTCTAACCAAACAGGAATACTTTTCAGTGGAGAAAACGGAGATAATTTCTTTGGTTTAGCATATAGCGTTCTCAAAGCCAGCGGTGAAGACAAAGGCGGAATTGGTAGCGAAGGCTCATTTACTTGGGGCGGTTATTTCAACACCAACTACTTCGGCGACCCCAAAGAAAAAATCATTGGCGTTATCATGAAGCAAACGCAACAAACCAAAGGAGATAATTTAAATAACTTATTCCGACAAATAATTTATCAGTCGATAGACGATTAAAAACAAAAGTCCCTTCAAAGTATTTTGGAGGGACTTTTGTTTTTAGTACCTTAAAATAAGGTCAAAAAAAAAACACTTCAAACGCCATGCTTGAAGTGTTTTGAGAGCCTTCTATCGGGATCGAACCAATGACCTACTGATTACAAGTCAGTTGCTCTACCAGCTGAGCTAAGAAGGCTTTTTTCAACGATTAACTTACTTTTTGTTTCTTTATTTCAGAAGCGTTGTTCGTTTTTCGTGATGCAAAATTAGGGCGATTTTTATTCCTGTGCAAGTCTTTTTGAAAGAAAATTTCAAAAAAAATGAAAATAATTTGTAAACTTTTGATTTTCAAAAACTTAACCTTGAAAGTTTTTTTAACTTTTTTTCATCATTTACTGCTCACTCCAAATTTTGTATCAATTATTAACCGATTTTAATTGAAAATTTATGAAAATAGATGTTTAAAGTGTTTTTAAATACCTTCCAGATGCTTAAAAGTATAATTTAGCAGTCTAACTTTGTATAAATATTTTATCAGCCAACAACTATTCGTTAAAAATTATGACTTTACCAGAATTACTTAAACAAGATTTCTCTACTGAGTGGCAATTCCAAGCTTCTCGTAGTGGCGGAGCTGGTGGACAAAATGTAAATAAGGTTTCTACAAAAATGGAATTACGTTTTAATGTTCTAAGCTCCCAACTTTTAGATGAAAGTCAAAAGCTATTAATTCAAGAAAAACTTAAAAATCAAATTAATTCTGAAGGGGAGTTAATTATCGTTTCTCAAGAAGAACGAACTCAACTCAGAAATAAAGCAGTTGTGATTAAAAAGTTTAAAGAATCATTGGTTAAAGCTTTAACTATTCCTAAAAAAAGACTCAAAGTAACTCCAACTGCTGCAATGATTGCAGAACGCCTTAAAAGTAAAAAGAAGATGGCTGAGAAAAAGGCTAATCGTGGCAAAATAGACTTCTAAATAGGGATTAGGCTTTAGTTGTTGGGCGTTAGTGTTGGAACTCGCTATTAATCAAGATATTCCACCATAATTGGTCAACAGCAAACTAATTCTTAAAAATACTTAAGGCAAGTAAAAATATTTAATTTTCATCAAAATATCATGACTCCTAAACAACAAGGTTTTTTCTTTCCTGCCGAATGGCATAATCATGTAGCAACTTGGCTGACTTTCCCTCACAACGACCATTCTTGGCAAGGTGATAAATTGGCAAAGATGTATCCGCAATATTTTCAGTTTATCAAAGCAATTTCTAAAGGTGAAAAGGTTGGCTTAAATGTGAACGACGAAAAATTGAAGACATTTATTTTGGAAGAATTAGACCGTTATTCTATCGACGCAAATCAGATTGAGATTTTAATTAACCCAACCAATGACGCATGGTGTCGTGACCACGGCCCTGCATTTTTGATTAACCCAGAGACAAAACAACGAATGATTGTCAATTGGGGTTATAATGCTTGGGGTGGAAAATATCCTCCATTTGGTGATGATGATAATTTACCAGTTCAAATTGCAAAATATCGAGGATTAGAATACGTTACGCCCAATATCATCATGGAAGGCGGTTCGGTCGATTTTAATGGAGCAGGCAGTGTGCTAACAAGTCGTTCGTGTTTGTTGAATCCAAATAGAAACCCACATTTGTCACAATCTCAAATTGAAGAATACGTTTGTAATTACTACGGTGTTGAGCAGGTTTTGTGGGTGAATGATGGTATTGTGGGTGATGATACTGATGGACACATTGATGATACGGCTCGTTTTGTGAATGAAGATACCGTCGTGGCTGCGGTTGAGTACAATAAAAACGATGAAAATTATGAGGTGCTGAATGAAAACTTACAACTCATGAAGCAAATGCGTTTATTGAATGGCAAACAATTGAATGTCATTGAATTACCAATGCCTGCCCCTGTGGTAATTGATGATTTCAGAACACCGGGGTCTTATGCCAATTTCTTGATTTGCAATGCAGGCGTAATTGTACCTACGTATCAATGTAAAAATGATGATGTTGCTTTGGATATTCTTTCTCAATGCTTCAAAGACCGTCCTGTCATTGGTTTAGAAGCTACTGATATTATTTGGGGACAAGGAAGTTTTCACTGTCTGTCGCAACAAGAACCGAGTGTATAATTCAGAGAATAGATAATCCATAAATCTTATGATAAAGAAAAGTTTTCTAAGCAGTCCATTTGTTGTACTTATTTTTATAGTAAGTATTACCATGTTTTTCTCTTCCTGCAAAAGCACCAAAAACATATCGTCAAATCAAGCTCAAAAGCAAGATTTATCAACCGCTAAATCTTTAGTTTTTCAAGTAAAATCTTTAAAAGCTATTGATTTAGAGGAAGATTTGACTTTTGCAGATGAAGTCACGCTTACTTATTCACTAACGGCTGTTGATGAAAACAATAAAGTTGTTCAAGTAGCCAATGGTTCTTGGGGCGTTGAAAGCATGAAAAAAGGGCAAATTGCTTTGGAAGAAAGGTTTAAAACTATTGAATTACAAATTCCTGCAAAAGGAAAAGTCTTGACATCAGTTATTTTAACAGAAATTGAGGATTATAAAAAAGCTCAAAATACTGTCAAAAAGATAAATGAATTTGGGAATTTGGGAAAAATACCGACTCTTTTTATTGCTTTAGGAGAATATGAAACACCTTTGGCGATAGTTTTTGCAAGTCTTCAAGCGGCGGGAATTGGGTTAAAAGCAGTAGAACATTTTGACCAAGATGATTTGCTCGGACAAAATACTTTTGACCTCAGCGTAAAGGCACTTTCAGAGAAACAAAAAGTCTTTCCTGTCAAGCTTACTTTTGAAGGAGAACACTTTAAAAATAAGTTTCATTATGAATTAACCTACGAATTAAAGGTTAGAGAAAAGAAATCTAATGATTAAAGCTAAATAGTAACATCTATTGGCATTTACCGATTTTCTACGACTAACATAGTCTGTCTGAATAATTATTTGTATTTTTGCGACCCCAATACAATAAATTAGCACACTAAATAGTTAAAAATCATATCAGAATAATGTGAAAGAAAGTTTTGTGCGAAAGAGTTTCTGATAGAATAATACGTTTGGAATCCGCCCTTTCAGACATTAAGAATTAGAAAATATGACTTATACTCTTAGATTATTATATATACTAACTACTTGCTTTTTTTTCAGTACAATTGCTGTAAATGCCCAAACAGAAACTTCTGCTATTAAAATTGGCAATCGTATTATAACACCTGCCGAATTCTCACAGACTTATCGCAAATTACTTCAGAGTGATAGCGTAAAAAAAGATAATGCCAAAGAATTTTTGGATAATTATATCCATTACAAATTGATGGTTTATGCTGCTCAACGCATGGGAAAAGACACTACGAAAGCCTTTCGTGAGGAAATTTCTGGGTATCGAAAAGAATTAGCAGCTCCATATTTAGTGGATAAAAATGTTCTTGAAAAATTGATTCAAGAAACCTACGAGCGTATGCGTGAAGAAGTAAAAGTGGCTCAGGTTTTTATTCCTTTACCCAATAATGCCAGTCCAGCAGATACAATGGCGGCTTATGATGATATTAGAACTTTAAGACTTAGAATTTTAAAGGGTGAGCCATTCGACCAAATCGCAAAGAATTACTCTCAAGACATTAAAACTGCTGAAAAAGGTGGAGACATGGGTTTCATCGCCGTTTTAGAAAATCATTATGCTTTTGAATCTGCGGCTTATAACACCCCAAAAGGAGAAATTTCGTTACCTTTCCGTACCGATAAAGGTTTTCATTTAATTAAAGTTTTAGAAAAGCGTTCATCAAAAGGGAAAGTAAAATTAGCTCATATTTTAGTTAGCGTTCCTGCAAATGCGAGTGCCGAAGTTGCCGCTGCTGCCAAACAAAAAATAGACGAGGCGTACAACTATCTAAAAAAGAATGAACCGTTTGAAGGAGTTTGTAGAGTTTTTTCTACCGACCCTAAAACCAAAGATAAAGGCGGTGTTTTGAATCGTTGGTACGAAGCAGGTACTTTAATTGATGATAAAATGGCTGAGGCTGTTTTCGCACTGAAAGAAAAAGGTGAATACACTGCTCCTATTCAAACTTCATTGGGTTGGCATATTTTCAGATTGGTAGAAAAAAAATCTCTTTTAAAGTTTGAAGAATTAGCTCAATTTATCCGTGAGAAAATAACAGCAGATGCTTCAAGAGGAACAATTATCAAAGGTAATTTAGTTAGAAAATTGAAAAAAGATAATAATTTTCAAGAATCTATTTCCGTAAAACAAGAAGCTTTTGATAATTTTTATAAAGACAGAGTTGGCAACGAAGATTACTTAGCAAAAGCAATTTTTACAATTAATCAGTCGCCCTCTACTGTTCGTGAGTTTTATAGTTTTGTAACCAAACTCCAACGCCAATTGGCTAAAATTGGAGCATTGAACGACAAATCAGAAAAAGACTGGTATAACCTTTTTGTAGAAGATAAAATTCTTCGTTATGAAGAAAGTAACCTTGAAATTAAGTATCCAGAATTTAGAGCAGAGATTCAAGATTTTAGAGATGGAATTTTGCAAAAAGAGATTCTCAATGACAATGTCCTCGAAAAATCTTTGGACTCTTTAGCACAGGTTAGATATTTCAACCAAAATGCTCAAAATTATCAATATACGAATCGTGTTTTAGCGAAACTTGTCACAACCGACCGTAAAGAGACAATGGAGCAAGCAAAGGGCGTTTTAGCAAAAGCTCCTTATCCATTGAATCGTCGTTTTCCTGATATTTCTTTTGAAAAAGAGAAATCAGATTTTTCAAGTGATGTACAAAAAATGCTTTATGATTTAGTAGTGATTTTGACTAAAAATAGAGAGTTTACCGTTGAAGTTACAGGCAATTCAGACCCAGAAGAATCAGAAAGTATTTCAGCACAAAGAGCCAGAAAAATAGTCAACTATCTTATCAATAAAGGCATTTCTCCAATGAGAATTATCGAGAAAGATGATGGAAAATATAAACCTGTTTCTAAAACTGACCGCAGTAAAAATATGAGAGCAGGTGTGAAATTTTTCTCAAATTCAATGGAAGATGTAGTAAAACGCTTCAATGCTTTAAAACCGGGAAGTTTAACTGCTGAAGAACGTTACTTCAAAAAAGGAGAAAATGAATATTTAGATAATGTCAATTGGGTTGTAGGAGAAAGCACTTCTGAGAATAAAGGCAGACAAGTTTGGTTAAACATTTTAAAAGTTGAAGAGCCAAGAGCAAAAACATTCAGAGAAGCACGTGGACAAGTAATGAAAGATTATCAAAAAGTATTGTTCGATAATTGGATTAACCAACTAAAATCTAAATATCCAGTACAAATCAATCAAGAAGAAGTTAATCGTATTTTAGATTAAAACAATAATAGCCAACTTGTACAGGTTGGCTATTATTGTTTTGGGAAAGTATTCGACTAACTTTTCTCTTCCCAAACCATGCAAAGATTTACAATTGTCTCCACTGCCTTCTCCATATCTTGTATAGTTACCCATTCGTGCTTACCGTGAAAAGCGTGTTCACCTGCAAATATATTTGGGCAGGGTAAACCCATAAAGGATAAACGAGAACCGTCAGTTCCGCCTCTAATACTCATACATTTGGCTTCAATGCCACTTCTTGTAATTGCCTCCATTGCATATTCAGTTACATGAGGATATTTATCCAAAATTTCCTTCATATTTCGATACTGCTCAGTAACTTCAAAGGTCGCTTTAGAATTAGGATAAGCATTTAAAACATCATCTAAAATAGCCTTTAAAACGGCTTCATGAGCGTGTAATTTTTCAACGGTGAAATCTCTAATAATAAAATCAATAGTAGCCGATTCTACCGCACCTAAAATATTGGTAGGATGAATAAAGCCTTCTTTGCCTTCGGTTGTTTCGGGAGATAAAGTTTCTTTGGGAAGTTTTGCAACAATTTCAGAAGCAATCTTTAAAGCACTTTCCATTCTACCTTTAGCAAATCCAGGATGTTGACTCACTCCTGTAATAGAAATTCTAACACCATCAGCCGAAAAGGTTTCATCTTCTAATGAACCCAATGTTTCACCATCAATGGTATAGCCAAAATCTGCCCCCAATTTTTGTAAATCAACCGCTGCTGTTCCTCTTCCTATTTCTTCGTCGGGCGTAAACAAAATTTTAATTGTTCCGTGTTTCACTTCTGGATTATTGATTAAATAATAAGCCGCATCCATAATTTCGGCAACGCCCGCTTTATTATCCGCACCCAAAAGCGTTGTACCACTTGCCGTGATTAAGTCATTCCCAAATTGGTGAGCTAAATCTGGGTGGTCAGTAAGTTTGATAATTTGCGAATTATCATCAGGTAAAACTATATCTTGACCTTGATAATTTGAATGAATGATAGGTTTTACATTTTCTCCAGAACAGTCTGGAGAAGTATCCACGTGTGAGCAAAAGCAAATGACAGGCACATTTTTATCTGAATTGCTTGGAATAGTGGCATAAACATAGCCAGAATCATCTAAATGAGCATCTGTTATTCCCATTTCTAATAATTCAGCGACCAAAACATTACTCAAATTTTTCTGCTTTTCAGTAGAAGGTTGAGCGTCAGAATAGGGGTCAGACTGTGTATCTATTTGAACATATTTAAGGAAACGTTCTGTTACTGTATTTTTATATTTGTTGAGCATTATGGTATTTTTTTATCACACAATATTAGAATTCGATTACATTTATCGACAAAGGTAACAATCCTTTAAATTTTCGTGTTTATCTTGCATTAAGATTTAATAAAAGGTAAGTGTTAATATCCAAAAATGGTATATTTTCAATAACTATATTAATTTTGCTAAGAAAAAAACATAAGAGCATCAAAAAGACGTTTTTTCTCTTAATTTCGTATCAACAAAATAAAAACATATTTTTTAAAGATAAAGCCCAATAATATATAGGTCATGTCAGAATTTGCAGAATTATCGTTAGGCGACAAAAAGTATCAATTTCCCGTAATAACAGGAAGTGAAGATGAAAAGGCAATTGATATTGCTAAACTTCGTGATGAAACTGGTCACATAACAATTGACTCAGGTTACAAAAATACAGGAGCAACAAAAAGTGCTATTACCTTTTTAGATGGAGAATTAGGAATTCTTCGTTACAGAGGTTATTCAATTGAAGAATTAGCTGAGAAAGCTTCTTTCTTAGAAGTTGCCTATCTTTTGATTTACGGCGAATTACCAACTACTGCACAATATGCTGAGTTCGAGAATTCTATCAAAATGCACACCATCGTAAATGAGGATATGCGTAAGATATTTGAAGGATTCCCTGTTAATGCTCACCCAATGGGCGTATTGTCTGCAATGGTTTGTGCTATGTCGGCATTCTATACAGGTGATAAATCAGGTTCTGACGAATTGAATATTATTCGTTTAATGGCTAAAATGCCATCAATGGCAACTTGGTCTTACAAGAAATCACAAGGACATCCAGTAAATTACCCTAACAACTCTTTGGACTACTGTTCAAATTTCTTGAACATGATGTTTGCTTTACCAGTAGCACCATACCAAGTAAATCCAGTTGTTTCGGCAGCATTAAATAAATTATTGATTCTTCATGCAGACCACGAACAAAACTGTTCAACTTCAACAGTTCGTTTGGTGGGTTCTTCTCATGCAAGTTTATATGCTTCAATCTCAGCAGGTATCAATGCTCTTTCTGGTCCATTACATGGTGGTGCAAACCAAGAAGTAATTGAAATGTTGGAAGCAATCAAAGAAGATGGTGGAGATACATCAAAATATATCGCAATGGCTAAAGACAAAAATTCAGGCTTCCGCTTGATGGGCTTTGGACACCGTGTTTATAAAAACTTTGACCCACGTGCAAGAATCATCAAAAAAGCAGCAGACGATGTATTAGCCGCTTTAGGTATCAATGACCCAGTGTTGAAAATTGCTTCTGAATTAGAAGCAGCAGCATTAAGTGATGAATACTTTGTAGCACGTAAATTGTATCCAAACGTTGACTTCTACTCAGGAATTATTTACCGTGCATTAGGTATTCCAACTGATATGTTTACAGTAATGTTTGCTATCGGTCGTCTTCCAGGTTGGATTGCACAATGGAAAGAAATGAAAGCTAATAAAGAGCCAATCGGTCGCCCACGTCAGGTATATGTAGGAGCTACTGAACGTGCTTATGTATCAATGAGCGAAAGAGCTTAATCATTGTAAATTTCAAAAAGAGGTTGCCCTAAAAGCAACCTCTTTTTATTTATAAATAGCTTCAATTCAAATACTTAAACTACCTAAGTGTAAGCGTTTTGTAAACTTGATGGTATTTTGTATCTTTACAGATTATTATTCGGAAAATTCTTCCTGCATTTTCACTGACATTCCTTTAAAATTTAACCCATGATTGCATGAGATTCACCAAACCATTATTATTTATTACTTTATCGTTATTAGTCTTTGTTAATGTACAGGCTCAGGTTGGGGAAAAATTTTATGGTAGAGCTTCTTATTACGCAGATAAATTTCATGGTAGAGCCACTTCAAGTGGAGAAACTTACGACCGTGCAGAATACACAGCGGCACATCGGGAATTACCTTTCAATACCATAGTAGAGGTTCTCAATACTTCCAATAACAGAACAGCAGTAGTTAAAATCAACGATAGAGGTCCTTTTGCCTATAATCGGATGATTGACCTTTCTTTTGCTGCCGCTAAAGATTTGGAGCTTTTGGGTACTGGTGAAGCCGAAGTAGAAATGCGAGTTTTAGCAATGGATAATCCAGAATACACTATTTCAACATTTTATGCAGGTGCAAAAAATGAGTTTAGACGGGATTTCCCACAATATGAACCCATTGCAATTGGTAATAAAAATACTTCAAAAGTAGCTATTGATACGTCTTATGCTTCTGTTATTCCCGATGCGAAAAGCTTACAACCTAAACCTGTTACAGAAGCATTTGTCATTGCAGATAGTTTGAAAAGGAAGCAAGCCGAAGGAGATAAAATGGGCTTTCGCCAACATAAATATATCAGGGTAATTAAAGATGGAGATGGACGTTATCGTCTTGATTCTTCAATTGTGACTCCTCCAACTCCACAAGAAGTTTATTCCGTTGCTCCACAAACTTCAAAATATCCTACTTTTGAACCTCGCCCAACCATTGCTAAAACAGAAACGAAAGTAGTTGAAACGGCAAGTAATGATACCCAAAAAGTGATGAAAAGTGTAGAGAATGAAGTCATTCAACCATCAACACAAATCAATGGTTTTCGTCAACATCAATACGTTAGGGTTTATACAGATAGTGAAGGAAGAATTCGATTAGACACTACTCAAAAATCGCCAGAACAATTTGCTAAAAACGTAGCATCGCAACCTGCTAAGGTTGAAGATAAAAATAAAGTAAACGCTCCTACTCAGCCAAGTTCTCCTGCGGTAAATAATACTCAAAAAATAGAAGCAACAAAACCTAAAGAAGTTTATCAAAACGGATTTAGACAACACGCATACATAAAAGTGTATCGTGATAAAGACGGTAAAACTAAATTAGATACAACAAGCTACGAAAAGCCGAAATGATAAATTACGGTTTTGTAGAAAAAAACTAAAATAAAAGGCTGTTTTCAATCAAGAAAACAGCCTTTTTCATATCTCATTATTGTTGTGTAAATTACTTTCTGATTCCAATCTCTTTCATCATCTCTCCTACTTTGTTCACCATAAAAATTGACGCTTCGATTTCGTCTTTTCTAATGGCAACACTTTCAATATTAAAGCCAAATGGAACATTTTTTTCTGAACAATATTTAATCAACTCGTCAGCAATAGTAATACAAACATCAACAGACCTTTCTAAAATATTCTCTGAGTTTCTTAATTCTTCTTTTAAATCTTCTGGAATATGAATTCCTAACCACTCCATAAAATGAAGTGTTTTTATCGAACCACAAGCTGTCAATGTAAAAATCAAGGTCGGGATTTCGATATTTTTCGCCGTACAAGTTTTCGCTAAATCATCAACAACACGTTTTGCATAATCAACATTAAATACACATTGCGAGATAAAATAACTTACTCCTGAAGACATTTTATCCAAAATACGTTGGTCTTCATCATTCAAAACAGCATGACGTTCTGGAATCATTACAGCACCAATCACCGATTTTTCTTCGTGTTTACGCCAAACATCATACGCTTGTGGCAAAGTAGTGATTGGCACAAAATCAGGTGCGGGAACGCCTACAAATACTGGTGAAAAATCATGAGCAATCACATCATCAACCCAAACACTAAGCTCCTCTTGCGTGAATTTACTCGCAGGGCGATAAATAATTTTAGGAATATTAAGGGAATGAAGATGGTTCTTAGCAAATTCAAAAGGGTCATGAGCAGACAAAAATGGGAATGGTCGTTCTTCAGTAGTACGAGCAGATTCATCCTGTACATCATAAACTACTAAAGCATCAATATCCAAAGAATGTAAACGAGCTAAGGTCTTCTCCGCTATTTCAACAACTTTTTGAGGCTCAACTTGCGACTTTGGAGGTGTTATGCCATACAATAATATTCCTGACTCTTTCGACTTTATTCTATCTAAAAACATAAATAATTTAATGTGATTGTGCTTACAAAGGTAATATTTTTTATTATTTATGACAAATCTATTTACTATACCATTTAAAGTCAAATTACGAAGTAAAATAAATAAAATTTAGATAATTTATCTATTTCATAGCAATAAAACAAACAATTTATTTAGACAAAAAGAACATTTAATAAATAATTTCAACACCCATCATTATACGTAAAACCTGATTTATAGGGTATCTATTTTCTATTTTGTGAGACGTAAACGAAATATGGCTAAATTTGAGTAATCACATTTTTAAATATTAACTCATCAACAATGAAAAAACTATTCTTCCTTTTTTTACTTATTTCAAACCTAATATTAGCACAGTCGGGTAAAGAAAAAGTTTTGGTTACAGACATGACCAAGCTAAAACAAATTACAAATGTAACCATTTCTCCAGATGGAAAACGAGCGGTTTATGCACTTCGTAGCAATGAAGTAAATGAAACTGACAAATTAGATTTTGATTACCGAAGTCATTTATGGGTAACTGATTTTCAGTCGGTTAAACAATTAACTCGTGGAACAGAAAGCGTTGGCGGAGCTTCTTGGAGTGCTGATAGCAAACAAATTGCCTTTACGAGAAATGTAAAAGGGAAATCTCAAATTTTCATCATGCCTCTTGATGGTGGCGAGGCTATTCAATTGACAGATTTGAAATACGGAGCAAATAACCCGCAATATTCTCCTGACGGAAACAAAATTTTATTTTCAATCAATGTTTCTTTTTCTGAATTATTGAAAGACACCGTTTTGAATCCCAACAAAAAACTCCCTTCTTGGTCATTTGAAAAAGCTGGTTTTAAAACAAACGATTTCTTAAAAGCTGATAAAAAAGTGAAAGCTAATCCAGATGGTTCATTGGAAGAAATTAGAGCCTATTTGGATAAAGATGTTGATGATAAAAAAGCAAAAGTTTTTAGTCGATTAAATTTTCAAGGAGAAGCCAGTACAGAACCAGAAATCCGTTTCAATTTACTTTTTGTAGTTGATGCAAAAGAAGCAGCTAAACCTCAACAAATCACCCGTAGTTTTTGGTCTTTTAATGGTGCAACTTGGTCGGCAGATAGTAAAAAGATTTACGCAGTTTGTGGTAGGGATTCACTTCAACATCCTGACCGTGAACAAAATACGGCTATCGTCCGAATGAATGTAGATGGTACAGGTTTGCAAACATTAATAGCTGAAAAAGGAATTTCATACAGTAATCCAACACTTTCTCCAGATGGCAAGTCAATGGTATTCACGATGTCAAAAATAGAATGGTTGGGTTTTAATCAAACCTTGATTGCTAACGCTGATGGCACAAATGTAACGCCAATCGTTTTCGACCGTGCAGTTAGCAATTTTGAGTGGTCGGACGATTCAAGATTTGTTTATTTTGCAGCAAATTCAAATGGTGGAATTCCTCTTTACAGACTTGATTTTACCACGAAGAAAGTAGAAAAACTAAGCGATTATGATTCGGGGATTTCAAGTTTTGATATTTCTAAAGACAGAATTATCTATGCAAAAACTGAAGTAAAAAATCCTTCTGAATTATACTCGTCAGATTTATTGATGAAAAATTCTATAAAGCTTTCTTCTCACAACGATAATCTTTTGAAAAATAAAGCTTTAAGTTTTCCAGAAAAGCATATCTACGTAAACTCGAAAGGGCAAAATGTTGAATATTGGATTATGAAACCTGCCAATTTTGAAGCAGACAAAAAATATCCATTATTGCTCAATATGCACGGAGGACCAACCGCCATGTGGGGACCGGGAGAAAATTCAATGTGGCACGAATTTCAATATTTCTGCTCGCAAGGTTATGGCGTTGTATATGCAAATCCAAGAGGTTCGGGTGGATATGGTAAAGATTTTCAGTTTGCCAATTATCAAGATTGGGGAACTGGCCCTGCCGAAGATGTTTTAGCAGCAGCTACCAATGCCACAAAAGAATCTTGGGTTGATACTGCTCGTCAGGTTATCACAGGAGGTTCTTATGCAGGATATTTAACCGCTTGGATTGTTGGGCATGATAACCGTTTTAAAGCGGCATTTGCACAACGTGGCGTATATGAATTGACAACTTTTATGGGTGAAGGAAACGCTTGGAGACTTACGCCAAACTATTTTGGGGGTTATCCTTGGGAGGCTAAAACAAAGGATATTTTAGACCGAGAATCTCCGTATTCTTATATCGACAAAATCAAAACGCCATTGTTGATTAAACATGGAGAAAATGACTTACGAACAGGCGTAATTCAGTCGGAAATGATGTATAAATCTTTAAAAATCTTAGGAAAGGAAGTTGAATATGTTCGTATGCCGGGAGCTACACATGAACTTTCTCGAGCTGGGAATGTGCGTCAAAAAATTGACCGAATGTTGAGAATTTATGAATTCTTTGAGCGATATATTTTTTAGTAACACAGACTTCAGTCTGTATGAGTATTTTACAGACTGAAGTCTGTGTTACCAAATTTACATATCTAAATATCTCATGAGCATATCATATCGTTCACGGTCAGGGGCTTCGATAGCATCAAAATTGTAAGCACCTACAATATCGTAGCTATACCTTTCTAAAGTAGCAACAACGTGAGTAATATCCTTACGATTCAATTTTAAGGTCAAAACATCTTTCATATCTTCAGTCGAATTGCCACTTGTATAATAAGAACTAATAATTTTTGTATCATTAGATTCTATCAAACGGCTAATTTCAGCCAATGAATAACTCCTATTTTCTACCGCAATTTCAATGACGGCACCCATTTCTTGCGTGCCTAAATTCTTTGAAAACTGATTGAGCAATTCATTTACGCTAATTGTACCCGAAAATTTCTGTTCGTCATCTAATACTGCAACTGCCTGCAAATCATGCTTTTGGGTTACAGATAATATTTCAAAAAGGTGTTGATGTTCAGAAACAGAGATGTTTCCAAATTCGGGTTGAAGAGCTAATAAGGGTAAATCTTCGTCTGCATCCAATAAGGTATCGTGACTAATTAATCCTCGATATTCCTGTTCATTTACAACGGGTAGTTGTCCTATTCGATATTCTTCCATCCAGTCCATCACCTCTCCGACTGTATCGGTAGATTTCAAAACTGGCAACATTGGATTAATGAAGTCTTTTGCGAACATATTGTTGATTTGAAGTGGCAAATTATTACACTAAATTACTGATTTTCAAATAATTTCCAAATAAATATTATTTCAAAACTAATGAATTATGATAGGTGTATTATTGCCTTATACCCAAAATCTTGCCACTTATTACGCCATCACTTCAGCGTGAATTGGTGTTTTTTCGAGCCATCCTTCCAAGATTTCGTTAAATCTTTCGGGGCGTTCCATCATGGGTGCATGACAACATTTATCAATAAAGTGTAATTCAGAGTTTTCAATTAACCGATTAAATTCATGCCCAACTTGTGGCGGAGTAATTGTATCATTAAGTCCCCAAACCAAAAGCGTTGGTACTTTTATGTTAACAACCTCTTTCGACATATTGTTCCTTTGTGCAGATTTGGCAATTGAAATGATACGAATTACTTTAGAAGCTGTATTGGTTATATCAAAAACTTCATCAACTAATTCTTTGGTAGCAGTAGCTGGGTCATAGAAAGTGTATTCAACACGCTCTTTGATATAAGCATAATTTCCACGTTTTGGATAAGAACCACCCATTCCGTCTTCAAAAAGTCCCGAACTTCCAGTAAGCACTAATCTTTTAACTTTAGACGGATTTTTAAGGGTATAAATCAACGAAACATGACCACCTAAAGAATTTCCTAAAAGCGTTAATTCATCATAACCTTTCCAATCTACAAAGCCTTCTATGAATTCACAAAGTCCTTCACAGCCAGCTTTAAGAATTGGCATTTCATAAATAGGCATCATCGGAATAATAACTCTATATTTCGATTTAAAGCCTTCTATAACGCCTGCCCAGTTGCTCAATGCTCCGAATAAACCATGAAGAAGTAACAAAATTTCGCCTTCTCCTTCGTCGATGTATTTGTAGCCGTTTCCTTCGTGAATTTGATATTTCATAAATTTTAATATTTTGAGAATTTGTGGATGACTTAGTAGTATTTTTATTGATTGGAATTAATTATTACCATTCTTAACATGAATATATACTTAATAACGGTTTTATACTATTTTAGTTCAATTCTAATTTTAATACAAAATAATAAAAAATCTCTGAAAAATATGTTATTTCAATGTTATGAGTTTTAAGAAAATATTAACTTTTCTTAAACAAGAATCCAGAATAAAACACAAATATTTGTATATCAACAACTTAACAGCAGTACATTTTCATTGACATTTTAAATTTTTATTGCTTTAAAAAAGGAAAAAATACAAATAGACTTAAATCTCAACAAAAAGCTATTATTAGAATAATACTATTTTCCTTTATTTTGTACTAAAGAAATTATAGGCATCAAAAAGTTCTATAAAAGAAAAAACCTCTCGAAAAACTTCGAGAGGTTCAGTTTAAAAATTATTTTAATACGAATTACATCAATTTTCTAACAATATCTTCAACAGAAACGCCTTCAGCTTCAGCCTTGAAGTTTCTAACAATTCTATGACGAAGTACACCCATGGCAACGGCTTTTACGTCTTCAATATCTGGCGAATATTTACCATTCAATAAAGCGTTACATTTAGCTGCTAAAATTAAATTCTGAGATGCTCTTGGGCCTGCTCCCCATTCTAAGTATTTATTTGTTGTGGCATCGGCAGATTCTGTATTCGGACGAGTTTTATGTACTAATTTCACCGCATATTCAATCACATTATCAGCCACAGGAACACGTCTTACCAATTGTTGGAAAGCCAAAATTTGCTCGCCAGATACTTGTTTTTGAACTTGATATTTTTTGTCAGAAGTAGTGCTTTTTACAATATCCAATTCTGCTTGATATGATGGATAATCCAACTTCACCAAGAACATAAAACGGTCTAACTGTGCTTCTGGAAGCGGATATGTACCTTCTTGTTCAATTGGGTTTTGGGTTGCCAATACAAAAAATGGTTTATCTAAAGGATACTTCTTTCCCGCAACCGTTACCGAATATTCTTGCATCGCCTCAAGCAAAGCAGATTGAGTTTTTGGAGGAGTACGGTTAATTTCATCGGCAAGAATGATATTAGCGAAGATTGGACCTTTTACAAAACGGAAATTACGCTCATTATCCAATGTTTCAGAACCAACAATGTCGGACGGCATTAAATCAGGAGTAAACTGAATACGATTAAAGTCTAAGTCCAAAGCTCCTGCAATCGTCTGAATTAAGAGGGTTTTTGCCAAACCCGGTACACCCACTAATAAACAATGACCTTGACAAAAAATAGCGGTGAGCAACATTCTAACGGTATCTTCTTGACCGATAACTACTTTTCCGATTTCGGCGGTGAGTTTTTGATAAGATTCTTTCAAAGCATTCACTGCTTCTACATCTGACTGGTATTGAGCCATATTTTTTAATTTAGGATTTTAAAGTAAGCGAAAAGCGAATGCCAAAAGCAAATGCCACAGTTAATTTGATTTAAAGTTGCTTATTTTTCTTGTTACTATAATGGAAAAATAGCATTAATATTTTAAAACGAAAGCAAATTATCGAGGTTTGATAGTCTATAAACTTTTGCTTTACAAATATAAAAATTAAAGTGTCAGGCATTGCTACCTGACACTTCATATTACTAAACAAAATTATTGCCAAAAGTAATTACTGGAAAGAGTTATTAGTTATTGGTGATTAGTTATTAGTTAATTTATTTTATAAAGCTCTTATTATTAATAGAATAATCTATTTTCAATAGATATATTTAGCAAAATAAAATATGTTTTAATTCTACAAAAATAACCTAAATATTAAACCACTAATCCCTAAATCCTAACATCTAACAACTATTTAAAACCTTTACCGTTCATTACTTTTCATGACATTGCATTCTTTATATTCATCAACAATATAAATGAAAACGTCATTTTTGGCTTTGGCAAACCATTTTTCAATGGCTGTATTTTTCTTTCTATTCAAAGTATAATTTGATAATCTTTGGAAGTCATCTTCTAAATTGGCGAAGTGAGGTGCGTGCTTTGTTTTATAATATAGAATTCTCATGGCTGAACGTCCATCTTCTGTACGATATGCCATTGGTGCTGAAATCGTTCCTACTTTCATGGTATCAATTGTGAAATATAAACCAGATTCCATTGAACCGTCTAATGGCATTCTGATTGAACGAGTCTGTGGGTCAGTCAACATTCCACCTGCATCTTGTGTTGCTTTATCTTCCGAAAATTGCTTAGCTGCTTTCTCAAATTTCAAAGTATCACGTTGAATTAACACACGAACACTATCCAAGAAACGTGTCGGCTCAGTCACATCAAGTCTCTGATAATCAGGACGAAGAAGAATATGCAAAGCATGATATTCTTGTCCACGAGTTTCTAACAATTTAATTAAATGATAGCCAAATTCAGACTCTACAACATCAGACATTTGATTTGGTTTCATTTTCAATGCAGCCGCCTCGAAAGGTGCTACCATTTGTCCACGTTTTGCAAAACCAAGGTCGCCTCCACGTTTTCCTGAGCCTAAATCTTCAGAATACAGTTTAGCTAAATCTTCAAATTTTTCTCCGTTTTCAACTCTTTTTTTATAATCTAACAATCTTTTATAAAGTTCATCTTTCTGAGCCTTAGTAGTTTTTGCCATTCTCACAATTTGCCCTACTTCAACCTCAGAAGGTAAATATGGTAATGAATCTTTAGGAATTTCTTCAAAGAAACGTCTTACTTCTTTAGGTGTAACTTTTACTTCTCCCGTAATTTTCTCTTGCATTTTACGAGTCGTCAATTGCTCCTTGATTGCCGAACGCAATTCGTCTTTTAAAGATGAAATGGTTTTCCCATAAGCTTCAACGATATTTTTTGTTGAACCAAATTGTTGTTCCATTTGCTCCATACGAGAAGTCAATTCGCCTTCAATTCTTTTATCTTCTACTGTAACAGAGTCAATTTCAGCCTTTGCTAACATTAATTTTCCTACCACAAGACTTTCTAATAATTGACATTTAGGTGGAGCAGGTTGCTGACTTTGTGCATATTGCTGTAATTGAGCCTCTAATTCAGATTTCAATAAATAGTAATTATCAACTTTAGCAATGATTTTATCAAGCACTACTGGCGTTTGTGCCATCAGCGACTGCTGAAATATGACCGATACGATAAGTAGTAAAAAAAGATTTTTTAGGAATTTCATGTATAAAAAATTAATATATAAGCGAAAAGTGATTGGTGAAAAGCAAATAATAACTGTTTAAGAGAAATACATTATGCTTTCCGAATCAGAATACTTTTAGTATAACACGTAAAGATAACGCTTTTTGTGGAGTGGATTGGTATGATGGCTTAGTTAAAAAGTGTTAAGTAAACTGAAAATCGCTAAGCTTATCTCTTTCCTCTATAATTTTTAACCTTTTCCCAAAACTTCTCAAACATTTTCTCTTTGTCGATTTTCACGTAAACATTTACTTTATGCTGATGATTTTCGGGTGGTGTTTTTACGGTTTTTACTTTGGCTAAATCGGGGGAAAGATAGGCTTCAACCAAAGCTAAATCCCAAATAATACGGGTTTTATCGTCTGGGTTCGACTCCACCCAACGTTGTTTTAGCAATTTCTCCACTGGATATTTTGAGTCTAAACGAGCATAAGTATCTTCACGGTCAAAGGTCAAAACTTCACAAGTTTGAGCTGGCATAATTGACCACTCAATATCGGGATTATTGAATAAATAGTTTACCGCATTCAAATCTCCTCTGATATTAAATTCGTTTTTATCCCAAACTTTCTCTTTTGCATCAAATCGCATTCCCATACAAAATAGGCGTAACTTCTTGGCAATATTAGGTTCGAGTGCAATAGCTGAAGCAATATTTGTAGCCACTCCGATAAAAAGTACGTCCAATTTTTCGCCTTCGGGCATGGCTTGCACCACTTCAATCAACTTCTTTGTCATTTCTGATGGTCTGGGAGTATCGCCTCCCCACGCCTGTCCCATCGGACGTTCTGCTCCCATTGGGTGTGGCAAATTCATCATGCCAAAAGCCTGCAAAAGTTTCTCATTTTCCTCCTGACTCAATTTCACGGTATTGATTCCTTTAGTTGGATATTGATTCCATTTATCCGAAAGCATCAAATCGACATTCACAAAATGGGCAGAACTTACACCCATTATTTCATATTTATCAGCATCAACCAACAAACGAGTTAAGGCGAAAATATCGTCCATTTCGTTTGCCATGTCGGTATCAAACCATATTTTTTGTTTTTGTGCCACAACATTCGGAATAAAATAAAAGGAAGTAAGTAGCAAGAATAAAATTCTGGTAATAGTCATTTGGATTTTTAGGTTAATTGGATTTTTATCTGGTCAAACGATACAATAACAAAGCGGTTCGCTGAACTAATTTTGGAAACTCTTTCATATTCATGGTTTCCCCCGGTGCATGAGCCCCTTTTCCCGACGCTCCCAAACCATCTAAACACGCCACATATTTAGCAATGTAAGAAATATCCCCTGCTCCTCTTGAGCCTGGGTCGCCCGCTTTTACTTCGCCAAAACCTAAATCTAAACTTACTTGATTCAATACGGCTAAGATTTTTTCATTCTCAGCAGTTGGTTCCATCGCAGGAATGCCATCTTGAAAAGTAATTTCGGCTTTGGTTTTATTCAAATTTTTAGAGACTATTTCACGCATTTTCACACGAGCATTTTCTTTTTGGGTTTCGGTCAGGAATCGTAAATCTCCTGTTACACTCACTCTTGGAGCAATGATATTATCCTTCCCGATAGCCTCTCTATTATCATTAATTTCTGAACCTCCCACAATTAAACCGGGATTGAAAGTCAGGTACTTTTCAGTACTCATTTGTTCTCTAAATTCATTCAAAATTCGGGCAGCTTCATAAATGGCTCCGTATCCTGCTTGCTGACTAAAAATGGTTGATGAATGTCCCATAATTCCTTTTACATTCAATTTCCAACCACTTGAACCTCTACGAGCCGTAGCAACGGTATTTAAGCCAATGGCAGTTTCAAAAGCCAAAGCAATATCACATTTTTTTGCTCTATCAATAAAATCTTTGCGACTCACACTTGTAGGTTTGCCAGAACTTTCTTCGTCTCCTGTAAAATAAATTGTCAACGAAGTATCATCCAATAAACCATTATTTTTCAAAGCTTTAAGGGCCGCCAACAAAACAACATCACCACCTTTCATATCATTTACGCCTTGTCCTGTTACGGTCGAATCGTTCAAATAGGTGTAAGGCGTGAAGGACATCGCTTTTTCAAAAACTGTATCCAAATGTCCAATCAAAAATAGCTTTTTGCCTTTGTTTCCTTTGCGTTCAGCCACCAAATGTCCTGCTCTATTGACTGAATCTGGCAAAGAAATCCATTCTGTTTTAAAACCTAAATCATCAAATTCTTTTCTAAAAATTGCCCCAACTTCACGCACGCCTTCATGGTTGAGCGTTCCGCTGTTGATGTTAACAACTTTCTTTAAAATTGCCTCTGATTGTGGCATTTGAGCATTGACTTGTGCTATAATTTTCGCTTCGGTTGGGCTTAATTTTTGAGCAAAACTCCATGTTGTTGATGATAATAAAAAGAATAAAGGTAAAATGCGTTTTCTCATTATAAATGCTGTTTGTTAATGAAATTATCGGTTAAAAAGAAACTACTTTAAATTACGACATTATCCTGATTTCAGTGTCATACTTACACAAAAACATAAAAATCAAGATAGAAAATTGAATGTTAAATCGTATTTTGTGAGACTAAAATAAAAATCTTAGATTTTCATTTATATCCAATCATAATCTTAAATCCTAATAACGTTTAATTTGGTAGATTACGCCCTAAAAGTTTTATGCTTTTAGCAGGCTTTTCTATTTGTAATCTTTTAGAGAAACGTTATTAAGGAACGTTGAAATAATAACTTGTAAAATTTTAAGGTGGCTATTTTATAGTTAGTTTTATTCATTTTTGAAGCGAATAGCACCGCTCTTTAATGAAAAAATGAATGAAAATAGCAGTAAAAGAGTCGTTTAAAAATTATAAGTTATTGTTTCAACGTTCCTAAAACCTAAATCAATTTATTTCCACAAAAGCATTTAAAATTTCAGGAAAAATGAAAAATCTCAATCGTAGAAAGTTTATCCAAAGTGCCACCATTTTAACCACTGGAACATTATTAAAGTCAAAAGCCGCTGAAAGTTCATTTCCTGTGGTAAGAGTTGCTACCGACAAAAGAAATTTTAGTAGCTCTGCCATCGAAGACACCATTGCCCGAATGAAAGTAAAAATCAAAGACCCAGAATTAGCGTGGTTATTTGAAAATTGCTTCCCGAATACCTTAGATACTACGGTAAATTTCAAAATGAAAGGCGATAGACCTGACACTTTCGTTATCACAGGTGATATTCACGCTATGTGGTTGCGAGATAGTACGGCACAAGTTACGCCTTATTTATCGCTGATTAAACAAGACGAAAAACTTAAAAAGTTGATTGCAGGAGTCATCAACCGCCAAACGGAGTGCATTTTGATTGACCCTTATGCCAATGCTTTTAATGATGGCGTTGGACATTCGGAATGGTTAAGCGACCATACTGAAATGAAGCCCGAATTGCACGAACGTAAATGGGAGTTAGATTCTCTTTGTTACACGGTTCGATTGGCGTATAACTATTGGAAAATCACGCAAGACGCAAGCATTTTTGACGAAAAATGGATGAAAGCGGCACAGTCAATTATTGCCACTTGCAGAGAACAACAACGCTTAAAAGGCAGAGGAAAATACAAATTCGGACGTACCACTTCTTGGTCAACCGATACCGTCCCAGGTGATGGATACGGGAACATTACGAAACCTAACGGATTGATTCATAGCATCTTCAGACCTTCTGACGATGCAACCGTTTATCCATTCTTAATTCCTTCAAATCTTTTTGCGGTAGTTTCATTCAGACAAATGGCTGAAATTTCAGAACAAGTTTATAAGAATTCTTCTTTTGCAAAAGAATGTTCGAGTTTTGCTACTGAGGTTGAAAATGCTATTAAGAAATATGCCATTATCAATCACCCAAAATATGGTAAAATCTACGCTTTAGAAGTTGATGGATTTGAGAATAGTTTATTGCAAGATGATGCCAATGTACCAAACTTATTGAGTTTGCCCTATTTGGGAGCAGTAAAAACAGACGATGTAGTTTATCAAAACACTCGTAAATTAATGTTGAGCGAGTCTAATCCGTATTATTTTAAAGGAAAAGCTGCCGAAGGAATTGGTAGTCCACACACGTTATCAAATCAGATTTGGCATTTGAGCATCATCATGCGAGCAATGACTTCAAGCGATGACAAAGAGATTTTACAACAATTACGTTTCTTGAAAAAAACGCATGCCAATACAGGTTTCATGCACGAGTCATTTGATAAAGATGATGCCAATAAATTTACCAGAAAATGGTTTGCATGGGCAAATACTTTGTTTGGGGAAATGATTTTAAAAATCGAAAAAGAACGTCCTCATTTATTGAAGGAAGTATTGTAGATGTAAAAAATTGTCCGAAAAGTCATAAGTCATAAGAAATTCTATACAGTCGGTTTTCTTACAACTTATTAACTTTTCGGACAACTTTTTAATCCCTACTTCAACTCACTTGCTTTAATATCTCTTGTCCATTTCTGAACGCCTTTTGAATCCATAATACTGATTTTCAAAACTCTATCTTTCAATGTTCCAGACACTTCACAAAGTGCAAAATTACGTTCTGTGAATAATGTACCTTCTACAATAGGCGAGTTATCTTCTTCTTTGACAGGTTTTGCAGGTCCAGAAGTAAGTGGAGAAACCGTTAAATCATACAATGGATAATTGGCTCCTGAACGGTCTAATTTTTGGAGAACTGTATGATGACGGTCGCCTGTAAAGAATAGAACACCTTTAATTTTTGCATCGGTAATTTTCTTTAATAATTCTTGACGTTCAGCTTCATAATTCGACATATTTTCAAAAACTTTGGCAGGATTTACAATTTGTCCACCCGTCACAATTACTTTGAAAGTTGCACTACTTCCAGTCAAAGCATCAATCAACCAAGTAAGCTGTTTTTTCCCATAATAATCACGGTCGCCCGTAAAATTCTCGTTAGGAGCTTTAAACCAACGGTCATCTAACATAAAAAATTGAACATCGCCCCATTGGAAAGTTCCTGTACACGCTTGGTCTTTAAATATATAGTTAGGATTTGCCCAAAATAGTTTGAATATTTCAAGCGAAGTATCTTTCATCCAAAAAGAACGGTCTGAATCATTACTGCCGTAATCATGGTCATCCCAAATGGCATAATGGTGCGTATTTCCCAATAAAGGCTGCAATTCAGGAACATTACGAGAGTGGGTATTACGGTGAATCATACCTGTACGAGTATTCCAATCAGCTTCACGGTAATAATTATTATCGCCTCCCCAAATCATGAAATCTGGTTTTTTGTCATAAATAGATTTGAATATTTCATTGTATCCTCCATACGGACGACCCGGTCGGTCAGTTTCTGCTTCATTGATGTAATTACAACTTCCAAAAGCAAATTTGAATGATGCAGGGTCTTTGCGGTATTGCCAAAGTTCTTGCGTTTGAAATGATAATGGATAATTACGAGCTATTTTTTTATTATCAACAAAAACTTCATAAGCATATTTTTTGCCCATCGTCACTTGGTCGCAAACAATTTTGGCAACAAAAGCATTCCTTTTATTCGTAACAATTTCGTCTGTTGTCATTTTCTTTTCTGGTGTACCTTGCTCCCAATACACAAACTTTACTTTAGCAGGTTTTTCCGTTTGCACCCAAAGCATGACTTCTTTCATCTCTGAATACCCGACCATCGGACCATTTTTAATTTGGGCATTTACACCTATACTTTGAATAATAAGGAATAATAAAATTAGTTTTTTCATTGAAATGGATTTTATGTTTATTGACAAGGTTGAATTACGGGATTGGGTAATCTATGTTCAAGTAGATATGGACGATTAGCAAATTTGCAAGGTCTTTGAGAAAGTAAACTATCCATTCGAGTTGGTTTACTTTTATTATCTTTTTTGCTTTCAGATGGATTTGAAATAAAGAGTAATTTTATAGAAAATTCATACGCAATATCATAAAAATAGTCTCTGAATCTATCACTCATAAAATCATCAAAACAGTTCTGAAATTTATCCCTAATATCACTTAACTTCTCCGTTTTCAGAGTTTCAATAGCCTTTAATTCTACAAGGTAAAGTACAAATTTTTCTCCTTCACAATGTTGAATAATCAAACAATCAGGAGATTTTGGTGGATTATGAACCAAGTTTGAGTTATAATATTCATCTACCCGAATAATGATGTAATCTTCTTTTTTCACCAAAGGACTTACATTAACGCCCACACCATTTTCAGTACAATCATCACACAAAAATTTAGACAAAATAGGGTCTTCTTGAATTCTTTGAATTAACATTTTAATAGGTGTAATTATAGTTTTTCTAACAATGACATTCTTTCTTCATAGAGTTGTTCAGCTACATCGACAAAATTATTATCCTCAATTCCGTATTCATCCATCTGCATGGCTCCATCTTCAATAACACTACCTTCGGGAGTCATTTTCATTAACGATACACTCAACTTTTCTTTATCTACTTTATTGGCAATCAATAAATTACTCAATTTATTGAAAATATAATTGCTATGCGAAGTCATTACGATTTTTACATTCCCTTTACTCAATTTTACAAAATATTCCAATAATAAAATCTGAATTTCTGGGTGTAAATGAGCTTCTGGTTCTTCAATAAAAAGAATTGAAGGCTTATCACTTTCCAAAGGAATGATATATTTCAAATGAGCAATGATTGGTGCAATTTCTGAAATCATAGAAGAGGTTGCAGACAAATCAAAAATCATATCAGGATTTGCATTGGGTATGTAATGATATTTTCTGGTTACTTTATCAAAACCAATCGTTCCTTTCAAAATATCTTTTTCTATTTTTTCAAAATCCACAGAATATTTATCTGAAACAGAAACCTTTTCAATATTATTCAAATTTAAAAAATAGTCAGAAATGGGTTCTGATAAATTGGGAATTTCAAATTTTGCATTAGTTACAAGTCTATACTTCGATATTTCTGCGAAAATTGGTCCAAATGAATTCAAAGCATTATAAAGCCCTGAACGTGAGACTGGTAAGAAAAATATAGTATCTGTTGTGTTTATAATTTCTTTGCGTAATTGAAGGTTTAAATTCCAACTTATTCTATTTATTGGTGTAATTATTTTTGCCTTCTTGTAATAAATAAAAATATAAATGTTTTTCTCAATTTCATTAAACTTAAAAAACTCATCATAAATTTTAAACTCAGAATAAAGGTTTATATTTTTAACTTCAAGTTTTTCTATGCTTTTATCCAAACAAATTTCTATTTTCCCAATTTCTGCACTCAAAATTATTTTCAAATCAGTATTCGTTTTATTATTATTTATTGACTGGAAGTCAAACGAATTTTTCAAGGAATTGGTTAATGCTGGGATAAAGCTTGTTTCAATCGAATATTTAAAGGATTCAATTATTTTATCCTTAACATCATATTCCACAAATTCTAAATCTCGTAATTCTTGCTCAACAAGTTTTTCTAAGTCGAAAGTAGCCGATTCTCTTTGTATTGAACTGTTCCCGTCATAATAATCATATTCCCTTAAATTCTTCAAAATCAAATAAACCGCACTAATCGCATACGATTTTCCAATATTATTCTTTCCAAAAATAGCGTGAATATCCTTATCCGTATCAAATTTGAAAGACTTTATCGGTCCAAAATTCTGTAATTCAATTATCATATCTTTCTAATGTTTTCGTAGCACAGACCTTAGTCTGTAAGCTGCAATTTACAGACTAAAGTCTGTGTTACGTATTCGGTTTAAATACTTTGGGCGTATCTTTGCAAAAAAATCAAAATTCAATGTCATATTACAACATCCAAAACATTCCACTTACTGATTTAGCTAAACAATTTGGCACGCCTTTGTACGTCTATGATGCTGACAAAATTATCGAAAAAATTGCCATTCTTCGTGATTCTTTCAAGAATGTTAACTTAAAGATAAAATACGCTTGTAAGGCTAATACCAACTTGAGCATTTTGAAATTAATGCGTAAACATGGGGTGGAGATTGACGTGGTGTCGCCAGAAGAATTACGTTTGGCAATGATGGCGGGTTATGAAGGTTCACAAATTACTTTTACGCCAAGTGGTGTTTCATTTGATGAAATTGAATTGGCAGCAGAATTAGGAACTCGCATTAATTTAGATAATTTGGATGTTCTCGAAAAATTCGGGAAACAATACGGCAATACGAAAGGTGCTTTGATTCGTTTGAAACCACACGTTTTTGGCGGTGGAAACGAAAAAATCATGACGGCTCACCCAGAGTCAAAATTCGGAATTTCAATTCACCAAAAAGATGAAATTCTTGAAATTGTCAATAAATACGATATGAAAATTATCGGTTTGCACCAACATACAGGTTCAGACGTGAAAAATGCTGATGCTTTCACACAGGCTGCAACTGCGATTTTAGACATTGCTTCAAACTTCAAAGATTTAGAAATCATCGACTTAGGAGGAGGTTTCAAAGTTCCATATAAAGAAGGTGATTCTGTAACTGACATGGCTGAAGTTGGCGAAGTGCTAAGTAATGCTTTCTTGGAATTCTGTAAAAACTATGGTCGTGAGTTACAATTATGGTTTGAACCGGGCAAGTTTTTAGTAAGTGAAGCAGGAACATTTTTGGCCACTGCCAACGTCGTAAAAACTGACCCAATTAAAACTTTCGTGGGTATCAACTCTGGATTAAACCACTTGGGTAGACCCATGATGTACGGTGCATACCATGATATTTTCAATGCTTCAAATCAGGATACTTCTGAACAACAAGAATATCGTGTCGTTGGATATATTTGCGAAACAGATACTTTTTCATGGACTCCCGAAGGAAAACAAGGTGAGCGTTTAATGAATAAGGTTTCGGCAGGAGACATTATTGCAATTAAAAATGCAGGAGCGTATTGCTTCTCGATGGCATCTCAATACAATTCAAGACTTTTACCTGCGGAGGTTTTGGTAATTGATGGAGAAGCAAAATTGATTCGTAAGCGTGATACTTTTGACGATATTGTTAGAAATTTAGTATCCGTTGACATTTGAGAATAGTTTTTAGAGAACAGAGTTTAGATTTTAGAGAACAGATAATAATTTTAGAGAATTGTCTTCTATATAAATTCAATAAAATACTTCATAGATATAAAACAAAACGCCCTGTCATTATTTGAAAGGGCGTTTTGTTTGTTTTGAAGATAACTCTTTTCTCTAAAATCTAAACTCTATTCTCTAAAATCTAACCTCTGCTCTCTAAAATCGGTTCTCTAAAAAAGGTATCCAATACCAATTGTCCCAATACCGTTCTTATTAATATTGTCTTTCAAACTATAAAAACTACGAGCTTCAATCATAAAGCTATTGTTCAACTTGACACCCAAGCCTAAACCAGCACCGTAATCAAATTTATCATTTCCAAGGTCAACAGAACCGTCGAAAACCGTTGAGCCACCTATTACAACTTTTGATGTTTGACTTAGGGCATAATTACCATAACCACCCAGATTTAACATAAATTTTGTTGAACCACTCCCGAAATTAAAATTAAACATCAAAGGAACTAATATACTACTGCCCGTTGATTTTACGAAATTATTCGCATCTTCAGTTACTTTACCATTGGTCATAGCAAATAATATTTCTGGTTGAATTGATACTACGTTGCTGATTGGTAAATTAACAATTAATCCAGCATTTATTCCGGGTGACAAATCATAATTCCCTCCACTTTGAAGTGTATAAAGTTGCGATGCTTCTGCTCTGATACCAAATCTTACTCTACCATCATTTTCAGGGCCTACCTTCGGAATTCTTACTTTTTCAGGTTTTTCCTCACGAATTTTCACAGGCTTTTCTTCTTTCTCAGGTTCTGGCGTTTTCGCCTTTGTATTTTTTGATGGTCCAGTAGATTGTACTGTTGTAGTTGAGGTATTTGTCTGCTGTGGCGACGAACTCGTCGTCGTTGTGGTCGTGGTTGTTTTCTTTTGCTCAACAGGCTGCGAAACCACAGGGACTGAACTCGTAGTTGTTGTAGTCGTTTTGGTAGTAGTGGTAGTTTTAGGAGGCGAAGTCTTCACTGTTGTTGTGGGCTTCTTCGTTGTGGTAGTTGGTTTCTTGGTCTGAGCCAATGCTATTGTACCACTCATACAAGTTATTAGCAAGGCAAGGATAATCTGATTCTTCATGATTCAAATGGATTTTGTGGACTTAAATATGTGTGCAAGGTATAAAGGTTCATTCGGATGTTGTTAACCATTTAATAAGTCTAACCGACCATTTACTAAATAATTACTAACACTTTGAAAATAGAGAATCTGACATTTTAAAAACTCAAATTCCTGAAAATCGGCAATTTTGTCATTAAAAAATTACTAAAATCTAAAAAATCAAGACAAAATGACATTAATATTCAACTGGTATAGCTTTTGAAGAAAAGGAAACATCTCTAAATCAGAGAAATTAGTAAAACATAAAATCATCATAAAAAATATAAAATCATGAAACTTGTAAGATTTAACCAACCAACAGCTAACTTTTTAAATGCAGATTTCAACAAATTATTTAACCAATTAGATACCATGTTTCCATCAAAATCATTCAACAACGTAAGTTATAATAATATTCCAGCGGTAAACGTAAAAGAAAGCGAAAACGGCTTCCAGATTGAAGTTGCTGCTCCGGGTTTAAAGAAAGAGGACTTCAAATTAAGTCTTCATGAAAACCGTTTAACAATTTCAGCAAAACAAGAAGAAAACTCGGAAGAAAAAACAGAGAAATACACTCGCCAAGAGTTTAACTACACGTCTTTCCAACGTACTTTCACTTTGCCTAAAAATGTAGATGGTGATAAAATTGAAGCAACCTATGCAGACGGTATTTTACACGTAGGTCTTCCTAAAAAAGAAGAATTAAAACCTGCTGTGAAAGAAATCGCAGTAGCGTAGTTTAATTAGTGAATTGTGAATTAGTGAATATTGTTCGTCCAAAATTCACTAATTCACAATTCACAATTAATTCCGAACATCAAAACCCCAGTTTAGTTTACTTCTGAGGGTATTTAAGAAATTGGTTCCTGATAATTTAATAATATTGGCTTTGAATTTTTCTCGTTCCATTCTGATTTTCACGTTACTATGAACCACTTTTGAACGAGCATCCAACGAAATCAAGCAATTACTGCTTCTACTTTCTATCTCAAAATCTAAAACGACATCTGTTGAAACTACCAAAGGACGCACATTCAAATTATGTGGACTCATCGGTGCAATCACAAAAATATCTGAACTTGGCATTACTAAAGGTCCACCAACACTTAAATTATAACCTGTTGAACCAGTGGCAGTTGCAATAATTAATCCGTCAGCCCAATAAGTATTTAAAAATTCACCATTCAAATACGCCCTCACCATAATCATTGACGACGAATCAGTCTTCATGATTCCTAATTCATTCAAGCCAAAATTTACACCGTTAAAAATGTCTAATGGCTCACCATTTAGGCTTGAACTAATACTTACTAAAGTTCTTTGGTCGAGTGAATAATTACCTGCAAAAATTTCTGCTAAACCTTCCTGAATTTTGTCAGGAGAAACAATTGCCAAAAAACCTAAACGACCAGTGTTAATGCCCAAAATTGGAATTTCACGGTCGCCTACGTGTGTTACTGCATCTAAAAGCGTTCCGTCACCTCCCAAACTCAATACAACATCAGCATCAAAGAGATTAGCTTTATCGGTATAAAAAGAATTGCTGGAATGAATTATGTCAACATCTGAAAGGAATTGTTGATAAGATTCTGAAATTTGAAGTTCAATATTTTTTTGTGCCAATGTATCAAACATCGACTGCACGAAAGGCTTAGTTTCTTCCTTAAAGTTTCTCCCGTGAATGGCTATTTTCATTAATATTCTGTGTATTTGTTTCGTCTATCCAAAATTAAGCAAAAGAGAAGAGGATGCAGATAAATTGTTGTTTTTTTATTTTTCAGAAGCAAATTATACTTTGGATAAAACAAAAAAGCTGTTCTCAAATTGAGAACAGCTTTTTTGCAAATTTATTTTAAGTTTGAATTCTAAAGTGATTTTGCCTTAAATTTCGTTAATCGATATAAAACGAATCACTTATTCACAACTCGCTAAATCATCATTGATTAAGCTGTAATTGAACTCATTACTTCAGTTTGCTTACGGATTGATTCTAAGTGAACTAATTTAAACAATTCTTCAACAAATTCAGGATATAAACCTAAACCAGAAGCTTGTTTAGCACGGTCAGCATGAACTTGTTTCCAACGGTCAAGTTGAAGAACAGCTACGTTATTATCACGCTTATATTCTCCTAATTTCTCAACAATTGCCATACGAGCAGCCAATACTTCCATTAATTCACGGTCAACATTGTCAATTTTAGCACGCATTGCAGCTAATTCGTCAGAGAAATCTGCACCATAATTTGCTTGACGAACTTCTAATTCACGCAACATTGTCCCTAATACTTCAGGAGTAACTTGTTGAGAAGCATCAGACCAAGCAGCATCAGGGTCACGGTGAGTCTCGATAATCATACCATCGTAATTCAAATCAAGAATTCTCTGAGACAATTCCGTCAATAAAGCACGCTTTCCAGCCATGTGAGACGGGTCACCAATCATTGGTAATTGCGGGAACAAACGTTTCATCTCAACGGCTAATTGCCACATTGGAGAGTTACGATATTTTGTTTCCTGAGCATTTGAGAAACCACGGTGGATAGCACCTAATTTCTTCAAACCTGAGTTTTGTAAACGTTCAAATGCACCAACCCAAAGAGCTAAGTCTGGGTTAACTGGGTTCTTCACTAATACAGGAATATCCACACCTTTCAAAGCATCTGCTAAATCTTGAACGTTGAAAGGGTTTACAGTTGTTCTTGCACCAATCCACAATACATCAACACCATATTTCAATGATAATTCTACGTGTTCAGGCGTTGCCACTTCACAAGCTAATGGAAGACCAGTTTGTTTTTTAGCTTCAACAAGCCATTGCAAAGCTGGCTCACCCATACCTTCAAAACTTCCTGGACGAGTACGTGGCTTCCATACCCCTGCACGCATAATGTGAGCGTAACCTTCCGCTTTGATACGGTTGGCAGTCTCCAACACTTGCTCCTCGGTTTCAGCCGAACATGGTCCAGCTATTATCAATGGTTTGCCGTCAGTATTAATCCATTCCTGCATCGGCGTTATGTCTAAATTCGCATTCATTTGGTTTACTTTATTCGTTATTCTTAAAAAACAATTTTATAATCACAAAATGTAACTTATTAATATGACTTATCATCAATTTTATAGTTACTTTACAAAAAAATAATGCGGGAAATACAATAAAAATTTCCCTCTTATAAATTTAATATGGCAAAACGTATTTTTGTATTATTCTAATATACTATATTTGCACGTTTTTGTAAAACAAGTGACGAGACTCTGAATCATATTAAACTGATAATCAACAATTAAATTATTTATTCAGTTTTTTAAATATTAAGAACATCAAGTCTGTAACATGACCAAAATGCCAACCACCAAATCCTTTTTGAAGTCTCCCAAAGTTAGTTTTGAGGATACTTCTATCGCTTTCTCTTCCAAGTCAAACTTACAGTTAAAAAAGATATACTTGATTTTTGCAAGTATGAATCAGAATTGGCTTGTAAAGTTAGGGACTTTTTTTATCAAACTCTTCCTTTTTCTTCATTTTCCGATAAAAAAACTAATAAAAATTACGGTGTTTGAACAATTTTGCGGAGGGGAAAATCTGCAAGAGTGCAATAAAACCATAGAAAATTTGGACAAATCCCATATCGGCACAATTTTGGATTATTCCGTTGAGGGTGAAGATAATGAAAAAAGTTTCGATAAGACGGCAAAAGAAATTCTGCTAACCATCGAAAAAGCTCATAATAATTTAGCAATTCCATTTGCTGTATTTAAAATTACAGGCATCGGTAGTGCTGAATTATTGGAGAAAGTTCAGAATGAAGGAGCTTTAGATGAAGACGAAAAAAATGCTTTCCAAAGAATTAAGGAAAGAATCAATACGCTTTGTAAACAAGCTGCCGACCTAAATGTTAGAATTTTTGTTGATGCTGAAGAATCTTGGATTCAGGATACGATTGATACATTGACTTATGAAATGATGGAAAAATATAATCACGAAAAATGTGTGGTTTACAATACTTTCCAAATGTATCGTAAAGAAATGTTATTGAACTTGAAACAAGCTACTGAGCAAGCACGTAAAAACAATTATTACTTAGGCGTAAAATTGGTAAGAGGTGCGTACATGGAAAAAGAACGACAAAGAGCTCATGAAGATAATTATTGTGAGCCTGTTCATGAAACCAAAGCTGATACTGATAGAGATTTTAATTTAGCGATGGAATATTCTGTTGAGAATCGTGAAATTATCTCTATTTGTGTAGGTACGCATAATGAATATAGTTGTAAACTTTTAGTTGATTTAATGAATCAGCACCACGTTGAAGCAAAAGATACCCATTTCTACTTTGCTCAATTATTGGGAATGTCTGATAATATTTCATTTAATCTTTCTAAGGCAGGTTATAATGTTGCAAAATATGTTCCTTATGGTCCTGTTGATGCTGTAATGCCTTACTTATTCAGAAGAGCAGATGAAAATACCTCAGTAGCAGGGCAAGCAAGCCGTGAATTTACTTTAATTAAAAGAGAAATTGTACGTCGTAAAAGATTGATGTTTCAAGGAAAGTAAATATTAATTATTCCAAAAATTTCAAAGAAGCCACAGATTTACACAATTTGTGGCTTCTTTATTTCGTATCTTTGCAAGACAAATCAGTTAGCAGTAAACAATTATCAGTAAATCAAAATCTTAAAATTATATATCATTTGTAATTTTATGCTCTTGTTTACTACTAATAGTCAACTGAAAACTGTTCACTGAAAACTGTTCACTATATTATGTTTCGTTCCCCGTATAAATATTTTTTGCTTACTTTATTACTAATTGTCATTGACCAGCTCATTAAACTTGCTGTACATCGTTATATGATGTATGAAGGCAATGAAATTGAAGTTTTTGGACATTGGTTTAAGTTACACTATGTATTAAATAGAGGAATGGCATTTGGGATGGAACTTAGTTTTATTCCTGGGGGATATGCCAAAATTGTATTGAGCCTTTTCCGTTTGGCTGCTATGTTTGGTATTGGTTATTATTTAGTTCGTTTGGCAAGCAGAAAAGCTCCTGAAGGACTTTTATGGAGTATTGCAGCTATTTTGGGTGGAGCAATCGGCAATGTGATTGATAGCACGTTTTACGGAAAATTATTAGAAAATAACCCTCCCGGTTCGCCTACTCCTTGGTTTCATGGACAAGTAATTGATATGTTCTTCTTTGACCCATACCAAGGTTGGATTCCTGACTGGGTACCACTTTGGGGGGGAACGTGGTATTCAACTCCAATTTTTAATTTTGCTGATGCAGCTATTTTTTGCGGAGTTGTGACAATCCTAATTTTCCAAAATAAATTCTTTGAGCAACCTAAAGAAGCAGAAATTGAAGAAAGCTTTGAAGAAACGGCTGACAAAATAGAAAATATTAACAATGAAGAAATTTCTGATAAAGTAGAAAACATTGTTATTGAAGAAAATACAAAAGAAGAAAATTCAGATTCAACAAAAGAATAAAAAAATCCCTCATTGGTAGCCAATGAGGGATTTTTATTTTGGAACTTCCCGAAATAACTCCGTTAGGGGTTAAACTTTCGGGAAGTTGAGCCAAGTTATTAAATTTTACTTCTAATAAGTTATGTCGCAGTCTATAAATCACCCAATACTCAATTCGCAGTCAAATCTCTAAAAACCTCCTCCATTGTTTTTCCTGCCTGTTGTAAGCTACTCAATGAAGTATCTTTCACGATATTTCCACGATTGATAATGATTACTCTATCACAAATGGCTTCTACTTCTTGCATAATATGGGTTGAAAAAATAACGGTTTTTTCTCGCCCAATATTTCTGATAACTCCTCTGATTTCAGCTAATTGATTAGGGTCAAGACCAGTGGTGGGTTCATCTAAAATCAAAACTTTGGGGTCATGTATCAATGCTTGAGCAAGACCTACTCGCTGACGATACCCCTTTGAAAGTTGACCAATTTTCTTTTTGTACTCAAGGGTAAGTCCAAGTAGCTCAATAATTTCTGCAATTCGCCTTTGAAGGTCTTGACCTTTGAGTCCGTAAATTCCTCCGATAAATTCCAAAAATTCCTTCACATACATATCCAAATAAAGTGGATTATGCTCTGGCAAATAGCCAATATTTCGACGAGCTTCCATTGGCGACTGCTGAACATCAAAACCGCAAACTTCAACCGTACCCGAAGTAGCAGTTAAATAACAAGTAGCAATTTTCATCGTGGTAGATTTTCCAGCACCGTTTGGCCCTAAAAAACCCACAATTTCACCTTGTTTTGCTTCAAAAGATATATCATTAACGGCTTTTTGCGTACCGTAAATTTTGGTTAGATTCTGTACTTTTAGCATTTTTGAAGGGATTAGGTGTTGGGGATTAGGTGTTAGAAAAAAGCGGACATTTACCACTAAAACCTAACTCCTAAAACCTGACGCCTTAATTACGAAAACATTCCTCCTAAGTCCATTCCTGGAATATTAGGCACTAAACCTTGCGTGGCTTTTTGAAGATGTGCTTTTACTTTATCTTCAATATTTTCCATTGCATTATTGGTTGCGGCTACAATTAAATCTTGTAAAACCTCACGGTCTTCTGGCTTGATGAGGTCTTCATCAATTTCAATTTTGAGTAATTGTTTTTTACCATTAACGGTTGCTTTTACCATTCCTGCTCCAGCTTCACCTGTTTCGATGATTGAGCCTAAAGATTCTTGAGCTTCTTTCATTTTGGCTTGGAGGTCTTTCACTTTTCCAAGCATTCCCATCATATCAAACATATTATTATTGATTTATTTCTATTGCAATTTACAATTACTATTAATGTAACGCAAAAAAGAAACCTCAACATATCTGTCAAGGTTTCTTTTTTATGTTAGACTTCCTACAAAAGTATTTTAGTAAGCCAATAATAATGCTCCTTCTTTTACGGTTGTTTGCCCGACAGTATCTATGATTTCAATCTTATAGGCATAACTTCCTTCTAAGGCTTTATTTCCGTTATTCATCGTGCCGTCCCAACCTATGACAGTTGTTTCATTTTGATTGCTTTCTATTGGATAACTATTCGATTCTTCATAAAAAATAGCATTACCCCAACGGTCATAAATGGTCATTTTTAATTCTTTGATAAATTTACCCCTTACCATAAATTTATCATTTTGACCATCTCCATTTGGTGTAAATATTTGCGGACTGATAGCTAATGAGGGTCTAAAAATCTTAACAATATTTGATAGCGTAGTTGGTAAAGTACTACCACCTATTACATTCCAGCCTACTGGACGAGCTTCAATCTGAATATAAATTTCTTGTCCTTCCGTTTCTGGTAAAATCTGAGTATTGTAAGTATAAATATTTTGTAAATTACTTGCTAATTCTTTAATATTTGTTCCGTTTGTTGGATTAACTCTTTGCACTATGTAACTATCTGTACCCAGTGAAATGGAAGATTCTTTTGTCCAATTTACAGCGGCTCCACTTGCTTTTAAGTTTATAGTACAAATCTTTTCAGATGGGTCAGACTCTTTATCGCACAGGTTTGTCCATGTCATATAATAACAATACGATTTATCTTCGACGTTGGCGGTTAAATCTTTAAAAACTGTATTCCCAGTATTCAAGAGCGAATAAGTGCCGTTGATTGTATTAGCACGGTAAAATTTATAGGCATTTGCTTTAATGTTGACAGGAATATTTGATGGGTCAAACTGCCCTTGAACAAAAGCATTTTTTGCATCGTTGGTCATAGTAGCAAAGACTCTTGGAATCTTAGGAGGAACATCATCCGAAACAGCTTTTACTTTAATAATTTGAGAAAGCGATTTCTGGTTATAATTTGTTTCCACTCGATAAGTATATTCCTGTCCACAAATCACTGAATTATCATCTAATTTAAGTTCAGAAATGTTGGTAATTGCTGGAAATACTTTATCAGTTGTACCATCAGGATTCAATCGTTCTACTTGATAATAATTAAATAATGCACCTATTATGGGGGCAGCAGCAGGCAACCATTCTACCACATTTTTATTACTTACGGCGGTTACCTTTGCAGGAGTTGTACAAACTTCTTCAGCACTTAATAAATTCGATGAGGCAGCACAAGCTAAATCAACAGACTCTGCTTGAAAACAATACTGTTTATCTCCATTGGGTACTTGTAAAGTTGTTGTTTCAAACGGAGTGGCAGCCAAAGAACCATACGTTTTAAAAGGCGTAGTATAATTGTACGTAGATGAGGATTCTCTCATATAAATATTTCGCCCAAAACTCGCTTGCCCCGACACATCTATCTTAAACTCTCCTTTATTAACTGTTCCAACAATTGTACTAATTGCGGGTCTAAACATGGTTGCACCATTGATGGCAAATTGCCCCAAATTATTTAAAGGAGCAGGACAACCTCCTGTTACAGAAAGTCCTTTTATCGTAATAATTCTGTCTTGAGCATCTGGCAAAGTTGTCCCACTTTTAATCGTAAATGGATAACTGCCTGGCTTTCCTGTTTTTAAGATTGGATTACCTGGACCCGAAATTGCATTAAATTGAATTTCATAATCATCAAAATTATTGGCTGCATTGGCAGGCAAAGTAATTTGTACTTCTTGCCCAGAACAAGCTGTAACCGTTGCAACTGGTTGTTGTGGAGCAATTACTTCAATTACTTGGCAAGTATGCGTTGTAATGGTAGAACCAGCTAATGAAGTAGCAGTTTGATATTGTGTGATAACATATTTCCCTGGCCCACCATAAAATCTTATTCCATCTGGAGTAGATGCCGTTTTATCAGTCATTCTGAGGTCAACGCTCACTCCTCCTGTGGCAGGATTATAATTTGCTGAAGCACTTACTGGAGTAATAGGTGGAGCCGATAAAGTCTGATAAGAACTTAAACTGGTTACCCAATAATTTACATCAGTACCTGACGATACAGCCAAAGTACTTTTGAGTGTAATTAATTCACCTTCACAAATTTTGATTGGAATATTATTTGAGGCAGTAGCAACACCATTTCCGTCACCATCAACAACCACTTTATTGCCATTAATACTCAACTGCCCAGCCACTTCACCAGCAGCAGCCCTTGATTTACACTGAGCGGCGGAATCAGTAGATACGAGAGACCAAACAACAATGCTTATCATCACTGTTGTAATGTTTTTTATAATCTTATTCATATTTTATGGGTATCAATCTCTTCAAAGCCAATTCTACAAATAGCTGTCAGTAAATACATAAATAAAATATTTGAATTTTCTGACTATTGAACACTACTTTGAACGAAATTCTTAGGCTTTGTCACATGGGTTATTCCCAAAAACAAGCAAAAATTGTGCTAATTTTTTCAAATTGGTCTTTAAAGAGTAGATTACCGTTAAAATTTTTGGATTAACTACTTATACGCTATTTGCGTGCCAAAAAATATTTTGGAAAAGGTGAAGATAAATCTTTAATAAGAAAGGAATTTTCAGAAGGACTGCTTCAAAGTAAATTTAAGAAAATATTTGTGTTTCATTCTACTAAAAGCACTAAATATTTTACAATCAAGGGCTTATAAATTAATCATAGCGTAAAATGAATCGGTACTATAAAGGGTATAAACGATAGACCACTGATGAAACGGATTATACTGATTTTCGCTGATTTTTCTTTATTTTATCTGACTGTGTGTCTCAGACTGTGCGTCGTCTCAGTGTAAATCTGTAAAATCTGTTCAATCTGTGGTCTAAATTTGTCTGAGACAAATAGTTTCCAGTTCCGAAATGAATTTACTCGAATAGAGTTTGGTTATAAGTGAGAGTATCGAAACAAAAAATCGTAACTTTGAACCTCGATACGTTGTGAACTCGGAAATTTATATAATTCTTCTATTTTCGATTCTCGGAAATCATTCTAAAAACACAAAACCATTTAAAATTAGCCGAAAGTTTAACGCTCTTCGCTAATTATTTATTAAAATGTCAAAGATAAAGTTAGATACAATTGAAGAAGCAATTGAGGCTATTCGTCAGGGAAAAATCATCATCGTTGCCGATGATGAAGACCGTGAAAATGAAGGAGATATGATTTGTGCTTCTGAAGCCATTACTCCCGAAATGACCAATTTTATGATTCGTGAAGGGCGTGGTTTGATGTGTGTTTCACTAACAGAGGAGCGTTGTGACGAATTGGGCTTATCCATGATGGTTGGCAAAAACACTACTTCTCACGAAACCCCTTTTACTGTTTCGGTAGATTTATTGGGTAACGGTTGTACCACAGGTATTTCGGCACAAGATAGAGCTAAAACAATTGCTGCCTTAGTTGACCCTGCTACCAAACCAGATGATTTAGGTCGTCCAGGGCATATTTTCCCTTTAAAAGCTAAAAGAGAAGGTGTTTTAAGAAGAACTGGACATACAGAAGCTGCTATGGATTTTGCAGAATTAGCAGGTTTTCAACCCTCAGGTGTTTTAATTGAGGTTTTGAACGAAGACGGAACAATGGCTCGTTTACCTGATTTAAGAGCGATTGCCGACAAGTTCGACCTTAAATTGGTAACTATCAAAGACTTGGTAGAATATCGTTTGAAACACGAAAGTTTAATCAAACGTGAAATCGGTGTTGATTTACCAACTGAATTTGGACATTTCAATCTGATTGCCTTCAAACAAATTCAAACAGGTGAAACTCATTTAGCACTTACTAAAGGCACATGGGAAAAAGACGAACCTGTCATGGTACGTGTACATAGTTCATGCGTTACGGGTGATATTTTTGGTTCTTGCCGTTGCGACTGTGGAGGACAATTGCACAAAGCGATGGAAATGGTTGAAAAAGAAGGAAAGGGCGTAATTTTGTATATGTTCCAAGAAGGAAGAGGCATTGGCTTAATCAACAAATTGAAAGCTTACAAATTGCAAGAAATGGGTCGTGACACCGTTGAGGCGAATTTAGAATTGGGCTTTAAAATGGACGAACGTGATTATGGTATTGGAGCGTCTATCCTTCGTGATTTAGGAATTAGCAAACTTAGATTAATCTCTAACAATCCTAAAAAACGTGCTGCTTTGTTTGGATACGGTTTAGAAATTGTAGAATCTCTCCCAATTGAAATGCCATCAAATCCTCATAACGAGAAATATTTGAATACCAAAAGAGATAAAATGGGACATACGATTAGTTGATTAATTGTGATTTAGTGAGTTGTGAATTAGTGATTATTATTCGTCTTATAATCACTAAATCACAAATAAAAAAGTGAGTTGCGATACGAAAATCACAACTCACAATTCACTAATTCACCATTAAATTAAAGCACCATAATTACACGAGTACCATCTACATCAATTCCTTCAATTTTCACTCTTCCTTTACGGTTTGCTAAAATTTCAGCTACTTCTTTGGCATCAGCTACTGCTTTTTCATCAATTTTTGTGATAACAAAACCTTTATCAAAACCTTGATAACCTAAGCGTCCGTTCGGGTCAACTTCCGTGATTTTTGCACCGCCTTGAATTTTATATTTAGCTTTGTCATTTTCAGAAAGGTTAGCCAATTTAGCTCCTAAATAATCACTTGAAACAGAACTTGCCGTTTCACCTTTCACGATGTTGGTATTGCCGTCTTTATTTTTCAAAACCACATTGAAATCTTTAATTGCTCCGTCACGGTTTACCGTTACCACAACGGTTTCTCCTGGACGTTTACGACCAACCAATTCCATCAATTTCGACTGTGAAGGCGTTCCTACTCCGTCCACTTTCACAATTACGTCATTTACTTTCAAACCTGCTGATTGTGCTGCACTTCCGCCCGCAGGAAAACCACCTACATACACACCATCATTTACTTTCAAATCTTTTTCTTCAACCAATTTACTGTTCACTTCTTGAATATTAACACCCAAGAAACCACGCTGAACATTGCCGTATTTAATTAAATCAGCCGATACTTTTTTCACAATACTTACTGGTACAGCAAATGAATATCCTGCAAACTGACCTGTACGGCTATAAATTGCCGTGTTAATACCAATTAGTTCACCTTTCAAGTTTACTAATGCACCACCTGAGTTTCCTGGGTTTACGGCTGCATCAGTCTGAATGAATGATTCCAAAGGATTAACATCTTTGTCACGGTCGATGATATTCTGACGACCTTTTGCCGAAACAATACCCGCCGTAACGGTTGATTCCAAATTGAAAGGATTACCAACTGCCAAAACCCACTCTCCTACTTTAATATTATCAGAATCGCCAAATGTTAAAAAAGGAAGATTACTCGATTTTACTTGAATAACCGCCAAATCCGTTGAAGGGTCAGTACTGATAACTTTTGCTTTTAATTCTCTTTTGTCATTCAAAATAACTGAAACTTCGTCAGCATCTTGAACCACGTGATTGTTCGTTACAATAAAACCGTCTGAACTAATAATTACACCCGAACCAGACGCTTCCTGAGCTTCAGGTTGACGACGGTTTCCGCCACCACCAAAAGGATTTCCTCCAAAAAACTCTTCAAAAGGGTCCATCATTTGACGGCTAACATTACGAGTCATTTTAGTTTTAATATGTACAACTGCTGGAGTCGCTTTTTCGGCTGCATACGTAAACTCACCAGGTGAACCCGCAGGCATAGGCGAAGCATCTGAAACTAAACGAGTAAAAGCTGAAGGCGTATTAGTAAATACAGAGTCAGAAGGCGATTTCTCCAAGAATAACTTATAAGCTCCGAGCGTTGTTGCACTACTCAACGCTCCGACAATCGCAAGGGTTTTTAAATTACTTTTAATTTCCATGTTTTTGATTAATTTAAAGTTCATGAACGAAATTACTGGTTAATAGTAAACGTTTTTTAAAACTTGGGCGAACCTTTTGCTCAAATTTCGTTTACTGAAAAATCGTGTCACTAAATTAACGTTAAAACTTATTTTGAGGTGCATTAGTTTAACGGTTTTAACAAATTTTAAGAAAAGTAGGTTGGGTTTTAGGAATTAGGTTATTGGTTTTAGTAATTTAAGGTTGGTTAAAATTCAATCTTTATCATACAAGAACTTAGTCTAAAAAGAGCTTTAACATTAAAATTGGCATTATTTTCGTGATAAAAAAACTAAATGCCGAGTATAACAAACTGTTTTTTTTTACGTTAAAAATTATGTAAACTAAAACGGTATCTTTGTCGAAAATTCGATTCAATTTAATAATATGAAAAAACTGCCTCAATTACTTGGCTTATTACTTGTTGTTGCCCTAAGTTCGCAATCAGTAGTGGCACAGTTTAAGTTTTCAAATCTTTTTGGAGGAAAAGAAAAAACCCGCAAAAATCGCCTTTTTGAACCAACTTCAACGGTTAGTTTGGGTTTTGGGTCTTCAAGTTATTATGGAGATTTATCACCTTACGGGCGTATTGTACAGTCAAGTATCAATGGCGTTCGTTGGAATGCTAACTTCAATTTTACCCGTCAAATTTCTCCAACCATAGGCATTCGTTTCGGACTCACTTGGGCGAGAATTTCGGGGGATGATAGTTATATGGACGGCGTGGCAGGTTATGAAGCTAATTTTATGCGTAATCTTCACTTCCGAAATGACATTAAAGAACTTTCAATTGTAGGTCAATATGATTTAATTCGTACCGAACGCAGTTATTTACGTCGTGAACCCATCATTCCATATATTTTCGGAGGTGTAGCGGTTTTTGCCCATGATCCCGTGGCTCGTCCTGATGCTTCTCTTTATAGTAGTAACGACTGGGTTCGTTTACAACCACTTAATACTGAAGGACAAGGTTTGCCAGGATATGGAACACCATATTCATTAATTAGCGTTTCCTTTCCTATTGGTTTCGGCGTTCGTTATAAATTGAATCCAAATTGGGATTTAGGTTTTGAAATGGGCTTCCGTTATACATTAACAGACTATTTAGACGATGCAGGAGGAAATTATGCAGACCCTAACGATTTAGCGGCTCAAAGTCCATTAGCTCGTGATATGGGAAATAGAACTTTAGAGGCATCAGCCGCTAATCGTGGAATTGACAGAAGACCCGGTGTAATAAAATATTTAATTGCTCAAGGTGTAATTCCCGCATCAACCCCACTTAATTCAGATATTACAACACTTGTACCCGCAGTTGATGGTTTTTCTACCCGTACTGACCAACGTGGAAATCCTAAATACAACGATAGTTATATGCTAACAACGGTAAAATTAATTTATCATATTCCGGGTAAAATTAAATGCCCAGGCATTCGTTAGTATAAAAGAAATAACATGATGATAGTCAGGAATAATTAGCCTGACTATTTTTTTAGATATGAAATTAATCAAAAGCCTTTTTATTGTTTTCAGTTTTTTCTTCCTAAATATTGAATCGTTTGCTCAAAAAATAGAAATTGGTGGAGGTTTAGGAGCGATGAATTATAAGGGAGACATTTCACCTGATTTTCATCCATCTTTTGCCCAATTGGGCGGACATTTATTGTTTAGATATAACCTAAAAAAAGATGTCACGTTCAGATTAAGTACCACATTTGGTTCAATTTACGGCAATGACAAAGAAGTTAGCGATTCATTTAATCAGCAACGTGGGCAAACTTTCAAAACCAGTATCAAAGAAGTCAGTTTAGTTACTGAATATAATTTCTTTAGCTATCAATACAGCCGTATGCACAAAGACTGGTCGCCGTATGTATTTGGTGGAATTGGTTTTATGGGTTTTTCTCCGAGAGATACGCCCGTTTCTGACTATAAACAAGCAGGCGTAATTATTCCATTTGGCGTTGGTATTAAATATAACCTAACAGGACCTTGGGACTTAAACCTTGAATTTGGCACACGGAAAACCTTTACCGATTATCTTGATAATTTAGGGGGTGATAATCCAGCACTTTCACGCAATATTCAAAATGATTATTCACGGGGAGATATGTACTATTATACTTCACTTGCACTTACTTATAAATTCATCAAAATATATTGTCCGAAATAAAATAGAGGTTGTTCTTGAAAAATTATTCAGAACAACCTTTATTTTTATCCCCTCTTTTATTCCTCTTCCAGTCCGATACCTTTTATACTAACGCATAATTCCGTAAATTTGTAATCTCATTTTTAAATGAAAGACAAGGGTTTATTGAGATGCTTTCTTTTTATTCAAAAATAATTATAAACAACTGACATACAGATATTTATAATTATAGCAAAATAATATCTTCAAGATTATTTTAGATTTGAAATAAGTAAGAAAATCATTCTATAAAAATAGAAATAAAGGTATCATTCAAAATAAGCCACCTCAAAAAAAAGACATTCTGTTAAATTGTGTTAAATCAGTGAAGGAACAATTAGACTCAAACAATCTACCAAAACATATTGCCGTTATCATGGACGGGAACGGACGCTGGGCAAAACAACAAGGTTTTGTTGACAGAATTTTCGGGCATCGTAACGCACTCAAAGCTGTAAATGAAGTCATTGAAGGTTGTGGCGAATTAGGAATATCGTATTTAACACTTTATGCTTTCTCGACAGAAAACTGGAATCGCCCAAAAGCAGAAGTTGATGCTTTAATGATGCTTTTAGTCAAAACCATTAAAGATGAATTGCCAAAAATGCAGAAAAACAATATCCGTTTAGAAACCATTGGAGCAACTCATACTTTACCAGAAATTTCCCAAAAAGAACTAAGAACAGCTATTGAAGAAACCAAAAACAATACGGGACTCACCGTGATTTTGGCTTTATCATACAGTGGTAAATGGGATATTGTGAATACTACCAAAAAATTAGCTCAAAGAGTTCAAAATGGAGAGTTAGCCATTGAAGATATTAATGAACAATTATTTGAAGAATCATTAGACACCAAAGGAATTCCAAATCCAGATTTGATGATTCGTACAGGTGGCGACCACAGAATTAGTAATTTCTTATTATGGCAACTGGCTTATGCAGAATTATTCATTTTTGAAGAATTATTTTGGCCAGATTTCCGCAAAGAACATCTTCACGAAGCGATTTTAGACTACCAAGACCGTGAAAGACGATTTGGCAAAACATCAGAACAAATAAAAAATAGTTAATTAAGCAATCAGAAGGTAGATTTATAACCCTTAACTGAAGTAAAAAAAAACTACTGACAGCCGAAAGCACACCGCTGAAAGCTACATTAAAATATGAAAAAATATACATTGCTTTTTTCCCTTCTAATTCTTTCGTATCTGTCGCAAGCACAGTTGCGTGGTGCTTTGGGTCAACGTTCGACGGCAACAGCCAATGAATTAGATTTGAACTATGCTGAACCTAAAGAGTACGAAATTGCTGAAATTACGACAACAGGCTCAAAATATTATGATGGTAATTCGATGATTTCATTATCAGGATTACGAGTGGGCGATAAAATCAAAGTTCCGGGAGATGCCATTTCTTCAGCAATCAAAAAATTGATGGGGCAAGGTATTTTGGAAGAAGTAGAAGTTGATGCCGTAAAAATAGATGGTACTAAAATTTGGTTAAATCTTGCTATCAAAGAACGTCCAAGACTTTTCAAACTTGAATATTCAGGTATCAAAAAAGGGGAACAAGAAACTATTAGTGATAAAATCAAAACTTACAAAGGCAAAATTGTAACGGCTACGGTTAAAAAGAATATCGACCTTGCTATTCGTAAACATTTTCAAGACAAAGGATATTTGAATGTAAATATCAAGATTGCAGAAAAAACGGATACGGCACGTGGTAATAACGCTGTTATGAAAATTGACATTGTTAAAGGAAATAAAGTAAAAATTTCTAAAATCGTATTTGATGGCGTTGCTGAATTGTCAGAAAAAACAGTTCGTCGTAAATTAAAAAATACGAAACAAAAAGCATTCTACCGTCTTTTCAGTCCTTCAAAATATATCCCGAAAAAATTTGAAGAAGACAAAGGTAAATTGGTTGATTTCTATAATAAAAAAGGATACCGTGATGCTCAAATCTTGATGGATTCGGTTTATAAAGACAGTGATAAAACCGTAAAAATCATCATGAAAATTGATGAAGGAAAACAATATCATTACCGTAATATTTATTGGGAAGGAAATTATATCTATCCCGATACCGTGTTGACAGAAGTTTTAGGCGTGAAAAAAGGTGATGTTTACAACGTAGAAGACTTAGAAAAACGCTTAAACGGGAAACCAGGAGAAGACGTAAGTTCTGCATATATGGATAATGGATATTTATTCTACCAATGTGAACCCGTTGAAACTGCCGTTGCAGGAGATTCAATTGATATTACCTTTAGAATTACAGAAGGTAAGCAAGCTACTATCAATAAGGTAATTCTAAACGGAAATACAAAAACCTCTGACCACGTAGTTATGCGTGAAATCAGAACGCTTCCTGGACAAAAATTTAGTAAATCAGCCATTATTCGTACAGTTCGTGAACTTTCAACAATTGGTTATTTTAACCCTGAGAAAATTACGCCAAACCCAATTCCAAAAGCTGACGGAACTGTTGATATTGAATACAACGTAGAAGAAAAACCTTCTGACCAAATTGAACTTTCTGGTGGTTGGGGTGGCTACATCGGTTTTGTAGGAACTTTAGGAGTAACCTTCAATAACTTCTCAGCTCGTAATATTGGTAATTTATCAGCATGGAAACCACTTCCTTCAGGAGACGGACAAAAACTTTCAGTACGTTTCCAAGCAAATGGTTCGTCATTCCAAAACTACTCTTTATCATTTACAGAGCCTTGGTTGGGTGGTAAAAAACCAAACTCATTCTCGGTAACATTAAGTCGTAGTATTTCATATCCATACAAAATCCAACAGTACAATCAGTTAAGCGGATATGGAAGTGGTTATGGAAGTGGATATGGCTACGGAAGTGGTTATGGATATGGTGGATACGGTTATGGATACGGAACCACTACAACAACACAGACAGACAGTGCAACCGAAGCACAGTCAGAAGCACACTTTAACAGTACATCGTTATCATTTAGTTTAGGAAAACGCTTGAAATGGCCAGATGATTATTTCTCATTAAGTAACTCTCTTTCATTTCAATTAATTGACGTGAAAAACCTTCCTTACTACGGATATCCAGAAGGACAATCTGTTTCGGCGGCATTTGTAACCAATTTCTCAAGAAACAGTATTGATAACCCAACCTTCCCACGTTCAGGTTCAAGCTTTTCATTGACTGCATCATTAACGCCTCCATACTCATTATTTGGAGGAAAAAACAGCAACTTAATTGAATATCATAAATGGATGTTTGATGCCTCATGGTTTACGCCAATTACTAATAAATTGGTATTTCACATGAGAACACACATGGGTTTCTTGGGTTCATATAGCCCAGACAAAGACATTACCCGTTTTGAACGTTTTGACTTAGGTGGTTCGGGTATGCAAACAGGATACAATGTAATTAGCCGTGATATTATTGCCTTACGTGGATACAAAGATAGAGCGTTGGGTTCACAAGGTTCTGTGCCAAATGGTGGAGTTGCCTACAATAAATTTGTCATGGAAGTACGTTATCCAGTATCGTTAAATCCATCTGCAACAATTTTCTTATTAGGTTTTGCAGAAGGTGGCAACAATTTTGCTAACTATACAGAATACAATCCGTTTAAATTGTATAAGTCAGCAGGTTTTGGAGCAAGAATCTTTATGCCAGCATTTGGTATGATTGGTATTGATTATGGTTTTGCATTTGACAAAATTCCAGGAGTAACAGATGGAGGACGTCAGGCATTTACCTTCTCAATCGGACAGCAGATTAGATAGTTAGTTAGAGAATAGATAAGATTAGAGTAAAGAGAATAGAGTAATTGCTCAGAAGTTAGTGGTTAGATGAATTATTTAGTTAATTTAAACACTGAAATCTAAACTCTACCATCTATTCTCTATCATCTACTCTCTAAACTCTAATATAATTGTTAATCTTTTGTTAAAGAAAAGCATTCTACAATAACCTAAATTGAGATACGTTAATACAACAAATCAGCTTGACTTATTGATTCTTTAACATAATTATTAACTGTAAATCATTAACTATTCCTTAAAGCCGTGAAAAAGAAGATATTTTTACTAATTTTACCATTCTTTTGTGTAGCACTTAATTTGAAAGCTCAAAAGATTGGGTACATTGATACAGAATATATCACTTCAAAAATGCCTGAGTATCAAACAGCACAGGCAGAAATTGAAAAACTCACGACGAAGTGGATTAAGGAGGTATCAGATAAAAATGATGAAGTAGCGAAATTAGAGAGAAATTTTCGGGCAGAAGAAATTCTATTGACCGAAGAAATGAAACAACAACGCCAAAGAACTATTATCGAAAAAGAAAAAGAAGCGAAAGACCTTCAAAATAAAATTTTCGGAATCAATGGCGAATTACTCAAAAAGAAACAGGACATCATGAAACCTGTTCTTGATGAAGTTGCTAAGGCCGTTGAGAAAATAGCAAGAGCAAAGAAATTAGATTTCCTTTTCGATAAATCGTCAGATGGTATTGCGATGCTTTACACAAACCCAATTCATGATTATACTGATTATGTAATGGAAGAGTTAGGGATTTCGCCAGACCAAATTAAGGACAAAGAAAGAGAAGAAAACGAAGCTAAAACCAGCGAAGACAATAAGGGAAGTGACGCAACAGAAAAACCAAAGTCAAATAGAAAAAATACAACCCCTAAAAAAGAGTAAAACCAACCAGAATAATAACAACAAAATGAGAAACAAATTTTTAATTGCTTTATTCGCATTTTTTGGCTTAGCTGTAGCTAACTCAAATGCACAACAAAAAATCGGTTACATCAGCTTAGACTACATCTTGGCACAAATGCCCGAAGCAAAACAAGTAGAGACTGAATTGACAACGACAAAGACGCAGTACGATAATATGTATCAGTCTAAAGTGAAAGATTTTCAAACTAAATTGGCTGATTATGAGAAAAACGGTGCTACAATGGCAGACGTTATCAAAGCTGATAAAGAAAAAGAATTACAAGCGTTACAATCACAAATCGAAGAGTTTCGTCAAAATTCTTCAACTTCTTTACAAAAGAAACAAGCTCAATTGTTACAACCTTTGTTAAAGAAAATTGAAGACAATATGCACGCAACTGCTAAAGAAAACGGATTTGCATTTGTATTCAACTACGATGCAGGACAAGGAACTACTCCTATCGTTTTGCACGCTCCAGAAGATGCTAACATTTCTGATTTAATCTTGAAGAGAATGGGTGTTACACCTAAGCCATTAGCTCCTGCTGCTGCAACTCCTGCAACAACAACTCCAGCTACTGCTGCTCCAAAGAAAAACTAAGAATTGATTTTCTATAAAAAGCCTTCCAAATTTGATTTGGAAGGCTTTTTACTTTCTTATGTAGTTGTTGAGATTTAGGGGTTAGGATATGGCTTATGAAATTTCAAAAATAGTTTAATATTAAAAAGCTCGCATAAATTGGAAAGAAAAATTCTCCAATTTATGCGAGCTTTTTATTTAACTTCCTTTTTATGTAGCTTTTGAAAATTATTAGGAAATTCTACGAAGCATTATAAGTTGCCAATAAACATTACCCATTTCCTAATCACCAATAACTAATTACTATCCATTAAGGATTTGGTCGAGTCTCTGAATATTCAACTTTTACAGTACCGTCTGGATTTTTTACGATAACCATATATTGATGTTTGGTATTCGAAAAAGTTGGAAAAGAAGGTAAAGATTGAGGTTTATTTTCTGAATTATCAACTACAAAATCATCTGTTAATTCTTCTGTATCAGTGAGAATGCCCGAACCTAATGCAACAACTTTGATACTTACGCTGGCAGTGCCTGAGCTAACCAGTCCTAAATCTTTAGCGGCTGAATAAGAAACATCTAATAAACGTGACCTTGAATGTGGACCTCTATCATTAACTCTTACAACCGTTTTTGCTCCATTTCCCCGATTTGTTACTTCTAATAAAGTCCCAAAAGGATAAGACCGATGAGCAGCAGTATAATCAGAAGCTCGGTAGCGTTGTCCGCTTGAAGTACGTTTTCCCTCAAATTTGCGAGCGTAATAAGACGCTTTACCTAAAATAACTTTGTCTTCGTTTGAAGGATTAATTAATTTAATAACAGCAAGGAAAACAAAAGTAAATACACTTTTAAAAATCATAATTGATAAGTAACTCGACTCGTTTGCAACTAATAAACCACTGTTATTCAAAAACTTGTGATTTAAAACCGATTCTTATTACTTTTTAGTTAATAAAATAATTGGCTCATAGATTAACGAAAAAACAGATTAATCTATTGGGTATGGTTACTTTTAACTACTATTTTGAAGTGCAAATTTAAGCAAAAAACTCGTAAAAGCCTAAAATCGAGCTTTCCACCCTCCTGACGCTTTTCTGAATTTATCTTTGGAAGATGTTTTTTTAGAAGTAATTTTGAAAAATAGACAATAATCAAATGCAACAATATCAAGCTCTGCTTAAACATATTCTTGAGACTGGCACTCAAAAAACTGACCGTACTGGCACTGGAACAACTTCTGTATTTGGCTACCAAATGCGTTTTAATTTGAATGATGGCTTTCCAATGGTAACTACTAAAAAAGTCCATTTGAAATCAATTATCCATGAATTACTTTGGTTCATTAATGGCGATACCAACATCAAATATTTGAAAGATAATGGGGTGGGAATTTGGGACGAATGGGCAAATGAAAATGGCGATTTAGGTCCTGTTTATGGCAAGCAGTGGAGAAGTTGGACAACACCCGATGGAAAAGTAATTGACCAATTGAAAGAGGTTATCGAGACATTAAAAAAGAGTCCAGATTCACGTAGAATTATTGTAAGTGCTTGGAATGTGGGCGAATTGTCACAAATGGCGTTAATGCCTTGTCACGCACTTTTTCAGTTTTATGTAGCAGATAACAAATTGTCGTGTCAATTATATCAGCGTTCAGCGGACGTATTTTTGGGCGTGCCTTTCAACATTGCCTCTTATGCACTTCTGACGATGATGATTGCTCAAGTTTGTGATTTAGAATTGGGAGATTTCATCTGGACAGGTGGCGATACGCACATTTATTCAAACCATTATGAGCAGGTAAATACGCAGCTTGCCCGTGAGCCACGTCCGTTACCAACCATGAAAATTAATCCAGCGGTAAAAGATATTTTTAGCTTCAAATACGAAGATTTTACCTTAGAAAACTATAATCCATACCCGGGAATTAAAGCTCCTGTGGCGGTATAAGTAGCACAGACTTCAGTCTGTAAAGTAACACAAATTTTAGTCGGTTATTATTATTATCCTTACAGGTTAAAACCTGTGTTACTTAATTACAGACTTCAGTCTGTAAAGTAACACAAATTTTAGTCAGTTATTATTATTATCCTTACAGGTTAAAACCTGTGTTACTTAATTACAGACTAAAGTCTGTGTTACTTAATTTCAAAATCGTCTGCATCTAAAAATGCAGGAAATTTCGTTCTAAAATCTTCTAAATCTTGCTTGGTGATAATTTGGGTATGAATTACCTCTGAATCCGTTTGAAAAAACATTTGATTTCCCTTAAAATCAATAATAGCAGAGTTTCCATTGTAGTGTAAGCCCATTCCGTCGCCTCCTACCCGATTGACACCGATACAGTAACTCAAATTTTCAATCGCCCGTGCCTGCAAAAGTGTATCCCAAACTTTTGAACGAACAGCAGGCCAATTGGCAACGTAGATTAATAAGTCATAAGTAAGTTGTGAATTGTGAATTGTGGATTGTGAATCGGAAACCTCAATCTTTTCACTTTGTGCCTTTGTGCCTTCGTGGCTTTGTCCCTTAGTAAATCCTTGTCTCGACCAAACAGGGAATCTTAAATCATAACAAATTAATGGGCATATTTTCCAGCCTTTTAATTCTACAATGAGGCGTTTTTCTCCTCCTGAAAAATTATTATTCTCCCCTCCCATTCTGAATAAATGGCGTTTGTCGTAAGTTTCAAAACTTCCATCGGGACGCATCCATATCAAGCGATTGTAACAATTTTCGCCTTCTTTTACGATATAACTTCCCGATACAACCGCATTTGTCTTTTTAGCTTGTTGCTTCATCCATTTGAAAGTCGTGAAATTCATGGGTTCAGCTACCGATTTTACATTCATCGTAAAACCCGTATTGAACATTTCTGGAAGAATTATTAAATCTGTTGGAGAAGAAATTTGAGCAATTTTTTCTTCTAAATTTGCCAAATTTGCCGTCGGATTTTCCCAATATAAATCCGTTTGAATAATAGTAACCGATAGGTCTTGCATAGTACAGGATATTAATATTCTGTAAATTTACTAAATTTCAATAGTGGACTTCCTGCGAAAGTGTTTTATGATTGAAAAATGGTATATTTTCGAGCGAAAATAGCGAAAATTTTGAAAGCATAGCAGAGAAATGGGGGGATGCCCAATCTTGAAAAATTCTCGCTATTTATAGCCGAAAAGATGGTGTTTTACGACTTAAAACACTTTCGCAGGAAGTCTAATGTTATTCCATTTGAAAAGGAACAATTTATGCACTATATCCAATCTCAATTCTTAAATTATTTCAATTATGAAAAAGCTTTTCGGTTTATTAATTTTTGCGATTTTATTTTCGTTTAAACCAGACGAACGTCCAAGTCTGGCAATTGGAGCATCTGCTCCAAATTTCAACTTAAAAGGAGTTGATGGAAAAATGTACACCTTGCAATCATTTGCAAAAGCTAAAGTTTTAGCCATTGTTTTTACGTGCAATCACTGTCCGACTGCTCAGGCTTACGAAGACAGAATCAAGAAAATCGCAGCAGAATACAAAGCAAAGGGCGTACAAGTAGTAGCAATTTCGCCAAATGACCCAACGTCAGTCAGATTAGATGAAATGGGCTACACTGATTTGGGCGACACCTACGAAGACATGAAAATTAGGTCTAAAAATGCCAATTTCAATTTTCCCTATTTATTTGATGGTGATACAGAAATTACCTCCAAAAAATATGGCCCTGTGGCAACACCTCATATTTTTATTTTCGACGAAAAAAGAATTCTTCGTTATTCTGGTAGAATTGATGATGTTGAAAAACCAACAGGAAAACCTAAAAGTTTAGACGCTCGTAATGCCATTGAAGCGTTATTAGCAGGAAAAACCGTTCCAGTTGAAAAAACAAAGACTTTTGGTTGTTCTATCAAATGGAAAGAAAAAGAAGTTTTGACGAATAACGAAAAGGAAAGCTGGGCAAAAGAACCCGTTGCCTTAGAAAATATTGATGAAGAAGGCATTAAAAAATTATTGAAAAACGACTCTGGAAAACTACGTTTAGTGAATGTTTGGGCAACTTGGTGTGGTCCTTGTGTAGCTGAAATTCCTGATTTTTTGAATATCAATAGAATGTATCGTCACCGTGATTTTGAATTGATAACGATTAGTGCAGACAAACCAGACAAAAAGGAAAAGGCATTAGCAACGTTGAAAAGATTGCAGGCTTCGAGTAAAAACTATATTTTCAACTCGGATGATGCGTATAAATTAATTGAATTAATTGACCCAAAATGGCAAGGAGCTTTACCTTATACACTTTTAATTGAGCCTAATGGTAAAATTATTTATCAGAAACAGGGAACAATTAACCCCATGAAAATGAAAACAATGATTGTTGAAAATCCGTCGGTTGGGAGATATTTTTAGGAAATTCATTGGAACTATGATTTTTTGGATGAAAATATTTATGGGTTTTAAAAATTACAATCCTAAAATTCTCTAATCTAACAAATCATAGTTCTGATGAATGAGTACGTTTTAAGCTATTCCAAACTTCTCTTCATACGTTTTTATCCACTCCTCCACAGTGATTTTTTGAGCCAGTTCTCCAATTAATTGATATGGAATTTGGTCAAGTTTTTTAAACCGCATACAGCTTTTTCCAATATCTAATTTGGCTTTTGAATGTTTGGGATATTCCGAAACAAACCAATCCATTAAAGATTGGTTGGCATAAAGATTCATGTGATACAACGCCACAAAATTCTTTTGGGAAGCAATATTGATAAAAGGCAAAGGTAATTTGGGTGTACAATGATAACCTTTTGGATAAAGACTGTGAGGCACAACGTAGCCAATCATACCATAACTCATTTCTTCTCTGAAACCTTCGGGGAGATTTTCAGAAATGATTTTTCTGAGTTTTTGAATAACCTCTTTTCGCTCTTCGGGAATTTGGTTTATGTATTCTTCTACGGTATCAACTTTTATCTGCATAATTTGAGGAATTTATCATGCAATTTATAAACTTACTTTATCTGAAAACAAAATAAATCAGCGAAATAACGGTATGTTTTGCAGATATTTCGCCGATTTATCCAATCAACTTTACATATCTCGATACGCTTTTCTCAAACGACCTTGAAAATAATTGGCAAATTGATTACTAATGTTGGTAAAAAAAGTAATTTCACTTGGTTCTACATTGCCATAATTAGTTGCGGTTGGCACTTTTTTACCATTCAAGGCTTCTGGATTTCCTTCAAATTTTTGCCAAGAATCTGTCCAAGTATAAGCTTCGTTTCGTACTTCTTGCGTAATGACGTTATTTGTTCTGTAATCAAAAACTTTCAGTTCAACCGTGCCATTCATCACGATGGTTTTGGTGTAGGTCGTAATTCGAGCCGTAACATCTTTATAAATATCTACAACGGTAGAATCTTTATTTTTCTTTGTGCCAGTTTTAACAGATTTTGTAAAATTTTCGACGGAAGAATTTACCGTTTTAATTGGCAAACTCATATTCACTAAAGACATTTTTACGATTTCATGAATTGGAAATTTCTCCTTTTGAACATCAATTGTAGTGTAATATTTTACAAATTGACTTGGTAATTTCGAGCGAAAAATTTCACGATTAAACGCTTCTTGCAAAATTTGATATTCATTACTTCTTAAACGAAAAACATCATGAACAGGCTCAATAATTACTCGATAAGTAGCATATTGATAAGCCAAATCTAACTGCTGATTGATGTCTTTATAATTGGGCATCAGCTCATTTACTCGCTGAAAATGACCAATAGCATCTTTAGCTGCCAAACGATTTTCTTTGCTATTCATAGCCACCATTCCCGCTTGATAACGTTCATCAGCCGCCAATTTACGTGCAGATTCTACTTCATTAATATAATTCTGAGGCATTCCTACTTCACGAACACTTACAGGCGAGCGGGCAATCATATCATGTATTTTATTCAATTGTTGATATTCTGCCAATGCTTTTTCCCAACGAAATGGCTCATGTGAATTTTCAAAATTTCTAATAGTACGTTTATGATTTTCAACCGCCAAAGGATAAGCGTCGTGCAAAACAGCAAGGGCTTTACTATTATCAGAACTTTTTTGTAAACGTTCTACCGAAGTAAAAACGGCTTCATCAAAATTCCCTTTTTGGAGTTGTTTCATGCCACTACTACAAGAATTAAAAAGGATGATAATAAAAATATAACATAGTGATTTTTCGAAATACTTTTTATGTGTTCTCATTGTATTGATGGTTTAGTAATCTGAGCAGTAAGACAGATTTACGTGGTAAATTTAAGTCAGATTAAGCTATTTTTCAGCCTAAAAGTGCTTTATATCGTCAAGACATTTAGGACTATCCTGTCCCCTAATGGTATTCTGTTAATGATTTGTTAAAGATTTTTCATAATTTCGGTTAATGGATATTTTGTTTGAACAATGATTATTTGGATTTAATGATGGTAAGATTTGTAAAAATCTTAGTGCAGACAGTCCTTTTCAACCCATTTTTATTAACGACAAAAACAATGAAGAAAAAACTTTTATTGCTATTACCTTTAATTGTAGCTCAGTGTTCTGCACTGTTTGCCCAAGACCCTTGGTTAGTTACTGCCGACAAAATTAATCCTAATAATTATTACGGAGTAACTGTTGCCAACGGAATGATTGGAATTGTTTCATCTCCTGAACCGCTGAAAGTAAAAGACGTAGTTTTGAACGGAGCTTTTGACACTTACGGACGTGGACGAGTGTCAAATATCTTAAAAACTTTTGAGTTTGCCAATATGGATTTAGAAGTTGATGGTCGCCGTTTGGGACGTGCTGATATTAGCAACTACAAGCAAGTATTGGACATGAAAAATGCCATTTTAACTACCACTTTTGATTATTCTGATAAAGTTGCGGTTAAATATTCGATTATGGCATTACGTCATTTGCCTTATACCATGATGATTGATGTGGAAGTTAAAGCAAAAAAAGATTGCGAAATAACGCCCCACAGCGTAATGTCGGCACCTGATATGTTGCGTGATGTAAAAAATTCTTATGCACTTATTGACCGTCCGCACGCATTAATTCCATTGATGACTTCTGTTGCAAAATCTCCAACGGGTAAACATACTTTGGCGGCATCAAACTCATTTGTTTTTGCAGAAGAACGTGGCAAAGAACCACAATTAATTCACGAAGAATGGGACTACGGAATGCACCGTTTGAAATTCTCAAAAAAAATGATTGCCAACGAAACCTATTCATTTAGTGTAGTAGGTTCAACGATTTCGACAGAACAAACACCTGACCCACTCAACGAAGCAGAACGTTTGACAATTTATGCAGCCTTAGAAAAACACGACCGTTTATTGAAACGCCACAAAGAAGGTTGGGAAAAATTATGGACTTCCGACATTAAAATTGAAGGCGATGCTGAAGCCCAAAGAGCAGCACATTTTGCCCTTTATCATTTGTATTCTTTCTGCCGTGAAGGACAAGCATATAGCCTTTCACCAATGGGACTTTCGGGTTTAGGATACAACGGACACGTATTCTGGGATACTGAAATTTGGATGTACCCAGCTATTTTGGTTTTACATCCAGAAATGGCAAAATCTATTTTGGAATATCGTTTTGAACGAATGGAGTCGGCTCGTGCCAATGCCAAATCACATGGTTATCAAGGTGTTATGTTCCCTTGGGAATCTGATGACAAAGGACAAGAAGCTACGCCAGTTTGGGCTTTAACGGGACCATTTCAGCACCATATTACAGCCGACGTTGGTTGGGCATTTTGGAAATATTATCAAGTAACGCACGACAAAGAATGGTTAAAAACTCGTGGATACCCAATGCTAAAAGAAGTTGCTGATTTTTGGGTTAGTCGTGCCGAGAAAGGAACAGACGGAAAATATCATATCATCAACGTTGTTTGTGCGGACGAATGGGCTGAAAACGTGGACGATAACGCCTATACAAATGGCATGGTAAAAGAGGTTTTGGATTTTGCCATTGAGGCTTCGGACGAGTTAAAAATGCCTGTTAATCCAAAATGGGAAGAAGTTATGAATGGCTTAGTAATTTTAAGAAATGCCGATGGAGTTACGAAAGAACACGCTACTTACAATGGCGAGACAATCAAACAAGCGGACGTAAACTTATTGTCGTACCCAATGCACCAAGTTGTTGATAAAGAGTTAATTAAAAAAGATTTAGATTATTACGAAGCGAGAATGTCTGCCGATGGTCCAGCCATGTCACAAGCTATTTTATGTATTCTTCATGCAAGATTAAACAATACCGACAAAGCAGCCGAACTTTTCACAAAAAGTTATAAACCAAATGAAGTACCCCCATTCGGCGTATTAGCAGAAACGGCAGGTGGTACAAATCCATATTTTGCGACGGGAGCAGGCGGATTTTTACAAACCATCTTAAACGGTTTTGGCGGTTTAGACATCGAAGAAGAAGGAATCATTCAACTAAAAGACATTAAACTTCCCAAAACTTGGAAATCATTAACCATCACAGGCGTAGGCGTTGATAAAAAGACGGTTACGGTTTTGGGTGGGAAGTAGGAAAATATCACCTTTGTCATTGCGAACATAGTGACGCAATCTGTTGGATTGATGCAAGAGAACTTAAATGCCTTTTCTTGTAAGCTAACAGATTGCTTCACGATGTTCGCAATGACAAAGTTTAACATTAAATGAACAGAAAGTATAACGACCTAAAGATATGTTTTAAACCACAAAGAGTATTTCATTCACAATAAAAATGTCTAATTCCCTCCTCCACAAAACCCTAAACCAAATCCATCCATTAACCCATGAGGAGTTTAAAGCATTTTCTGCTTGTTTTAAGCCATTTTCTGCCAAACGAAAAGAAGTTTTGACGCACGCAGGCTCAATAGAAAAGCATCTGTATTTTGTTTTGGATGGCTTACAACGAGTTTATTATTTGGACGAACAAAACCGAGAAGCCACTTTGTTATTCTCTTATACAGGAAATTTCGGCGGTGTTTTGGACTCAATGATGAACCAAACACCATCACGATTTTATTACGAATCTCTCACGCCTTCTACTTTTCTAAGAGCGTCTTATTCACAAATTGAAACGCTTGCTCAGAACAACGAAAACATCGAATTATTACTCCGCAAAGGTCTAACCAATGCTTTATCAGGCATTATGGAGCGTTTAGTGGAATTACAATGCTTTTCTTCGGAAGAAAAATTCAAGAAATTATTGCAACGTAGCCCACACATTTTACAGATTGTTCCTCACAAATACTTAGCCAATTATATCGGTATTGATGCCAGTAATTTCAGCAAATTGGTAAACAGTATCAAAATATAAATCTTGGTAAAAACCAACATTTCATAACATTTTACCCTACAATTTTGTGACTATAAAATAATCAATCGCAAAATCATGGATAAAATATCACTTCTCAATCAGTTAGAAAACCAAGTTGAAAATCACTTACAACAAGCACTTGTTAAATTCCAAAACGCAACAAATGAAATATCACTAAAACCCTCTGATTCAAACGGTTGGAGTATCGCCCAATGCTTAGAACACCTCAATACATATAGCCATTATTATTTACCGTTATTTGAGCAAGAAATCGCTAAAAGTCCCGACAAGCCAGAAGCCAACCTTATAAAAAGTTCGTGGTTGGGACGAAAATCTATTGAATCCATGAATCCAGAAACGGGAACGAAAAAGTTTAAAGCTCTCAAAAATCATATACCTGTACCAGATTTAGATGCTCAAGCGGTTATCGCTGAATTTATTAGCCATCAAGAAAGGCTTTTACAAATTATCCGACTTGCCAAATCTAAAGATATTCAACAAATTAAAATTCCCATTTCAATTGCCAAATTTCTAAAATTGAATCTTGGCGATGCTTTACAATTTCTGATTGTCCACAATGAAAGGCATATTCAGCAAGCCAATCGGAATTTATAGCAATTCTCTTTTAGTCATTTCTAAAAATCCCCTGCCTTTTCCGTATTTTTGAAAATCGTAAATCCGATTCAAAAATACTTAGATGAAAAAATTATTTCTTCTCGACGCAATGGCGTTGATTTATAGAGCCCATTTTGCTTTTCAAAAAACACCACGAATTTCCTCTACGGGCATGAATACCAGTGCCGTATTTGGTTTTGCCAATACCCTTTTAGAAGTTATTTCCAAAGAAAAACCTACACATATAGGAGTTGCGTTCGACACGCCCACTCCAACCTTTCGCCATGTACAATTTGAAGCCTACAAGGCTCAGCGTCAGGCACAACCAGAAGACATTACCATTGCCATTCCGTATATAAAACGCCTTTGCGAAGCCATGAATATTCCGATGTTGATTATGCCGGGATACGAAGCCGACGACGTAATTGGAACAATTGCCAAACGTGCCGCCCGTGACCACGACGATATGGAAATCTACATGATGACGCCCGATAAAGATTATGGTCAGTTGGTCGAAGAACGCATTTTTATGTACAAACCTGCCTACATGGGCAAGGGCGTAGAAGTGTTGGGGATTACGGAAATTTGCGAGCGTTGGGGCATTGATGATGTCATGAAAGTGATTGATATTTTGGGATTAATGGGCGATGCTTCCGATAATATTCCGGGAATTCCGGGCATTGGAGAAAAGACTGCTCAAAAACTTATTGAAGAATATGGTTCGGTAGAAAATTTGATTGCTAATGTTGATAAATTAAAGGGAAAACAACAGGAAAATGTACGAAATTTCGCTGAACAAGGGCTTTTATCGAAAGAATTAGCCACCATTCATTGCGAAGTTCCTGTGACTTTTGATGAAGAAGATTTAAAAATGTCGGAAGTAAATAAAGAATTACTTTCACCACTTTTAGATGAATTGGAGTTTAGAACTTTACGAAGAAGACTGTTAGGAGATGAAGCCATGAGCAGTGAACAGTCAACAGTAAGCAGTAAACAGATTGCAACAAGTAGTAAAAAAGTTGTTGCTCCTTCTGGACAAATGGATATGTTTAGTAGTTTAGCACCTGAAAAACAATTGGATATATTTAGTGCTAATGGAGAGGAGGAAAATAAATCCGAAAACCAAAATCCAAAATCTACAATCCACACCACCGTACATCAATATCACCTCATCGACACGCCAGAATTACGTCAGTCGTTGATTCACTTTTTGAGTTTGCAAGATGCTATTTGTTTTGACACCGAAACTACCAGCGTTGATGCCGTTGAAGCTGAATTAGTAGGAATGTCATTTGCGTACCGTGCGGGCGAAGGTTATTACATTCCCGTTCCTGCCAATCGTGCAGAAGCTCAGGCAATTGTTGATGAATTTAAGCCGATTTTCTTAAACGAAAAGATTGAAAAAATTGCTCAAAATATCAAATATGACCTAATGGTTTTGAGTCAATACGGCGTAGAAATCAAAGGAAAAACTTACGATACGATGTTGGCTCATTACATTATTGAGCCAGAAAAACGTCATGGAATGGATATTTTGGCGGAAGATTTCTTGAATTATACACCAGTGTCTATCGAAGAAATTATCGGTAAAAAAGGCGTAAAACAAGGGAATATGCGTGATGCAGATATTGAAAAAGTGAAAGAATATGCTGCCGAAGATGCCGATATTACGCTCCAATTGAGAGATAAATTACACCCGATATTGGCTCAAAATCCAAGTGCGGTGAAATTATTTGAAGACGTAGAAATGCCTTTGACGCAAGTGCTTTGCGATATTGAAATGGAAGGCGTGAAATTGGATATTGAGTTTTTGGCGACGATGTCGAAGGTTTTAGAGAAAGATATGTTGGAAGTGCAAACCCGTGTTTTTGAATTGGCGGGACAAGAATTTAATTTGAGTTCTCCGAAACAATTAGGCGAAATTTTATTCGACAAACTCAAACTTGATTCAAAAGCTAAAAAGACCAAAACGGGTCAATACATGACGGGGGAGGATATTTTATTGAAATTAGAATCACAAAATCATGAAATCGCTCGTAAAATTTTAGACTTTAGAGAATTACAAAAATTAAAATCAACTTACGTAGATGCTTTACCACAGTTGATTTCACCCAAAACAGGACGTATTCATACTTCGTTCAATCAAGCAGTTACCGCAACGGGACGTTTATCAAGTACCAATCCGAACTTACAAAATATCCCAATTCGTACCGCTCGTGGGCGAGAAATCAGAAAGGCGTTTATTCCTAAAAATGATGATTTCTTAATCCTTTCAGCCGATTATTCGCAAATCGAATTACGCATTATGGCGGCTTTTGCCAAAGATGAATCCATGATTGAAGCCTTCAATCAAGGGCGAGATATTCACGCTACAACTGCGGCAAAAGTATTCAACGTAAGTTTAGACGAAGTAACTTCTGAAATGCGTAGAAAAGCCAAAACCGTCAATTTCGGGATTATTTATGGCGTTTCGGCATTTGGTTTGGCAGAGCAAGTGGGCGTAAGCAGAACCGAAGCCAAAGAATTGATTGATAATTATTGGAAGGAATTTCCAGCCATCAAAAAATACATGAACGATGCCGTAATTACTGCTCGTGACAATGGTTATGTAGAAACCATTTTGGGAAGAAGAAGGTATCTCCGAGACATCAATTCTCAGAATATGGTAGAGCGTGGTTTTGCTGAACGTAACGCCGTGAATGCACCCATTCAAGGTTCGGCAGCGGATATGATAAAAATTGCGATGATAAAAGTTAATGATTTCATCAAGCAAGAAAAACTACAATCTCGCATCATTTTGACAGTACATGACGAATTAGTTTTTGACGTTCACAAGTCAGAATTAGAACTCATGAAAACCAAAGTCAACGAACTGATGGTCAATGCAATACCTTTCCCTGTAAAAATGGAAACAGGCATGGGTGTTGGCTTAAATTGGTTGGAGGCACATTGATAGACTAAGGGAAAAGCCATTTGCGAAAAAGCGAACACTTAAACGACTTATAATCAACAGCTCAAGTTGTTTTGCAAATCTCAATTAGTTGAGGATAAAACACTTATTCTATATGTAAATAGGATAAGTGTTTTTTATTTGCAATAAAATAATTGCTAAAATATTTTGCAATAAAAAAAATGCAATTTAGATTTGCATAAAAAAAGACCTATCATTACTGACAGGTCTAAATTCTTTTACTTGGTTACGTTATAAATAAGAGGCTTTACCAAGCATCACATAACAAATTTACACAGATTTAATTAAAATACCAACATAAATTCATCTATTTACAGTTTACAATATGATTTTTAATGATTTCATAAAACATTTTTCAAGAGCTCGAATAAATCGTTATTGGATAGCTACGAATAAATCTAAGCGTAAAACAATCAAACTTTATAAAGCAAATTTGGAGATTTCACAAGCCTTTCACCCTTTACTGGGAATGGTTGAAGTGGTTTTAAGAAATCACTTAAATGAAAGACTAAGTTCGTATTTCAATGATTCCGATTGGATTATCAATCAAAAATCAGGATTTATGGCAGACCCATCCCTTACTTACGTACAAAAACACACACGGAAAAAAGTTACAAACAATTTTTTAAAAAGAGAGGTACAAAAAGTTGAAGATAGACTTCGTAAATCTGACATCCCTATTACGAGCGGAAAAATTATTGCCGAACAAACATTTGGCTTCTGGACTGATTTATTTGAGGTTCATCATTATAAACTTCTTAAAGGAAAACCCATTCAAATCTTTAAGGGTTTACCAAATAACTACGGAAGAAAAGAGATTATGGATGACTTGACTAAAATTAGGCGTTTTAGAAATAGAATTAACCACAATGAACCTATCTGTTTTGTAGGAAACTGTATAGATTTTACAGAAACGATACAGGTTTATACTTCTATCTGTAATATTTTGAAGTGGATTGACCCTCAGCTAATAAAAATTATGAAAGAGTTTGATGTAGTACAAAAAAGCATAAACAAGGCAATTAAGATTTGATTAAAAAATGTCTGAAACTAAACTAAAATATCTCTTCAATCCCACTCAAAAGGATGCCCGACAACTCAAAGCGGAGTTTGTAGTAAGAACGGCAATTTTTAATCAGATTTTCACTGATATTCAAGAAGATGCTATGCAAAAGCCTCCTCAACATTATATGATATTAGGGCAGAGAGGCATGGGAAAAACTACCCTTTTATTACGGTTAAAATATGCAGTTCAAGATGACGAAAATCTACAAAAATGGCTTTTACCTGTAGTTTTTAATGAAGAACAGTATGCCATGTCTGATTTGGCTTCGTTTTTTGAACATATTGCCCAAATTATTGCCGAAGTCCATCCATCGTATGAAAGCCTTTTGGAAGAAATGCGAAAGTATGAATTTGAGAATGACTATGACCAAAAAGCATTTGAGATTTTAGTAGAATACTTAAAGAAAAACGAACAAAAAATAATTGTCTTTCATGATAATTTCGGGCAGTTTTTAGAAAAGATTGGCAAGGTAGCTACTCATCGCTTACGAAATATTCTGATGAACTCAACGCATATTCGTTTAGTGGGTGCATCCGCTACTTTATTAGAACACACTTTTAATTACAAAGAACCCTTTTTTGATTTTTTCTACCAAATCAGGCTCAAAGGAATGACTTCCGATGAAACGATTTTGCTCTTTGAGAAATTAGCCGAAAACGAAGGTAAAGCAGAATCATTTCAAGAAATCTTAAAAACCGAACGCCCACGTATAGATGTCATGCGTAAGCTATCGGGTGGTGTGATACGCACAATGGTGATGCTTTTTGATGTGTTCATCGACAACGAGAAACAAGATAGTTTCAAAGACTTGGAGGCAATTTTAGACCGAGTTACGCCCCTCTACAAACACCGCATGGATGATTTGAAACCCCAACAACAACAAATTGTGGATGCTGTTGCTCGTGCTTGGGATGCCGTAACCGTAAGTGAAATTGCTGAACTAAGCCGTGCCGAAAGACAAGGACTAAAAACTAACCAAATATCTGCTCAATTAAAGCAATTAGTAGAGAATGGTATCATTGAAATTGAGCCACGCACCACAGGACGCACTAATTTATACCGTTTGCAGGAACGTTTTTTTAATATTTGGTATTTGATGCGTTACTCTACCCGCCAAGACAAACAGCGAGTGATTTGGTTTATAAAGTTTTTGGAGGAAGGATGTGGTAGAGAAAGAGTATTGAAAATATTAGAAAGTTTCATTAAAAGATTGGAAGAAGGAGTTATTTCTACTAATAGTTCTTACAGTTGGATAAATTCATTTACAATGTTAAAAAATGATGTATTATCCAAAGAAGAAAAAATTGCATTATTGATACTATGCAAAATCCAATCTGAAGAAAAAGATAATGAAGAACTAAATACTTTTCTTGATAAAAAAATAGAAGAACTTGAATTTGATTTTAAAGAAATAGAAAAAGGATTATCGGATGAAAAGAATGAATGGTTAATATTATTCAGCTTAGTTATTTTAGGAATAATTATTTGGAACAAAAGCAAAGCTAAAAAAACAAAAATCGACATAAAAGAAAGATTCCCCCAATTTATTAAAGACAATCTGATAGCTATTTTAGAAAATTTAGTTGAGAATAAAGTTAAGGAGTCGTTAGAATTATTTGAACAAACATATACTAATGATGAACTTTCAGAAGATTTTTTACAGGAATTTTTATCATTGTTGATTGCAAAAAAACAATATCATTCCGCTAACAAACTCTTTCAAGACTACCCAGAACTCAAAGACCGCCTTAAACCCATCTACTACCTAACAATGGAATATCTAAAAGATGAATATCCCAACGAATATCTCAAAGCGGGAGAAGAATACCGAGAAACGATTGAGGAGTTGAAAGAACGGGTAAAATGGTTTGAACAAAATTTATCGTAAAATATGAAATATTTACTTTTAGGAATTCTCCTAACCTCATGCAGTCATTTCCCAAGCCAGACAATGACTCGAACGGAATTATTTTTCGGCTTATCTAAAGCAAATGGAGGTTCGGTTTCTTCATCAGATTTTCAGGCATTTTCGGATACTGTTATTACCAAAAATTTCACAGAAGGTTCAACCATTATTGATGCCAAAGGGCAATGGTTGGGTAATGATGGAAAACTAATTTCAGAATCTTCAAAGGTATTAATAGTAGTCTCAAAAATGGATAAAAATCAGTCGGAGAAAATAGAAATGGTCAAAGAAAAGTATAAAAAATACTTCCAACAAGAATCCATTTTACGGGTAGATAGTAAAGTAAAAGTTGGATTTTAACAGTATTTCCCGCCCAATTCTAAATAAATGAAGGGTCAAAAAGTAGAAAAACATCGTTTCAGACTTTAATTGTCAAAGTATAATTGAAAGAACAGACAATTAATTTAATCAAAAATAAAAGACGATGTTAAACTTCAAAGTTGAAAACAAGGTTGCATTAGTAACAGGTTGTAGTAGTGGAATTGGAATGGCAATTGCCATTGAACTGGCTCAGTCTGGTGCAGATATTATTGGTGTAGCGGTTGATTTACCAGCAACAGGAAGCGATGTTGCGAAAGCAGTTGAAGCGGCTGGTAAAAAATTCTACCCTTACGTTGCCGATTTTTCTAATAGAGATTCTCTTTACACTTTCTTAGAAAAAGTGAAAGCAGAACATCCAAGAATTGATATTTTAATTAACAACGCAGGACATATCATGCGTAAGCCTGCAGCAGAACACCCAGACGAATATTGGGATTTAATTATTGATATTAACCTAAACGCACAATTTATCATTACTCGTGAAATTGGTAAGCGTATGGTTGAACAAAATTATGGTAAAATCGTATTTACTTGCTCATTATTGAGTTTCCAAGGTGGTATCAATGTTCCGGGTTATGCAGCAAGTAAAGGAGCAGTTTCTTCTTTATTGAAGGCTTTTGCTAACGAATGGGCTCCATTTAATATCACGGTAAATGGCGTTGCTCCGGGGTATATTGCTACCAATAACACAACTGCATTAAGAGCAGATGCAGACAGAAGTGCTGCCATTTTATCAAGAATTCCAGCAGGTCGTTGGGGAGAAACTTCTGACTTAACAGGTGCTTACGTATTCTTGTCGTCTCCTGCATCTGATTATATCAATGGCTCAATCATCACTGTTGACGGTGGTTGGATGGGTAGATAATCTTTGTGATTGAGTGATTAATTTCACTGCAATTCAGTTGTCATTATAAAACGTCGGTAAGGTTTCATTCAACTTTACCGACGTTTTGTTTTTATAAATCATTCTTCAGAAAATAAAAAATCAGCGAAAATCTGTACCATCCGTTTCATCAGTGGTCTATTTTACGTCATGGCAAATCAAACAAAAAACACGAAAATCACTAAATTGCAGGAAAAATAGCATTTCCTTTGAAAAATACTCCAACAGAAAAAACGAATCTTCATCCACGAAATCAGCACCGTTTTCGATACGATTTTCCGCAACTTATACAAAGTTGTCCAGCACTTGCCAACTACGTTTTTGTGAATCAGTACAATTCTGAAACGATAGATTTTTCTAATCCAGAAGCCGTAAAAATGCTCAATAAAGCTATTTTAAAGCATTTTTACGAGATTGATTATTGGGATATTCCTGCCAATTATCTTTGTCCGCCCATTCCAGGGCGTGCCGATTATATTCATTACATAGCCGACCTTTTAGCAGCTTACAACAAAGATATTATTCCCAAAGGACGTTCCATAAAAGTGCTTGATATTGGCGTAGGGGCAAATTGTGTGTATCCAATCATCGGCACAAAAACGTATGGTTGGCAATTTGTAGGTTCAGATATTGATGAAATTGCGATAAAATCAGCGGAAAAGATTTGTAGTGAAAATTCAGCATTGAGTGAAAATATTGAGTGTCGCTTACAAAAAAATCCAAGCAATATTTTCAGAGGAATCATTCAACCCGATGAAGTTTTTGACGTAACTATCTGTAACCCTCCATTTCACGCATCACAAGCAGAAGCAATGGCAGGAACACAACGCAAATTGAAAAACCTAAAACTTGATAATAAACCCAAACCAACACTAAATTTTGGAGGGCAAAATTCTGAATTATGGTGTGAAGGTGGCGAAATAGCTTTCATTAAAAAAATGGTTAAAGAAAGTGTTTCAATGGCAAATCAATGCTTTTGGTTTACCAGTTTGATTTCTAAAAAAGAGAATTTACCAAGTATTTATTTCGCTCTTAAAAACGCAAAAGTATTTGACTACCAAACATTTGAAATGGCTCAAGGACAAAAAGTAAGTCGCTTTGTAGCATGGACTTTCTGGAACGAAGAACAACAGAAAACTTGGAGAGAAAAACTAAAAAATAGGCTAACAATTTGATTCACAAATAATTTAAGGCAAAAAAAACCTTTAAAACATTTCTTTTTGTTCTATAAGAACAACGTCGGCGAGGTTTTGAACCTCGCCGACGTTAATCTCAATGATTATTGAAATAAAATAATCACCATTCTCAAATCTCTAAATAATACTCCCATGAGCAAGAAAGAAACATTTCAAGATATAATTGATGGAGACACTCCCGTTTTGGTAGATTTTTTCGCTACTTGGTGTGGACCATGCAAAACGATGTCGCCAATTTTAGAGGCATTTTCTAAACAAATGGGCGACCGTGTACGAGTTATCAAAATTGATGTGGACAAGGCAACTTCTACCGCAGCAACTTATAAAATTCAAAGTGTCCCGACTTTGATTTTATTTCAGAAAGGACAAATTTTATGGCGTGCATCGGGAGTTATTCAAAAGCAACAATTAGAAACAATTATTAATCAGTTGACGGTAAAATCGTATCAGGAATAACGAAAATCTGAACTAAGATTTACAAGATGAAAGAATTTTAAGATTCGTTTTTAAATCTTGAAATTTAATAAATCTTAGTTCAGACAAACTACTTCACTGAAACAACCTCAATTTCAAACAAAAGAGGCGTATCTTCTGGAATTGAACCTGCTCCAGATGAACCATAACCCATCGCAGAAGGAAAGATAATGACAGCCTTCTCTCCTACTTTCATTTTGGATATTCCTTTGTCAAATCCTTTTACAACTTCTCCTCCGTTAAGCGAAAAGCTAAAACTGCCCGAATCAAATTCTTTATCCATTTTCTTCCCCGCAATAAATTTTCCCGTATAATTAACCGAAACAGTTTGCCCACTTTGTAAGACCGTCCCTAATGGATTTGCCTTTGTCAAGATAAATTTCAAACCATCTTCGGTAGAATCAGAAATCGTTAAATGTTTTGCTTTAATATAATTTTCAATCTGACTTTCTTCTGTGCCTAATTGTTCCTTTTCTCCGCCACAACTTGTTGTAATTAAGGAAAAAACCAAAAGTGATAATGCAATAAATTTGTTCATAATAGTTGTTTATTTTTTCAAACTCAAAGATACATCATCAAACAAAGCATATCATAACTTTTTGTTCTGAATAACCAACACTAAGGGGATTTTCTGTAATTTTGAATAATGAAAATTCCACAAGCATTAATAGATTCTCTTCAAAACGTAAAAGGCTTTCACGAAGAAGCTTTTATTAAGATTCATGAACAAAGTGAGTCTCCTACTTCCATCCGTTTAAACCCATTTAAACCAATTCAAAAATGGGGAATTTCTCAAGAAAACACTACTGATGAAGGCGTTTCACAAGTACCTTGGTGTGAAAAAGGAAGATATTTGGCAACTCGTCCAAAATTCACCTTCGACCCACTTTTTCACGCAGGTGCATATTATGTACAGGAAGCAAGTTCGATGTTTTTGGAAACTGCCCTAAAGCAAACCGTTGACTTAACAAAAGACCTTAAAGTATTAGACCTTTGTGCAGCACCGGGAGGAAAAAGCACCCTGATAAACAGTCTCTTAACACCAGAATCTTTATTGATAAGCAATGAAGTTATCAGGTCGAGAGCCAATATTTTAGCTGATAATTTAACCCGTTGGGGAACAATGAATACCGTTGTGACCAATAATGACCCTAAAGATTTTGCACGATTAACAGGATTCTTTGATGTTTTAGTGATTGATGCACCTTGTTCGGGTTCGGGACTTTTTCGTAAAGACCCAGAAGCCATCAACGAATGGTCATTGGATAATGTTACGATGTGTTCTTTACGTCAAAAACGAATTATTGGAGATGTTTGGGCAAGTTTAAAAGAGGGCGGAACGTTGATATATTCGACGTGTTCCTATTCAGAAGCAGAAAATGAAGACATTGTAAAATGGATTTGCGAAGAATTTGGAGCTAAAAATTTAACACTTGATATTGCTAATTTTCAAATAAATACAGATTTAGAAAATACTAAAGCACAATCGTCACTTCGTTTTTATCCTGACCAAATCAAAGGAGAAGGTTTTTTTATTGCTGCTTTCAAAAAGCTAAATTCAGAAAAAGAAACATTTATTCGTTCGGGGAAACCTATCAAAAATAATAGCAGAAGAACAGAAAGAGAAATCTTTAGAACTTGGGTAAACGGAATTGACAATTTTACGTGGTTTGAAAAAAATGATGACTATTTTTTAATAAATCCAGACCATGAACATATCATTAAGTTGTTACAGTCAAACCTTTATTTACGCAAAGCAGGAATCAGAATGGGAAAAATTGCAGGAAAAGATTTAATTCCTGACCATGAATTGGCATTGAGTTTGTATCTTTCTGAAAATATTGCTCGCCGTGAACTCAGTAGAGAACAAGCCATTTCGTATTTACGAAGAGATGATTTTACTCTCGAACAAGCTCAAAAAGGATGGTCATTGATGACTTATGAAGACCATGGTTTAGGTTGGGCGAAAATCTTACCAAACAGAATTAACAATTATTATCCAAAAGAGTTAAGAATTTTGAGTAGAGCTTAGTGTACAAAAAGACGATAACAAACTAATTATCAATATTTTAAATTTCGAGTACAATCTTATTAACAATCTTTTAACTTTGTAAAATAATAACTCTTTTAGTTAAATTACAGATTAAGAAAGTATTTTACATATTTTTGTAGCGAAATAAAGAGACCACAATAATTAACTGTATGTCAGCAGGTTATTTAAAGTAGAGAATATTATTAGATGTTAGGATTTAGTAGTTAGGAATTAGTACAGTAAGCCACTATTCCGCAACAAAGTAATTATTTCCAAACATTAGATTATTTATCAACTAAAAAAGCCTGATAATAATGTTTATCTCAAATTAACGGTCTTGGTCAAGCATACCGATAAACCGTCAAAAGAACGCATGATTAACGAAGAAGCAAAAGAAATTAAAGAAGAAGTCGAAGCACAAGCTATCGAAACAAGTGAAGCTACTGAGCAAGTAGAAACACCAGTAAGTGAGGTATCAGAAACCTCTGAAACCGCCCAAGAAGTAATTGCTGAAACAGTTGTGGAAACGCCTGTTGAACCAGTAGCAGAACCTATTGCAGAAGCAGTAGAAGTTGCTGAATCAGTAATTGAAACTACACCTATTGAAGTAGTAACTCCAGAAGCCGAAGTTGCAGAAGCTCCAGCAGTTGACTATTCTAATTTTGGCAAAAAAGATTTTGTTCAAGCATTAGAAAAATTATTGGCTGAAGTAAAAGAAAGTCCTTCAGTAGGTTCTTTCAGACGCTCTGAAGACACTTTGAAAGAAGTACGTCCACTTTTTGAACAAATCAAGTCAACTGAAAAAGCAGAAGCTCTTGCAAAATTCAAAGCTGAAAATGAAAATTCAGAAGAAGGTTTTGATTACAAATTCGATGCTGATGTTGAACAATTTGACGCACTTTTCAAGGCATTAAAAGATGAACGTTCTAAGTATTTCCAAAGTATCGAGAAAGAAAAAGATAAGAACTTCAATCAAAAAACCGAGCTTATCAATCGCCTACGTACATTGGTAGAAGGTGAAGATAGCAACGACCCTGCACACATCAAGTCAGGTTTTAACGAATTCAAGAAAATTCAAGACGAATGGAAAGCCGCAGGGAATATCAATTCTCCGCACAACAATACTTTATGGCAAACTTTCCACGCCTTAGTTGATAGATTTTATAGTAACCGTAGTATTTATTTCGAATTATTAGAACTTGACCGCAAACGTAATCTTCAACAAAAGATTGAACTTTGTACCAAGATTGAAAAAATTTCGGAAGCCTCTAAAACAGAAACCGTTACAGGTAAAATGTTGGACGAAGCAGTTGCGGCTTTTGAAGAATACAAACACATTGGACCAGCTCCAAAAGAAGAAAACGAATTAATTTGGCAACGTGTTAAAGATGCTTTAGATGTAATTTATGGCAAACGCCGTGAGCAATCAGAAGCATCAAAAGCAGAAGCAGAACAAGTTTTTGCCTTGAAAGCTTCAATTGCTGAATTGATTGAACCGTTTGCAAGCTTCAATTCAAGTTCAATTTCAGAATGGAACGACCGTACAAAAGCTCTTTTGGCTCTTCAAGACCAATGGAACAATGTAAAAGGTTTCATGCCGAAAGAAAAAGGCAAAGAATTGAGCGACAAATTCTGGGCTGACATCAAAACTTTCTTCCGTAATAAAACTGAATTCTTTAAAGTTTTAGAATCAAAACGTGAGGAAAATTTAGTAGCTAAAACGGCAATTATTACTGAAGTTGAAACACTTTTAGCGAGCGGAGACGAATCGCAAGAAGCAACCAATACCGTAATTCGTTTACAAAAAGAATTCCGTGAAATTGGTCATGTTCCTGAAAAAGATAAAGATTCAATTTACGAAAAATTCAAAACTGCTTGTGATGCGTTCTTTAACGCTAAACGTGCTAAGAATCAGACAGTTGAAAAAGACTTTGAAGCTAATTTAGAAAAGAAAACTGCACTTTGCGAGTTAATTGAGTCTGAGTCAGTAGAAGGTGCAAATACGGCAAGATTAGCAGAATTTAAGTCGGAATGGTCAGCAATTGGTTTTGTTCCAAAGAAAGATATGCAAACAATTGGTAAGCGTTATATCAATGCTATCAATAAGTATGTAAGTGCAATGGGCAAACTTTCAAGCAAAGAAAAAGAGCAATTGACAATTCAAGAAGGCGGTTCTCGTCCTCCACGTGGCGAACGTCCAGAGCGTCATGAGCGTAACGACAGAGGTGGAAATAGAGATTATAACTCAAATAATTCTGGTGGTGGAAATAACGATGTTCGTCGTAAAATTCAAAATATTGAAAACGACATTGCAACTTATAGAAACAACTTAGAATTCTTTGCGAAATCTAAAAATGCTGATAAATTACGTCAAGATGTTGAAGCTAAAATCCAAGCGGCTGAAAAAGAATTGGCAAAATTGAAAGAGCAAGCGAAATAAAAAGTATTAGGTTTTGGGACTTAGGGATTAGTAAACTAAAATCTTAAAATCAATATTTGTTTTCTTCCAATATAAAAATAGGCGAGCAGAAATGTTCGCCTATTTTGTTGTATGAACCCAATTTTAATTCTCTCCGTTATTCAATAAGTGGTGATTAGTTATTGGTGATTAGAAAACTGGTAAAATGTGTATTTCCAAAATTTCAACGCTGACAGGGTTTTTCAACCCTGTCAGCGTTAGGCGGATAAATTCATTAAATTGACTGCATTAGAATACTATTCATCCTGAAAATGTAATATAATAGAGATAAGCAAATAATTCCCCGACTTAATTAACAACCATTCAATGGCTCGAAACTCTCCCAATAATCTCCCAGAAAATAAACCAAATATTCGTGAACGTCTAAAAGCATTAGCCAATTTACCCGCATTTTTGAAAGAAGTTTATCAGACTTCTCCGAGTTTGACTATTGGCAATACTTTGCTTCGGTTATTGCGTTCTTTAATGCCCGTTTCGTCATTATATGTAGCAAAATTGATTATTGATGAAGTAATTTTACAGGTCAGTAATACCCCAAAAGACTTTCATCATTTGTATTTATTAATCGGTGCTGAATTTGCATTGGCAATCATTGGTGATTTATTAGCAAGAGGTATTAGTCTGACAGATAGCCTTTTAGGAGATTTATTTGCTAATAGAACATCAGTTCAATTGATGAAACACGCAGCCTCTTTGGACTTGGCACAATTTGAAGATGCTACTTTTTACGATAAACTTGAGCGTGCCAGACAACAAACCGCTGGACGAACGATTTTACTTTCGCAGACACTCGCACAAGGGCAAGATGCCATCACGATGGGATTATTATTGGTTGGTCTTATTGCTTTCAATCCTTGGTTAATTTTGCTTTTATTAGTTGCCGTTATCCCTTCATTTTTAGGAGAATTACACTTCAATGCCAAAAGCTATTCCCTGCAATATGGCTGGACTCCCCAACGGAGAGAGTTAGATTATTACCGTTTTATCGGGGCAAGTGACGATACCGCCAAAGAGGTAAAATTATTCGGACTTTCAGATTTTTTAATCGACCGATTTCAGACTTTATCAATCCAATATTTCAAAGAAAACCGTAAACTTTCCATTGAACGAGCCTCATGGGGAAGTTTGCTTTTAGCCATTGGCACGTTGGGGTATTTTGCAGCTTATGGAATCATCATTTTTCAAACTGTAAATGGTGCAGTGACCATTGGTAGTTTAACATTTTTGGCGGGTTCTTTCCGTCAACTTCGTGCTTTGTTAGAAGGAATTTTAGGACGTTTCAACAGTATTTCGCAAGGAGCTTTATATTTGAATGATTTATTTGAATTTTATAAAATTGAACCCAAAATTACCTCTCCTGTCCTTGCAAGACCTTTCCCGAAAGAAATCAAAGAAGGATTTAGATTTGAAAATGTGGGTTTTAAATATCCAAATTCCGATAAATGGGCAAATCGTCATCTGAATTTCACCTTGAAAGTTGGAGAAAAATTGGCTTTAGTCGGAGAAAATGGTGCAGGAAAAACAACGCTCGTAAAACTTTTAGGGAGATTATACGACCCCGACGAAGGCACAATTTACTTGGATGGCTTCGACCTTAAAGAATACAATTTGTCAGAACTTAGAGAAAGAATTGGCGTTATTTTCCAAGATTTTCAGCGTTTTCAGTTTACTGCGGGAGATAATATTGCCGTTGGCGATATTTCAAGAAGGGAAGTTTTACCTGAATTGCAAAGAGCCGCTCATCAAAGTTTGGCAGATACCGTTATTGAAAAATTACCTTTAAATTATGAACAACCTTTAGGCAAACGTTTTGCAAAAGGCGTTGAGCTTTCGGGTGGAGAATGGCAAAAAGTGGCTCTTGCACGTGCGTATCTGCGTGAAGCCGATGTGTTAATTTTAGACGAACCAACCGCAGCACTTGATGCCCGTGCAGAATATGAGGTTTTCAAGCGTTTTGCAGAATTGACCAAAGGAAAAACGGCAATCTTAATTTCCCATCGTTTTTCGACGGTACGCATGGCAGATAGAATTTTGGTATTAGACAAAGGACAAGTGCTTGAAATAGGAACTCACCAAGAATTATTAGCTCAAAACGGACGTTACGCAGAATTATTTAATTTGCAAGCGGAGGGTTATCGATAGTTTTTTTAATGGAACACGGATTGAACGGATTAGACACGGATTAGATATTTATTTTCAAAGTCAAATCTCAAATAAATTTCATAAAAAATCTTTGAAATCTGTGTCCAATCCGTTCAATCAGTGTTCCATTTTAAGTATTCATGAGAAAAATCATCCACATAGATATGGACGCATTTTATGCTTCTGTTGAGCAAAGAGATAATCCATCTTTGCGTGGAAAACCTGTGGCTGTGGGTGGTTCTCGTGAGCGTGGCGTTGTTGCAGCTGCCAGTTATGAAGCACGTAAATTTGGCGTTCGGTCGGCGATGTCATCTATTATTGCGGCTCGAAAATGCCCGAATCTAATCTTCGTAAAACCTCGATTTGAAGCCTACAAAGCCGTTTCTAATCAAATCAGGGAAGTTTTTTTAGAATATACTCCATTGGTTGAACCTCTTTCTTTAGACGAAGCCTATCTTGATGTTACCGAAAATTTAAAGGGAATTCAATCGGCAACCCAAATTGCACAAGAAATAAAAATCAAGATAAAAGAACGCACTCAATTAACGGCTTCTGCGGGTGTTTCCTATAATAAATTCTTGGCAAAATTAGCTTCTGACTACAATAAACCTGACGGATTATTTGTGATAAAACCCAATCAGGGCGAGAAATTCGTGGAAGATTTAGACGTTTATCGTTTTCACGGAATCGGCAAAGTGACGGCGGAGAAAATGAATAAAATGGAGATTTTCACGGGATTAGATTTGCGACAAAAAGACGAAGCCTTTCTTCGTAAACACTTTGGAAAAGCAGGTGGCTATTATTTTGACATTGCTCGTGCCGTGGATAATCGCCCTGTAAATCCCGACAGAATTAGAAAATCAGTTGGTTCTGAAAACACTTTTAATACTGATTTAGAAACAAAAATAGAATTGGAAGCAGGTTTAGCTCCGTTGATAGAAGATGTTTGGCGTTACTGCAATCGTACTCACGCTTACGGCAGAACAGTCAGTTTAAAAGTAAAATATCTTGATTTTCAACAGATTACCCGTAGCAAAACAACTTTGTCGAGTATTATGGACAAAGCATTTTTTGAGAAAATTGCTTATGATTTATTAGAGCAAATTCTACCCGTCCCGAAAGGAGTACGATTATTGGGAATTTCTCTTTCAAATTTAGAGTTTGCCGATGAAATGATTGGGAAACAACTAACGCTTAATTTTTAAACAACAAAGCCTTCTGAATTTACTCCAGAAGGCTTTGTTGTTGTTGTTGTATATAAATTGTTATGCTTTATACAATACTTTTTTAACTGCATCGATTGTTCCTTGTACACTTGGAAGAATTGCTTCTAACAATGTTGGAGCATACGGTAAAGGTAAATCTTTTGAGTTGACACGGATAACTGGAGCATCCATAAAATCAAAGGCAAAACGTTGAATGTTATAAGCAATTTCAGAAGAAAGTGCTGCAATTGGGTTTGCTTCTTCAACCACTACACAACGATTTGTTCTTTTTACAGAATCAAGAATTGTTTCGTAATCAATTGGTCTAACAGTTCTTAAATCAATCACTTCTGCATTGATTCCCATTTTCGTTAATTCTGCAACGGCTGGCATAACTACTCTTGAAAGCATTTTACCGAAAGTTACAATAGTAACGTCTGTACCTTCTTTTACGATGTTTGCTTTGCCAATTGGCGTTAAATATTCTCCATCTGGTACAAGTCCTTTATCGCCATACATCAATTCTGATTCCATGAAAATAACTGGGTCGTTATCACGAATGGCAGATTTTAATAAACCTTTTGCATCAGCAGGATTTGAAGGAACTACAACTTTTAAACCTGGTGTATTAGCAAACCAGTTTTCAAAGTTTGATGAGTGTTGAGATGATAATTGTCCAGCATTACCAGTTGGTCCACGGAATACAATTGGACAAGAATACTGACCGCCTGACATTGACATCATTTTGGCAGCAGAGTTAATTACTTGGTCGATAGCTACCAACGAGAAGTTGAAAGTCATGAATTCCACAATTGGACGAAGACCATTTGCTGCCGCACCTACTGCGATACCTGCAAAACCTAATTCAGCGATTGGCGTATCAATTACTCTTTCTGGACCAAATTCGTCTAACATTCCTTGCGAAACCTTATAAGCACCATTGTATTCGGCTACTTCTTCGCCCATTAAAAAAACCGATGCGTCTTTACGCATTTCTTCGTTCATGGCTTCACGGAGTGCCTCTCTGAATTGTATTTCTCTCATTTTAAAGTTGTCAGTTTATGAGTTTATAAGTTTATGACTGTAAGACTATTGAGCAAGAATCTATCACATAAAGTAAATTTGAGATAGCATTTTACTCAATTATTCATAAACTTTAAATCCATACAAAATTAGGCAAGAAAGTTTATTCTGCCAACGTGTAGAATACTTAATTGTTAGTTTAATATTTACTTACTTCTGCATGGGTTGCCACTTTAAGTAAGTTGCCGAACGCCAAAGCCATTCCATTGGGCCATAATTGAATTTTGAGAGCCACCATTTACTAAAAATAATTTGTAAAATGAATATGCCAATTCCGATTAAATAACACCAATCTGCATTAAATTCTCCTGCCAAACCAAAGCCAATTCCATAAAACAACATTACGCCTATTACACTCTGTAACAAATAGTTAGTCAATCCCATTTTACCAACAGAAGCAAATTTATCCAAAATCCAACTCATACTTTTTAGGTTCAGCAATAAAGAAATACCCGTTAAATATAATAAAGTCATCATAACGCAATGAATGGCGTATAAGGTATTGGCAATAATATTCATCCAATCACCCAATTTCTCCCATAATTTTAATTGTTCAACCGTGATAAAAAAGGCAACGATAAAAATATTCGCAATCAAACTCAACCACATTATCTTTTTGAAAAGTGGTTTATATTTTTCAAAATTTTCAAAGAATCGTTTTTTCCCAACCCAAAGTCCCAACAAAAAGAAACCCAAAGTAATGTAAATTCTACCCGACGAAAATTGGAAATCCGCTTTAGATTTAAAATCTCTAAAATTTTGAGCAACAACGTCTAAATATGTTCCTTTTTTCAGTGTATTGTACGAATCCACGGTTTCTTTTTCATACTTTTCTACTTCAAGTTCTTGCTCTTTTTCGGTTTTAGGTTTTTCTTTAGGCTGTGTTTTTTGTACAACATCACGAATAATTACAGGCATATTCAAGATAAAAAACAAAATACCAATCCACAGAACTTTATTACCTACATTCCGAAAAAGTATCATGATAAATCCCAAAACTGCATAAATTCCTAAAATATCGCCTTTCCAATGAATATGATGGACAAAACCAATAATGAATAAAATCACTAAACGCCACATAAATCTTTGAATGAATCGAGTGTCGTCGTCTTTACGTTGGAGTAATTGAATAGCAAAGCTGAGTCCGAATAGAAATGAAAAAAGGGTGTAAAATTTCCCATCAATAAAAATTCCACCAAAATAATTGGCAATGGCAGTTCCTACGTCATTCTGATATTTTTGCCAAACTGTGGCAGGGATTCCTCCTGCAATGAACCAGCCACCAATATGGGCTAAAATAATTCCTAAAAGGGCAAAACCACGTAATCCATCAATCAAGAAAATTCTTTCTTTGGGTGCAACAAGGGCATTTTTCATAGTGCTTAGTTTAAAAGAGCTAAAGGTTTTAATGACTATTAGATGATAAATTAAGCAAAAAGGTTGCAAACCAAAAAATGTAAAAAATGTTAATTAAGTTGATATATTTTCGGTTCTACTAAAATACTCATTGCCAAGCGATACCCCGATAAAAATGCCCCTTCTACATTCCCAATTCCAAAGCCATCTCCTCCTAAATAAATATTTTTGTTTTCTATTTGATAAAAAGGTTGTTCATAACGCTTACACGCAAGGCTATAACGCCAACGATGCACTTGGACTGAAACGATATTTTCGGATATAATCCATTGATTAACAGACGATAACATCATTTCAGCAACTTCTTGCAAATTATCTTCTAAATGTTTTTTGCTAAATTCCGCTGAAGCGTGGATGGTTACCGTTGGAATTTCGGTAATTCCTTTTTGAAAATTATCGGCAATCAATGCAACGGGTTGATTTTCTAAAATAATTCCTCCGCTTGGTATTTCTGTGGCTTGTTTCAAAACTGCCATAACGGCAATACATGGGTCATATTCCACAGAATTGATGACTGATTTATCCTTTTCTGAAAACGAAATTTCAGAAGCCATAAAAAGGTCAATTACTTGCGGAATTGGTATGGTAATAATCAGATTATCAAAACAATATGTATTTCCAGATTCAGTCCTAATCTCGTTTTTGGCAATCAAAACAACTTTTTCATTCAAATGAATCGTTAAATCAGTCGCCATTTTCTTGGGAATGGTATTCATTCCCTTCGCTCCGATATAACGCACATTTTGACGTTGGGTTAAATGCCATTCTTTGGTAATTTCTTCAGTTTGAAGTTCTGAAATTAATGCTTGAAATTCCGCAGATTTTACTGAGAAATATTGAGCTCCGTGGTCGGCTTTGGCATTTTCTATGGTTCGGGTGGACATCCTTCCTCCTATGCCACGACCTTTGTCTAAAATCGTTACGTCGTGTCCTTTTTCTACTAAAACTTTGGCAGCAGAAAGCCCTGCTATTCCTGCTCCGATAATGACTGTTTTCAATATTATTGATTTTTGAATATGTGGTGATTCGTTATTGGTTATTTGAAAATGGGTAAAATGCTTTTTATCAATTTATTATATTTTAAGGAATTACCCGATACATTTAAAATATTAACCATTTTCAACTTTAGATGTTTTATAAAACAAAAAGAGAACTCTTGCGAAGTTCTCTTTTTGAAAATCTAAATATGTAAAAGAATTAGAAACGAATCTGTAAGTTAGCATTGAACATTGTTCCTAACTGACTGAATTGTGACCCGTTATATCCAAGAATATCATAACGACCACTGAAACCTAAGAAACCTCTCAATAATGCTTTTTTCTCAGGTGTATTGATTGCCGCTGCACCTGCTGCATTTTGAGCTTCTAAATCCCATTTTGGTAAAATATTCAACAAGTTGTTTGCATTAGCCGTGAAAGAAACGTTTTTGCTGAAATTATAGCTTACGCTTAAATCTGTAACAACAGCAGGTTTGAATACTGCTTTGATATTTTCCATATCAGAACCACCATTATCTAAATCTTGGAAAGCTGTTGAGCCAAATAATGTATTAGCTAAGTTTACATTCCATTTTTTCACACCATAATTAAAGGCAAGAATTGCTTTGTATTTCGGACGGCTTTCTGTTAATAATGACTTGATTTGCGTGTTCAAAATACTTGAACCTGCTGCTTTAATTGCATCTGGAGTAACAGGATTTCCTACTATTTCGTTTTGCAACATAACATTTCCTGCCAAATTAACCCCTAATTTACCTTGTCCTAAATTGATGTTTTTATAAGCAATTACAAAGTCAATACCTGAGTTTACAGTTTCAATACCATTGATGAAGAATTGAACGGTTTTCACACCTGCTTGAGTCAAAATCTTTCCTAAAGCACTATTTGGGTCACCTGATGAAATTGATGAACTATATACAATTCTGTCTTTTACATTGATAGTAAAATAGTCTAATGTAATGCTCAAATTGTTAGTTGGATTCAAACCTAAACCAACAGTATAGTTAGTTGATTGTTCTGGTTTAAGAGCAGGAATACCTAATAATCTTGCTTGAGAACTTCTGTTGTTAAATAAACCTGACAATTGGATAGTTCCACCCACGAATGCTGCTTGTGTTGATTGTGCATAGATTTGGTGTAACGTTGGAGCTCTAAAACCTGTTGAAGCCGAAGCTCTTAAAACCACTTTATCATCAGCTAATTTATAACGAGTTGATAATTTCCAAACATTTTTTGAACCAAAATCGCTATAATTTTCAGTACGAACTGTACCGTTGATTAAGAAATCTTTAGAAACATCATAGCTTAAATCTAAGTAAGCACCTACGTTGAAACGTTGGTTGCTTCCTGCATTTGCTGCCAAAATACCCGGGAATGAGTTAGAGCCTTCTCCTGTGTAAGATGCTTCGTCACCTCCAACAATTGTATATTTTTCAGAACGAGCTTCCATACCGAAAGCGATACCAAATTTATCTGTAATCGCTTTAGAAACGTCGATGTTACCAACGATATGGCTAAAACCGTATCCACCTGGTTTAAAACGAGTTGGACTTGATGTTCCTAAAGTACGGTTTACGGTATTATCAACGGTATAATCTTGCGTATTTCCACCAATTGTTAAACTTGCATCGTGTTTCCATCCATTGGTTTCTCCTCTGATTCCTAATGAAGCATTGTAATCAATCAAATCTCCTTCAAAGGTTGGCACATAACCCACATAACCTTTGTACATATCTACGTTATCAGTTGAAAATGCTAAGGTTTCTTTCGTGATATAGTTTTTACCGCCATTGTCTGTAACACTGTGTAACAAACCACGGTCTTGTCTCCAATATGGAGTACGATAATTGGCAAAACTTGATACACGTTTTACAACCATTGCAGCGTTTCCGTACAATTCATTTTTTTCACCAACTGGAATACCAAAATTCACTAAGAATTTACCTGCGGTGATTTCTCCTGTTCCGTTGATATTTCCACCTGTTGGATTATCTTTCAAAAATCTTGTAATTAAAGCGTCTTGAGCAGGACTTCCTCCAAATGTTGCAATTTCAGTTGGAACATGAATAATACCAGAACGCACTGCCGAATTTTGATGAGAAAAATCTACGGTATAATTCACAAAACCTTTAGTACCGAAATTTCCACCACCATTTAAAGCTAAACCATACGTTCCGCCGTCACCTGCCGAAGTAATTCCAGAGTTAAAATTCAATGAAGTATATTCATATTTATCCTTCAAAATGATGTTCATAACGCCTGCAATAGCATCAGAACCGTATTGAGCAGAAGCACCATCACGTAGAATTTCTACACGCTTAATTGCGTTTTGAGGAATGGCAGAAATATCCACGCCTGTTTCACCACGACCAGGCGAGAATTGAACATATAATAAAGAACTCAAGTTTTTACGTTTTCCGTTTACAAGCACCAAAGTACGGCTTGGTCCCATGTTACGGATTTCCCAAGGGTCTAATAAAGTAGTGGCATCATTTACAGGCGTATTTACCGTATTGAAAGATGGTACACTGTATTGAAGAGCTTTATCGAAGGTAGTTTGACCTGTCATTTTCAAGTCACTTGCTCCAATAATATCAATTGGAAGGGCTGCATCTGTAACCGTTCTTTGAGCATTACGACTACCCGTTGAAACAACAACTTCATCAAGTTGAGTAGTAGAAGGAGCAAGCTGAACATCAATAACTGTTGCAGAACCAACCGTTTGGGTTACAGAAGTGTAACCAATAAAAGAGAAGACTAATTTGCTACCATCCGCAGCAACAATTTTGTAATTACCGCTGGCATCAGTAACAACACCACGACTTGTACCTTGCACAGATACGTTTACACTTGGAATAACAGCACCGCTTGAAGCATCTGTAACTTTTCCCGTTCTTTCTTGGGCAAATAGAGTACCCATAGTCCCGAACATTATCAGGACAAATGATAAAATTTGTTTCATGTGATTATTAGAAAAGGTTAATGTTAAATAAAATAACAAACCCTAAATTAGCATATTTTGTCTTCAGTAATTAATTACTTGAAACCAAATATTATTCTGACTTAGGGTACAATTAGCAATTATTATTTTATTATTTCGCAATTAACAGATAAAATTTGAAAATCCCAAAAATGTATCTCCTTGCTTTTGTCAGTTATAAATAAAAGTTAAATTTTCTACTTCAAGTTGAACTTTATTTTTCAGAAATTGTACTTTACTATGTTTTTAAAAGTTAAACTACCGTTTTAATAGGGTGATATTCCTCTATTTTTAATCTACGAAGCAAAATGTATTTTCTCTCTTAGTTTATCAAGCATCAATAAAAATAAACGGAACTGTATCCTTATTAATGAAGAACCGCTAACGGGCAATTCCATTGTGGGTAAAAACCGCCATCAGGGGTTAATATGGTCAAAATTTTATTTTGCATTAATAAGTACATAGTTCCGAAAATAAATTAGTGAGTCCATGTTAATTCTCTTAATTTTGCACACTGCTAAAACAAGAATACACAAAATTTCGTGGGATGAATATGAATTAAATCATACACATCAAGCGATTATTTTTTACATTAAAACAAGGTAAATATGTCGAATAACGATATTTTGAAAAAATTGAGAGTTGCTCTTAGTCTTCGTAACGATGACATTATTCATATTTTATCATTGGTTGGTTTTAAAGCAACCAATGCAGAATTAGGCGATATGTTCAGAGCAGAAGACCACCCTAAATTCAAAAAATGTGGCGACCAAATTCTTCGCAATTTCTTAAATGGTTTGGTGATTCATCTGAGAGGTCCGAAAGAAGAAAAAGAAGAGAAAGTTTAATAGACTTCTTGCAAAAGAATAAAATAAAGGCACGGGCGATAATCTGATAACATTGGATTCTCGCCAGTTGCCAACTGTCTGCTCCATTCATTAAAATCATCTTCAAGTGTTGTACTTATTGAAGCTGTTTAAACTTTTAAGATTTGATAAATGCCACAAATGCTTCTGGCTCATCGGGTGTTAAAAGAATTTTCTCTTCCTCAGTTGTTATCACTAATACAAAATTGTCCTTGCGAGTGACATACCACGTCATTTTCCCCAAAGTAGAATTCCAGAATTTACCATAGCTACCGAAAAATCCACCCGAACCGAATGTACGAATACTATTTCTGACTTTGGATTCATCAATCATTTCTACTGATTGAATATCACGTCTCTTAATTTCGACATCACCTATCAAACGATGTATCAAAAGTTTATCGTCAGAAACCGAATAATTATTGGGACGGTATGCGTAAGCAATTAGGCAAATAATGATTATCGGAATGATGGATATTAATAAAATTTGTTGGTCAGTTTGTCCAATTTTGTAAATTGAAAAGCCCACAATTCCAGCAATTAAGACTAATACTGCCGAAGTTGTGATTTTAGTAGATTGGTCTAATGAAGTAGTAAAAATTTTCATTTTTTAGGGATATTTAATTGTCTTCGTGAAAGTAGATAAAATTACATCACCTTCCAAAGTAATTTTAAGGCATCCATTAATTCTCCATGATAATTGGCAGCAATTGGTACAAAAACATTGTCTGTTACGTTTATTTGATGCTTTTCTACTTTCAAAACGTGATTGAGATTGACTAAATACGACTTATGAATCCGCATAAATTTATGTTTTGATAAAGACTCAATTGCTTCCGTCATGGTCATACGAGTGAGCGTTTTTCTATTCTTCTCTTTGAAGGTCAAATAATTTCCTTCCGACTGTACATAGAGCAAATCATCAATCACAATTCGTACTAAATCATAACCTTCTTTCACAAATAAATAAGGCATATCAGCTTCTTTTCCTTTTACTTCTTGCATTCCGTCATACGCTTTTTGGCAAGCCTTCATAAATCGTGTAAATTCGATTGGCTTCATCAAATAGTCGATGGCGTTCAAATTGAAAGCATCAACGGCATATTGAGAATACGCTGTCACGAAAATTACCGACGTATTTTCTGGTAATAACTGCGAGAAATCTAATCCCGTAATATCAGGCATATTGATATCCAAAAACACTAAATCAACAGGATTTTGCTTGATATATGCTAAGGCTTCTTTGGCACTTACAAACGTAGATTGCAGGTCGAGGAAACTTACTTTTTTGGCATGAGCTTTAATAACTTCTAACGCTAATGGTTCGTCGTCGATGGCAATGGCTTTGAGCATTTTGAGTAACACAGGTTTTAACCTGTCATTAGTTAAGGTGGTAGGATAGGTTTCTAATCTGTCATTTGAAAAATCATGGAGTGACAGGTTGTAAGCCCAATGCCGTTTAGTTAGGGAATTTATTTGGTACAAACTTCCCGAAAGTTTAAAACTTTCGGGAAGTTAATCGGCTTAACTAAACGACATTGGGTTTGAAACCTGACCTACAAATTTACGATAAGAGAAACGGCAAAAACATTATCCAATGAACTCGTAGAAAGCTGATAACCAGCAGGATAATACAAATCTAAACGTCGTTTGGTATTTTCTAAACCTGTTCCCGTTCCGACTTCTAATTTATCGTTTAATTTGATAATACTATTTTTACAAATAAAGTAAAGTTGCTGATTTTCAACTCGGAAACTCATTTCGATAAAACTTTCTTCGTTGATACTGATGCCATATTTAAAGGCATTTTCGATGTACGGAATTACCAATAAAGGAGCGATTTGAGCAGGATTTTCATCCCAATCAATGTCCGTTTCAATTCTGATATTGGGACGGTTCGGTATTCTCATTTTGTTCAATTCTATGAAATCATACAAAAAACGTATTTCTTTTTCCACCTCAATTTTTTCATTTTTTGTTCCCTCCACCACGTGTCTCATAATGCTTGACAATTGTAAAATTCCTTCCGAAGTTTTGGGACTTTCTTCTACAATTGCCAAACCGTAAAGATTATTTAGCACATTAAATAAAAAGTGTGGGTTAATCTGAGCTTTCAAAGCCGTTAGTTCCGCTTGAGATTTTTGGGCGATTAATTGGGCTTGAGTTTTGGCGTTCCTAACATAATATTTTACTAAACCATAAGTGATAATAAGTAAAAAAAATAATGCCGTTGAAAGTGTAGCATCTCTTTCTCTATAATCCTTTATCAATGCTCCAACAGCATCTTTTGAGGCAATACTTTTAACCTCTGAGAATTTATCAATGAAAGCATTATTTCTGTTCAACAACCAATAGACTGATTCCCAAAATAAATTATAAAATACAAGCAACCAGATTACAAAAGCTAATATATAAATTGTATCTACTTTTTGAAGAATGAATTTGAAGAAAATATGATAGAAAATCTCCCCAAGTAAATAAATCACTGAACCAAAAATTATTATTATAAAAAATAAAGGAAATATCATTAACACACTTTCTCCAATTGTATTACCACAATCTTTACATCCATCTCTATATCCATCATTCATTCCTTTAGTAAAGTCTATGATAAATTCCCCTCTTTCAACTAAAACAAAAGCACATAATCCCGTAAGCAATAATATCCATCCGTAGTGTTTATCGAAAAAAATCTTGGTTTTTTGTTGCCACACAGGCATATTATTAGTCGTATTTTTCATCTTAAAAAAGTTTAGCAATAAGCATAATTAAAATAGGAAAACTGGCAATAAAATTCCAAACAGCATGTAAACCCATACTATAAAACAGACCAAATTTCATTCTGACAAAACCCAAAACGTAACCCGATACAAATTGACTACACACTAATGGAATGGCTAAAAAGTAGTTATTGATATGCTCAAAATTCGTGAGGTGCATTAGCCCAAAGATAATAGCAGAGAAATGAAAAATAAAAGGGAAAAAGCGAATCCATTGTTTTTCGAGCTGATTATCAAAAGGTTTTATAGCAAGTCTAATAACTGGAATTAGAGAAAACGTAATACCAACAATAAAAGCAATATCTTGGTTAGATTTTACGGTAAATTTTACAATTAGCCAAACAACCATTAATATCATCACTGCAATAGCCGTTTTACTACATCTGAGAGCATATCTAAAGGTAAGTTCTTCAAATATTGGAGCAAAAGCCACAATCATTAAATAGTTCGTCCAGTTTTTGTCCCATGCTACACTTTCAGCACCTGTTAGTTTTTTTGTAATGAAAATAACTAAAAATATGATTGGTAAAAGACTCAATTTGAATTTGAGCAATTGTTTAATGGAAGCAATTTTGAGTTGAAGAGGCATCGTGCTTTCTTCAAAGACATAACTTGGATTTTTAATGTAATTTAAAAATTCCTGAGCCATTTTTTTATACTCACTTTTCGGGCGATTCCATGATACATTTGCAGGCGTAAAGGTAAGTTCCATTGTTGCTAATTAGTTTTGATTTGTTTGATGATTCAAAACTAAACAGAACATTACACTGCTAAAAATGGAAGTGATGAAGTTGAAAAGGTTTGGGATGAAGTGGTGGTTTGGTGGGATTTGGGGGATTTGAAATTTATAGATAGCTTTGTAATAATCATTAATTTTACATCCACAAAATGCAAAGACTTAATTTTTTGTTCTGGAACACCAACCGCAAACCACTTATCAAAGAAATTGCCAACATTGCCAAGCACAATAGTATTGATGTCATCTTGCTTGCAGAACACAAACTGAACGATGCTGATTTATTGTTAGAATTGAATTCTGAAAGTGATAAATATGAAATTCCACGCCCTATTTTCAAGAATAGTAAAATTAAAATTGTCACAAAATTTAGTGCTGATTTAGTTATTCCAGTTGCCGACGAAAAGCATAATAGATATACTTCCTTTAAAATAAAAATCAATGAAACAGAAGAAATATTGGTATTTGGGGTTCATCTCCCTGATAATCGAAATAATAAAAGTGAGAGTATAAACTCCTATGCTGGCGAAGTAGCAAGGGCAATTAAAGCTATTGAAGAAGAGAAAAAACTATACAAAACAATCGTTGTAGGTGATTTTAACCTAAATCCTTATGACAAAGGAATGGTAGATGCTTGCAGTTTCCATGCTATTATGGATAGCGAAATAGTAAAAAAAGGTTTAAGAGTCGTATCAGGCAAAGAATATAGATATTTTTATAACCCGATGTGGAGTTTACACGGAGACATTGGAAACAATGTAGCAGGAAGTTATTTTTATAAAAATGCAGAATTGGTAAATTATCATTGGAATGTTTTTGACCAAGTATTGCTTGGACCGTCTTTAATTGATAATTTTGATAAAAATAGTTTGAAATTTATTGATTCAGATGGCGTTAAGACTCTCTTAAAGAAAGGAGCATTACCTAACAAAAAATATTCCGACCATTTACCATTGATGTTCACCTTAAATTTTTCATAAAATGACAATTAAAACAGAAAATCTTTGGCCCGACTTTTCAGTTGAAGAAACAGTAATAAGCCCTAAAACTATATTAGAAGAACAAATCCAATTTTTAGGAAAAGGAACTAAAAATGTATTGACGGCAAATATAAGAACTGAAACTTTTGAAAATGGTGAGATTAAAAATATATTTCAACTTGTTGCTCCAAAACTTGATGGGTATAAATATACACTTTTCACTCTTACTCAAAAAGACATACGTCCCTTTCCTTGTAAATTTGATGGAGAAAAAACTTTTTCAATTAAAAATAAAGAAACACTCATTGAGAGGTTGAGAGTAGTATTTAATAGTGATGAAACGAAAGAAATTATTAAAATCTTAATTTCTCAGAGTATGGACAACCCAAAGCGATAAAATAAGAACTTTTCTTTCAGAAGATAAAAAAGCCTATCAAACTTAATTTGATAGGCTTTTTTATCTTCTGAAATCTATAAACCCTTACAAAGCCCCAGCCTTAATTTCATCAACAACTGATGGGTCGAGTAATGTTGAAGTATCTCCTAAGTTGCCTGTTTCTCCTTCGGCAACTTTTCTTAAAATTCTACGCATGATTTTTCCAGAGCGTGTTTTTGGTAAACCACTCACAAACTGGATTTTATCAGGTTTTGCAATAGGTCCAATTACACGGGTAACGGTTGCCAAAATATCTTTACGAGTTAAGTCTAAATCTCCAAGGTGTTTTTCGCAGATGACATAAGCATAAATTCCTTGTCCTTTGATGTCGTGCGGATAACCTACTACGGCAGATTCTACCACGCCTAAGTGCATATTGATGGCATTTTCAACTTCGGCAGTACCAATACGGTGTCCAGAAACGTTAATAACGTCATCTACACGTCCTGTAATTCTGTAATAACCGTCTTCATCACGCAAACAACCGTCTCCTGTGAAATAAAGATTTTTGTAAGTTGAGAAATACGTTTGGATACAACGCTCGTGGTCGCCGTAAGTGGTACGAATAATACCCGGCCAAGGGAATTTTATACAAAGGTTTCCAGACACGCTATTTCCTTCAATCTCAACGCCATTTTCATCTACCAAAATAGGCTGAATTCCCGGCAATGGCAACGTTGCGTAAGCTGGTTTTGTCTTCGTGATTCCTGCAATTGGCGAAATCATAATTCCACCCGTTTCAGTTTGCCACCATGTATCTACAATCGGACATTTTCCTTTTCCGATATTGTCGTTATACCAATTCCATGCTTCTTCGTTGATTGGCTCACCTACTGAACCAAGTGTTTTCAACGAGCTAAGGTCTTTATTTTCAACGAATTTATCGCCAAAACCCATCAACGAACGGATTGCCGTTGGTGCGGTATAAAGAATATCTACTTTGTGTTTATCAATCACGTCCCAGAAACGACCTGCGTCTGGATATGTCGGCACTCCTTCAAACATCAAACTGGTTGCTCCATAACATAGTGGACCATAAACAATGTATGAATGTCCTGTAATCCAACCAATATCTGCCGTACAAAAATGTACTTGATTAGGTTGGTATTGGAATACGTTGGCAAATGTATAAGTGGCATAAACCATGTATCCACCGCAAGTATGCACCACTCCTTTTGGTTTACCCGTAGAGCCTGACGTATAAAGAATGAAAAGCATATCTTCTGCGTCCATTTCTTCTGCTGGACAGTCTGACGATACTGTTTTTACTTCATTTTCCCACCATACATCACGACCTTTCAACATTGATACAGGCGTGCGAGTACGAGTTGAGACGATAACCTTTTGAACAGAAGGACACTGTACCAAAGCATCGTCCACCGTAGCTTTCAATCCAATTTCTTTATTTCCTCTAAAAGAACCGTCAGACGTTACAACGATATTACATTGAGCATCATTAATACGGTCAGCGATTGACTGAGCCGAGAAACCACCAAAAACCACCGAGTGAATTGCTCCAATTCTGGCACAAGCCAAAACCGCAATCGCCAACTCAGGAATCATTGGCATATAAATACAAATTCTATCTCCTTTTTTAGCTCCGTGTTTTTTCAAGACGTTTGCAAATTGACAAACTTTCTGATGTAACATCTTGTATGTCAACGTGATTGACTCCTCCTCGGGGTCATTAGACTCCCAAATAATAGCAGGTTGGTCGCCACGAGTAGCTAAATGACGGTCGAGAGCATTTTCGGTAATGTTCATTTTACCACCCACAAACCACTTGGTATGAGCTTTAGAAAAGTCCCACTCCAACGTTTTTTTCCACGGTTTACGCCATTGAAAATTCTGAGCAACTTCCGCCCAAAATCCTTCTGGGTCAGTTACCGATTGATTATAAACTTCTTCGTATTCGTCGAATGATGAGATTTGTAAATTCATTTTTATGGTACTGTTGGTTTTGATTATCAGTTTTTTACCCAAAGGCAAAGTAAATCGGAATTCTAATGGCAATACATTAATTTTCTAAATTAAAATAGATGTGGTACAACGTTGAATATTTTGTAACACAGACTTTAGTCTGTAATCATTTCACTTCATTTACAGACTAAAGTCTGTGCTACTAAGAAAAGTACAATTTATTCTCCTTCAAAACATATCCCAAAATTACAACTCAAAATTACAGAATCTATCCTTGTTTGAAAGTATTACGCTAAAATAATATAGCTTATCTTGCTAAAATAATATCGTTTCAATTTGCCACTTTACCAATCTTTCTTTCTATCAATCTTTGCTTTATTTCATCTAAAATTATAGGGTCATCAATCGTAGAAGGAATTGTGAATGGTACTGCATCTGACAATTGTCGTATCACTTTTCTCAGTATTTTTCCAGAGCGAGTTTTTGGTAAACGCTTTACTAAAATTGTGTTCCGATAGAAAGCAACAGCCCCAATTTGGTCTCGAATGAGGGCAATTGTTTCTTTTTCGAGGTTGTCTTCATCAATTGTTTGTCCATCTTTCAGCACTATAAAACCAATGGGCCTTTGTCCACGCAACTCATCTGCAATACCAACAACCGCACATTCTGCTACTGCTGGATGTGAAGCAATAATCTCCTCCATTTCACCCGTTGAAAGTCGATGCCCTGCCACATTTATTACATCATCTATACGTCCCATTACATATACATAGCCCTCTTCATCTATATATCCACCATCACCTGTCAAATAATAGCCTTCAAAAGTGCTTAGATAAGACTCCTTAAAACGTGTATCATCATTCCAAAGTGTTGGTAAACAACCTGGAGCCATCGGTAATTTAATACAAATAAAACCCTCTTCATTGGCTTTTAATTCTTCACCTGCTTCATTCAAAATCTTCAATTCAAAACCACAAACGGGTTTTGTTGCAGAACCAACTTTAACAGGAAACGCCTCTACTCCCATCATATTAGCAACAATTCCCCAACCTGTTTCTGTTTGCCACCAGTGGTCAATTACGGGAAGTTTTGAAATGTCTTTCAACCATAATAAAGTAGATGGGTCGCAACGTTCACCTGCCACAAAAATGCTTTTCAAAGAACTGAGGTCATATTTTTTCATCAATTCTACCTCTGGGTCTTCCTTCCTGATAGCTCTGAAAGCAGTTGGGGCAGTAAAAAAGCAATTAACTTTATGGTCGGCAATGACACGCCAAAAAGTACCTGCATCGGGCGTTCTGATGGGTTTTCCTTCAAAAAATACAGTGGTACAACCATAAATTAATGGTGCATAAATAATGTAGGAATGTCCCACAACCCAACCAATATCCGATGCCGCCCAAAATACATTTCCTGTTTGAACATTGTAAATATCTTGCATTGAATAGTGCATCGCTACGGCATGACCGCCATTGTCTCTAACAATTCCTTTAGGTTTGCCTGTTGTTCCCGAAGTGTAAAGAATATACAATGGGTCGGTGGCATCAACTTCCACACAATCAGCAGGTTCTGCATTATTTTGCAGTTCGATAAAATCAATATCATGTCCTTCTTTCATACTCGCCTCTGCTTGTGGACGTTGTAAAATTACGGCATAATTTGGTTTAAATTCTGCCATTTCAATGGCGTGGTCTAATAATGGTTTATAGGGAATAACTTTATCAAATTCAATTCCGCAAGAAGCCGAGATGATAATTTTAGGTTTCGCATCGTCGATTCTAATGGCTAATTCATGCGGAGCAAAACCGCCAAAAACTACCGAGTGAATTGCTCCTAATCTGGCACAAGCTAACATTGCCATAGCGGCTTCGGGAACCATCGGCATATAAATGACAACGGTATCGCCTTTTTCAACACCCAAACTTTTTAATCCGCCCGCCAATTTTGCTACGGCATCACGCAATTCTCTAAACGTATATTTCTTTACAGAATTAGTTGCTGGCGAATCATAAATGAGTGCATCTTGTTCACCTCTACCATTTTCAACGTGAAAATCGAGGGCTAAATATGAAGTATTGAGTTTTCCGCCTTTAAACCAACGATAAAAACCGTCTTCATCTTGCGATAAGATGGTTTCTGGCTTTTTGAACCATGCAATTTTATTGGCTTGTTCTGCCCAAAATTGTTCTTTATTATGAATGCTAAAATTATATTTTTCTTGATATTTCATGATTTTAGAAGGATTTAACGGAGCGATTTTTCAAAAAAAGGCAATAGATTTCCCAGAAGGATTTTAGGCTTTTAATGAAAAATAAGCTAATTTATCATTGTTCCTACAATCATTCACACTATTAAAAATCACTCAATTATTGGTTTTAAGAAGCCGAGCCAGAAACTACATTGATGGCTAAGGCATTAACTTTTGCGACTAAAGTTCGAGTAGAAAAAGGTTTGGTGACATATAAATCTGCTCCAACAGAATATCCTTTTTCCATGTCGATTTCTTTATTTTTGGCACTGAGGAAAATTACTTTTATATGCTCGAAACGAAGACTATTTTTGACGTGATAACAAACTTCATAACCATCGACATTAGGCATCATTATGTCCAACAAAATAATTGATGGCACTTCCTTTTCAATAATATCCATCGCTTCTGAGCCGTCACGAGCAATAAAAACCTGATAGCCTTCTTTCTTCATTAGAAATTCTAATGACATCAAAATGCTTGGCTCGTCGTCAACAATTAAAACTTTTATTAACTCTTTCATTTTTTTAGATGCTTGATGTTTCGATGTTTGTTGTTTGATTTTTAATGTTTGGAAAGCTCAATATCAAACAACAGAAATCATAAAGGTAAATTTTGAGCCACTTCCCACTTCACTTTCTACCCAAATTTGACCATTGTGTAATTCTATAATTTTTTTAGAAATTGCCAACCCAAGCCCACTACCTTTCGGTTTTTTTATGGTTTGGTCTTCCGCTTGGAAAAACTTATCAAAAATGAGTCGCTGAAATCTTTTATCAATTCCCGACCCATTGTCTTGCACACTCGTGTAAATACAACCTTCTACGTAATGCGTTGCAATGATGATTTCACCTTTTTGGGGTTCACAATATTTGATGGCATTCGATAATAAATTGACAACCACTTGCATTAATTTATCTCGGTCAGCCTCAAATCTTGGAGCAAAACGGTCTGGAATAAAGACTAATTTGATACTTTTTTCTTTTACTTGTTGATGCAAAGTATCAATAACATCTTTGATAATATCCTGAATATCAACTTCTTCTTTGTCTAATTTTTGTTTTCCAGATTCGTATTTTTCTAAATCTAAAACCTGATTAATCAATCGTCCTAAACGGTCTGATTCTTTAACCACTGTACCCAAAAAATGTTCTCTTTCTTCGGGTTCCATGTCTGGATTATCATAGACAATTTCGGATAAAGCTCTAATCGAAGTAAGTGGCGTTCTGATTTCGTGAGCGACTGTCGAAAGAAAATCGTCTTTCAATTTATCAGTCCGTTTCAGAATTTCATTGGCATCTTTTAGTTCAGAAGTCGCTTTTTCTAACTCAACTGATTTTTTTCTCAAGCTTTTATTGGCTGACAATAATTCTTGCGAAGATTTTAAAATACTGATTACTTCTTCGGTTGAAATTTTCTCTTCTTTTGAGACTGAAGAAATCATGATTCGAGCCGATGCCGTTCCGACTACGCCTGCCAAAAGTTTCTCGACATAACCAACTAATTTTGGGTCTGCTCGGTCGCTTTTTGTATTCAAACCATGTTTTTGGGCAAAAAGTCTCAAAACTTTTTCGGAACGTTTTTCACCAAAAAAATTACTCAAAAGTATCTTAATATCACGTACATAAGCTGTTCCACGCCAAATAGCAGAAGGCTCTAATTGTTCAGAATATTGAAAAATATCAACAAAAATTACCGCTTGGTTATGTTCAATTGAGGAAACAGGGCTATTCATTGAAAAATATAAATAACAACCTACATTAATCAGTAAACTCCAAAATAATCCGTGCGAGATATTATCCATTCCTTGCAAACCAAATAGCGAAAAAGGTTTCAGAAATTCCATTCCAAATAAACCGTGGTCAATAATTGACTGAGGGAAAAAACCTGCTCCCACAATTGAAGGCAACACAAGTGTATAAAACCAAACGATTGAACCAGCAATCAAACCAATTAAAGCCCCTTTTCTATTGCCTGTTTTCCAAAAAATTCCTCCAATAATAGCGGGTGTAAATTGGGCAACGGCAGTAAATGACACCATTCCGATGGAAACTAAAGAATAATGTTCAGCAATTGTTTTGTAATATAAATACGCCAAAAGGAGAATTAAAGCAATGGAAGTTCGTCGGATATTATTGACTAAACCACTCAAATTTCCTTGAAAATGGTCTTGTATTTTTTTATTCTTCAAAACCACAGGCATTACTAAGTTGTTGGAAACCATCACACTAAGAGCAATTGTTTCAACGATAATCATACTGGTTGCGGCAGAAAAACCTCCGATATAAGTAAATAAAGTCAGTATTTTTTGATTGAACTTTAAAGGAATTGCCAATACATAATTATCAGGATTGACGGTATTATTGGTAAAAAGTAATTCTCCACCCAATGCTGTTGGAATCACGAAAATATTAATCAACAATAAATACAGAGGAAACAACCACATGGCTTTGTTGAGATGTTTTTCATTGACATTTTCAACTACGGCTACTTGAAATTGACGAGGCAAAAACATGATAGCCGTCATTGAAAGAAAAATATGCCAAACCCAACCCGAAGCGTCTGAATCGTTATTGAAAACAAATGTTTTTCGTAATTCTGGGACTAAACTGGCTCTCTGAAAAATATCCCCGAAACCATCAAAAACGATGTAGGTAACAAAAATTCCTGTTGCTAAAAATGCCGCTAATTTCACAATCGACTCTGCTGCAATGGCAGTTACCATTCCTTCGTGGCGTTCGGTTGAATCAATTTTGCGAGTTCCGAAAATAATGGTAAAAACCGATAACACAACGGCAATGTAAAAGGCTAAATCGCCCCAAAATAAATTGTCCGCATTTTGGTCGCCTGAAGAGTGTGCAACAATCAAAAAACTACTCGAAATGGCTTTTAACTGAATAGCGATGTAAGGCAAAACTCCTAAAATACAAATCAGCGTTACTAAAACGCCCAAAGTGGCATTTTTACCATAGCGAGACGAAATAAAATCAGCTATCGAGGTGATTCTCTGGACTTTACAAATTCTAATAATCTTTCGTAAAACAAGCCACCAAAGCGGCATCATGATGGTTGGACCAACAAAAACGGCTAAGAATTCTATGCCATTGGTAACTGCCCGCCCAACTGAACCAAAAAATGTCCAAGCAGTACAATAAACTGCCAACGAAAGAGCATATATGTACGGATTGGTAACTAAGCTTTTCCCTTTTTCCGACTGTTTTTCTGCCCAATAAGCAACGCCAAAAAGAAATGCCAGATAAAGTAACGAAACCATTATTAATACTACACTATTCATCTTTTTTGATTTCTTTTCTTTCTTTTTTGATTACTCTGAAAATGGTTACAATAAATAAAATCCAAATAAAGAAAATGTATAGATACAATACAGGTATTCCGCCGACACTACTTTTACTATTGAAAATTGACAAAACGGGAAAGGTAAAAAGTACCAGAAATAAGCAACTTATGATTAATAGTTTTTGGTCTTTACGAGTTTCCATCAGTTAAGATTTAGCATTATAGTTGACAAACTATTCGCTGAGATATATTATCAACACACCTTTTATTTTTGAACAATTTAACTATTTTTTATGGCTATTTTAATAATTCACAAACTATACTTGCTAAGAAAATATAGCTAAAAAGAAAATATGCCAAGAATCCAGATTACTCAAAGATTTCTGTGGCATATTTTACTTAAACATCTATCCCTAAAACTATGTTTTAGTATCTTTAATTAATCTTCAGAATCATATTCTCCTGAAAGAGAATATTTTCCAAAAATCAACAACCCACCCGTAATGATTGGCGTAAGCACAAGCATTATGATAATACCAAATACTAAATCTTCTTGCTTGCCCGAAGCAAATTTTGGAAGACCTAAAACTGCTATGCCAAAGTAGGCAGTCGCTAAACCTAAGAGTATCCAAACTACTCCTAATATTTTTTTGATTCCGTTCATGTTTCTTTTATGTTTTGGCTGTCTGAAAGGATTTAGACTTTAGACTTTAGACTTTAGACTTTAGACTTTAGACTTTAGACTTTAGACTTTAGACTTTAGACTTTAGACTTTAGACTTTAGACTTTAGACTTTAGACTTTAGTACGAATTGACTTTCAGACAGTTGAGTTCAAAATTTGTAATAATATTTTAAAATACTTGAATGAATGATTTGAGATATTAATAGATTTTTAATTTATCTAATAAAACTAATCACCAATAACCAGTAACCAATAACCAGTAACCAATAACCAGTAACTAATCCCCAATAACCAGTAACTAATCACTAAATTTCCTTTAGTCTCTGATACTCTTATCTTCTTTGATATAAAGTAAACCGATTACAAAACAAACTCCTGCCACAATCATTGGGTATTTTAAACCTTCTAAATATGGTTGAGCATTTACAATAGCTTGCCCTGCTTTTTCTGCGGCATCATTTGCATCTTTTGCAGTTGATACTAAATAAGTGGCAATAGCTGGCATTAGTCCACCGAATACACCATTACCAATGTGATACGGCAATGACATTGAGGTATAACGAATTTTCACAGGGAACATTTCTACCAAGAATGCCGCAATTGGCCCATAGGCCATCGTTACAAAAATCAACTGAATAAATACCATCATAATCAAAGTCCATTTGTCTGAATCATTGATTTTTACGGTTTTAGTTACATCTGCTTTTGGTTGGTCTGCTGCATCTTTACCTGCTAAAATCGTTACTTTTTTCACTTCTTTATAAGTTGTTCCATCAACGTAAGCTTTGTTAGTAGTTGTTGTTATCAACGAATCTGTTGTAGAATTGGCAACTAATTCTCTCTTCGTTTCAACTTTAGTTTCAGCCGTGATTTCTTCTTTATTTTTCAAATTAGTGGTTTGGTACATTTTTTCGTAAATCGGACGATAGCAAAGTACACCCAATAACATACCTGTCAACATGATGCCTTTACGACCAATTCTATCCGACAACCATCCAAATAATACGAAGAATGGCGTTCCCATCATTAAAGCAATAATCAAAAGTGTATTCGCTTGGTCAAAATCAATATTCATGATTTTCAGTAAGAAAGTCTGAGCATAAAACTGACCTGTGTACCAAACAACCCCTTGTCCCATTGTTGCTCCAAATAAGGCTAATAATACATATTTGAAGTTCAATTTATTACCAAACGATTCTTTCAAAGGATTTACAGAAGTCTTTCCTTCGGCTTTTGCTTTGGCAAAAAGTGGAGATTCTGACATATTCTTACGAATCAAAACCGACACATAAACCATGATGATTGACACCAAGAAAGGAATTCTCCATCCCCAATCTTCCCAAGATGCTTTTTCCATTGAGTTTTTTGTAACCAAGATTACCCCTAATGAAATAAATAAACCTGCCGTTGCGGTAATCTGAATCCACGAAGTCCAAAAACCACGCTGACCTGCTGGCGAGTGTTCGGCTACATAAGTGGCAGCACCACCATATTCACCTCCAAGAGCAAGACCTTGTAAAAGTCTGAGTACCAATACTAACAGTGGAGCAAAAAACCCAATTGTTTCATATTTTGGCACTAAACCAATGGCAAAAGTCGCCCCTCCCATCAGCACAAGTGTAACCATGAAAGTGTATTTTCTACCAATCAAATCGCCAAGACGACCAAAAAATAATGCTCCAAAAGGACGAACTACGAAACCTGCCGCAAAAGTGGCTAATGTTGAAAGAAATGCCGCCGTTGGGTTATCTTTCGGGAAAAATTGGGTGGAAATAATAGTGGCTAAACTACCAAAAATGTAAAAATCGTACCATTCGATGAGCGTTCCAACTGAGGATGCTCCAATAATAGCAGCTAATCCTTTTGTCGAAGTTTTTTCTGTATGTGTTGACATAATGAAATAAGGGTTTATTTGAGTAATTTGAGTATTTTTTTAAAAGTTATAAACCATAACTGCCGCAACACGACTGTTAGTAGCATCAAAAGCTCTACCTAATGAACTTGTACTTGCTTTGAAAGAGGTAGTTGTTGGTAACGAACCATCTGCATTTGGAACTGTTCCGTCAATATCTGCCCATTTCATCATTGATAATTCATATTCAAGAGCTAATTTCATTTTTCCAGAGTAAAAATCAATTCTCGGAGCAATTCTCAACATATTGTCGAAGGCACGTCCAGTAGCAGAACTAATACCTCTTCCTTGAAATGCTAAAGTTCCCGCTCTAACGCTACTACTCGAAATAGCATCAGATAAGCCTAAATTTTGCAAATATCCTACAAAAACAGCAGGCTGAACTTTCTTTGATTTCGTTGAAATTAACTCGCCCCACATATTCAACTGATTCTGAGCTACATATTTCCATTCGCCTGTGGTGGCATCTCTATATTCCGCAAAACCGCCCATGCCTACGTACTGTGTATAGCTTTGTCCATAAGTAGTATGAAACTTCATCGTTACCTTATCAATTGTCAATTTTGCAAAGGCTAACAAGTTGACTGTGAATAAATTATTACTAATATTTCTCTGCACATTTCCTGTTCCAGTTCCGCCATACACTCCCGTAGAAGTATTTTTTGTATCGGTAATTTTAGGTGTTAAAGTATTTCCTTCAAGACCAACTGTTGCTAAAAACTTCTTGTTTTCATAGCCTAATTGAGCTGCAAAAGCTGGAGTTGTAGAAAATTTCTGAGCATCTACTCCCGAACCTACTGCAAATGTTCCTGCGGGGCTAAACCCTGCCAAATCATATCCGAAAATCATTCCCATCAATGACATCTCCTTTCCTAATTTGTGTGTCAAACGAACTTGCGGAACGAATGAGAAAGGATTAAAAGGAATACCTGTACTAAAATTGGCAGTTCCTGGAAAACATTTTGGAATAAAATTTGGATTCCAATATTGACCAATCATTAATTGATTTTTCGTCCAATCCATTGCCACAAAAGCATGACGAAGACGTAATAAATTTTCAGTTCCACTTCCTGAACCTCCTGTTCCATTGGTAATTCCAAAAAAGTCAGTTTCTAATGTTCCTGATATTTTTGCACCAAAAGCAGAAATTCCTCCCAATTTTACTCCTAAGCGTGTCACAATTGCCGAGTATCCTAATTGCGGAACAGCGTTGGCATCTTCATTTGGATTTGCCGTCAAAGTTGTTCCAGTTCTGGTCGGAAGATTGGTTGCATCTAAAGGATAAACATCTAAAACTCCATCTCTTAAATCAAGATTTCTACGAGAATTGTAGTAAATATCATTTCTCAAAAATCCGTAAACTGTCACTTTTTGTTCTGCAGGCGGAGCTGGGGCTGTCGTTGCAGTAGTTGTACTGGTTGTAGTGGTTGCTGGAGTTTGTTGGGCGAAAATCTGGCAATTAGCCAGCACTCCGCCCAACAGACAGAGTATTACTTTCTTCATGACACTAATGGTTTCTTATGGTTTTGTTTTGTTATATTTTGTACTAAAAAATGATTTTTTTGTACAATGGTGAGCCAAAGGTCATAAAAAAAACTATACTGTCAATAGCATTGATATACACTTGCTACTTTAGTATAGTTTTATTAATATCGTCAAACAAAACAACCATTAAAATAACCAATTAAGGACATTCAATGATTGAGTAATATTCTTAATGTTTTAATCTTTCCCATTTAATGAGCATAAATTTATCTCCAAGCTCAGTAACAATCATTCCTGCGTCTCTTAAATTTTCTCTTTCACTATAAAAACTAACTAACTCCTTATGATTCATTATCTTATAAGTCGGATAGTATTCTGAATTTTTAGGTATTTTAATCTGATATTTCTTCACCCAATTCATTACAGAAACATGAGACACCCCTAAAAGACGTTCAATTTCACGATAACTAACACCTTCTATATATAATTGAAGAGCCTTAATAACATAGTAAGTTGAAATGCCTTTACCCATTTTCTCAACGGTAAAATTATAATTACAGTCTTTGCATTTAAAGCGTTGTTTTTCATTGATAACACCACTTTTTGTTATATTATTACCATCACAGCGGGGACAATTTGGATTTTTCATATAAATAATGTGATATAGTACATTTAGCAAATCTATATTAAATAAGCAACAAAACGAAATTTGTTCAGATAAAATTTATTGACACTTTAAGTATGTTGAATACGAATTTTTCAAAATAAAATTCTGTAAACCAAAAAATAGCCAAATATTATTTGTTTTGTACAATAAGCTCTACGAACTGTTGTATTTATCCAAGATTAGCTTGTCAGTTTTGCCACCGCTTCTTTCAATTTTTCTCTTGCTTGTCTTTTTTTAAGAATAATAGGCTGAATTGCTCGCTCGTTACAATCAACTAAACTACAACGCTCACAGGTTTCATTCACTTTTCTATGCAATAAATTAGAATCACTCAGAAAATTCACACTACTTTTTAAATTATCATCAATCGCAAAACCCAAAGTAATACTGCTATTGACAATACGACTTGGGGGCGAAGGTTTTGCCAAACAAATCACTAAATAATTATTCTCTGTATCAATATATTCTGAAATCTGAGCTTTACAAATCACCTCTTCGGCATCATATCCATTGGTTTTTTGTTCATTTTCTAAATCTTTCAGAATAGTTAACGACAACCACCTACGACAATAATGTTCATTCATGGCAGTACCATGAGGTGTATGTAATTTTGTGAGGTGCATTTCTTTAGTCAGATAAAATAAATTATTATCAACCTGATTATTGAAACGAAGGAAGAATAGATTTTTGATTTTGAAATGACTCGTCATTACATTAGACAAGCGGTGCATAAAAACTTCGGGCGTTACACTAAACAAACGCATGATGTTCAAAAGCATATCTGCATCCCATTTCGGAGAAGCAAAAAAGTAAGTCAAACGCCCAATGAGAATATCTTTATTTACCAAAATTGCTCCTGCAAAATAAGAAGCTCTAAAATTATTCAAAACCTGCTCGAACGATTCAACCTCTAAAACAGAAGAAATCATTGGGCGATTTTTGAGTTGTAAATACTGATAACCTATTTCTCGCCCATACGAAAAAGCCTTTTGTTCTGTACTTAACGTTTTGTTAATGAGCAGTTTATTATTTTTAGGGTCAAATACAGAACGTACCGAAATCAAATCAGGGTATTGCTCTGGCGTAAATTCTTCAATGCGATAATGATAGAAATTTTCAAGAATATCTTTTAAAAGTTTCTCATTCGGCGAAGTTGTAGGCGTAATGTCAAACAACTTTCTAAACTGTTGTGCCGACTCCTCTAAATCTTCAAAATAATTGTCGTGCATTTCTTGATACGACCGTAAAACAGAGAAATAAAACTGCTCCACTCGCATATCATAATTCCGACTAATTTCGATAATTGTACTAATAAATGCTGAAATCTTAGCGGGAGCTTGCGACATCAATTCGATAAAATCAGAAGGTTCAATCCCAAAAATCTCTAAGGGCAATTCCGTCAGAATATTAGAATTGAGCAACTCAGCAATGGGTTCTAATTGCTTATTAAGTTTCAATGACACCAAAGAATCATAATCTACCTCAAAAGCACTCGCCAAAGCCATAATTTTTTCGGTCTTGGGATATTTTTTCCCTTTCTCTATTTCATTGAGATACGAAATGGAAAGATTAGACTTTTCTGCAACTTCACTTAATGATAATTTTTTATCAAGACGTAGCTGTCTAATTTTTAATCCAAAAATGATTTTTACTTTATCGGTATTGATGCTCATGATTTTATTTTTTGTCAAAAGTAGTAAAATATAGCAATACAATTCTTTCAAAAAACATTAATAGCGAATATTCGCTTGAGACGTTTTCTCTAAAAGACATATTTTACGCAAAATTACTTATACTTTTTCCAAAAAACGTATGACTTTTTGAAGAATTTTCGCTATTTTTTATTTTTAGCGAATTTTCGCTTGTTTTTATTATTTCGCTTTATTAGGTTTGTCAAAGAAATCAGAACAAGTTTCTGATTAATAAAATACTTCCTTCCGAATCAGTAAAACGATATATAACAAAGCAAAACAGATATGATACATTCAATTCACGGCGTAGAAATATTGGGAGAAATGCCTCCGCATTATGAAGAAATTTTAACAGAAGATGCTATCGTTTTTATTCGGGATTTACACCGAATGTTCAACAAGCAACGCAAACAACTTTTGCAAAAACGCAAAGACTTGCAAGAAGAAATTAATCAAGGAAAAAAATTAAATTTTCTTGATAATAAAGCCGCCATTAGAGATATTGATTGGGTGGTTTCGCCTATTCCAGCAGATTTGCAAGACAGGCGTACAGAAATTACAGGCCCAGTAGATAGACGCATGATTATCAATGCTTTAAACTCTGGGGCAAAGGTTTTTATGGCTGATTTTGAAGATGCCAATACGCCTTCGTGGCAAAATTTATTGGATGGACAAATCAACTTGCGTGATGCTATCAGAAAGCAAATTGACTTCACGGCAGACAATGGAAAACATTATGCTTTAAAAGAATTTGTAGCCGTTTTGAAAGTTCGCCCAAGAGGTTGGCACATGGAAGAACATCACGTTTTTATTGATGGAACTCCAATTTCTGCTTCTATTTTCGACTTTGGTTTGTATTTCTTTCATAATGCTTGGGAATTGGTAAAACGTGGAAGTGGACCTTATTTTTATCTTCCCAAACTTGAAAATCACCAAGAAGCTCAACTTTGGAATGACATTTTCTTGGCAGCACAAGAAGCCATCGAAATGCCCAAAGCAACCATCAAAGCAACTGTTTTGATTGAAACTATCACGGCTGCCTTTGAAATGAATGAAATTTTATATGTTTTGCGTGAACACATTGCAGGCTTAAACGCAGGACGTTGGGATTACATTTTTTCATGTATCAAAAAATTCCATAAATTTTCAAATTGTGTTCTTCCCGACCGTTCGCAGGTTACAATGTCTGTACCGTTTATGCGTGCTTATGCCAAACTTTTGGTAAAAACTTGCCATAAACGCAAAGCACACGCCATCGGAGGAATGTCTGCGTATATACCGAGTCGTAAGGACGAAAGCATTAATAAATTGGCTTTTGAAAAAGTAAATGCCGATAAAGAATTGGAAGCCTCAACGGGTTTTGATGGTACTTGGGTAGCTCACCCCGACTTAGTGCCAGTGGCTTTGCAACCATTCAACAAGGTTTTGAGAGAAAATCCACATCAAAAACACGTACTATTAGAAAACGAAATTATCACTGCCGAAGAGTTGACAAATTTCAACATTCCAGATGCGTGTATTACCGAAGCAGGCATACGCATGAACATACAAGTCGGCATTTTGTATATAGAATCTTGGTTGAGAGGCATCGGGGCAGCAGCAATTCATAATTTAATGGAGGATGCTGCCACCGCTGAAATTTCGAGAGCCCAACTTTGGCAATGGCTTCATCACCGTGCCAAAACCTATTATGGAGTAACGATTGATATTTCATTGTATAAATTTTTCTTAGCTGACGAAATCCAGAAAATAAAAGATATGGTTGGCGAAGACAACTACTTCAACGGCAGATTCTTCGACGCTATTAACCTTTTCGATAAATTAGTTACCCAAAAGAAATTTGACCTATTCTTAACCACTGAAGCATACAGTACACTCATCGCCACTGAAGAAGTGGAGATATAATGATTAATTGTGAGTTGTGAATGGTGAATTAATACGACAAAACTCTATTCACAATTCGCAACTCACAACTGAAAACAAAACATCAAGCATTTATAACAAAACAAAATCATGAAAATTTCACAAGAAGACCGCATTCAACAATTAGTAACTGATTGGACAACAAATCCACGTTGGAGAGGCGTAGAACGTCCATACACCGCAGCAGACGTAGCACGTTTGGCGGGTTCGTATCAGTTTGATTACAGTATCGCTCGCATGGGAGCAGAACGCCTTTGGAATTTATTACACACCGACGAATGGGTAGCTGGCTTGGGTGCTTTAACGGGAAATCAAGCCGTACAAGAAGTACAAGCAGGAATGAAAGCCATTTATTTGAGTGGCTGGCAAGTGGCTGCTGACGCCAATTTATCAGGAAATATGTACCCCGACCAAAGTTTGTACCCTGCTGATAGCGTGCCGAATGTGGTAAAAAGAATCAATAATGCTTTATTACGTGCCGACCAAATTCAGTCGGTTAGTGGCGACCAAGATATTCATTGGATGGTACCCATTGTAGCCGATGCAGAAGCAGGTTTTGGCGGAAATCTAAACGCTTTTGAATTGATGAAATGGATGATTGAAGCGGGTGCGTCGGGCGTTCATTTTGAAGACCAATTATCCTCCGCTAAAAAATGTGGACACTTGGGCGGTAAAGTTTTAGTACCTACGCAAGAAGCTATCAATAAATTAGTTGCGGCTCGTTTGGCGGCTGACGTTTGCGGAGTTCCAACTTTGGTAATTGCCCGTACTGATGCAGAAGCCGCCAATTTGATTACCTCTGACGTGGACGAAAGAGACGTTCCATTTGTAGATTATGAAAAAGGCAGAACTTCAGAAGGATTCTTTCATGTAAGAAATGGACTACAACAAGGCATCGACCGAGGATTAAGTTATGCACCTTATGCAGATTTAATTTGGATGGAAACAGGAAATCCAGACTTAGAAATGGCTCGTGCTTTTGCCGAAGGTATTCATGCAAAATTTCCGAATAAAATGTTGGCTTACAACTGTTCGCCATCTTTCAATTGGGCAAAATTCATGGACGAAGAAAAAATGGCAACTTTCAGAGAAGAATTAGCGGCAATGGGCTACAAATTCCAATTTATCACCTTAGCAGGTTTCCATGCTTTGAACACCGCCATGTTTGAGCTTTCATCTGACTATGTAACCAACGGAATGGCAGGCTTCTCTAAATTACAACAAAGAGAATTTGCCTTACAATCAAAAGGATTTAAAGCCATCAAGCACCAAGCCTTTGTGGGTACGGGCTATTTTGATGCTATTCAAAATACCGTAACAAGCGGTTTATCGTCAACAGGAGCATTAAAAGGCTCTACCGAAGAAGAACAATTTCATTAATAATAAGTGGTCGAATTAGTTTTGGGGAAAATCAAAAACCTGCTCAATTTTTGGGCAGGTTTTTTTGTAACACAGACTTCAGTCTGTATTAATGCTTAATTATAATTTATGTAAGAACGCAGACAGGGTTTGAAGCCTGTCTGCGTTAATTCATAGTAAAATTTATACAGTACAGACTGAAGTCTGTGCTACTAATTATTTCAACAACTCATCAAAAGTCAATGAAATATAATACATCGAACCTACATTGGGATTACCAAAAGCCGTTACGTAAGATTTACCCATAAGGTTAGTACCACCAACTTTCAGGATAGACTTTAAAGACGTAATTTTCTTTGAAATTTGAGCATCTAAAGTTGAGAAAGCAGGCACAATTGTACTATTGGCATCAAAACCTGCTGTAAAAGCCGACTGCCAAACAAAAGCATCTTGATAACGCAAAATGGCATTGAATCCAAAGCCTGTATTAGCTACATTACGATTGCTAAAACTTGCATTAAATTTATAAGCAGGTGTGTTAAACTCTGGTCTTCCGCCATTGGCAATAATGTTTTGGTCAAATTGCTTTAATTGATTGTACGACACATTCCCGCCAATTAAATATCCTTTTCCAAGTCTGTAATCAAGTCCTAACGACCAACCTTCTGCAATTGTTTCACCTTCAGACGAAGCAGGCAATTGATAAACTTGGCGAGTATTGGCAGACAAAACTCCCGCAGGGCTATCAGTTGTTGATTGAACTACGATTTCGGAGTAAGCAAAGTTTTTGTATTTGCTATAAAAATAACTTCCGTCAATAAATAATCTATCCCCAATTAAACCACGATACCCAATTTCATACGATTGTACAGACTCTGGTCTAAATTTTTTGAATTGATATGGTTTTAAAACTCCCGAAGTTAAAGCCGTTTTTATTCCTTGTTGAGTAGCTAATGAACCCACTAAAGTCGAAATATTTGCCGCCGTTGGAGCAACTCCGTATTTAGCAGCAAAAGCTTGAGGATTTGTTTGAGCTTCTGTTTGTAATGCCACCGCAATAGCTGGTGCTGCGGCAGTTGCACGAGTTTTTACTTCTTCGCCAAATGCCGCAACTGTTGTTGGTGAATAAGCAGGATTTGTTCCGTCTGGACTTAAATTATACTTGGTTATAAATTCGGGCAAACTTCCAATTAAAGTAGCTTGGCTTGTTCTGATGTCAATATATTGATTTTGAACAGGAGGAATTCTAAAACCTGTTTGGAACGACGTTCTAATATGATGATTATCCCAAGGAGAAACCACCAAAGCCAATCTTGGAGAAAACTGTCCTTCAAAATTTTCATTTTTATCATAACGACCCGAAGCCACTACTTTCAAACCTCCATCTAATAAACTTTTAGAAACTTGAAGATAACTCCCCCATTCTTTTACAGAAATTTCACGTCCATCTCTATCTGGATAAAATGTTCCGCCTGAGTTTAGATGAAAAATACGATAATTTCCACCCATAATCACCTCCGCAAATTTCACTTGATTTTTGAAATTATACATTCCTTCAAATTGATACAAACTCGTATTATCTTGTAAATGAGCTCCACCAAAAGGATAAGCAGGATTTGAAAAATCACCGACATTAAGCGTTTTCACACCATTAAGAGCATCGTTAAATGCTTCCGTTCCGGGTAATGGTCTATTGGTATCAGCTACTCCACGAGCAACATTATGAGCTGCAATTCCCGTAATTCCCGACTGCAATGCTTTCAAATACGAAGTCAAATAAGTGGGATACCAAACTTTACTTCCTCCTCCCCAACGTTCATTTAATAATTGTCCTGCCAAACTGGTAGCATAAGAATCTCCCGAATTCTCTTCCGTTTTATATCCTCTAATGAAGAAATTAGACCCACGCAATTCCAATTTGCTTTGCATTCCTGTAAAATTATTGAAAGAATATCGGTCATTTCCCAAATAGGCTGTTGTACCAGCACCGTACATAAATACCCCAACGGCTTCAATATTTTCTGTTAAACGATAATGAAGAGCTACGTTTCCTCGAATAGTTTTGGCTTCTGGAGCAATCAAATCGGCTTCTGTGTAAGGTGTGCGTGTTACATAAGTGCCTTGCGGAATAACATTTAAAGCCGTTGCTGGTAATAAATTCAAGCCAATCATTTGTTCAGCAACCGAGCGTAAATCTTGTACAGTTTGGTCACCATAAGTATTGACGCCGTTGTACGCAGGATTATTCAACTGAGAACTTCCTTCAATAAAATTCTTATTCCCGTCTTTATAATTGGTAGCCGACCAATCGTTTTGGGCTTTCATATAAGAGAAATTGACTTTTATGCCCAATTTATCATTAAATGACTCAGCCCAACGAATACTAAAATCATAAAAAGGAGAATTTACTTGATTTCGATTTTCTTCGTGAGTTATCCCTGTTTTTAGATTTGCACTCAAACCTTTATACAAAAAAGGGCTTTTTGTATTCATCAAAAGAATACCATTTAAAGCATTAGGTCCATATAATGCCGATGAAGTTCCGGGTAAAAACTCGGCACTTTCCATATCAATATCTGAAGTAACCCCGACTGTTCCGACAGAGAAGTTCAGTCCCGGGGCTTGATTATCAATACCATCTACCAATTGTACCAATCTGTTATTTCCACTGGCATTAAAACCACGAGCATTGATAGATGAAAACGTAATTGACTGTGTACTAAAATCTACCCCTTTCAAATACTTCAAACTTTCTAAAAAGTTGAAAGAAGGATTTGCTTGAATGGCACGGCTATCAATTTTTTCAATTGAAACGGGCGAATTCATCACATTTTCCTCAATACGAGCCGCCGCTACTACCACTTCTTCGCTTTGAGTGACTTGCTCAATCAATCCAATTTTAATTTCCGACAGAGGTTTGGTCACGCTTATTTCTTGCGTTTTATACCCTACATAAGAAATTGCTAACTTAAAAGGTAATTCTACATTGCTGTAAAGCGTAAAAGTACCATTAAAATTAGTGGTAGTTCCAGTCACTTTTCCTTTAATAGTGATATTCACTCCTGCTAAAGCATCGCCCGTAGCAGCGTCAGAAATAAGTCCTGTAATTTTTGTTTGTGAAAAAGAAGTAAACGTTAACAAGGAAAAGAGTAACGTTTTGCTGAAGTTTTTGATAAAGTTTTTCATAGAATTTAAGAACGGATGACAGTTTCCGATTTTATGTGTTTTGAAATATTTGTGTTAATAAAACACCCTTTTTAATGAATTTACATGACTTTTAAATTGAAAAATGTGACTTTATCAAGATTAAAATCTTGTTTTATTCCTAATTATTTGGTGTTATTATAAATATATCAAGAGCAATTACATAGTTCAAACACAAATCGTACTGACGTTGAAAATTGCAGACACTCGTAAATTATTGGACTGTCATTTTTTTCAAAGCCTTATTTTCTATAAAAAAAGCCATTGAAATACATCAATTATAGGAATAAAAAAGGATGAAATGTTTAGTCATATACGTTATTGAGCAATGATGTCTTCTTCATTTTTTTGAAAAGCTTATACGTATGTGTTCAAAATCCACCTTCAAAAAATACAATTATTCTAAATTTTATCCTTTGAGAAAAAGGAAACAGAAGTACCATACCATCATTTATTTGCACTTTTCAAAGATTATTGTGAAAATATTATATTTAGCGAAATTTCGCTTGATTTAATTATTCCGCAACAATATCTTTGCATCATAATTAAAGAAAGGAGCTTCTCTTTAGTGAAAATTGGAAATCTAAAAAAATGAAACGATGAAACACGACATTCTTATGACAGACCTAAGCAAGACGGCTAACCATATTGTAAATCATCCAATATTTAGTTTGCACGCAGATATTCATCTAAATCTAAGAGTTTCAACTTTGATAGACGAAGCTTTACAGAATGGCGAGGGTGTATTGACAGACACAGGGGCATTTATGTGTGATACAGGTAAATTCACGGGGCGTTCTCCTAAGGATAAATTTGTGGTTTACGACGACAAAACTGCTGACACCGTAGCTTGGGGCGAAATCAATCAAGCTTTTAATGCTGATAAATTCGATAATTTATACAAGAAAATGCTCGAATTTGCTGCGAATAAAAAACTGTACGCTCGTTATGCTTATGCTTGTGCCTCTGAAAAACACAGAACAAACATTCTCGTTATCAATACTTTAGCATGGCACAATTTATTTTGCAATCATCTTTTCTTACGTCCAATAGACGAAGAAATTGAAAAATTTGAACCCGAATGGACTATTCTGAATATTCCAGAATTTGAAGCAAACCCAATTACAGACGGCACTCGACAAGGAAATTTTACGATTATTGATTTTACTAAAAAAATCATTTTAATTGGTGGAACTGCTTACGCTGGAGAAATGAAAAAAGGGATTTTCACGGTTCTAAACTATGTTTTACCAGAAGAAAAAAAGGTTTTATCAATGCACTGTTCTGCCAATATTGGGCAAGATGGCGACACCGCTTTATTCTTTGGTTTATCAGGAACAGGAAAAACTACGCTTTCAGCCGACCCATACCGAAAACTCATTGGCGACGATGAACACGGTTGGGACGATAACGAAGTTTTCAATTTTGAAGGAGGCTGTTATGCAAAAGTGGTCAATTTGAGCCAAGAACAAGAGCCTGAGATTTTTGGAGCAATTCGTTACGGAGCAATTTTAGAAAATACCAGATTTATTGGCGACAGCACGACCGTCGATTATAGCAATCAATCGGTAACTGAAAATACCAGAACGGCTTACCCAATCAACTATATTCCAAATGTAGCAGTGCCATCAATTGGCAAAGCTCCCCAAAATATTTTCTTCCTCACGGCAGACGCTTTTGGTGTTTTACCGCCAATTTCAAAATTGAGCGTTGAGCAAGCCATGTACTATTTTGTTGCGGGTTATACCTCAAAATTGGCAGGAACAGAAATGGGTATTAAAGAGCCTCAAGCAACATTTTCAGCTTGTTTTGGAGCAGCATTTTTACCACTTGCCCCCAAAAAATATGCTGATTTATTAGGCGAAAAAATCAAGTCGGGCAATGTAAAAGTTTGGTTAGTAAATACAGGTTGGTCAGGTGGTGGGTATGGCATTGGCTCAAGAATGAAATTACCTTTTACTCGTACCATGATTAGAGCGGCACTAACAGGAGATTTTGACAGAATACCATTTACCAAACATGAAATATTTGGTTTAGAAATTCCTCAGAGATGCCCAAATGTTCCAGAAGAAATATTAAACCCACGCAATACTTGGAACGATAAAGTGGCTTATGACCAAAAAGCAAAAGAATTAGCGATTGCATTTGAAGAAAATTACCAAAGAATTATCAAGTAATTATTTATTCGACAAGGCTTTATGAATAAAACTGATAAAAACTAAAAATGTTTGTCCTGTTTTATCCTTATCTATTTCCTTGCAAAATGTTTGTAGAGCAGAATTATGTTATTTTTCAACGCATAATAAACCACAAATTATAAGCAACATAATGGTACAGGGAGGCTTTTAAAGAATAATAGGTAAAATTTGAGGCTGAGAATAGCCAATGTTTGAAACGTTGGCTATTCCATAAATAATTCTCCAAACCAATCAATATGCAGCAAGATAATAATTTAGCTCTTCCAGTAGGCATCACACTTGACCGCTTTATTATGCGTCAACAAGAAGCATTTCCTTATGCAACGGGTGAACTTTCACAGTTGCTGAGAGACATTGCTCTTGCTTCCAAAATTATCAATCGTGAAATCAATCGAGCTGGACTTATTGATATTACGGGAGCTTTGGGGCGTGAAAATGTGCAAGGAGAATCCCAACAAAAATTAGATGTTATTGCTAATATTCGTTTTATCAGAGCATTGATAAATGGCGGGCAAGTAGTTGGAATTTTGTCAGAAGAAGATGACGAAATTATCCAAACGGGGAATCTTAATGCTAAATATGTAGTGGCAATGGACCCGCTTGATGGTTCATCAAATATTGATGTAAACGTTTCTATCGGAACGATTTTCTCAATTTATAGAAGGGTTAGCCCAATCGGAACACCTGCCACAAAAGAGGATTTTCTACAAGGTGGACGCAAACAAATTGCCGCAGGATATATTCTTTATGGTTCATCGACTATCATGGTTTATACCACTGGCAAAGGGGTAAATGGTTTCACTTACGAAAACTCTTTGGGAGAATATTTCTTATCTCACGCCGAAATGCAGATGCCGAAAGATGGGAAAATTTATTCGGTCAATGAGGCATATTTTGATGAATTTGACAATCCAATTAAAGAGTTTATTCAAGAAATGCGACAAGAGGCGGGTTGTATGGCTCGTTATATTGGTTCTTTAGTTGGAGATTTTCACCGAAATTTATTGAAAGGTGGCATTTATTTGTACCCTCCTACTCGCAAAGCACAAAATGGGAAATTGCGTTTATTTTATGAATGTTATCCATTGGCTTTTGTCATTGAACAAGCAGGCGGAAAAGCAACAGATGGACAAAAAGATATTTTGGATATTGCCCCAACAGAAGTTCACCAAAGAAGTATGGCTTATTTAGGTTCTGATTGTTTAATTGATAAATTAGGAAATAAAATCATGGAACATCATGAGTCGGTTATTAAACAATTAGCTAATATTTAATGGTTATTTTTTAGGGTAATTCAAAGATATAAAAAAGGGTAGAAGTTTTAAACTCCTACCCTTTTTCTATGAACCTGTTTAAACTTCCTGTTTTGAGATATAAAGTAATAGAACGTTGATAAAATTTCAGTTTAAAGGATTATTCTAAAAGACTTGGTTTTAGTCGGGGACACCTTGTCGAAAGAGAATTTTAATTATTACGGACAAGGCTGTCCGTAATACAATTTTAGTCAACCCAAGAGAATTTATATTCCAATTCTGGGACTTTAATTCTTTCAGTCAAACGAGTTAAACGGTCAGGTAAACGCATTAAATAATCTTGAGCTTTTTCTGCCGCACTATTCAATCCTGTCATCGTTGAGATATTCCAATCGTTCAACAATATCTCTAAAATATCAATATAGTCTTTTCCTGTATAAACGCCTAAACGTTGAGCTGCATCAGAGAAGTGACCATAAATTCCACCTTTTTCACCATTCAATTCACGTAAAAAGTGAGCAGGCATAACGATTTTTTGCTTCATCATATCAGCAAAAGCAACCATCATATCAGAAGGGTCAAGTTCAAAAATACTTGTAATAAAACTCTTGTATGCTTTATGGTGACGCATTTCATCGGCAGCAATCATGGCACACATTTTCGCTAAAGAATTGTTTCCATGTTTTTTAGCTAAACTTCCTGTTCTACGGTGAGAGATATTAGTTGCTAATTCTTGGAAAGAAGTATAAACGAATGTTTTGTAAGGGTCGTCATCCGTTTTAATATCAAAACCGTCAGCAATTAAATATTGCGTTGAAGTCTCAACGGCTTTCATATTTACTCTTCCCGAAAGATAAATGTACTTATTCAATAAATCACCGTGTCGATTTTCTTCAGCCGTCCAAGCACGAGTCCAACGAGCCCAACCTTGTGGTTCGTTAATCATATCAACACCTTGTACCACCATAATTGATGATTCATAAGTTGGCAAAGCCTCCTCAGTAATCATATCACCAATTAATACAGCCCAATAATCATAAGGTAATTCACGTGCAGCTTGTTGAATTTCTTTCACCTCATCAAAAAAAGAGTCCTTTGATGGGTCTGGCAGAAAATCTGAAGGTTGCCAGTTGGTTTCTATCGGAATCAAGTATTTATCCACAATACCGTCCATACCAAGGGCAAGGTGGTTCATTACTTCAATTCTTTGATTTAGCTTTTCCATGATTAGTCTTAGTCGTGGTTTGGTGAACAGTTTGCAAAAAAGGCTTTTTAAACAAAATTTGCATCTTTGTAATTCGACAAAGATACTCATTTATTTACAGATTATTTCCTGACTTATGTCACTATATTTAGATTATCTTGTAAATACTAACGAGTTTTTTAGTAAATTTCTTAAAGAATTATATATCACTTTAGCTGCAACGGTTTATTCTATTATTCTGTCTAAGCAGAAAGGAATTGAGTGATATAGTTATCTGTAAAATTCATTTCGCAAATTTGACATTCATTCACAATCATAGGCGTATAATTCTATTCCATTCATCAATTTATTTCAATAGTACATACAAATTGAATAATTCTCTTTAGCACAATTTTAATTCTTCTGCCCTTCCAAACTACTGATTACTACGCAATAAGTTCTAAAATATTTGTGTATTCTAAGAAAAAAAAATGGAATGAGAAACTTTACTATTAGGCTATTGATACTATTATTATTAGGGCATTATTCGGTGATAGGACAAACTCAATGCGGTTTTGAGAGTGGTTCTACCGCTGGTTGGGTATTGTCGTATGGAAAAGTAACCGATAATGGCATAAGTACAATTTACTCAGGAGAAGTAACAGGAACAACTGGTACAGGACATATTATCACGCAAAAAAGTAGCGGCAATGACCCCAAAATAAGCAATGAAATAATTCCCCAAGTTGCTCCAGAAAGCAATTATTCCATCCGTTTCGGTAGCGTTATAGAAGGAAGTTCTTTTTATAGATTAACGAAATCATTTACCGTAAATCAAGAAAACACGCTATTTCAATACAAATTTGCGGTTGTACTTCAAGATGATTCTAAAGGTCATGCTTCTTATCAAAAACCGGGATTTGGCGTTAAAATTCTCGACAGTAATGGCAATAATATTACTTGCAGTTTTTATGATGTGCAACTTCAAGCCAGTATATCTGTTGATGGATTTAAGAGACAAGGAGATTTAGAATATCGAAATTGGACAACGGTTGCAGTGGATTTAAGAAATTATGTAGGACAAAACCTAACCGTAGAAGCAACCGTTCATGGATGCACAGGCAAGTCTCATTTTGGTTACGCATATTTTAATGCTACTTGCTTAAAATCTGAAATTCAACCAGAAACAGGATGTGCCGATGGAAATGGTCAGCTTCAGCTTGATGCCCCCGAAGGTTTTGAAAAATATTTGTGGAGTACAGGAGAAACAACTCGTAGCATTTTGGTAAGTGCAGTTTTAGGAACACAATTTTCTGTAAAATTATCTCCTTACAATAGCCTAAATCAAAGCTGTAATTTGCAGATGAATTATACCGTTAAAAAAACGGATATTCCTGCTATTACCAATAAATCAATATGTGCAGGAGAAAGTTACGTTTTTAGAGGTACTACTTATAACACTTCGGGGCAATATACCCAAAGAATAATCAATTCTGCTTTTTGTGATAGTGTAATTACGCTGAATCTAAACGTTAATCCTATCAATTATATCACTAAAAATTTTAACATCTGCGAAGGCAATACCCTAAATTTTCATGGTGACACATACAATTCAGACGGAACATATTTCAAGACAATTACTTCATCAAATGCTTGTGATAGTGTTTTTACAATAAATGTAAAAATTGTGCCGATACCACGTGTATCAAAAAGTTTCTCAATATGTGCGGGAGAAAAAGTGCCAATTGGAGATTCTACTTACACAAAAGCAGGAACTTTCATCACCACCATTAAGCGTCCTAATTTGTGTGATAGTGTTGTAACTGCGAGTATTCAAGTAGAAAATTCGTTCAAAGCAAGTGTACCCGCCAATGTAACAATCGAGAAAGATGAAAGCACTTTTATCACAGTAGATGTTGTTCCGACGGGAAATTACAATTACCAATGGACGCCCAAAGATTATCTTTCGTGTAGCAATTGTGCCAGTGCTTGGGCAAAACCGCCTTCCTCTACAAAATATACCATTGGCGTATCTGCCATTGGAAGTAGATGTGTAAATTATGCTACAACTACGGTCAATGTTTTATGTGGAATTTTAGTACCTACGGCTTTTTCACCCAATAACGACTCGATGAACGATATTTTGTATATCATGAGTAGTAAGTGTGTCAAACAAATTCAAGAAATGAGTATTTATGACCGTTGGGGAGAATTAGTGTTTCGAGATGAAAACTTTCAAGCGGCTGATGCTTCGCATGGTTGGGATGGCAATTTCAGAGGAAAAGCCATGAATCCAGATATATTTACCTATAAAATTGTGGCTGAAATGAAAAATGGAGAAATCAATTATTTCACAGGTTCGGTAACGTTGTTGAAGTAGGGAGGATTTGAGGATGTGGGTATTTGAGGATATGAGGATTTGATTTTTTTGAGGATATGAGGATGTGAGGATGTGAGTTTGGAGGATTTGAGGATGTGAGTTTGGAGGATTTGAGGATGTGAGGATTTGTGTTTGGAGGATTTGAGGATATGAGGATTTGAGGATATGAGGATTTGAGTTTGGAGGATATGAGGATTTGAGTTAAAAAATCAAATCTTCAAATACCCATATCCTCACATACTCAAATCCTCAAAAAATCAAATCCTCAAAAAAATCAAATCCTCAAATACCCAAATCCTCAAAAAAATCAAATCCTCAAAAAATCAAATCCTCAAAAAATCAAATCCTCAAAAAAATCAAATCCTCAAAAAAAATCAAATCCTCAAAAATTCTTATCAATCAAATAAATCATCGCAGCCATTGAGGCAGCTCCCATTTCTAATTCACGCTGATTAACGGTTTCAAAGCGGTCATTTGAAGCATGATGATATTCAAAATAGCGTTGAGGGTCAGGCTTGAAACCTACCAAAACTGTTCCTTGTGGAGCAAGAGGTCCAATATCAACACCGCCAGAACCACGTTCGATTTCATTCAAACCATAGGGAGACAAAAGCGTTTTGAAACCTTGTAATTTGACCACAATATCAGCCGAACCTCCTTGAATACCAAAACCTCTTGGCGTAAATCCTCCGTTGTCTGACTCCATTGCAAAAATATGTTTTTCGTTATTTGCCTTCGCTAAATCAGCATATTTCATTCCTCCACGATTTCCGTTTTCTTCATTCATAAACAACACCACTCTCAAAGTATGTTTTGGTCTGATTCCCAAAGTTTTAAATAATCTCAAAACCTCCATCGACTGAGCAATTCCTGTACCGTCGTCATGAGCCCCTTGTGCTAAATCCCAAGAATCCAAATGTCCACCCACTACAATAATTTCTTCTGGTTTTTCAGAGCCTTTAATTTCTGCCACTACGTTATGCGAAGGAGCGTCTGGTAGAGATTCGCAAGATTGACGGAAATAAAATTTAAGATTGGGATTTTCTTTTAAGGTTTTGTTCAATAAAGTAGCCGCATTGGTACTCAACGCCGCCGCTGGAATCAAAGGAACACCCGTAGCGTATTGCATAGAACCCGTATGTGGAAAATCGTTTTCGGTACTACTCAATGAACGAATAATTACGCCAATTGCTCCCATTTTAGAAGCCTCGTTTGCCCCGCTACGGCGTTGGTCGCCTGCCTGTCCGTAAGCCTCAAAAGTATTGATTTTGGTAGCATCCATCGGGCGATTAAAGAAAATGATTTTACCTTGACATTTCTCTTTGCCTAAATCACGCAATTCTTGAAAAGTTTTCACTTCGATAACTTCGGCAGTAATTCCCTTTTCTGGCGTAGCAATTGACCCACCCAAGGCAACCAATGGCACAGTAACTTTTTGTTTTCCATTCAAAATATAGCCTTCTTCTTTTTTACCACGCACCCAATGAGGAACCATGACGTCTTGCAAGAAAACTTTATCATAACCACCTGACTTTAAAAGATTTTCACCCCAAGAAACTGCTTTTTTTGCTCCTTCTGAGCCACTCAATCTTGGACCAATCTTGGTTGTTAATTCACGTAGCCATTCATAAGATTTGCCTTTCCCGAGTGCTTCATTGAAGAATTTGCGAATTACGGTAGAATCATTGTCTTGCGAAAAACCTGACAAAGAAACTGATAATAATAATGTTGTGATGAAGGTAGTTTGTTTTTTCATAAAGGGTTTGTTGTAACTCGATGCTTCGGCATCGGATTAATAAAATAAAAATTAATTTCAATGCAGAAACATTAGGCTTAAAGTTCTTGCATTGTATAAGATTTCAGGTTCAATTTAGCACTTTCTGCCAAGATTTGTTCTAAAAATTGTACATCAAAACCATATTCATTCAGATTTTGAGTAGTTTTTGTCAGTGGTTTATGTCCGAACATCATCATTACAGAGCCTTCTTTTGATGTCCTTTCTAAACCCTTTTTTATATCCTCAATTGTCAATTTGCCACTTATATCAATCAATAAAGCATTCACTTTCTGAGCATTATCTCTTTGATGATAAATTTCATCCATATTTTCCAAATCACGGATATAATCAAAACCTAAAATACTTCGAGACTTCATAGAAACGTCACGCAAAAGAGTAAAATATTTAAGCAACTCACGGTCGGAATACCAAGTTTGAGAACCTCCTGGGTGGGCAAACGTTTTTGGAGTAAATCCTTGTTTTTTCATCGTTTTCAAAGCGTGAAAAATTTCATTTTCCATGTATTTTTCTAAGGAATTATCCCAAATATAATACATCGACCGAACGTGCATCGCCCCGTGACATCCGATTTCATGACCATCTTTTCTTAACTCATGTAAGATTTGTACCTCTTCCTCAGAAAGACTATCAGGTTGGGTAACATAAAATGTAGCTTTTACGTTATATTTGTTTAAAAGCGGTTTGAGGTCAGTCCATTCTTTCACAAATCTATCATCAAATGAGAGAGCAATTCCTCCTTGTTGAATAGGTTTTCGAGAATTACATGATACTCCCAAAAGCATCAAAATAAAATAGCACAAAAGTTTATTCATATTAAATTGTCAGCAAAATTCTTCAATTAAAAGCCATTTATTTATGGTCTTTTAATTTTTTGTACCTCCTTAAAGCTGTTTGAAGCAAGCGTTTGTATTAATTTTACAATTAATTATAATTACACTAACAGCCAAAATTGATAAAATGTATATAAAACCTGAAATATTTCAGCAGTTTCCTGAGATAATTGCCATTGAAAGCACCCGTCACGGTGGTGTGAGTAAAAGCCCATATCAGTCCCTAAATTTAGGACTTTTTACTGATGATAGCCCCGAAAGCGTACAACAAAATCGAGAACTTCTTTTTGAAGAATTGGGTATAAAGAAAAGCAGGATTGCCCATAGCTACCAAATACATAAAGATTATATTTTAAAAGTTACTCGTTGCAAAGCCTATGAAGGTTATGATGCTTTAATTACGGAAAATGTAAATACTTTTCTAACAGTTACAGTGGCGGATTGTACGCCCATTTTAATTTATGACTCAAAAAATAGAGCTGTGGCGGCTATTCATGCAGGTTGGAAAGGAACAGTGCTTGACATTGCGGCAAAGACTTTGCAAAGTATGCAAAAGGAATTTAAAACAAATCCTGCCGACTGCTACGTATATGTTGGGACGTGTATAGATGACACAAACTTTGAAGTTGGAGAAGAAGTAGCAGAACAATTCAGTATTGAGTTCAAAAGATTAGAAAAGAACAGCAGAAAACCTAAATTTTATGTTGATTTAAAGAAAGCAAATGTAGCTCAATTGGTAAAATGTGGCGTTCCAGAAAGTCAAATTGAAGTTTCGCCGTATTCAACTGTTTTAAATAACCAAGATTATTTTTCTCATAGAAAAGAAAAAGGAAAAACGGGGAGAATGTTAGCTTTGATTGGCGTGAAAAAGAGTTAGGTATGAGGTTATGAGGTATGAGGTATGAGGTTATGAGGTTATGAGGTTATGAGGTTATGAGGTTATGAGGTTATGAGGTTATGAGGTTATGAGGTTATGAGGAAGGCGATTTCGGAAAATTTAGTTCCGAAATCGCCTTTTATTTTTTAAAATTCATGCACTCTCTTTACTCATAAACTCTTTACTCATAAACTTATAACTAATCTATATACCTTTGAGTGATTGGATGATAACTGTCCACTCTTCTATCACGTAAATAAGGCCAAGTTGAACGATAATATTCCGTTTTATCTAAATCAATTTCTTGAACGTGAACCTCCTCTTGGTCGTGAGAGCCTAAATATAAAAGTGTTCCGAAAGGATTAGCCACGAAACTTCCACCCCAAAATTGTTGGTCAGCTTCACATCCAACCCGATTGACAGAAACTACGTGTACGCCATTCGCCACAGCGTGCGAGCGTTGAATGGTTTGCCAAGCAGAATATTGTTCTCTGCTAATACTTGAATCTGTTTCGAGTTTATCCCAACCAATAGCCGTTGGATAAAAAAGCACCTCTGCTCCCATCAAAGCCGTAATTCTTGATGCTTCTGGGTACCACTGGTCCCAACAAATTAAGACACCAATTTTGGCAAATTTTGTTTCAAAAACTTTATATCCAGAATCGTCTGGTGAAGCATCACCCGGAGTAAAATAAAACTTCTCATAATATCCTGGGTCATCAGGAATGTGCATTTTGCGGTATTTACCTAAATACGTTCCGTCGGCATCTAAAACAGCCGTTGTATTGTGGTACAAACCTGCGGCACGTTTTTCAAAAAGTGATGCAATAATTACAACGCCTAATTCTTTAGCAATTGCCGAAAGCGTATCAGTAGAAGGGCCGGGAATTGCTTCCGCCAATTTAAAATTCTCATGGTCTTCCACATCACAAAAATAAAGTGATGTAAATAACTCTTGAAGACAAACGATATTCGCCCCCTTTTGAGCTGCCTCACGGATGCCCGCAATTGCTTTTTGCATATTTGCCTGTACATCAGCAGTACAAGCCATTTGGACTAAGCCTATGTTTATTTTTTTATTCATTGTTTGTATTAATACCGTCCCGACTCTGTCAAAATTTGTCGTAAAATAACTCTATCTACATTATTCAAATCAAGCACTTTTATAGTAGTAAGTCCTATTTTAGTCTTCCCAATAATTTCGCCATTATTTACTTTAAAATGTGTTTTCCATGTGTCTTTTCTTGGATGAAATAAACGCACAAGTCGTTTTGAATCAGGCAAATACGTCCCTAAATTAGAACCTTTGTTTTGATTACACATTGAACATGAATAGGCTAAATTTTCTAAATCTGTTTCTCCACCATGTTTTATACTAATGATATGGTCAATCTGATAAGAAAAGAATAAATCGTCTTCATGAATACGACAATATTCGCATCGAAAATTAGCTAATAAAGCAACATCAAGGCGTAGCTTTTCAGAAATATAACGATTCATCTTTTCAAATACACTCTGGCACGAGCTTTTGCTAAGGCAACAAGATGTTCCAAAGCTAAATAACGGTCTAATTCATACTGATTTTCAGCAGAAAGTCCATTTTCTTTTTTAGTAGAAATCAGTTCTTCAACCCTTAATTGTACCGTTTTTGAAGGTTTTAACTCCAAAAGTTTAGTCGGGTCAAGGGCAGCAATGAAATCTGCTACTTCTTCATATCCCAATAAGTTTGCTGTCATCGTTTTATTTTTTTAATAAAATTACTAAAATTCCAACTCATTCATACACTTAAAATGTCCCGCTGGACATTTGTCGTAACCAATTTTAGAACACGGGCGACAAGTCAAATTTTTATTCTCAATAATCTCAAAACTCGTCTGATACGGGTACATTCCAAACTCAGGAACGGTATTTCCCCAAATAGAAATCACTTTCTTTTTTAACGCCGCCGCTACGTGCATCATTCCTGTATCATGGGTGTAAACAACCTCTGCCTTTTGAATAATGGAAGCCGACTGATTTAAGTTCATTTTTCCACAAGCATCAAAAATAGGACTACTGTTACTGATAACTGATAACTGCTCACTGATAACTGTATCCTCTTTTCCACCAATTAATACTAAAGGCAATTTTATTGTTTTGCATAATTCAACCATTTTATGCAATGGCATTTTTTTAGTTTCGTGTTGCCCACCGATAGCATAAACCGCATATTTACTTTGAAAAGCCTCTGGCAACCATTCTAAAGGCAAATCGTCTTTTTCGGGAATAAAATAATCAAGTCCTTTATTGTCATTTTTCACACCCAAAGATTCCACCGTTTTCATGTATCTGTCCACAATATGAACTTTCGGCATAATGTCTTTCTTGAATTTAACCAAAATCCATTTCTGAAAATTCAATTTATCAAAACTGAAAGACCTCACCCCCGCCCCCTCACCAAAAGAGAGGGGAGATTTTAGCCGTATCTTAATAATCCTTGTTCTCAGATTATTGTGCAAATCTATCACATAATCATATTTCTCTGATTTTAAATCCTTTACCAAATCATTAAGACTTTTTTCTAAGATAAAAACCTTGTCAATGTATGGATTATTTTCAAGAAGCGTTTTGTATGATTTTTTGGTAACATAATGCACCTCCGCATCTGGATATTGTTGCTTTAAACAACGAATTACAGGCGTTGTCAAGACAATATCACCAATAGATGAAAAACGGATAATTAGGAATTTGGTCATGTTATTGCGTAATTTTCAGCGAAGAATTTTGAGCGATTAGGTCAAAATCAGAATCATTATGACAAATCTCTACATTGAAATGTATGGCATAACTTGCTATTAAACAGTCGTTTGGCTTTCTGATTGTTACGCCTTTTTTTCGTAAAGAACGATATAAGTTTGCAGCCTCAACAGCAACTTCAACAGAATTTAATGTTAGTAATTGTTGAGCTAACAATAGTCTTGAAGCTACTTCAAATCGTTTCTGGTCAGATATTCCTTGCAATACTTCTTGAATAATTGTGGGCGTTATGAAAACCCTCGCTCTTATCGCAAAGAAATTTTCTAAAATCACAACCTTTGAGGTTTGTTTTTTATTGAGATAATCAATCCATACAGAAGTATCAAATAAAATCATAGTTCTGTTGCGTCTTGAGTCCTCATCTTTTCCAAATCTCCTTTCCATGTGTTATTTCCTCTTAAAGATTCCATTTCTTGAATCAAAAAGTAGTAATACACATCTCCAAGTGCTTTTTCAATGACAGCCTTTTTGGTTTTCAAACCTGTTGCAAGCATAGCTTTTGCCATCAAATCATCATTTATATCAATATTTGTTCTCATGTTTTTTGATTTATACACAAAAATATGGCTTTTTATACACAAAAAAAACTCACGAAATAAAAATCATGAGTTTTTGCTTGAGATTATAAGAAAATCATTTAAACCCTCCCGAATAAACTTCTTTAATAAAAATCCGATTGGCAAAACCTGAATTAATTTCTATTTTTTCAATTTGTTCTTGATAAAAGGTTTCTCCATAAAAGTCCTCAATTTGATATAAAATTCGGTGTGGTACAGCTCCGCTATTCAAGCTAATTAATTCTCGGTAATCTTGATAAATTTTACGCTCGAAAGACAACTTTTTACCGTCTTCAAATTCAATTTTTTCAGAAGAAATCACTCTATTTTTTTCTTGGTCGATAAACAAATGATGCTCTGTTTTGGGAACACTCCTATTGCTTGAATTAACTGTTTTTTCTATGTATGTCAAATGATAACACAAACGTCCGTCGATGATAGCATCAGCTAAAAGTTCATAATTATTCCATAAATCCAAACGAAATGACGACAGCAAATAAAGTGGGTCTAAATTGGGCAAAACATTCAAATAATCAGAATTTGACATCTTTTTCCACTTTTCAGCTCTCACACGGTCATCATGTTGCCAAGATTCTGCCTGATTGACAACTACATAAAAAAGGTCTGGATTTTTCTTTTTTAAGAGATAATTGGTAAATGCAAGCCCCCATTTTTCATCATAAACAGGAATATTCGTTTCTTCAAAAGTGAGCTTTGAAAGGATATGAACTTTCTCTACACCTTTCAAAATTTGTCCGCCACCGTAGCCATCAACTATTTTCTTGAGTAATGCAGCATTATTCTGTTTCGAGACAGAATCTAACATGGATATTTTAGTGTTTTTGGCAGTTTCAATATACTTTAAACGATTCGTTTTTTCTTGTTCCCAATCGGCAATATCCCTTTCTATTTTCTCAAAAAATGCCAATCTCGTATCCTCTTTTTCTTGAATGGCTTCCTGTTGCATCTGAAACCCTAATTTCTTTAATTCCGAAAATCTTGGTAAATGATGACGAATTTTCAGATTGGCAAAACGAGCGTTATCTGTACGGTCAATCAATTCTCTACCCCAAATTTTTCGCATATCATTTTTAATCAACAAGTCGCTTACCAACAGTGCTTTGTCTTTATTTTCCAATAAAAAATAAAGTTGAGCTAAATTATTTGTGACGATAAAACGAATTTTAGTATTATCTGGCGACGCTGGATATTTTGTCAAAAGTCCTTCTAAATACGCTACATGAGGTACAAGAGCCATTGCATCTAATCCCTTTTCAAGAGTTACTTTTGCCATTTGAGCCGTTATTTCATTCTCAAATTCAAGCATTTTAGCATATTCTGGATGTTCTTTATTGGTTAAAAACACGAACGTTTCTTTACTCTGATTGGTAAAATAGCCTAATTTTTGATTTAATTTCCTCTGAATATTCATCAAGGACATATTAACTGCCTTTTCTATTTCCGACCCAAATTCATTCTTTAACTCAATGTTAGTCAACCCTTTAATTAGTTCTTCTTTGGTTTGAAATTCATCCACAGGGATTCTTTCAAGAGCTTTAAATTCTTCCGTATAAATGCTCTGAGCTTTACATTTCACCTCCACTTTAATGGTTACTTTGAAAACGTAAGAAGGCACATAATAAAATCTGTATGTTTTTTTATTGAAGAACGTATCAACTCGACTTTTCAAATACTCAGGTTGCGAAATGGATACATAAATTTTCATTTGTCCATTCTCATTAACATCTTTTATAAAACCATCAATTTTAAAATAATCTTTTTTTAACATCGGTAAAGCAACTGGTACTTTATCGGCAATTTGGAAAGTCGTTGATTGTGTTAAAACATCATCTAAACAAGGAAATTCGGAAGGAGAAATGCTTGGAATCGTAAAGTTTTTCTTAGTGAATTTTACTTTATCTTGCGAATATGTGCTTATGAAGCAAAATATCAAGATTGTAGTGATTAGTAGTTTTTTCATAAGACAAAAAAATGCCGAAATTGTGTAATAAGTCATATATATTAAGGATTTAGAATTTGAAGAAAATCTTATTTTACGACAAAAACTTGGCACTTAATACCTAATACTTGGTACTCAATTTCGGCATTTTATTAATTATTTCTTAGCGTCAAATATCATTAATTTATTTTCATAAATATAGAAAATATTTTGTGTAGCTGGGTCGATTTCGTAAACAGGTCTATCGTTTTTGAAAATCAATTTATCTACTTCCGAACCATCTTCTTTTCTAATTTTCACTAATATTTTACCTGCTGCTTCGTCTTTTGCGTAGATATATGAGAAATCTCTATTTTGTTTCATCGCATTAAAACGTTTGCTATATCTCGAAGCCAATTGCCCTAAAGCTGCCGAACCAGCAGCAGAAACTCTTGATTCTGCCAATTTACTTTGGTCTGCATCTTTGATTTTCTCTGTTCTCATATTTCCAGCTTCGTCACGGTAAGTCATAGTCCATTCACTTCCTTCGATGCCCGATACTACCGAATTTGCTCCCGCAGCAATACTTCCTACACGAGCTAACCCTTTTACCAACATACGATTTCCTTCACCTGGTTGTGTATAAGTTTTGTGATATTTCTCTTTTCCGTCCATTCCTACGCCCATTACCTCTACTGGACCAGACAATACAACGCCCCAAGGAAATAATTCAATACCACTCAATTCTTTCTCTCTTTTGATATTAACCTCCGCAAATGGCTCAGGTTTATCGTCAATTGAAGGATTAAATTTGTATAATTTCTCATCGTTATAAACTAAGTAAGATTGAGAAACTTCGTCGAAAGTAGGCAACACAGGGCGTTTTTCGTTGAACTTGATATTACGTTTCCATAATTTACGACCACTTTTATAGTCCACCATATTTCCGTAAGTACCTGTTAAATACATTACTTTTTCGCCCACTTTTCCAAGATAATAAATTGGGTCTTCTTTTTCATCAGCAATTTCAATAAAGCTCTTCCAAAGTTTTTCACCGTTTTTATTAATCAACATCATTTCGTTTTCAGCTACATATAAAAAGTCTTGGTCGATTGGAATAACACGTTTTAAACCATCACCACGAGCATCTTTTTTCCAGATTTTTTCTCCTGTTTTCAAGTCAAAAAAGTTAAAACCGCCGTAATGTGCCACTAATATTTTTGTCCCCCAATCTTCTAAATATACAACTCTCTTAGTCTTGATTGATTCTGCCCAAATACTCTTTCCGTTATCCGTATTCAATACGTTTAAGTATTCTTTTGAAGACATAATTCCTTTGCTATTCACCACAACGATGTTTTTGTCATTTTGTGTTAAGAAAAACTTAGTGTATTCTTCTTCACCCGTCCAGTTAAGTTTACCAGACGTTTTATTGAAAGAGTACAATTTGCCATAAAGTAAATAATAGATAGTTTCACCATTGATTTTGGCAATGTTGGTGTTGGCAGATTCTTTCAATGAAAAGCTAAACAAAGATTTGGCTTTACTTACAACTGAAGTCCATTTCAAAGCCCCAGATTTCATGTCTAATAAAGCGATTGACATATCATCTCCCGTTTTCAAAGTCAATAAATATTCGTCCGACTCAGGAAGAAAATCTGATTGAAAAACGAAAAAAGATTCTTTTGAAGAATTATACACGACTTTACCAGTTTCGGTATTGATAATCATGTATTTAGAATTGACAAAAGCCTCCACATACGGGCTATTAGGTACGCTGGTCAATTCTTTTTTCTCCTTGAAAATCTTGCCAAATTCAGGGTCACTCAAAATGTCTTTAACAGAAGCTCCTCCGAAATCATCTTTGGTCAATTTCCAAACTTGTTGTTTGGTTTCAGCATTGATACCTTGTATCGTTGAGCCGACTTTGATGACAATAACGCCTGTAATTTCATTCTGGACTAAATCTTGGATATTTCCTTCTGCTTCGATGACACTGTCAAAAGTACGTTGAGCAAAAGTGGAGAGACTTAAAAATAGTAGTAGTAAAAGAGTGGTAGTTTTAATTTTCATTTTTTGAATTGTTAAAAGTGATTGTGTGGAATTATTAATGATAGTAATTGCACAAATCATTCTAATCAATTAAAGAATGTAGATAAGGAGAATGTGCAGAAACTAATCACAACAAATATAGATGAATCATCTTAATTGACAAAATATTACAAAATTCAGCTTTGGCATGATTATTCTGAAAATGAAAACAAGCAATTCAATCCAAAAAAGCTAACTTTGTAAACAGTTAGCAGTAAACAGTTAGCAGTAAACAGTTATCGGTAAGTAATAATACATTTTGTACCTAATAACTTGTAATAAACTGTTGTTTACTGATGATTGTTAACTGATTACTGATAATTGATAACTGAATAACAATGGCAGAGCAAAAACAACAAGATACCGCTTCAACGTTAAAAGACATTATTTCGCACGCCAAAGAATATGGCTTTGTGTTCCCTTCTTCTGAAATTTATGATGGTCTTCAAGCCGTTTATGACTACGGTCAGAATGGTGTTGAACTAAAAAATAACTTAAAAACGCTATGGTGGAAAGCCATGACAATGCTTAACGATAACGTAGTTGGTATTGATGCAGCGATTTTTATGCACCCGCTTACATGGAAAGCGTCTGGTCACGTGGATTCATTCAACGACCCGATGATTGACAACAAAGATTCTAAAAAACGTTATCGTGCCGACCAATTATTGGAAGCTAAAGCTGAACAATACGAAGCAGAAGGAACACCAGAAAAAGGAAAAGCATTATTAGAAGCGATGGCTGCTGCCATGACTGCCGATGATATGTCGGGTTTACGCCAAATTATTTTAGACGAAGGCATCAAATGTCCAATTTCAAATACAGCAAACTGGACGGAAGTTCGTCAATTTAACTTGATGTTCTCAACGCAAGTAGGTGCGGTTTCGGAAGATGCTTCTTTGATTTATCTTCGTCCAGAAACGGCACAAGGTATTTTTGTAAACTTCTTGAACGTTCAGAAATCAGGACGCATGAAGGTGCCTTTTGGTATTGCACAAATCGGTAAAGCATTCCGTAACGAAATTGTGGCTCGTAACTTCATCTTCCGTATGCGTGAATTTGAACAAATGGAAATGCAATTCTTTGTTCGCCCTGGCACTGAAATGGAATGGTACAACAAATGGAAAGAAACTCGTTTGAAATTCCACCAAGCCATTGGTTTACCTGCTGAAAATTTGAAATATCACGACCACGAAAAATTGGCTCACTACGCCAATGCTGCGGTGGATATTGAATATAAATTTCCATTCGGATTTAAAGAAATGGAAGGAATTCACTCACGTACTGCTTTTGACTTGACGGCTCACCAAGAGTTATCACGCAAAAAACAACAGTATTTTGACGCTGAATTAGACGAAAATGGCAAACCTTACGGAAATTATATTCCTTACGTTGTAGAAACATCTGTGGGTGCAGACCGTCTTTTCTTGGCTATTTTGTGTAACGCTTATACCGATGAAGTAGTTGGAGAAGGTGAAAATGCCAAACAAAGAACATATTTAAAATTCCATCCAGCAGTTGCCCCTATCAAAGCAGCCGTGTTGCCATTGGTGAAAAAAGATGGTTTGGCTGAAAAAGCACAAGATATTTACCATGCTTTAAAACGTTCATTTAATGTAACTTACGATGATGGTGGGGCAATCGGAAAACGTTATACTCGTCAAGATTTGATTGGAACGCCATACTGTATTGCGGTAGATTACCAAACAATGGAAGACGAAACCGTAACCATCCGTCACCGTGATTCAATGGAACAAGAGCGGGTTGCTATTGCTGACTTACGTGATAAAATTGGGTTTGCGGTGAGTATGGAGAGGGTTTTTGAGGTTTTGTAGGTAGAATTTTTACAATAAATTGTAATTCAATGAAAAGTATAGTCATAACTCCGCAAAATAATGATGAATTAAGAGCAGTTTCGAGTTTCTTGAAATTGCTTAAAATCAAATCTCAAATTCTTTCTGATTCTCAAAAAGAAGACATTGGGCTTTGGACTTTGATGCAAGAGGAAAAAGATTCTCCAATTTTAAATAAAACAGAAAAGGTGAATTTTGAAAATTGGTTGAGAAATGGAATATGAATATCAATCAAGTTTTGTCAGAGATGCAAAAAAACTGCCGAAAAATATCAAAGAAGGCATAGTTGAAATCATTGATAATATTCAATCTGCAGAACAGTTATCTGATATTGAAGGTGTTACTAAAATGGTGGGTTACAATAATTCATACCGTATAAAAGTAAAATCAATCAAAGATTTTAGAATTGGCTTTTTCTTGAATGAAGATGGAGTAATTATACTTTCCAGAATTTTAGCGAGAAAAGATATTTATAAGGTTTTTCCTTAAAATTTATTTTCCAAAAGGCTTCGTATTTATGCGAAGCCTTTTCTATTTTTATGATTATTTACACTATTAAAAATATCTAACTATGCCCCAAATAAATAATCCACATGATAAGTTCTTCAAACAAACACTTTCAAGATTAGATGTTACTCAGAGTTTTATCGAAGAAGTTTCACCTTCGGATATTCGAGAAAAAACAGCACCAATTCATTGAAAATGAACACATTACCTAAACGTAACCATCAACTTGACAAGCAATGAGTTAATCATTATCTTTACCAAAGTTTCAACAACAGTAAATAATATCGCCATGACAGCCGTAGAAGAAATAACAGAAAATCTAACCTTCAATCATATTAGAGGCTTATGGGAGAAAGGTTTAGATGCAAATTTCATTGCCGATGCCTTCAAACTTCCAGTAAAAAAGGTAGAAGCGATTATTAAGAGGTTAAAAAGCTCTTCCAATTAATTTAGCACTAACAAGAGTTCATTAATAAAAGAGGGAATTAAATACTTTCTCCTAATTTAAACAAATTTTCATTTCCACAAAAGCCCACGAATAATCCGTGGGCTTTTGTATTTTTGTACCTCAAACAAGACATTCCATGAAAGAAATAAAAAACGAATCTGATTATGAAAAAGCTTCTGACCGTGCAGATGCTATTTTCAACGCAAAAAAAGAAACGCCAGAATACGCTGAACTTCAAGATTTATTGAAGGCTCTGAAACAATACGAAGACGACTTTGTGAAAATGTTAAAAGGGATTTAGATGATATTTGTTAGGTTTTGAGAATAAAGAATGTACTAAATTGCAAACAAATCCTGAACCTAAAATTCATCCTTCGTAAACCCTAAAATAAAATGACAAAAACAGAATTAGCGGCTCTTAGAGAAAATTATACCAAAGGTAGTTTAGATGTAAAAGACGTTGCATCAACTCCTATCGAACAGTTTCAAGCATGGTTTGACGAAGCCGTAGCCAGTCAATTGCTTGAACCAAATGCCTTTTTACTTTCAACAGTATCGAATGAAAATAAGCCTTCTACACGAGTGCTTTTATTGAAAGGACTTGACAATGGTTTTACTTTTTATACCAACTATCTAAGTCGAAAAGGAACAGAATTAGCAGAAAATCCAAATGCTTGCATCACTTTTTTTTGGGTAGAATTGGAACGTCAAATAAGAATTGAAGGCACAATAGAAAAAGTTTCTGACGAAGATTCAGATACCTATTTTCACAGTCGCCCACGAGGAAGCCAAATTGGTGCTTGGGTTTCTAACCAAAGTATGATTATTGAAAATCGTGAGGTTTTGGAAGAAAGAGAAAAGCATTTAATCGAAAAATTCGGTGATGCTCCTATTCCACGTCCTCCGCATTGGGGTGGTTATAGACTCGTTCCCAACTATATTGAATTTTGGCAAGGTCGCCCATCACGTCTCCACGACCGTATTGCTTATACTTTATTGGAAAACGGCGAATGGAAAATAGATAGACTTTCACCGTAGTTTTAACCGCAAAGACGGGAAGACGCAGAGGAAAATTATTTGCGTCTTCCCGTCTTTGCGGTTCTTTAAATCAAACTCCCCAAATCCTTCACGCCCAATTTTTTATAACTTGTAAAGCCTTCGCCAAATTCAACACCAATGGCGTGTCCCATTTCACGATTACGAGCCTCCACAAATTTCAAAAATGCAGGTGATGAAAGATAAGATTCTGGGTCAGAAGACGTTGGGTCGTAAAATTGACTTCTAAAAGCTCTGATGGATGCTTCTTTTTTATCCCAAAATTCAGAAATGTCAACCACAAAATCTGGAGAAATATATCGGTCTTGAATGTAGTGATAAACATTTTTAGGTCGCCACTCCTTCTGTTGATTTCCATCATCTTCAAAAGTTTCTATCATTCTCAAACCCGACTTAAAACAAGCATCTACTGCTAATTCGCAACCTTTTATGTGGTCAGGATGGCGGTCGAAAGGTGCATTTGCCAAAACAATTTCAGGTTGGTAACGTCTAATGACACGGATTAATTTCATCAAATGCTCTTCATCATTGACAAAAAAGCCATCTCTAAAACCTAAATTTTCACGAGCATGAACACCTAAAATTTTAGTAGCCTCTGCTGATTCTGCCAAACGAATTTCGGGAGTTCCACGAGTGCCTAATTCCCCACGAGTAAAATCGACAATTCCAACTTTTTTGCCTTGGGCAATATGTGAACAAATTGTTCCTGAGCAACCTAATTCGGCATCGTCAGGATGTGCCGCCATTACGAGTATATCTAATTTCATGTTTTTATATAATCAATTATTAAAATGAAACTCTTTTGTTCTAAAAATGATTCATTAAGCATAAAACCTATTTAAAGATTCGGAAGTCAATACTTACTGACGCAACACAAAATATGACTTCAATAACCTCTGATGGGTTGCGTTAATAAGTACATTTTTCCGTAAAGATTACAAAAGACGAAAGTAAATAAGCCTGCCGATATTTCTGCTATCTCAAAAAAAAATTGATTTAATGAACTTATCAATGAATTCGATGTTAATATAGTGTAAATACATTTAATGTCATAACATTAGTTAATATCATGAATTTTATAGAACAATTAAATTGGCGTTATGCCACAAAGAGAATGGTTGCTGATAAAGCCGTTCCACAAGAAAAAGTTAATACGATTGTTGAAGCATTTCGTCTTTCAGCTTCATCTTATGGTCTTCAACCTTATAACTTATTAATAATTGAGGATAAAGAATTATTAAAGCAAATCCAACCGCTTGCCTTCAATCAACCTCAAATAGTAGAAACAAGCACATTATTGGTATTGGCAGTTTGGGACAAAGCAACCCAAGAACGCATTGATGCTTTTTTCAATTTAATCGCTTCTGAAAGAGGGATTCCTGTGGAAGCTTTAGCGGGTTACAAAGCTATGGTTGAAGGAAGAGTTAATGGAGCTGATGAAGCCAGCGTATTTAACTGGATGGCACGCCAAGCATACATTGCTTTAGGCACTGGTTTGGCAGCGGCAGCTATTGAAGAAGTAGATGCTACTCCAATGGAAGGTTTTAATCCTGATGCTTTAGATGAATTATTAGGTTTATCGGCAAAAGGTTTAAAAAGTGTAGTAATTGTACCTTTGGGCTACCGTGACGAAGCTAATGACCCATTAGCAAATGCCAAAAAAGTAAGAAAATCAACAGAAGATTTTGTGGTTTCTTTATAGTAATTAGGTCTTAGGAGTTAGGTTTTAGTTGAATTGATTTCATAGGTTATCAGCAAAGAGAATTCTCTTTCTATCGATGATTCAATGATAACAATCTAATAAACCAATCTATTTATACTAATTTAAAAAAGTTATTGCGTATCTGAGTCTCAACGGAAGTCGTCGTTCAAAACGACGACTTCCGTAAAGTACGCATCAAATCTTTAATATGGGTATTAGTTGTTTAAATTCCATTTTGGCAAAACAAAAAAGCGTGCTTTAAGTGTTAAAGCACGCTTTTTTGTTTTTATAAAGAAGAAAACATAACTCCTAACCACTAAAACCTAACCCCTAATCTATTATTGAATTCTTAAACGTCTTCCTGCTCTTAAACTTGAAGACAATCTCATTCCATTCATTCTTGCCAATTTTTCTACTGAAATGCCAGCACGGTTAGCAATTGAATAAAGTGTATCGCCATAATGTGCCGTTGTCCACGCAGTTCTACGAGTCATAACCTTGTTACCTGCATCTCCATATTCGTTACCTAAAGCCAAACCATAAGTATCAAAAACTCTTGCCGAAATCAAAACGTGGTCAGACGTTGGTTCAGAACCTGCTCCTGTAAAATTGAACACATAAGTTGGATTGAATGGATTTCCTTCATAACGAGTTTCAAAGTGCAAATGAGAACCTGTACTTCTACCTGTATTCCCTCCCAATCCGATTTGGTCACCTGCTTTTACGTAAGCTCCTGATTCAAGACCTTTTGATGAAAGGTGACCATATAACGTCTCTATTCCGTTATAATGACGAACTACTATAAAATTACCATATCCTCTTCCATCATAACCTGATACTCTAACAATTCCATCAAATACAGAATACACAGGGTCGCCTGTTTCTAAATCTAAATCTACTCCTGCGTGCAAACGATGCCATCTTGGACCAAAAGGTGATGTCATTTTGGGAGCATTGTTTGGCACAGACCAAAAACGCCCTTGGTCTTTATTATACAATTCTACATCAACCACATCATCAAAATCTTTCGGTTCAATTCCGTAAGGGTCAATATTTGTAGCATCCCAAACAGAATAATAAGTAGCCACTGACACAAAATCATCACTTCCTTCTGGGCGAGTTTCTTCTTCAATTTCAATAATTAAAGGTTCTCTTTCATCCACAGAAGTTGTATCAAATGTACTTACCGAAGAATTTAAGGGCTTTGCTGGTTCGTATTTGTTAGATGCGGTGATAGCAGATGGAGCGTCTGAGACAGGCTCAACAGAGTAATCAACTCTGAATTGAAGTTTTGGCAACTCATCCAGAATATCATCTTGTTTTTTCTCCTTTTCTTTATACAGACCTGTATTATTCTTGACATTAATCTTAGGGTTTTTCTTAAAATTCCCCGATTCTTGTGCCGAGACTGTAAATGAGCCTACACAAAATAGAAAAAATAGTATCTTGTTAATCTTTATCATAAGTATTTTAGATGTTAGAGAATAGAGTTTAGAGAACATATTTCGTATTATTTAGGAGACAATTTCCTCTATAATCTATTCTCTAAACTCTATTTTCTAAATAACTAATCTTCTTGTTCCGTCAACCATCTTTCTGCATCTAAGGCTGCCATACAACCAGAACCCGCAGCAGTAACAGCTTGACGATAAATATTATCTTGGGCATCGCCAGAAGCAAAAACACCTTCGATATTGGTACGACTTGAACCTTTTTCTGTAATTAAATAACCAGCTTCATCCATATCCAAGAATCCTTTAAATATGTCTGTATTTGGTTTATGACCAATAGCAACGAAAAATCCTGTTACTGCAATCGTTTTTTCTTCGCCAGTTTTAACATTCTTAATTTTTGCAGAAGTTACCCCTGCGTCATCTCCTAAAATTTCTTGTGTTTCAGAATTCCAGTGTACTTCAATTTTAGGATTTGAAGTAACTCTTTTCTGCATAATCTGCGAAGCACGTAATTCATCACGACGCACAATCATGTGTACTTTCGAGCAAAGATTTGCTAAATAAGTTGCTTCTTCAGCAGCGGTATCGCCACCACCAACAATGGCAACTTCTTGATTACGGAAAAAGAAACCATCACAAACGGCACAAGCTGAAACCCCACGACCGTTAAATACTTCTTCTGATGGCAAACCTAACCATTTTGCCGAAGCACCTGTTGCAATTATAACGGCGTCCGCATGGATTTCGTGTGTATCATCAATAAAAACTTTCTTCGGACTTGTTGAAAAGTCAACTTTTGTTGCTAATCCGTAACGAACATCTGTTCCAAATCTACGAGCCTGTTTTTCAAGGTCTTGCATCATTTCTGGTCCTTGAACTCCGTCTGGATAACCAGGGAAATTTTCAACATCATTCGTAATTGTCAATTGTCCACCTGGTTGTGGGCCTTGATACATTATTGGGTTTAATCCTGCCCTTGAGGCGTAGATTGCTGCGGTATAACCTGCCGGTCCTGAGCCTATAATTAGGCATTTGGTATGCTCTGCCATTCTAAGTTTTTGTACTTTATTAGTGTTTTTGAAATATCCGAATTACAAGATTCGAGCTATTTTTTTAACAAAAAAATTTATACAAAAATTGCACATTTATTTAGATTACACAAGGAAATATTAGGTAAGGAAGGGCGGAAAATGATTTACCATGCTGAAAATCAACACAATAACACTTTTTTATTATTTGGCGGGATAAAAGTAATTATGTAAAATATTTGCGTATCCAAAAATAGTAGTAAAACATTGCTCTAACAAGCATTTACAACATTTTTTAAATAGTTATTTTGCCACAAAAAAATTGTATTATCTTGCGATAAAAAATGATTAGTCCAATATTTGATACTGACCAAAAAATTCTTAGTCACCTTGCAAAAGGTGATGTAACTGCTTTTGACTTTTTGTATCAAAAATACTTTTCTAAACTTTATGGGGCTGTTTATAAACGTCTTCAAAATAGAGAATTGACAGAAGAGATTGTCCAAGAATTATTTGTTTCTCTTTGGGAGAGACGTACCGTTTTATCTATTTCTACAACAATTGAAGCCTATCTTTTTTCTTCGGTCAAATACTTGGTCATTGCACAATATAAGAAAAACAACCTTTTTGAACAGTACTCTACTAATATAGAAACTGACAATAAAGATGAAAATTTTACGGAACAAGCAGTTAGTTTTGACGAACTAAATGAGGCTTATCAAAAGGCTTTATTAATATTGCCTGAACGTTGCCGAGAAGTTTTTTTATTGAAACGTAGTGGACTTTCTCAACGAGAAGTTTCTGAAAAATTAGACATATCAGAAAAAACGGTTGAAAATCAAATGACGAAGGCTCTAAAAATACTTCGTGAGGTATTGAAAGATTATACGTTACTCTTTATTTTATTAAATACTGCTTGTAATTGATTGTTTTTTTTACAATTCCAAGATTTTATTGTAATATAGCATCAAAATAATTTCTTTAAAACTTCCCATGAATTTTTCCACGTTTTCAGACGAGACTTTGATAACGCTTATCGCCATAGATGATGAGGTTGCTTTCCGTGAAATTTATGACCGTTATTGGAAGAAATTATTTTCATTGGCTACCTTCAAAACGGGTTCAAGAGATGCTTCAGAAGAGATTGTACAGGAGTTATTCACAAAACTTTGGGAAAGGCGTAAAGGATTAGAAATTGCCCATTTGGAAAGTTATTTATTTACAGCTCTCAAATATCAGATTATTAGTCACCTTCGTCAAGTCATTGTACAAAGAAATTCTTTGGAAGTTTCTTACCATGAAGCCTCATTTCAAACAGAAGATTTTTTAACAGCCGAAGCTATTCAAGTGGCTATTGAAAAAGCTATTTATCAATTACCTGATAAAACACAGACGGTTTTTAAAATGAGTAGATTTGAAGAAAAATCACATAAAGAAATTGCCATTGCTTTAGATTTATCTGAAAAATCAGTGGAATATCACATCACGCAGGCTCTAAAATTTCTACGGATTTATCTAAAAGATTACCTCACGATTTTACTTTTTTGGCTTACATTTAGTTAAGATTTCTGTCTTGCTATTTTCTTTAGATACGCCTCACTTCCTCCACTTCTCTTCCATATTACTTTATTTTTTAAATGTCATTTTTCAAGAATATTTATCTTGAATGTGGACTTTTATTGTATTTTTCAAATATTTTTTATTTTCTTTTAGGGGTGAATACTTATTTAACGACTTTCAGAATATAAATCAATAAATCTATGAGCAAACAATCATTTGAGTATTTATTAGAAAAGTATCTGTCGGGTAAATGTAATGCTGAGGAAAAAAAGGTAGTTGAACAATGGTTTGAATTAGTTGGCAATGATTCAAAAATACCTACTACCGAGCCTGAATGGAATCATGTGAAAGATAGAATGTGGAGTAGAATTCATAAAGGAGCAACCCCAATAACTAAACCTGTATCTATCTGGCGTAAACAATCTTTCAGATTGGCGATTGCTGCCAGCATCACTATTTTGTTAGGTCTTGGTATTTATTTTAATTACGTTTTAAATACTCAAAATCATCTTATTATAAGTGAATATGCGGGGGTTGTTACGCAAGAAAATGCAACCAATAAAATTATTGCTCTCAAGTTAGAAGATGGTAGTGTTATCAAACTACACCCGAAGGCAATCTTATCTTATCCAAAACATTTTTTGGCTGATAAACGAGAAGTAACCTTGAAAGGAAATGCGTTTTTTGACATTAAACGAAATCCTAACAAACCTTTTATGGTGCTTTGTGGTGAAACAATTACGAAGGTTTTGGGGACGAGTTTTTTAATAAAATCAGATTTGAGTTCAAAAATTCAAGTAGAAGTTAAAACAGGGAAAGTGTCAGTTTATGAAAAAGGGGCGAGTAATCCGAAAGAAAATGGTGTGGTATTAACGCCAAATGAAAAAGTGGTTTATTTCGACGAAGACAACCATTTTGTGACAGGGTTAGTAGAAAAACCTGAAGTTTTGGTGACAGTGAAAGACAAAATCAATTTTGATTTCAGAAATGCACGTTTATCTGAAGTTTTACAAAAATTCAAAGATGCTTATGGAATTGAGATTTTCTTGGAAGATGAAAAAATTGCCAATTGCACTTTTACAGGCGACTTAAACGCCATGCCAATTTATAATCAATTAGATTTTTTATGCCAGACCCTCAATGCCAATTATCAGATTAAAGGCACTGATATTATTGTGTCGGGCAGAGGATGCTTTTAGTAAAAACCATTACCAATGAGGATGTTACCAGCGTCTGATTTGGGCAGTATTATTACCCATTATTTTATCAATAAAAAAGACCGATAATGTTACCAGCATTATCGGTCGAGAATATCCTTCAATCATCTCTTGGAAAAGTCATTGAAGGGTAAATTTTGTCACATTCAAAACAACAAAATCATTAGTAAAAGTATGAAAAAACAACTCACTAATCAAACGATTCTCTTTAAAATCATGAGATTTTCAGTGGTACAATGCCTTTGGCTGGCTATTTTTATTAGCAACGCATTCGCCCACGATGGCAAAAGCCAGAATTATTTAGACAAAACGATTTCATTGTCTTTACAGAATACCGAAATTCAAACAGCATTAAGCCAAATTGAAAAATTGGCAGAAGTAAAATTCATTTACAGTCCAAGCATGATAAATGCAGAGAGAAAAATTAGTTTAAAAGTTCAAAATCAGAAATTAGCTGAAGTTTTATCACGACTTTTTAGTCCGCTTGCTATCAACTACAAAAATTTTGGCAACCAAATAATATTGAGTACAAATGAAAAAGTTGGGAATACCAGTTTACCGATTTTCCCAAGCCCTCCCGTTTCAGAGCCTGTCAATGGCAAAGTAAACGATGCCAAAGGTCAGGCTCTACCAGGGGTAAGTATTGCGGTAAAAGGAACAAAACGTGGCACAACTTCTGATGCCAATGGTGATTTCAAGATTAATGCTGATAAAGGTGAAACTTTAGTTTTTTCATTTATCGGTTTTAAAACTACGGAAGTTACCGTTGGAGAAAGCACACCCATTAATGTGGCATTGGCAGAAGAAAATTCGCAGTTGAGCGAAGTAGTAGTGGTGGGTTCACGTTTTGCCAAAGCACGTACCGACGTTGACCGTCCCGTAGCGGTTGATGTTATTTCAGCAAAAGATATTCAAACTTCTGGACAGGTAGATTTGGGACAATCCATTACTTATACAGCACCTTCATTTAATGCCGTAAAATTTGGGATTAATGACTCTGCTCCCTTCGTTGACCCTGCTACATTGAGAGGTTTAGGTCCAGACCAAGTATTGGTTTTGGTGAATAACAAACGTCGTCATAAAGTATCATTTTTGAGTATTAATGATGGTGTAGGAAAAGGACAAGTAGGAACAGACATCAATGTGGTGCCTTCTTTATCGTTGAAAAGAGTAGAAGTTTTGCGTGACGGAGCAGCAGCTCAATATGGTTCTGATGCCATCGGTGGAGTAATTAACATGGAATTGAACGACGCTTCGTCTGGCGGTTCGGTTACCGTTTATACAGGTATGGGATACTCAAAACCAAACTTAGATATTACAGGTGCAACTGCTCCGAAATTAACTACTGATGGGAAAACGTATAATTTGGCTGCCAACTTTGGGTTAAAATTAGGTAAAAAGGGATTCGTAAATACTACCTTAACTTACAATCATACAGATGGTTATGACCGTTCGGGTACCTATAAAGCCTCTGCTGGGTTTTATGTGAAAGACCCCGTAGCTGATGCAGCTTTGGTGGCTCAAAATGGTATTAATTTAGACCGTGCAGTATTGGGTTCTGCCGAAAATACCACGTATGGACTATTTATCAATGCGGGTTTGCCCCTTAATGATAAATGGAATTTATATTCTTTTGGAGGTTTCACTAAAAAGCACGTTGTAACGGGTATCTTTACTCGCCCACCTTCAAATACCAAAAGAAATGCACTCACGATTTTCCCGAATGGATATAATCCTATTGCTCCTGCTGATATAAATGACTTTTCTATTACGGCTGGTTTGAAAGGAAAACTTGGCTCTGACTGGAATCTTGATTTCAGTGTTGGACAAGGAGCTAACAAAGTTGATTTTTATGCTGAAAATACAGTCAATCCAAGTTTAGGAGCAGCTTCGCCAACCTCTTTTTATGTAGGACAAACAGGCGTTACACAAACATTGGTGAATGCAGATATTTCTAAGAGCTTCAATAAAAACACCTATCCAAATTTAAGTATTGGTGCTGGTACAGAATTTCGTTATGAGACTTTTGCACAAATAGCAGGCGATGAAGCTGCTTGGAAAGCAGGTTCGTTATTCAAAACCAAAGACGTTGGGTCAAGCGGAAGAGAAGGTTTTAGCCCTGCCACAGCAGGAAATTGGAACAGAACAAATGTTGGTTTGTATGTAGAAGCAGAAAGTGACATTACTAAAAATTTCTTGGTTGGTGCGGCTATTCGTGGAGAAAATTATAGCGATTTTGGCTCTGATTTTTCTTATAAATTAAATTCAAGATTAAGAATTGCTGAACCATTTGCCATTCGTGCATCTATCAGTAGAGGTTTTAGAGCTCCATCAATGGTACAAAGTCATTATAGTAATTATGTCAATATTTCATTTGATAACGCAGGAAATTCAATTATTAATCCTGTTATTCCTGCTACTTCTGACTTAGCTAAATTAATCGGTGTGAATGGTTTAAAGAAAGAAACTTCATTGGATTATTCTGCGGGTATCACTTCAAAAATTGGCGACCATTTCACGCTTACCGCTGATATTTACCAAATTGATGTGGATAACCGTATTATGCTTTCGGGACAAATTGATGTATCTAAAATTCCAGCTTTCGTAGCGGCTGGTTTTCCTCAAAACGCTACCGTTTTTGTCAATGCGATTGATACAAGAACGAATGGGTTTGAGTTTGTAGCCAATTACAACAACAAATTAGGAGAAGGAAAAATAAACCTAAACGCAGCGTTTTCATCAATGGTTACCACTTTGAGAGCAAACCGTAAAACTGATACAGGCGTGGAAGTTGCTGATGCTGTGGCTACTTTATTTATCACTGACGGGCTTCCGAAAAATAAATTGATTTTTTCTGCCAATTATGATATTAATAAATTGGGCGTTTTACTTAGAATGTCTCGTTTCGGAAAAGTATCTGACCCAACCGCAACTTTAGCTGTAAAACCAACAGACCCTAATGCTGTCTTGTATCAAGTATTCAGCGAAAAAACAGTAACTGACATTGCTTTGACATACAGAGCTACCAAATCATTAGGAATTACTTTTGGTGTAAATAATATTTTTGACGAATATCCAGATTTATTACAAGTACCACAAACAAACAATGAAGTTATCTTCTCTCGTAGAACCAACCAATTTGGTACACAAGGACGCTTCTTGAATCTTGCTGTTAATTATAAATTTTAGTGTTGTGATTTTTTGTGATTTAGTGAGTTGTGATTTAGTGAATTTACAACTCGCTAAACACAATTCACTCATCACAGCTTACTCATCATGGACTCAAAAAATATTATCATTATCGGAAGTGGTTCTGCCGCTTTGTGTGCAGGAATTGCCAGTTTAGAAAAGGGAGCGTCAGTAATTATGCTTGAAAAAGCCGACGAACATGAATTTGGAGGGAATAGTCGCTATACCGCAGGAGCAATGCGATTTGCCTATAATTCTTTTGATGATTTAAAGCCCTTACTTCTCAATCCCAACGATGAACGTTTAGCTATTTCTGATTTTGGCAGTTATACTAAAGAGAAGTTTTTAGCCGACCTCAAATACTTTAATCAAGAAGTAGAAATTACTGATTTACAACAGTATTTAGTAGATGAAAGTCTGCCTACTTTGCAATGGTTGGGGTCGCATAATATCAAATTTGCTCCGATATATTCTCGTCAAACTTTCATAAAAGACGGCAAATACATCTTTTGGGGTGGTTTGTCGCTCGAAGCAGAAGGCGAAGGAGATGGTTTAGTACAAGCTGAATTAGCCGAATTTTTAAGAATTGGAGGTACAATAAAATATAATTGTGACGTACAAGAATTATTAACCGAAAATGGAAAAATCACAGGCGTAAAATTCTTGGAAAATGGAGAAGAAAAAACGCTAAATAGTAATGCTGTAATAGTAGCCTGTGGGGGTTTTGAAGCCAATAAAGAATTAAGAATAAAACACTTAGGCGAAGTTTGGGCAAAAGCCAGAGTAAGAGGGACACGCCACAATATGGGCAAAGGTTTGGAAATGGCAACTGCCGTTGGAGCAGCACTAAATGGTAATTTTGAAGGATGCCATGCCACACCAATGGACTTTAATATGCCCGAATACGGAAATCTCGACATTCCATTTATTGAAAGAAAACATTATCGTAAAATCTCCTATTTATTTGGTGTGATGCTCAATGCAAAGGGCGAGCGTTTTGTGGACGAAGGCTTGGATTTTAGAAATTATACTTATGCCCAATTTGGGGCAGCAGTATTGAATCAGCCTGATAATTTAGCATGGCAAATTTTTGATTCCAAAGTAGATAAATTGCTTTATAGCGAATACAAAACCCACGATGCCAGCTTTGTAGAAGCTGATACTTTGGAGGAATTAGTCACCAAACTTCATGGCGTAAATCCGCAACAGGCATTAGCAACCTTGCAAGATTATAATGCTTCGATAGACACAGAAACGCCTTTTGACCCAACGATAAAAGATGGAAAAGCTACCAAAGGATTGCCCCTCAATAAAACCAATTGGGCAAATATTTTGGATACGCCACCTTTCAAAGCCTATCCCGTTACGGGTGGAATCACCTTCACGTATGGTGGTGTAAAAGTGAATACTTCGGCAGAGGTTTTGGACGAAAAAGGAAATGCCATTGCAGGGCTTTTTGCTTGTGGTGAAATGGTTGGAGGTGTATTTTTCTATGGTTATCCCGGTGGTTCTGGACTAACTTCTGGGGCAGTTTTTGGACGAAGTGCAGGGTATTCGGCGGCTGAGTATTTAGGATAAATGTAGGTTTTCAATGTTGATACAAACTTGTTTTAGAATAGCGATAATTTTGTAAATATCCTCATCAGATGAGTTAAAAGCATTACTTACAACGTATTCGGGACCATCAAGTATCACAAAAAACCAATTACGACCAAGTACATAACAACCATAAAGCGGAAATTTGTTTTCGTTGCGTGTTTGAGCCACTAAAAGTTCTGCCAATAATTGCCCTTTGGGGTCATTAGAGCCTCTTTTAGTTTCTTGCTTGTATTCGTGGATAAAAAAATAGGGTTCAATAGGTTTTTGTCTTCCTTTGGCAAGCATAAAATCAACTCTACCTCCAATTTCAATCCCATTAATAGTAGCAGAAAGTGGACGTTGCGAAAATGATTTGAAGGCATCAGAAGTAAAATTAGCCATTTCAATAATGCTGGCAATGGATTGAAGTTTTAATTCATCTTCATTCCAAAATTCAACATTTCTTAAAATTCTAATTCTAATGCGTTCTATTAGTTCAATTTCAAATTCAGAAAAAGTAGCAGTAGCAGAAAGCCAATCAGTAATCAGTTTATTATCCCAAACCTGATTTAAACCAAAAGTTATTTCTAAGTCTTGGGTTTCCCAATTTTCAAAGTTTCTCATATCTGTTTTTTTGTTACAAAATTACGAATTTTATCCATTCCAGATACCATAATGATAAGATGAATAACAACTTCAAAAATTACATACTTCTTTTCCTTTTATCGGTAAATCTGTTGGCTTGTAAAACAACTCAACAATTCGCTGATAATCAAAGAGCGATTAATCTTCAAAAAAGACAAATCCCTTGTACATATATGCGTGGCGGTACGTCTAAAGGTCCATTTTTTGATAAAAGAGAATTGCCTTCTAATAAAAAAGAACGTGATGCCATTATTCTAAAAGTGATGGGGTCGCCAGACCATAACCAAATTGATGGTTTGGGGGCTGCCGTTACGGTTACGAGTAAAGTTGTCATGGCTGAACCTTCCAAAAGACCCAATATCGACGTGGATTATCTTTTTGCCCAAGTAGATATTGACAATCCGATTGTGGACACCCTCCCACCCTGCGGAAATATGATGGCGGGCGTTGGTCCTTTTGCTATCGAAAAAGGTTGGGTAAAAGCAACTATCCCAGAAACGAGAGTTCGCATTTTTAATATTAATACCAATTCTGTTATTGAAGAAATTGTACAAACTCCCAATGGCGTTGTTGAGTACAATGGCAATGCTCAAATTGACGGTGTTCCTGGAACTGCCGCTCCAATCATCATGAATTTATCTGACCAAGTGGGCGGAAAAACAGGCAAACAATTACCAACGAGCAATTTAAAGGAAATTATCAATGGCATTGAGGTTTCGATACTTGATGCGGGCAGTTTGATGGTCTTGATGAAAGCCAAAGACTTTGGTTTGATGGGCAATGAAAACAAAGAATTCTTTGAAAATAATAAGGAATTAATGGCAAAATTAGAAGCTATCCGTTTGGAAGCAGGTTTGCGGGCAGGCATGGGAGATGTCAAAGATAGTGTACTGCCCAAAATTGGTATTTTATCCAGCCCAACCGATGCAAAACATCATATTCGTTCGCTGTATTTTACACCCAAAACACTCCATCCGAGCCATGCGGTAACGGGGGCAATTTGTGTTGGAACTGCCTTGAAATTAAAAGGAACGGTGGCTTCGGAAGTTGGAAAAGAGAATGGACAAAACCGAGAATTTGTCATCATAGAACATCCTGCGGGCGTTATTGAGGTAAATATTGAAATGAAAAATACAAACAAAGGACTCGTTTTAGACAAAGCAGGTACGTTGAGAACAGTCAGAAAAATAATGGAAGGATATGTATTCTACTAAGAAAACGAGCGAGAATAAAACATTCTCATGGAGTCAGGGCATGACGTTTATGCTTATCAGCACTTTTTGTTTTTCTATGATGCAAGCATTTATCAAAATGATGCCTCAATTCAATAGTTTTCAGCATATCTTTTTTAGGTCAATTATTGGTTGGATTTTAAGTGTCTCTTATCTCAAATTTTACCATATTCCCTTAATTGGCAAAAACAGTAAATTATTAGTTTTAAGAGCTTTAGTAGGTTCGGTTTCGATGTTTTCATTTTTTTATATTCTCACCAGAATACCCTTTGCGTCGTCGGTGGCTTTAAAATATTTATCGCCCATTTTTACCACCATTGCGGCTATTATATTCTTAAAAGAGAAAGTCAAACCCATTCAATGGTTATTCTTTTTAATGTCGTTTATTGGTATTTTAATCATGAAAGGTTTTGATACTCGTATCAGTTTTTTTGATTTGAGTATCGGTATTCTTTCGGCAGTTTTTGGCGGTTTACTTTTTATCGTTATCAAAAAAATTGGCGACGACGACCACCAGTTGGTTATCCTTCATTACTTCATGTTTATTTCAGCAACGGTTAGCGGCATAATATGTCTTTTTCAGAAAGGAGATAAAGTTTGGCAATTGCCCACACCAACCGAAAGTTTAGGATTATTATCTATTGGTTTAGTTGGCTTTTTTGCCCAAAATTATTTCACAAAAGCCGTTCAGAGTTCAGAAAAAGCAAGTATTCTCTCCAATCTTAGATATTTAGAAGCCGCTTACGCCTTCATTATCGGTTATTTCGTATTCAATGAAACCTACAATTTGCAGAGTTTCATGGGACTATTTTTAATCTTCACGGGTTTGTTATTATCACTAAAATTTAGAACAAAAAATGTTCCTATCGACTAAGGAATATTCACTAAAATATCTTTCTTATCATGAAAAAACGGTATCAATTATTATTAGTATTTGTCATTTTTGCCATCATCACGTACTTAGATAGGAATTCCATTTCTGTCATCGGAACAAAAATTACGGATGAATTGCAATTGAGCGACAAGCAATGGGGTTTGGTTTTGGGAGCATTCTCCTTAGCTTATGGGGCATTTGAAATTCCTACGGGGATGTTAGTGGACAGATACGGACCTCGCATTACGCTTTTCAGAATTGTTATTTGGTGGTCAATTTTCACGATTCTTACAGGTTTTGTACAAGGATTTTATATGCTCTTAATTGTTCGTTTTCTCTTCGGAGCAGGCGAAGCAGGGGCATTCCCGACGGCATCAGTTGCCATTGCACGGTGGTTTCCTGCCATTCAAAGAGGTAGTATTCAGTCGGTTGTATGGATGGGTAGCCGTCTGGGTGGAGCATTAGCTCCATTCTTATCAGTTATGTTGGCAAATGCGTATGGCTGGCGAATGGTTTTCTATATTTTTGGGTCATTAGGGGCAATCTGGGCTATTTATTGGTGGTTTTGGTTTAAAGACGAACCAAGAGATATGAAAGGAATTACTGCCGAAGAAGTAAAAGAAATTGAAGAAGGAAGAAGCGTAAAAACCATTTCTCATAGCTTATTACCTTGGAAAACCTTTTTGAAAAGTGCCAACCTTTGGGCATTGATGGGTATGTACCATTGTTTATTGTACGGTGCTTATTTCTATATGTCATGGATGCCTAAATATTTAGAAAAAGGACGTGGTATCGACAAATCGGATTTAAGTTGGATGGTTTCGCTTCCGTTCGTTTTGGGAATGGCAGGTTGTTTGGCAGGAGGTTTTGCTTCTGATTATTTATCGAAAAAGAGAGGTTTAAAATTTGGCAGACGCTACGTCGGAATGTTCGGCTTGGTAATGGCAGGAATTTGTATGATTACGGGTTCATTAATTGCAGATACCAGTTGGGCAATTATTTTCCTTGCTCTTGGACTTGCCTTCAAAGACTTTACCTTGCCAGTAGCATGGGCAGTAGCCACCGATATTGGCGGAAAAAACGCAGGAACAGTAGCAGGAACAATGGGCTTGGCAGGGCAATTAGGCTCGGCAATTATGGCATCGGCTTTTGGCTTTATTCTTACCAGCACAGGTAGCTACGAAATTCCTGTCAGAATTATTGGTTGTTTAGTAATTGTAGGCGGTTTATTATGGTTCAAAATTGACGCTTCAAAACCTTTGGAAACCGAAACGGAGTATAGTGTTTAATATTCAACTTCCCGAAACAATATCCATTGCGGGTAAAAAACTTTCGGGAAGTGAAGTTGGGGTTTTATACTTCTCGAAAGTTCCTTCTACTTTCGAGAAGTTCTTTCAGAGAATTAGACTTCCCCAAAATCTTGTAGAACTTCCCGAAAGTAGAAAAAACTTTCGGGAAGTAAAAAAACTTATTAAACACTGTACTGAGTAGCCTATCTTTTTATTTTGTTAGAATTTTTAAAAACTTCTTTTGAGCTTCAAAAGAAGTTTTTTTATTTTTTTTCAAAACGGCATAGGGGAAAAATCTTTTTCGATTCACTTAGTCTATGAAAGCCAATAAAATGAGACTAAATCAAGAAATAATTGCAAAATATCTTAACAACGAATGTTCTGAAGGAGAACAAATGTTGGTAGAAGCATGGTATAAGTCATTTGAGAATAATCCTGATGGCATCAGTGATTTATCGGAAGACGAATATTCTGAATTGTATTATCGAGTACGCAAAAATATTGACCATAAAATCAATCCAATCAAACTCTATACGCCGCCACGTTGGGTTTGGTATGCTGCAAGTATGGCGGCTATCGTACTGATTGTCTTTGGATTATCTTTTTATTGGAATCCTGATTCGGTTGAAAACTTAGCAAAAATAAAGTCAGATATTCCGCTTTCAGATTGGGCTAAATATGAAAACTCATCTGCTAAGATTTTGAAAGTTTCGCTTCCAGATGGTAGTAGCGTTTGGCTTCATCCCAAAACACAATTATCTTATAATCAATCAGATAGAGTATATCGTCAGGTGAATTTGAAAGGAGAAGCTTTTTTTGATGTAAAACGAGATGAAGGTCGCCCATTCTTGATTTATTCTGGAAAAATGACCACCAAAGTTTTAGGAACAAGTTTCAATGTGAAAGCATATCCAGAAACAGAAAAATTTGAAGTTTCGGTGGTTACAGGAAAAGTTTCGGTAACGAATGAATCTGAAAAGGAGGTTTTTGTAACGCCTAAACAACAAGTTGTTTTAGAAAACAAATCTGACGTATTGACAATCAACGAATTACCAAAAGATAAAACTTTTTACTGGGAACTCGCCTCTTTAAATTTCGATAATACTTCCATGCAGAGTGTGGTGGATAATATTGAGCAAAATTTCAATGTAAATATCCACCTCAACCCTGCATTAAGAAACTGCCGTTTGTCGGGTAATTTCGACCAAGAACATCTTTCAACCATTCTCGAAATAATTTGTCGGTCTATTGATGCAGAATATGAAATCAAAGGCAATGAAATTTATCTAAAAGGAAATGGCTGTGAGCAGTAACAGTTATTAGTGAATAGTTATTAGTGAATAGTTATTAGTGAACAGTTAGCAGTGAATAGTTTAATTGTCATTGATTTGTAAATCACACATTTTTTAACATTAAATACCCAACCACTATTTTTTAACATTAAATATCCAACCACTATTTTTTAACATTAAATACCCAACCACTATTTTTTAACATTAAATATCCAACCACTATTTTTTAACATTAAATATCCAACCACTATTTTTTAACATTAAATATCCAACCACTATTTTTTTCTAATTATCACCAATAACTAATAACTAATAACTAATAACTAATAACTATTCACTAATAACTGTTCACTGCTAACTGTAATTAATCTTTTCTAAAAATTCATATAAGAAGGTTCTCTCCGTAACAAGAGAGAACCGAAAAAATTAAAATCCAAAAACAATCTTATGAAACCATCTTTATTCTCAAAGCAAGCTCTGCTTACTCTTATGAAAATCGCTATTTATCCCTGTATTCTCATTACGCTTTGTACCGTAATGGCGTTTGCTCGTCCAACCAAAGCACAACAAATTTTAAATCGTGAAGTATCCATTAAAGTTTCAAATGTGAGTTTAAAAACAGTTTTACAAGAAATCGAAAAGCAAACAAATGTTCGTTTTGTGTATAGCAACAATACGGTAGAAGCTAACAAAAATGTAAGTTTACAAGCTAATAACGAGCCTTTAACATCTGTTTTGCCCAAATTATTATATCCAAATAAACTTCGTTATGAAGTAGTTGAAGAGCAAATTGTTTTGAAGAAAAATAAAGAACAATCGGCTTTAATTATAGATGAAAAAGAAAATTTACCAGTCATTATTGAAGATAGAGTTTCGGGAAAAGTAACCACCGAAAAAGGAGAAGTTTTACCGGGTGTGAGTGTTTTAGTAAAAGGGTCGCCAAGAGGAACTGTCACTAACAACGATGGCGAATTTAATATTGCCGCCAAAGAAGGTGACGTTTTAGTATTAACGTTCGTGGGTTTTGAGAAACAAGAAGTAAAAATTACGGCTTCTAATCAAAACATGACGGTTGTTATGAAAGAAGATATTTCACAATTAGGGGAAGTTGTCGTAATTGGTTCACGCTCAACAGTAGCACGTACTAACGTAGAACGCCCTGTACCTGTGGACGTTATCAGTGCCAAAGAATTACAAACAACTGGACAAACTGAATTGGGACAACAGGTTCAATTTATGTCGCCTTCGTTTAATTCGGCTAAAAATGGTATCAATGGCGTAGCTAACTATGCAGACCCTGCTTCATTGAAAGGACTTTCGCCCGACCAAATGTTGGTTTTAGTGGACGGAAAACGTCGTCATCAATTTGCCGCTTTGAATAGTAACGTAACCGTTGGAAAAGGAACAGTTGTAACGGATTTAAACTCAGTTCCATCATTGGCATTAGAAAGAATGGAAATCTTGCGTGATGGAGCTGCTGCTCAATACGGTTCAGATGCCATTGCAGGTATTGCTAACTTAGTTTTGAAGAAATCTGTTAATAACGGAACGGCACAAATTCAATACGGCGTAACCTCAAAAGGCGATGGCGGAGGCTATACAGTTGGCTTAAATTATGGTTTTGATTTAGGTAAAAAAGCATCATTAAACATCACAGGGAGTTATCAAGATGTAAAAGGAACTGACCGTTCGGACGCATACAATCCACAACCCGTAGCGGGCGGAACTTACACTGGAATTTATACCAACGTAGCCGCAACTGACCAAGCCTTATTGAAGTCAAGAGGATATTGGGGAGACGGTACTTATGGTTCTTTTCACCCAACATCTTATGGAAGTAACGCCATGAAATCGACACAAGTTTTTTACAATCTTGATGTTCCTTTAAACAAAGAATGGACATTGTATTCATTCGGTGGATTTTCGCAAAAAGATGTATTTGCACAGGCTTTTTTAAGAACTGCATTGGCAACCAGTGCAACGTCAAACCCAGATTTATATCCTGATGGTTATGTACCTCAATTACCGGGAACATCGGTTGATTTATCGGGTTTTGCAGGAATAAAACGTAAAACTTCAACAGGTTGGAATTGGGATATTAGTACAGGTTATGGTAAAAACTATCTTGACCAAAACGCCAATAACACCTCAAATGCGTCAATGGGAGCAAGTTCTCCAAAGGATTTTTATATCGGTAGAATCGGTTTTGGACAAAGTTTGACGGAAGTAAACCTTTCTAAAACTACGCTTGGTTTGTGGGGAACAAAATCGGTAAACGTAGCTTTGGGAGCTCAATATAGAGTGGATAATTTCACTTTAACTCCTGGAGACGATGCCGCTTCTTTCGTTGGACCTTTATCTGCTACCAAAAACAAAACACCAGGTTCGCAAGGACGTGTGGGTATCGACAAAGCTGATTTAACCAATAAAAGTCGTTCAAATATTGGTATGTATTTAGACTTAGAAAGTGACATTACCAACCGTTTGTTAGTAGCAGGAGCATTACGTTATGAAAATTATAGTGATTTCGGTAGTAATATTTCTGGGAAATTGGCAACTCGTTTAAAAATTACCGACGACCTTTCAATCAGAGGTTCTATCAATAAAGGTTTTAGAGCTCCATTGCTTCAACAAATTGCCAATGCTGCTACAACTTCTACGGTACAAAATGGCGTAATTCGTAGCACCAAACAATTACCATCTGACGACGCACGTTTGGCAAAAATCGGGATTGAAGACCCAAAACCAGAAACCTCATGGAACTACAACCTCGGGATTACGGCAAAAGCAGGAGCAAATTTCTTATTTACCGTTGATGCTTACCAAATTGATATTACCGACAGAATTATCGTAACTGAAAACTTGAACGTTAATAATATCACCGCTCTGAAAAACAACTTTGCAGGTTTTCAAGAAATTACCTTTTTCACCAATGCCATTAATACAGGAACAAAAGGAATTGACATTGTGGCGTCTTACAAAAAATCAGTTGGAACAAATAGCAGATTTACTGCAAGTTTAGCTTTAACGGTTAATAAAACTGAAATTACAGGCGTAAAAGCAACGCCATCAGCTTTACAATTAGACACCAAAAACCCAATTTTATTGATTGATACCGTAAGTAGAGCATTGATTGAAACAAGTCAACCACACTCAAAAGTTTTACTTTCATTGGGTTATCAAGTTGGCAAATTAAGCTTAAATTTACGTAGTTCGTATTTTGGAGAAGTAACTGCTTGGGAAAAATTGAGCAAACCTGTAACAGGAACAAGCAATTTGCACCAAAGCCAAACATTTGGTGGTAAAAATTTATTCGATGCGTCGGTGGTTTATAGCTTAAATAAATTCTTGACAATCACGCTTGGAGGCAATAACATTACCGATGTATATCCTGATAAAGTTTATAGTAATTATGTTTCGTATGCCAACGGTCAAGTGCCTTATACTCGTAACGCCAACCAATTTGGATTCAACGGTTCATATTATTACGGAAACTTAACGTTTAAGTTTTAAGATTTATAGCACGTAGATAACGTAGATTTTCGCAGATTTTTAAAACAATTATAACAAAAGAAGTTTTTAAAGCCTGTACACATCTGCATTTTGAAATTTATGTAATCTGCGTGCTAAATAACATCAAGCACATTAATAAGTACAACTAAATATATAATCAATTTCTCTTGACCAATTTGTTACTACTTTTAGCCTGTTTATTGTTGGGGATTATTCTTCAGCGGTTAAAAGGATTTCCGAAAGACGCTCATTTGGTCTTGAATTCTTTCATTATATACGTCTGTTTGCCCGCCCTGACTTTGCTTTACACTACTGAAATTCATTTTCAACGTAATAAAGCACTGCCCATTTTAATGCCTTACATTTTGTACATTGGGTCATTTATTTTCTTCAAAATATTAGCTCCAATTCTACAACTCGACCGTAGCACTACGGGAGCATTAACCCTCACGGCGGGCATCAGTAGTATATCATTTGTGGGTTTTCCTATTTTTGAATTACTCTTTGGTAAAGAAGGTTTGCAGGTAGGCGTACTCATGAGTCAAGCAGGGTCATTTGTGGTTTGCGGGACGTTAGGCATATTTACGGCTTCGTATTATTCCGCAAAAGAAGTATCTGCTAAGAAAATCATTAGCGACATTGTTCAGTTTCCACCATTTTTATCATTTTGTGTGGCTTTAGCATTGAATTTATCAAATTGTCATTTCCCCGCTTGGAGCATTGAAATTTTGCAAAAAATTGGTAGTCCTTTTGGCATTTTAGCCTTAATTTCGATAGGATTACAAATAAGTTTCAAAAGAGAAGATTTACAAGTGAAACCTCTTTTATTTGGACTTTTTTATAAATTATTGATTGCCCCAATGTTGATTTTCATTTTATATATCCTCATAATCGGCGAACATTCATTTATTGGAAAAATATCAGTAGTTGGTGCAGCCTTAGGCTCAATGAATACAGCCACAATTATCGCTATCAATTACGGTTTAAACCCTAAACTGGCTACTCAAATGGTCAGTATAAGCATTCCTTTGTCACTATTAAACGTTGGCATTTGGTATTTAATAGTAAGCTAAATGGCACACGAATTTTACAGATTAGACACGGATTAACATAAAAATTTAATTATTAAATACAGTGTTTAATAAGTTTCTTCAACTTCTCGAAACAATATCCATTGTGGGTAAAAAAACTTTCGGGAAGTGAACCTCTCGACTACTTCCCGAAAGTTCTTTACCCACAATGGATATTGTTTCGGGAAGTTATAAAAGATTTTGGAATAAAAATTATCCAGATAACTTATTAAACAGTGTATTAAATCCGTGTCTAATCCGTAAAATCTGTGTTCAATCAACCCCATCAAATCACATATATGAAAAATATTTTCAAAAATCTAACCTTTTGGGTACTAACCGCTATTGTATCGGGGGTATTGTTGGGACATTTTTATCCCGAAGTAGCCCTGCAACCCATTTTAGAAAAACCGATAAAATTCAGTCTATATTTTTCCGAATTTGAGATAAAAACTACTTTTAGCGAACTTCTAAGCAGTATTTTTATCAGTATCGTCAAACTATTCATCTGCCCAATTATCTTCCTGACCATCACTTTAGGGATTATTTCAATGGGAGATTTGAAGAAAGTCGGAAAAGTCGGAGCAAAAGCATTATTGTATTTTGAAATAGTAACAACCGTAGCACTTTTCATTGGCGTTGTGATTGCCAACGTTTTACGCCCAGGTGACGGCGTGGTAACTTCCGAAATCAAAGGTGGCGATATTTCAAAATACACAAAATCAGCAGAAGCATTCAGTTGGATGAAATTCTTTTGGGACAATGCTACCTTACAAGTTTTGCTTTTAGCCATTATTTTAGGAGTGGCTTTGAGTAATTATGCAGGTCGAGATAAAATTGTAAATACCCTCTCTCCCATTTCCAAAAAAATATTTTGGGCTTTGCATAAAGTGATGTTGCTTGCACCAATTGGAGCATTTGGCGGCATGGCGTTCACCATTGGAAAATACGGAATCCAGACACTTTTACCTTTGGCAAAATTGATGGTAACAGTTTATTGTACAATGGCTTGCTTCATTTTTGTGGTACTTTATTTGATTTTGAGAACGTATAAAATCGACCTTTTAAAATTCTTAAAATACATCAGAGAAGAATTATTAATTGTATTAGGAACATCATCTTCAGAAGCGGCTTTGCCATCTTTAATGGAAAAGTTAGAGAAAATGGGCTGTTCAAAATCGGTAGTTGGTTTGGTAGTTCCTGCGGGATATTCTTTCAATTTGGACGGTACAACGATTTACCTTTCAATGGCAATTATTTTCTTGGCACAGGTTTTCAATGTTCATTTAGATTTACAACAAATCCTGACCATCATCGGTATTTTGATGGTAACTTCAAAAGGTGCGGCAGGTGTAACAGGAAGTGGTTTTATTGTTTTGGCATCAACGCTTACGGCTATTAAAGTAATTCCCGTAGAAGGTTTAGCTTTACTTTTGGGGGTTGACAGATTCATGTCGGAAGCTCGGGCTATCACCAATTTTATAGGAAACGGAGTGGCTACGGTTTGGTTAGCCAATAATGAAGGTGAATTTGATAGAGAGAAGATGCAAGAAGCTTTTGCTGAGTAATCAATCAGAACGATAAACCATTTTTCGCAGACAAATTTAGACCACAGATTGAACGGATTTTACTGATTTACACTGGGAGGCAGTCAGATAGAATAAAGAAAAATCAGCAGTCTATCCTTTGTCTTTTGACAAACCCTTGACAATTCCGTTAAGTATTCTAAATTGGTATTTAAAAAGAGTGAGGATAATAATGATTATAAAACAAATCATTATTATCCTCACTCTTTTTAATTTTTGAATATCTACCTAAATACAAGCCACACTTAAAAACAGGCAATTCACGCCCAAAAATCCACAGTTTGTCGGATTCCTATTCATTTCCTTTCAATACGTCACTACTTTTGAATCATCAAACAAGGAAATAATTTCTAAATTTTAAAAACATCAAATCATGAAAAATTTAATCTTCACAATCGTATTACTTATTGCTTCTTTTATCACAAAAGCTACTGACAATGAACGTTTTAACAAAGCTATGGGAGCAACTTTAATGGAATTGGGACAAGCCCAAGATGTAGCAAGTTTACAAGAAGTTGCCAACAAATTTGAAAGAATAGCTAATTCAGAAACAAGCGAATGGCTACCCAATTATTACGCTGCATTGTGCTATAATTTAATCGCCCAAAAACAAAAAGAAGGCTCAGAAATTGACAAATATTTAGATAAATCTGAAGCATTTATCACAAAACTTAGCCAACAAAATGTAAACACTCCCGACGAAATTGAGGTATTAAAAGCACAAGTTGCCATGATGCGAATTTCAGTAAATGGAGCTGCTCGTTGGATGAAATTTGGTTCAGCTTTTGAAGGTGCGATTGCCAAAGCAAAGGAAATAAATCCAGAAAACCCACGAGCATATACTTTAAAAGCACAAATGGTTTATTATACGCCAGAACAATTTGGTGGTGGAGCAGAAAAAGCCTGTCCTGAAATACAAACCGCTATCCAAAAATTTGCTAACTTCAAACCAACAAACCCTCTTGCTCCAAAATGGGGTTCAGAGCAAGTAAATGGCTTGGCAAAAGCTTGTAAATAAGTAGGTGCTGGCATACTTAGTATTAAAGAAGAGGCTGTTTAAAAGTCAATAAGTCTTTAAGTTATAAGTCGTATAGAGTATGATATAACATATTAAAATAGGAACTTCCCGTAAGTTTAAAACTTTCGGGAAGTTGAGCCGAAATACTAAATTTCACTTCTAATAAGTTATGTTGCAGTCTATAATACAAAATATTATTTTGGAAATAATCAACCATCCAAATAGCATTTTACTTAAACTTATCTAAAAAATACTATTAGGGAATAATTCCTTACGACTTATTCCCTATGACTTTTAAACAACCTTTTCTAAACATTTTCTTCAAAATAACAACAATATGAAATCAAGCTTTTGGGGGCGTTTTTGGCTTTTGGGATTCTTCACGGTTATGGCATTTAACGGTCATATCTACTTTATCATTGGAATGCTCAGAGGGAAATCTCAATACCGTGAATTTATCATTAATATCATTTACAGCAATATTTTTGATGCCTCCTCTATGCTCTTGGGTTGTTGGTTGATGGTCAAGTTTGGAAGAAAAATAAAGTCTCTATTTTTACGCCATTTTGCACTTACTTTTTTTGCCATCAATGCGGTAATGTTCAAGTTCTATACGTTTACACTTATGTATCGATTATTTGACGAAAAAGAATATCACAATATTGATAATACCGTAAGAGATTGGTACGATGCCCTGTTTACTTTAGGACCAATTTTAGGAATAAATATCATCTATTATTGGTTTACTCGTGAACGTAAACAAATTATCAAAATGACGGAACAAGAATATGAAATATTACAGATGAATGACCTCAAAACCAAAGCAGAATTAGCGGCTTTGGAGGCAAAAATCAATCCTCACTTTTTGTACAATTCCTTGAATTCTATTGCGTCCTTAGTGCATGAAGACCCTGATAAAGCCGAACACATGGTCATGAATTTGTCAAAGTTTTATCGGTTCTCAACAGGTAGAAATAATGAGCATTATGATTCTCTGAAGAACGAATTAGAAATTGTAAAAACCTATTTAGAAGTTGAAAAAGTGCGTTTTGATGAACGTTTAGCTTATGCAGTAACTTTTGAGAAGGATAATCTACAAAATTGTCAGATTCCAAGATTTTTGATTCAGCCTATTGTTGAAAATTCTATCAAACATGGCATTTCAAAATTAGCGGGTAATGGTGTCGTAAAAATTCATATTTCGGAAGAAAAGGAAAACTTAATCATCAAAATTCATGATAATGGTGTCCCTTTTCCTGACAATATTTTTTCTGGATATGGTTTAAAATCTATCCAAGATAAACTTCGACTTTTATCGGGTGAACAAGCAACAATGAGTATTGTTAATGAACCCGAAAAATCCGTAATTTTATCATTACCGAAGCGATAATTTCCAGTTTTTCAATTGAATTTTCTGATTAATATGTTCCGTTTCACTAATAGAAAACTCTCTGAAACCTAATTTTTTCAGTACATTTTGAGACGGAAAATTAAAAAAAGGTGTATCGGCAATGATAGTTTTTAGGCTTGGTTCTAACTTTGCCCAGTCTATCAAACAAGTGAGAGCTTCGGTGGCATAACCTTTTTCACGGTGATTTCCATCAATAAAATAACCCACCATCGTAACGCCATCTTGGTCAGGGAAACCCGCAAAACCAATACCCCCAACAGAGGTATTTTCTGTTTCCAAAACGATTTCCCAATTGGTGTACCAAAAAAAATCAGCAGGATTTTGCTCGGTCATTGGCAACCAAAAATTTTGAAGTGCATCTTGTGTTTCAGCCAAATGAAACTCATCAATATTCCAGTCACAGGCATTCAGTCCTAATTTTGCGGTCATGTCTGTGCGTCCTTGAGTGTTCCAGATATGAAGTAAATGATTATCAAGCGGTATCAATCGCAAACGTTCTGAGTATATTTCTATCATTGATTGTAAAACGATTATTATCAATCGTAATTTTTAATTAAATACGGGATTTCAACCCATAAAATGATGTTCAAAACCATTTTAATTGACGATGAAAAATTAGCCATTAGTCGCCTTGAACGATTATTGGGCAAATATACCGATACTTTTGAAATTATCGGGCGAGCAAACAACGGAGCAGAAGGCTTGTCGATGGTAGAATCACTACGTCCTGACTTAATTTTTTTAGATATTGAAATGCCCGTAATGACAGGTTTTGAGATGCTTGCTCATCTCAAACATTTACCGCTTGTGGTTTTTGCAACGGCTTACGACGAATACGCCATTAAAGCTTTTGAAGAAAATTCAATTGATTATTTGTTGAAACCCATCGAAAATGAGCGATTGGAGAAAACGGTACAAAAACTTAACCTTTGGAAGTCGGCACAAGAAAACCAGACAAAAAGCCCTTTTGATGAAAATATTTTGAAAATGATAGAAGCGATGCGTCCTAAAAAAGCCATTAGCTCTATTTCTGTAAAAACAGGAAATAAAATATTACTAATTGATTTACAGGACATTAGCCATTTTGAAGCAGAAGACAAATACGTATTTTTAGTAACCCTTGACGGCAATAAATACCTGACGAGTTATACCATTTCAATTCTATCCGAAAAACTTCCTGATACTCAATTCTTGCAAATAAGCAGAGCCAATATTATTAACACGCAGAAAATCAAGGAAATAGAAAAGCATTTCAACGGTAAATATCAAATTACGATGAAAGACAAAGCTCAATCTAAAATGATTTCGGGAGGCACATTTGGTGATGCTATCAAAGAGCTTTTTGAGATATAGATTAATAGGCGTTAGGATTTAGTTGTTGGGCATTGGTGTTTGGACTCGCTATTAATCAGGGGATTCCAATTTAGACGGTATTTTGCAATGCCATAAATCATTGATAATCAAGCTTATGAAAAAACTAAATCCTAATCCCTAAATCCCTACTAACATTAACAATTTAAGAAATATATCTAACGCTGACAGCACATAAAACCGTCAGCGTTGAAACTGAAATTACTGATTCTACACCTTCTAACTCCCCAGAAAGCAATTCTCTTGATACCCTAAAAACCCCCTCTCATCGGCACACTTTCTATATTGGTCGAAAATTGTCAAAAACTAAGGCTAACAAGTGCAAATTTGTGTTATAAATATGTCTTAAATAAGTAAAAAGAGACATTTTCCGCTTATCGAAAAAACAACCCATTTGTACTATTTTAATTTTATCAGTTAAGAAAATACAGCAACTTTGCAAAAATTACGTAACATCAAAACGTAAGTAACATTTATCAGAATTCATGAAAAAGCTATTACTATTATTAACAATTTTAAGTCTTTATGCCAATAGCACCTCTGCTCAGTTTCCAATGGGTGGTGGTTTTGGTGGCATGGGAGGCGGTAGAAGAACCGAACAAGCAGCCATTCCAGGTACTGCACAGGCTACACCAAAAGGTTCTGCTAAAATCATAGGGTATGTGATTGACTCTGCTGCCTCACAAGCAGTTGAGTATGCAAGTGTTGCCTTAATGAATAAGGCTGACAAAAAACCTGTTGATGGTGCAATTTGCGACGACAAAGGGAAATTTTCGTTGACAAAAATCGCAACAGGCGAATACATTTTATCAATTTCATTTATGGGTTTTCAATCAAAAAAGGTTGAAGTGAAAATCGTAAATAAAAACGATGAAATTGATTTGGGCGTTATCAAATTAAACCCAAGTACACAAGTGCTTCAAGAAGTTACCGTTGAAGGTCAGCGTTCGTTGATGGAAGACAAAGTGGATAGAATGGTTTATAATGCTGAAAAAGATGCCAGCAATAAAGGTGGTGACGGTGCGGACGTTTTAAGAAAAGTACCTTCTTTGACGGTAGATTTAGACGGAAACGTTTCGTTAAGAGGTAGTCAAAACGTAAGAGTTTTGATTAACAATAAACCATCTACTATCATTGCAAGTAGCGTTGCAGACGCTTTAAAGCAAATTCCTGCTGATATGATTAAGTCGGTTGAGGTAATCACTTCTCCATCTGCTAAATATGATGCAGAAGGTTCGTCGGGTATTATTAACATCATCACTAAGAAAAATACTTTACAAGGGCTTACCTTAAATTTAGATACAAGTGTTGGTATCAGAGGTGGTAATTTATCTTTAAACGGAAATTATCGTAGAGGAAATATGGGTTTCTCTTTGGGAGGTTTCGGTAGAGCAAATTATAATATAAACGGTCGTTTTGAAAACAATCAGATTACAACAGGTACTGACGGCGTTAAAACAACTAACAACCAAAGTGCAGAAACTCGTAACAGTGGTTTATTCGGAAACTACCAATTAGGTTGGGACTGGGATATTAACAAAACTAACTCAATTACGGCTTCTGTACGTTTAGGAGCAAGAAATCAATCAAGTTTTCAAGATGGATTATTATCTCAGATTTACAGAAATAATCTTTTATCGAGTTCAACAACTCGTAATGTAGAGTCATTAGACAATTCAAATAACGTTGATGCCAACTTTGACTATACACACACTTTCAAGAAGCCACAACAAGAATTTACTTTGTCGGGACAGTATAGTAGAAACAACCGTGATAACAATTTCACAAATACTATCTTAAACCTTCCAGATTCGTTAGTAAAATTAGGTCAAAATATTATTACCAATACCAATCCAAGTTATAACCAAGAATCAACTGTTCAGGCAGATTACCAAACGCCAATCGGTAAAACGCAAATGATTGAATTTGGTGGAAAAGGAATTTTCAGACAAGTAAATTCAGTTTTCAGACAACTTGGTAACAATGGTTCATTAGATTACGACCAAAACATTGCAGCATCGTATTTTTCATATACCCTTACTACCAAGAAAAAATATAGCTTAAAAGTAGGTGGTCGTTATGAATACACGAATATTGATGCAACACAAACTTCAGAAGGTGGCGTAGCTAAAAACATTGATATTGCTGACTACGGGACATTTGTACCGAGCATTAACCTTTCAAAAAGTTTGAAAGGCGGAACAACTTTAAAAATTGCTTATAACCGTCGTATTCAAAGACCTTCGTTACAATTCTTGAATCCAAACCGTAATGCTTCTAACCCTTCAAACGTTACAGAAGGTAATCCGAATTTGGCTCCAGAATTTACGAACAACTATGAATTTACGGTAAATACATTCTTCAAAAATACCTTCTTGACCACAGCACTTTTCATGCGTAATACTACTGGAGGTATTCAAAGTGTACGTACAAGTACCACTGACGCACAAGGAAAACCAATCATTTTGACTAATTTCTTTAACATTGGTAATGAAGATGCTTACGGTGTAAATCTTTTTGGAAACGTAAATATTTCTAATAAACTTCAATTAGGTGGTGGTACAGATGTTTACTATACCGTTTTGAAAAACAATAATCCAAACCCACTTTATAATGCAACCAACCAAGGTTGGGTAGCAAGTTTCAGATTATTTGGTAGCTATAACCTTGCTAAAGGTTGGGGCTTACAGACTTTCGCATTTTATAGAGGAAATCAGGTTCAATTACAAGGAAATCAAGGTGGATTTGCGATGTATAGTTTAAGTGTGAAGAAAGACTTTTTAAACAAAAAAGGAAGTATTGGTTTTGGTGCAGAAAACTTCTTTACACCAGATGGCTTTGTTATCAAAAGCAATGTCGATTCTCCAACAATTACACAAAACAGCACAACCACTTTGCGTAACATGAACTTCAAAATCAATTTCAGTTACAGAATTGGTAAGATGACATTCACAGATACGAGGAAGAAAAAGAAATCTGTAAACAACGACGACTTGAAAGACGGTGGCGGAGACGGTGGCGGTCAGCAAGCTGCTCCTGCACAAGCTGCTCCAACTGGCGGTGGTCGTCCAAGATAATTTTAAATTACACTAATACATCAATCAAACGAAGTCTAAGTCCTACGATAGAAATATTGTAGGACTTTTTTTATGCAAAAAGCATTCATTATACTAATTTTAAAAAGATATTGCGTGTATGAGTTTCTACGGAAGTCGTCGTTTTGAATGCTACGGTTTATACGAATAAAAAAGCCGTAGGCTTGACCGATTTTGTAGCGGTGGGTTTTAACCCACCGAAAAAGAAAATGACCATTTTTTGAGTTCCGTAGGAACGAGGCATTTAAAATGGGTCGAGCATCTGGCTCTAAAATGGGTTTTCGCATCATTTTCGGTGGGTTAAAACCCACCGCTACAAAATTTAACCGAGCCTACGGCTCTAAATCGATATTCAAATACTTGTGTATAAACCGTAGCGTTTTGAACGACGACTTCCGTAAAATACGCACCGAATATTTAAAACTGGTATTAAATGATAATAAGGTGAAAATTGGCACAAAAAAATTTGGCGAGCCTCAAAGAGACTCGCCAAAATATATCACTAACACACCAAAATATAGTTATGAGTTCAAATATTAATCAATCCCTCACAACATATTTTATATTCTAAATATTATCATTAAGTATTCGTTAAGAATTAGTTTATGTTTGACACATGTTGCAATATCCTGATTAATAGCGAGTTCCAACACTAATACCTAACAACTAAACCTTACCCCTACTTATGTACAAAATTGTTGTACTTAAAATCAAGAAGTCGAAATTATAAAATCTTTAATCCAAAGAGATTTTATAGAATATTAAGTCGTACTCAGTATTCTGACAAACATAAAAATTTAACTCCGTAATTCAAATATTTTTCATTGCCTTTTTATTATACGGTTGCATACTCTAACGTTTATTGACATTTGTTAAGCATTTAATCACAATAAACGTTGTAAAATTGTAATTACTATTTAAAAAAAAATTTGATAGTTTTCATTTCGTAATTATCTACTAAATTTTAAATTAACAAATAGTACAAATGTTGAAAAAAGAATTTTAATAAAAAAAATAATACATTTACATTTCTTTTCTAAAAACTACCACACACACTTCAAACTATATTTTCAGTTATCCCAATCAAGCACATTAAAATATATTTTTAGCTATCTAATCGGTATTTTAATGCTGTTTTTCATTTAAGAATCCCTCGCTTATTCAGTTTTTATATTTTAATAATTCATCAAATCAAAATCCATTTTATGAACAAAACGTACAGATTATTAACTTTCATAGCAATCGTATTGTTGGGAAGTTTTGGAGTTAATGCACAAGGCATTAAAGGAACAGTCAAAGACTCAGAAACAGGAGCAGGTATTCCCGGAGCATCAGTTACCATTGAAGGGCGTTCAGCAGGAACAGCAACCGATGGCTCAGGCGTTTATAGTTTGCGTGTTTCAGCAGGCACATACAAACTAAAAGTGTCTTCGGTAGGTTACACAGCAAACACTATTTCGGTAACGGTAGGGTCTGAAGGTATCACGCAAGACATTGTTTTGACACAATCCAATGCTTCACTCAATGAAGTAATTGTAACAGGTACTCGTAGCGGTGGACGTGTAAAAACGGAAAGCCCTGTACCTGTTGACATCATCAACGTAAAAGAATTAACAACCCAAGTTCCACAAAACAATTTAACGCAAATCTTGAACTCAGTTGCTCCTTCTTTTACCTCAAACTCTACCACAGTAGCCGACGGAACTGACCACATTGACCCTGCTCAATTACGTGGTTTGGGTCCAGACCAAGTTTTAGTGTTATTAAACGGAAAAAGAAGACACACTTCATCTTTAGTAAATGTAAATGGTTCGCCAGGTCGTGGGTCGGTTGGAACAGACTTAAATGCCATTCCTTCATTTGCCATTGATAAAATTGAGGTTCTTCGTGACGGTGCAGCCGCCCAATACGGTTCTGATGCCATTGCAGGTATTGTAAACGTTGGCATGAAAAAAGCCACTGGAAAACTTGAATTAGCCTTGTATTCGGGTGCAAATTTCTCGTCGGGTGCTAATAATCATAAAGGTGGCGTAGATGGTGCGAAACATCAAATTGATGCCAATTATGGTTTTAATGTTGGTAAAAAAGGTGGTTTTATCAATATTACTGCTTCTGGAACAATTAGAGACGCTACAAGTCGTGCTAAAACGGCAACCGACCAAATATTTAATGGTTACAATGCCGTTGAATACCAAGCCATGAAAGGTGGTTATGACTTAAATAAATTATTCACCGATGTTAATGCTATCAAACAATTTGGTGCTGCTGTTCCATATTTTGATAACGCTACTAAAAGTGCCATCGGTGCTGCTACAACGATTGCTGATTTACAAAAAGCATTGAATATCAACGTATCTGACCAAGAAATTGCGTTAAGAGGTATTTCAAGAGATGATTTCAACATGAAGGTTGGGCAATCAACTTTACAAAGCGGTCAATTATTTGTAAACTCTGCTTTCCCAATCAATAAAGACCACGAAATTTATGCTTTTGGTGGTTATGGTTCAAGACAAGGTGATGCTTCTGGTTTTTATAGAAGACCATTCCAAAACAGAACTTACACGCCATTATTTATCAATGGATTTTTGCCAACAATTCAATCAAATATTACTGATGGGTCGTTTGCGGCAGGTATTCGTGGCGTTTTAGGAAAATATAATTACGACTTTAGTAATACTTTCGGAACAAACAGTTTTGACTATACCATCAAAAATACAACCAACGCCACAATGTTGGGTAAATCTCCAACATCTTTCAATGCAGGAGGTTTACAGTTTAGTCAAAATACTATCAATGTAGATTTTTCTCGCAAATTTGACTTTTTACAAGGTTTAAATATTGCCTTCGGAGCAGAAGGTCGTTTTGAATCTTATAGAATTAAAGCAGGAGAGCAAAATTCATGGGCTAATTATGACGCCTCTGGAAATTTAATTACTGCTGCTACACAAATTACGAGCAAAGATTTCTTTGGAAACACAAGACCGGGTGGAGCTCAAGTTTTTGCAGGATTTAAGCCAATTAGTGCCGCTGCAACCAGCAATGCCAACAGACAAAGTATGGCATTGTATATTGATGGTGAACTTGACGTTACCAACAGATTCTTAGCAGAAGCAGCTATCCGCTTTGAAAATTACGCTGACTTCGGAAGTGTTTCTATCTTCAAATTGGCTTCACGTTATAAATTGACAGATAATATCAATATTCGTGCGGCTGCTTCAACAGGTTTTAGAGCTCCTTCATTGGCTCAAATCTATTACAATAGTACATCAACATTATTTAACAATGGTGTACCAAATGAAGTTGGAACATTCACCAATACGTCACAAGCAGCTAATTTATTAGGAATTCCGAAATTGAAACAAGAAGAATCTCAAAGTATTAGTGCTGGTTTTACAGCAAAAATTCCTACGGCAAATCTAACCATTACCGCTGATGCTTATTTAATTAGAATTAACGACCGTGTTGTTTTAACGGATAACTTTTCAAGACCATCAGGCGTACAAACAGGTAGTGGTTTGGTATTACAACAAATCTTCGACCAAGCTTATGCAACGGCTGCGAACTTCTTTACAAATGCCATCAACACCGAATCAAGAGGTTTAGACCTTGTCATTACGCACCGAGTAAATTTGGGAAGTGGTGTTAAATTAAGAAATGATTTAGCGGGTACTTTATCAAAAACAATTGACGTTGGTGGAATTAAAGCAAGTGAGATTTTAGTTCAAAATGGACAAATTAATAATTATTTCTCAGAAGCAAGCAGAGTTTATGTAGAAGAAGCAATTCCACGTGTAAAATTCAATTTGAGTAATAATTTAACAGTTGGGAAATTCGATTTCTTTATGAGAAATGGCTATTTCGGAGAAGTTACTGACCCTAACGTTGTTGATGTGAATGGCGATGGCAAAATCAGTGCTATTGTCGTAAATGGAAAAGCGGTTGAAAACGAACACCCAATTTGGGGAGCAAAAATCATCACGGATTTATCTTTTGGCTATGCTATCAATAACGCAACAAAATTAGTGGTGGGAGCAAATAACCTTTTTGATATTTATCCAGACATGAATTATGGTCCAGTAAGTGCAAAAAGACCTTCGGGCGTTGGTAGTGATGGCTCAATTTTATATGCCAATGCAGCTTCAACGATTGATTTGTCAAATTCAAACCAATTTACTTATTCAAGAAATACTTCTCAATTTGGTCAAAATGGAAGATTCTTATTCGCTCGTTTAAATTTGACTTTCTAATTGTATTTATTTCAATTACCCAAAAAGTCTTTCCTGAGCATCGGGAAAGACTTTTTTATGCCTCAAAAATCATTATCAACTTAATCAAATTTGAGAAACACCACAAATACAAAGCCCCCTTGAATATCAAGAGGGCTGTAAAAAACAACAAAGTTTCTAAAAGTAAAGTCTTAAAAAATCAGCGGTTAAATTGGTTTAGTTCAACGTCTTTATGAATCTTATTATTCAATTTCGAAATAAATTGGAAGTGTATGCCATGAATTCACATTGTCTTGACCTTCTTTGGCAGGTATCCATGATGGCATTTTCTTGACAACTCTCATCGCTTCGTGATTACAAGCATCGTTTAGTCCTTTTACTAAATATATTCTTGAAATTTTCCCGTATTTGTCAACAATAAATCTTACAAAAACTTTCCCTTTCACTGCTTGTCCTACATTTTCGGGGGTTTCAATATTTTTTACAAAAAATTGTTTCATAGCACTTGCACCACCCGGAAACATGGCTGGAATCTGTGGAATAGCATAAATGGTATCCATTTCTACTTCATCATCAACTATTGCAAGTATATTACCTTTTTTTGTATTCTTCCCTGTGTTGTTAAGTCTTTTTTGCGTAGGTTCTTCTGCTTCGCTTATTTTTATCTTCTCTAAACTTGCGTTAGAAGCCACACGACTATCTTGAGTAGTGCTTCCTTTTTTAACAGGGTCAGTCGTTTTTTCTTTAATTCCTAAAACCTCCTCAATTTCGTCAATATTATTGGTTATAGGTTTAGCAATTTCAATTTCTTGATTATTTTTTTTATCAGATTCTTGTCCAAAGATAATCTCATCTAATAATAAATCAGTTTTTTCTTTTGAAGCAATCTCATTTTCCCAAGCACTTTGAATAGCTTTTGCAACATTAGAAGCATACAAAGCTCTCGACTCAGGTTTGCCAATAAAGGCTGAACTCCACCGTTGTTGGGCAGATGTTACATTTTCTATTAATAATAGCGATATTACAATAAATAAATTCTTCATCGTTATGCGTAGTTTACTTATTTGTTATGATTTAGTAAGGAAGTTTGGGTAGTATAAAAACACTTTACACTACCCATTATAATGATTTTAATTAAATTGCATTTTTTAAAACTTCAATTTCAAACGAACTGAGTAGAAAGCTCCTCCAAAACCCATTTGAACTGCTTCGTACATACCACCAGTTTCGGTATTTGTAGGAAGTTGTTTATTTGGATAAACATTAAAAATATTTGAACCATTCAAGACAATTTTTACATTATCCGAAATCTGATAGCCTGCCATTAAATCTGTGGTAACTTTTGCATCGTAATGGTTTGGAGCAACGTTTGTTGAGTTGTAATCAACTAAATCCATTACTGAAAAACCAGACAAACGAACACCCAAAGAAGTCTTGTTCAATTTGTAATCAATAATTGCGTGGTATTTGTATTTTGGAGCAGTATAAGTAACCAAAGAACGCTCTCTTCTTCCCAAGAAGCTCTCTTCTCTACCTACTAATACAGCATTTGTTTTTACAGCTTCAATAGTAAGGTCATTGTAATTAAATGAGAGCGTTGATGTCAATGTTCCTTCACCAATTTTTGCGGTATAATTTCCAACAACATCAAGTCCTATTGTTTTAGTATCTAAAGCATTGGCAAAGAATTGAGCCTCCACTACACCCAAACTATTAAAAGTAGATTCTAAACCTTTATCAGTAGCCGAAAACTCTCCTGTTAATACAATACGGTCTTTTACACTTACTTGATAAGCATCAACTGATAAAGAGAAATCTTTAGATGGTTGTAATACAAAACCAAAACTTCCATTTAATGATGTTTCTTGTTTTAGAGGTTGAATACCAAGTGCTTTTGTAACGGGGCTATTGCTACGTGCCAATAAACGTTCTTCATAAACAGCGGTTGTACTTCCTTCTTCCGTTACAACGTCATTGATTGTTGAGCTAAAAAATACTTGTGCCAATGAGGGTGCTCTAAAACCAGAACTCAACGAACCTCTTAATGAAAAAGCATCACTTAGTTTAATTCTTGAAGCAATTTTACCATTCACTGTTCCTCCAAAATCACTATAATTTTCATAACGTAGAGCTGTTGCAATTAGCCAAGAGTTGGTAACATTTACTTCAGCATCGCCATAAATACCAAAGTTTGTACGAGAAGCCGTCAAGGCATTGTCAGGACGAATACCTGGGAAGTTTTGAGCTCCACCAGCAACAGAAACATCTGTTCCGTATCTTTTCCAAGAAGCTTCTTCTCCTGCTACAATTCCATAAGCATCTGTTCTAAACTCTGAACCCATTGAAATATTAACGCCTGATAACACATTATCTAAATTCTTTGTAAAAGTTAAACCTGTTGTATTTTGCGATAAATTATAACTACCTGCATCAAAATTGATTTGATTTTTAACGTTCGTAAACAATACTTGCGATGGATTAACGGTATTTAAAGTTGATAATTTTATATTATTTTTTCCGTAAGTATTATACAAATCTATCTCCCAACCATTACTTGTTTTTGTTTTTAGCCCAATCGTTAAAGTTCCATCAAAAATATTCGACCCAATTCTTGGTTCATAGCCATTCGGGAAAACTGAGGTTACATTTCTATCACTACCTGCTTCTACGGTAAATCCTTGTGCATCAGTTGTACGAAAATTGATTCCTCCTGATGAATAAAATTTCGTTTTTTCACTTAAAGCAATTTCTGAATTCAAATAAAGACTACTATTTACATAAGACGCATCGCCAAATAAAACTCTCGGCACACTATTGGTTGTCTCATATTGTTTATCAGCTTTTCTAAGCGTTTTATCTTTTGCTAATACTTCGCCAGTAATATTCAAAAAGCCTTTTTCTCCAATTTTAAAACCATAATTTAGGTTGAAATTCGAGATTAAGCCATCACCAGCCGTGTACAATCCTGCATTGGCATTAGCCGTAATTTCCTTTACAGTAGATTTCATCACGATGTTGATTACACCTGCAATGGCATCAGAACCATATTGAGCGGCAGCACCATCACGAAGAATTTCTATGTGGTCAATCGCTCCTACTGGAATTGTGTTTAAGTCTGTTCCTGTATTTCCACGTCCACGAGTACCAAATGTTCCAATCAATGCTGTTTGGTGAAAACGTTTTCCATTGATAAGCACTAATGTTTGGTCTGGGCCTAAACCTCTCAATGAAGTAGGGTCAATATGGTCAGCAATATCAGAACCTGACTGACGGTTTGAATTAAAAGCAGGGACTAAAAAATGAAGAATTTGGTTTAAATCCATTTGCCCAAAAGTTTGTAGTTGTTCAGAAGTAACAACGTCAATTGGAGCAGTTGTTTCATTTTTACCACGTCCTTCTGTGGCACGGCTACCAACCACCACCAAAACTTCATCTTGAGTTGTACTGGTGGCTTCTTCCAAAGAAACATCAGGAAGTGTTATAATAGTCGTAGCAGGAACAATTACTGAAATTATTTTCTTTTCATACCCCGCAAAACTTATACTCATTTTATAGTCTCCCTTCGGAAGTTTTATTGAGTAATTACCTTGTAAGTCTGTTGAAGTGCTGTAAGGGGTATTTTCGATGGTAACTGTTGCACCAACTATACCTTCTTTAATATCTGCATCAATTACTTTGCCTTTGATACCTTGACTGAATGCCGCAGCACTCACTAAAAATGGAATGATTAGAAGGGTTAATTTGAATATTTTTTTCATAATGAGTAAGGATATTGCTTTAAGAAACTTTTTATGGGTAATATATAAACATTTAGACAACCCTATTTTACGATAAGGCTACCTAATAATTTAGCTACTACAAATTGATTGCCAAAGAAATGTTTTTGGCTAAAAATATCATTTTTTATTCCTTCTTGTTTGACCACAAGAAATAGAATAGATAATTTTTCACAACTGACTTAGTGCTTTTCTGGCGGAAAATAAAATTTAAAATGGAGTGTTGATAAATACGGAATTATAGACCCGTACAGAATAAAATACTACGATTTTACGAAAGGAAAAGATAGTCTTTTTTGTACAAGTAAGGATTTTGCGGTTAAATTATTCAAAATGCTTTTCTTAAACGCAAGGAAAATTTAAGATGCTTTTCTGATTAATTCGGGGTAAAATAAGTATTTCGTGGATAATTAAAGAAAATTCGTGAACGGAAATTCCATGATTGGAAACTGAACATCTTTATACTGGCGGGTCAATCCTAAATGCTTAAAATACTGAACAAATATAGGAATATTAGGAGAGGTTGTCAAGTAATTTTGTTTTTTGAAATTGAAATAAATGTACAGTTTAGATAGAACTTGTTTAAACTTTCTGTTTCGGCTGGGTACATCTGGCTACAACTAAGTCTTTTAGAATTCTTCAACCTAAAATTTTACAGAACGATGTACTATCACAAAACAGAAAGTTTAAACAGGTGCATAAAAATCTTTATCAATTCTTAAATCTACAATTTCAATATCAGAATAATGGCATCATTGGAAAGTGCCTCAAAATCAATCATTTCAAAATTAGAAAGAGCTAAACCGTCTCTTGCATGAAGCAGTCGGTCTTGAACTTCAAAAGCTCCGTTGAGAACAAAAATAAATACATTATTTTCTGAATTTTCTAAAGCAATTTCTTCCTTTTCTCTTCCGTCATATTTTCCAATAAAGCCTTTTCGATTGTCTTTTGAAAAAATGGGTAGTAATTGGTTTTTATCTTCAAAATCAAAAGTATTCACTTCAATTTTTGGGGAAAAATCTACCGAAGCATTATTCAGCCAAATTTGCAGAAAATTAATATCCTCCGTTTCATAAGGATTAATAATTTCGTATTCGGTTTCAGCCAATGCAGAAAAAACTTGTATCTGACCTGCTTCTAAAAAGCCTTCTTCTAAAGGGTTACGAAATTCAAGTCCACCTACAATTGGCATAATTATTACCTCTGAATTTTTATCCAATTTCAATTTCAAACTATTTCCAGCCTTCAAGGTATCATCATTGAAAACCTGTAAATTACCGAAAGGCTCTCTACTATCATGAAAATAATTACCAAAATTGAAGGTATGAAAACTACGAAAAAAGCCAACCTGCGAGATGCCCCGCTGGTCGGCTAAATATATTTGAGCTTGGGTTTCTAAATCCATCATCATCCGTTTAGGCACTTACAACGATTGTATGAGTAAGTGTATAACCTGCTGCAACGCTTCCTGTAATTGTTCCTATTTCATTAGCCATAGAATCAGCAAATACATTATCTGAAGCATTATAGGTATAACCAGACATCCCTTTGGTATAACCATTGGCAGACGAAGCATTTACCGCTACAACAGCACTATCACTTGCTTCTGGGAAACCAATTTGTGTTACTAACAATGATTTTCCCGCTGAGTTATAAATATGTACGTGAATATGTGTTGCACGACTTTGGTACCAACCCGGAAAAATAGATTGAAAAGAAACCTGTCCATTGGTATCAGTTACCTGACGCCCTCTCAAGAAATGTACACTTGTAAAATCCTTTTGTTGCATAGACGTTCCTCCATATTCAGAATAATAACCGTCTTTATCACAATGCCAAACATCCACTAATGCACCTGCCAAAACGCCACAACTATTATTAGCATTTTTAATAGTAATGGTGAAAGCAAAAGCAACGCCAGTTCTGTCAGAACGAATATCTTTGATGACTAAACTTGATGGCGTTTTTGTAGGAAAAGGGCCTTCTGTTTCGCTACTTGTAACGGTACAATTGCTGGCAGAACTTCCATTGGTTGAGCCTGTACCTGTGGTTGTTCCTGATGTTGTAGTTGTTGGCTCAACGCTTGATGATTTGCACGCATCCAAAATTGGTAAAACTGCCGCAAATCCGATAAGGCTGTTAAAACCTTTTTTTAAAAATTCTTCTCTTTTCATGTTTTAATAATTATAGTTTTTGAAGAATACACCCATCTGAAATAAATTATACCTCCATAAAAGTTATGTATCGGTCAAATAAATGATTCTATCGGTTAAGAATGATTTTAGGTTATTTTTCTTGAAATTTTAAACAACCTTTTAAGTTTTTGTTTGTATTGGTTAATACGCAAGAAAAGAGGAATACATTGTTCAAATAAGGCATTTTATCGGTTAAATCAGCCAATTTGTCGATGAAACTTATTTCTTCATCCATTCATCAATAAAATCCTGATTGCTATTACTGATAGGAATTGTTTTGCCAGAAATGAGTTCCGCTTTTTTATTCAGAATTGATTTGACATTGATATTTGGCACAATAAAACTCCGATGAATACGGCTAAATTGGTCGGCAGGAAGTTTTTCTAAAACCGCTTTCATGGTCATTAAAGAAAGAATTGGACGTGGTGAACTCAACAAATGTATTTTCACATAATCGACCAATCCTTCGATATAATCAATATCGGTGACATCAATTTTCACCATTTTGTACTCCGACCTAACAAAAAGATACTGAGGTGAGTCTGTTTTTACGGCATTTTTCAACTCAAAATAATCAATTGCTTTTCCAATAGAACGACTAAAACGGTCTAAAGCAATGGGTTTTAATAAATAATCCATTGCTTCCAATTCAAAACCTTCCAAAGCAAATTTTTTGTGAGCCGTCGTGAAAATTATCATTGGTTTTACCGTTAAATTTTCCACCAATTCAAGCCCCGTAATATCAGGCATATTGATGTCGATAAACAATAAATCAACGGAATTATTTGCCAAAAACTCAGCTCCTTCAATGGCATCATTGAAAGTTTGAACAAGCTCCAATTTAGGAAATTGAGCTACATATTGAGTAATTAACGACAAAGCCAAAGGTTCGTCATCAATGGCAACACAACGTAGTTTCATGGTTTAGTTTTGCAAAGATAATTCAACGATATAAAGCCCATTTTCTTGAGAAATGCTCAAAGTATGTCTTTCTGGATACGAATATTCTAATCTCTTTTTTGTGTTTTGAATCCCAATTCCTGTACGTTCAACTTTTCGAGCTTGGGCAAAAAGAGTATTCTGACAAATAAATTTTATCGTATTATTTTCACTCCAAATTTTAATAAAAATTTCTGATTTTTCCCGATTACTCACAGCGTGCTTGAAAGCATTTTCCACAAAAGTCATTAAAATTAATGGAGCAATTTCTTGATGTTCAATTTTCCCTTTTGCTTCAAAATTTATGGTAGTTTTTGGGGTTAAGCGTAATTGTTGCAAATCTATATAATCGCTAATACACTCTATTTCACTGGATAATGGCACAAAATCTTCGGTAACTTCATCCGTTACATAACGCATAATGTGCGATAATTTCATGATACTTGGAGCAGTATTTTCATGATTCATCGTTGCCAAAGTATAAATATTATTCAGTGTATTGAAAAGAAAATGAGGGTTAATTTGTGCTTTTAGAAAAGATAATTCTGCCGTGACTTTATCGGCTTCTGCTTGAACGGCTTTTTTCTCGGTCAATTGCCATTTCAAAGCTACTGTAATTGCCATTCCCAACATCCATATCGTAAAAAATAGAAAAATACTGACAATATCTAAAAATGGTAAGCGAAGCTGCACTTCATGTTGAGGAGGTTCTGGACGATGCTCTCCATGAAATTCTGGGGGTGTTGACATCGGCTGATGTGCAACGTCATTAAATCTTTGAAAGATTAAATTGTCATAAGGTTTAAGCCACCCTACAATCAATAACATCACTATAAATACTCCAAAATAAAGCAAATAGCGTTTTTGGAAATATAACTTCGGAATAAATAACTGAGTATTCAAATAAAATACCGCCAAATAAACCCCAATAAAAAGTAAATAATTGTGAGATAATAAGATACTACCTTGTCTGTTTGGCTCTTGCGACATATAAAAGAACGGCAAAGCCCAAAAAAGTAGCCACCCAAGCAGGTGAATGATGAGGGTATATTTTAATCGAAACATATCCGAATATAGAAAAAACCACCAATATTTACAATTAATATCGGTGGTTTGATGGAATGTAACGGTAAGTAATAATGAGAAATTAACAATTAATTGATAACAGACATTTCTTCATTTTGATAAAATACAGACACTTCGTCTAAAATACCGATGATTTCTTCGTAGCTCATTGAAGTTACCAGTCTCATTCTGAATTCTTTGAAATGCGAAATTCCTTTAAAATAATTGGCATAATGACGACGCATTTCTACAATACCCACATGGTTTCCTTTCCAACGAATACTAAAATCTAAATGTTTTCTACAAACGTCAATACGGTCGTCGATAGTTGGTGGAGCTAATTTCTCACCCGTTTTGAAAAAGTGTTTTATCTCGTTGAAAATCCAAGGATAACCAATCGAAGCACGTCCAATCATGATGCCATCTACTCCATAACGATTACGATATTCCAATGCTTTTTCGGGCGAATCAATATCTCCATTACCAAAAATTGGAATTCTAATTCTTGGATTTTCTCTTACTTTGGCAATCAAACGCCAATCGGCATCACCTTTGTATAATTGAGCCCGTGTACGCCCGTGAATAGTAAGTGCCTCGATTCCAATGTCTTGTAAACGTTCTGCAACTTCTTCAATATTCTTGGTGGTATCGTCCCAACCCAAACGAGTTTTTACGGTAACAGGCAAATGTGTTGATTGAACAACGGCTTTTGTCATATCCACCATTTTAGGAATATCTTGTAATAACGCTGCTCCTGCTCCACGGCAAGCCACTTGTTTTACAGGGCAACCATAATTTATATCAATCAAATCGGGCCCTGCTTTGGTGGCAATTTCACCACAGACACGCATGGTTTCAACATCAGAACCAAAAAGTTGAATTCCGATAGGGCGTTCGTATTCAAAAATATCCAATTTCTGAACTGATTTTGCAGCATCACGAATTAATCCTTCCGAAGAAATAAATTCGGTGTACATCAAATCTGCTCCGTTTGCTTTACAAACAGCACGGAATGGCGGGTCAGAAACATCTTCCATTGGTGCTAACAACAAAGGAAATTCGCCTAATTCTATGTCTTTTATTTTAACCATAACTTTGGGGGTTAGGGGTTTGTTGTTAGGATTTAGAGATGAAATATCTATTTTGCAATAAAACTATCCCCTAAGCCCTAACACCAAACCCCTAATTTTATGTAAATTTACAACCATTATGACACAATTCGATAATTTTCAATCACAAACTGAACGTCCACTGCTTTCTAAAATCCTAATTTTAGTTGGTTTCACTTTCGTATTCATGACTCTTGGGTCGATGATTGGCATTGCTTTCTTTTCTTATATGACAGGAATGCCTCTTCAGCAAGTCGCTGAATTTCAGAAGCACCTCAACGAATATCAAAATATGTACGATGGCGTAATGGCACTTCAAACATTTTCAACGCCTCTTCCGTTTATCGTTGCCTCTTTGTTTTATTGGTATTATATCGAAAAACAAAGCATTCATGCTTTAAGTTTCCACGAAGCAAAACCGCTTGATTTTGTATTAGTGGCTCTTTTGGTGATTGGATTTATGGGTTTTGATGCACTGATTATTGAAATGAATCAGAACATGAAATTGCCAGAAGCATGGAAAGGACTTGAAAAAGCGATGAAAAATAGCGAAAACGCTACTGCCGAATTGACTAAATTCTTAACCGATTTTCATTCAATATCTCAACTAATCGTTGCTTTGGTAGTAGTTGCGGTTTTAGCAGGTGTTAGTGAAGAACTTTTATTTAGAGGTGTGCTACAAAATATCGTGCTAAAAGCTACTAAAAATCCTCATGTAGCTATTTGGTTCTCAGCATTTACTTTTAGTTTTATTCACTTCCAATTTTTTGGTTTTGTTCCAAGAATGTTGTTAGGTGCATTGTTTGGTTATTTGTATTTTTGGACAAAAAGCCTTTGGATTCCAATTGTTGCCCATATCGTAAATAATGGTTTTACACTTATCATGGCTTATCTGAGCGATATGAAAATGGTAAATGTAGATATTGAAGATACAAAATCCGTACCTTTGAGTATGGCGTTAGGGTCTTTAATTATTACTATTTTATTATTGAGATGGTTTTGGATGAATAGAGTTTCCGAAACAAATAAGGCTTAAAATTCTGAATTTATGAACGATTGGAAAAAAATATATGAATCGACAAGCCCAATAAAAGCTCAATTAGCAAAAGCCTTTTTAATTGATGAACATAATATTGATGCTGTCATTATGAACAAACAAGATAGCTCCTATTTATTTGGACTTTGTGAGGTACACGTTCCTCTTCAAAATGCCGTTTTAGCCAAATTTTTAGTAGAAAACGAAGCAGGTCTTATGTAGAGACGTTGCCTGCAACGTCTAATTTGCCTGCAACGTCTAATTTGCCTGCAATGTCTAATTTGCCTGCAACGTCTAATTTACCTGCAACGTCTAACGCTATGTTTTATAGAAATCAAATTGGGTTGACCTGCAATGTCTAACGATATTTATAAAAATCTACGATAATTTAGACGTTGCAGGCAACGTCTCTACGGAGAAAATATTAACCATAATCATTAAATGAATACAAAATTACAATCAATGTCGAACCTGCAACAGCGGGTTATTGCAGCGGTTATTGCTGTACCTTTTCTAATATTTTGCATGGTTTTTAGCGACTGGACGTTTTACGGACTTTTCGCTTTGATTGCTATTTTGGCACAATTAGAATTTTATAAGTTATTAGGTTTAAACGGAAATGAACCACTTACCTATTATGGTACATTTTGTGGCTTTGTGTTGGTTACCATTACATTTTTGATTGAAAAGGGCGTTATTCCAGAGGCAAATTATTATATTCTTTCGCCTTTAATGACTTTGATTTTTTTCATTAAATTATACAAAGCTCAAGACGATAAACCTTTCAGAAACATCGCCTATACATTTTTGGGCGTTATTTATGTGGCTTTGCCGTTTGCTTTGGTTATTATTTTGGCATTTTTAACGTACAGATTTAGCTGGCAACGTCCACTGGGTTGTTTGTTGCTTTTATGGGCGAGCGACACAGGAGCATATTTTGCAGGAACAAAATTTGGCAAGACAAAATTATTTGAGCGAGTTTCTCCTAAAAAATCATGGGAAGGTAGTGTAGGTGGATTTTTAGCCTCAATGATTGTTGCGTTTGTTTTATCTCAATATTTCTTAGACCTTAAATCATGGCAATGGTTCGGTTGTGGAGCAATCATTGTAGTAGCAGGGACTTATGGAGATTTGGTAGAATCACTTTTCAAACGTAGTATCAAAATTAAGGATTCAGCCTCAACAATTCCGGGTCATGGTGGTTTCCTCGACCGTTTTGATGGACTTTTATTGTCAATTCCATTCATTATTACATTTTTGAAATTGTTTTCTTAGCATATATAGAGTATGACATAACTTATTGGAATTGGAACTTCCCGAAAGTTTAAAACTTTCGGGAAGTTGAGCCAAATTATTAAATTTTACTTCTAATAAGTTATGTCGCTGTCTATAAAAGGGGTTAGGAATTGGGTTTTAGGGCTTAGGAATTAATAATCTTCTAAGCCCTAAAACTAATACCTTAATTACGCTAAAGATTAGAAATACGTTAAAATCTGTTAAAGACAAACCATTTTATTATCAGCATCGTTTATTTTGTGTAAGTTTACATTCTTCTATATTATTTTAAGATGTCGAAACAAAATCAACATATATCATTCAGCAAAAAAACAAAAAGAACAGTCAATCGTAAACAGTTGTCTATTAGCTTTTTAGCATTATTTTTTGCAACATTCCTAAGTCTTTCAGCACTTGGTCAGCACAATAGTGGTTCAATAGTATTTCAAGGAAAAGTAGTAGCGGCTCGTACCTCAGAATTCCTCCCCAATGCCTACGTTTTCAACGCACAGTCGGGCAGAGGAGCATTGACAGACGACTTAGGAAATTTCACTTTGTACGTTTATCCGGGAGATAGTTTGGTGTTTAGTTATGTTGGTTATAAGAAGAAATATTATATAATTCCATATATTTTAGAACAGACCCAAAGTGCCATTATTCACATGGCAGAGGAAATCCGTCAATTAGCCGAAGTAAAAGTCTATCCATACAATACCGAAGAGGCTTTCAAAAAGGCATTTTTGGATATGAAATTGGAAAATGAAGCAGGCAGAAGAGCTTTAGAGAAAAATTTAGAGCAATCAAATCTGAATGTTTTGGCTTTGCAAGCTGGTTTGAGTGGAGCAGGAAATTTCCGAAACTTCTCTGACCAAATGACGTATGGAATGGCAAACAGAAATTTCGTTCAAAGTCCAATAATGGCATTGACAAACCCATTTGCATGGATGAATTTCATCAAATCGGTGAAAAATGGAGATTTGAAACGAGACGATTACAAAAAAGCCTACCAAGATGCTCCAACAGAAGGAATTTCTCGTCAGAAATTTATGTCAGAATTGAAAAAAGGAAATTGATTATCAGGGGTTAGGTTTTAGTTTTTAGGGGTTAGTATTCTCAGTCTATAGATATTATCTTTAAAACTAATTTCAGAATTTGCCATCTGATACCCAAAACCTAACTCCTAAAACCACTATTAATGGAATTTATTACCGAATCTTACCGTATCAGAATTACCGAAGTTGATGCTCACAGCAAATTAACTATTCCCGCTCTTAATGGACTTTTACAAGAAATGGCTTGGCGTCATTCGGTCGTAGCCAAAGTTTCAGTTCATGATTTATCCGCCCAACATAATATTTCTTGGGTACTTTCACGCTTAAAAATCTGGATTGACCGCTTGCCCAATTACGACGAAACCGTAACGGTGAAAACTTATGTTCAAGAAATTGACAAATACTTTTATCACCGTGATTTTAAGGTTTTTGACCAAGAAGGTAACGAAATTATCAGAGCCAATAGCGTTTGGGGATTGATGGATATTGTACGCCGAAGAATTACCTCTGTACCCGACTGGATGCGTGCTATTACGCCAACTGATACCAATGAAAAGTACGTAGAGAAGGTATCGGGTAAGATTTTGGGAATCAGTAACGTAGAAACAGAAAGACGATTTGACATTCGCTGGCATGATATTGACTCAAATCAACACGTTAATAATACCAAATATGTAGAGTGGCTTTTGGAAAGTATTCCGACCGACATTTTAAATAATGGTACTCTTCGTTCTATTGATATGATTTTTAAGAATGAAAGCGTTTTTGGCGATAAAATAACCACGCAAAGTCAAGCAATTGAAAATGGGTTCATTCATCGAATCTTGAATCAAAATGGTCAAGAATTGGTAACTGGAGAAACTATTTGGTAGTAGCACAGGAATCCTTGCAGTGTAGTCAAGTGTTAAAGACACAGAAAGGATTCCTATGCTACTTTTTCAAAATTTTACCTGCTCTACTCCTAAATCCTGCCGATTGAAAAGGGAATTGTTCTTCCAAAATAAAGTGTAATTCTTCTTTTAATTCAGGATAAAATTGGGTCAAATTATCAATAATTGTCATCGAAAAAACCTTAATGGCTACCGCTTCAGTAGGATTACTCAAATAAGTAAAACAAATTTCTGCCAATATTCCATGTAAATCTTCTGGAATCTCAATGTTTTGCAAAACCCTCACCGTATTGCGTTTTATAGCATCGTGTAGCCCGTCACTTCGTAAATTCAAAATGAGTTTTTCGATATAAGGTGTTATCAAAAAATCCCAACGGTCGATACAATGAATCATGATACCCGCCGCATATTGATTTTTACGAGTATTTCCATCAAAAAATACGTCCATTAATTCCGCAAAATGTTGTGGAGAACCATCAATCCAATGAAGAATTCTTTGGGTTTCAGCCTGAGAATTGTATTCGGGAAGCGTGTCTTTCAGATTCATTAAATTTGGGTCTAATTTATTAATGACAAATTTAATGAGTTGCTTTGATTAAAATTATCGTTGAGCTACCAAAGCCATTGAAGCAATACTCGGTTTTTTCAAAATATATTGAGCCATTACAGGAAAATGGTCGGAGAAATTAATAGTTGGAATGGTTTTACAAGATTGAACTTGCCAATCTGAACTAAAAAATTGTTGGTCAATCCGCACACAATACGGATGACGATTGAGCGTAAAGCCAAGTCCTTGTCCAGCTTCTTCAAAGGCATTTCTGAAATTTAAACTCAATTTACCATAAGTATAACTGAATGGCGTTTCATTAAAATCTCCACAAATAATAACAGGGTATTTACTACCAACTACGTAAGATTCTACTTCCGCCACTTGTTCATCACGAGCATTAAAACCTTCTTTCAAACGTGTCATGGTATCGGCAATTTCAAAAAAGAAACGTTTAACATCTCCTTGTTTGAAGGCATCAAAAGCCTTGTTTATCCTCACTCCCATCGACCAAAGATGTGTGTTTACAATTCTGACAGTATCATTTCTGTAAACAATATCCATACAAATAAAGCCATTGATATTAGGAGCATTTTCTCTATCCCAAATTTTAGCGTATTGTTTCACGATGGGATATTTGGTAAAAATGGCTAAGCCAACCGCTCTATCTGCTGAGAAATTGGTCAATTTTACCACTTTATTATTGTACTGATTTTCAATTTGTTGGTTAGGTGAATATTCCTGAAAACAGGCAATATCTGCTTGCAAATCAGTTAAATTATTGTCTGCAAATCTTGAAAAACTTTCACTATTAAAGCTCAATACATTTAAAGAATTGGTAGTAATATTTTGTGTCTTTTCGTTGCTAATACCTACAAATCTTTTAAGAATTGGCAAGGCACATAAAACCCACACAATACCAATTGTAGCCATCATTTTTTGTTTTTTAAGCCATAAATAAACAAAGGCAAATGTGGCAAGGATTAATGCAAAAGGCAAAGACATCATGATGAAACCTGCTATCCAATGATTGAAAATGGGATGGTAGCAAAAGGACATCGAAACGAAAAGGTAAATTAAGCAAGAATAGGCTTTTGGATATTGATTAAAGAAGTAAAATGCGTTTTTTAATCCATCAAAAGTACCTCTTGACAACTCTTTGCAAAACTGCAAGAGGAAACTTTTATAATGATGAATTGACGGCAACATATTTTGGGGAATTTATTTTATCAAAAAAGAAATAAGTCCTAAATAATAAATCTTTAGCTTTTGAGCGAGAGAAAGATTATTTAGGACTTAAAAATTACGCTTCATTATTTTACTTCAAAAGCTCCATTTCCAATCTTAAAACCTTCTGAATATAACTCAATGCTATATTTTCCTGCTTTGTAAGGCGAACCTTTTCCGTAAAGAATATCTACTTTTTGGTCATTATTTTCAAATGGAATTCCTTGTTTTACGCTATATCCAACTTCTTTTCCATCAAATTGCAATGTTCCACCTTTTCCGTCTTCGCTAACAACTGCACCATTTTGGTCAAGAATTCTTACAAAAATATCCTTTGTGTTTTTCTCAGCAACAGGATTTGAAGGCATGATAAATGAGATTTTCAAACGGTCAACTTTTGAAGATTTATACAATCCACCTTCACGAAGTTTTCCATTAGATGCCATTGCAGCCACTTGTACATTAATTGCTTTCATGGCAGTTGCTAAAGTTACTTTACGTTTCAAATCGTCATTCTGAGCAGTATAAGAAGCAACCGTTTGTGTTAAGCCTTCTTTCTCAGTTTTCAAACCTGTATTTTCAGTAATTACTTGTTGTTTCTCTTCTTCAAGTGTTTTTGTACGAGCCAAAAGAGTACCGTTTTCTTCTTTCAATTTTCTGATGTCATCATCTTTTACTACTAAGAAGTTTTCGTATTCTTTGATTTTTGCATCGTATTTAGCCACTGAGAAATTGAAATCTGACTTCAATTTTTTCTTATCTGCTTCTAATTGAGCTTTTACGTTTTCTAATTCTTTAATATTTCCACCTAATTGTTTCACTTCGGCAATTTTAGTATCTAATGCACGTGAAATTGAATCAAGTTTAATTTGAGTTGATGACAATTCTTCAACTTTAGTAGTTAATGATTTTTGGAGTTCAAAAGTCTCGTTTCTTGCTCCCATGAACAAATAACTTAATAAAGCGACTACTCCAATTAATACGCCAATGGCAATTTTAAAAATACCTTGATTGTTGTTAGATTCCATGTTGAGTTGATTTTGAGATGGTTTTGTTTTACAATACAAATCAACAAAATGGAAGTTAAAGAGGGGTTAAAGCCAAATTAAAATTAGCTTAAAGTGTAGCTGAGCATGATAAATTATTAGGTAGTGGCGAATAGCATTCGCCAATTGTATAATTCTACTGGCAAATACTATTCGCCACTACTTGACTGATTTGGCAACACAACCTTAAACGTTGTGCCTTCTTTTACGGAAGTTACTGAGATTTCGCCTTGATGCAAACGAAGAATTTGAGACACAATGGCGAGTCCAACACCGTGTCCATGAGCAGCTTTTGCGGTGGCGTTGCTTCTGTAAAAAGGTCGGAAAATATACGGTAAATCAGCTTCTGGAATGACAGCACCTTTATTAAAGACTTGAATGATAATGTGAGTATTTGTCACAGAGAAATCAACTTTGGCAGAATTATTCTCCGAAAATTTACAAGCATTATCCATTAAATTCATGAATACAATTTTCAAAGAAGCCTCACTTCCTTGTACAATCAGTAACTCTTCATTATCAGGGAAATCGTTGAAATTTAGCTCAATTACATAATCATCATGCCATTTTTTCAATTGCATTTTAGCATCCCAAAGTAATTCATCAACTCTAATTGGGGCTTTTTGAATACTATCTGGACTAACAACGGTATTTGCCAAATTCAATAAAGTATTCGTTAGTTGAATTAACGTTCTGGTATCCTGTTGCAGCGACCGAAAGTCTTGTTCATAATCTTCTACGTTTCGTTTTTGCAATAAAGTAACTTCAATTTGAGAATAAATTTTTGTCAATGGATTTTTCAACTCGTGCGAGACATTGGCGATAAACATTTTTTGCATGACAAGTGCATCTTCCGTTCTGTCGAGCAATTGATTGAAAGTGGCAACCAACAAACCAATTTCATCTGAACGGTTGGGGTGTTCTACTCGATTTTCAATATTGTCTGGAAAAATCTGATTTACTTGTTTAATAATTCCCGACATTGGAGCGAGTGCTTTATCAGCAAAAAACCAGCCCGAAATCCCTAATAAAAGGATTCCGACCAAAATCATGACAAGCAGAATTTTCCGTAAATCTTCCAAAGCATCGTTACCGTTCGTATCAATGGCACTCACAAAAACCCAATTGGTATCGTTACCATTTTTTACTTTTACGCCAATAATTTGGTACTGATTAAAACGCTTGTAAATAGTTTGGGGATTGCCTTGAAGCAGTGGAATAAATACTTCGGCTGTCAATGAATTTGCTTGATTGGCAGAGAAAACAACTTTTTTGAGGCGTTCATTATAAACGGCAATACTTTCATCAGTGAGTAATTCTCGGTCAGAAATATTGACCAATTTCATAACCGTTGTATCCGCAGCATTGAGGTCAAAAAGTAGCGTAGTGGTAGTAATGGCACGTTCTTGGAGACGTTTGTAAAAGCGTTTTTCAAGATATAATCTGCTAAAAAAATAAACGCCCACAGAAAAAATCAGCAAAATAGCCGTAGCCAATGCCATAAATTGATAAGTAAGTCGTGAGCGAATGTTGAGCATTACGAGACAATTTTTAGTACATAACCCATGCCTATTTGTGTATGAAGTAATTTCGTATCGAAGTCTTTATCAATTTTTTTACGTAAAAAATTCATGTAAACTTCAATCACATTGGTACCTGTATCAAAAGTAATATCCCAGATTTTTTCGGCTAATTCAACCTTAGAAATTACTCGACCTTGATGACGGATAAAATATTCTAACAAAGTAAATTCTTTGGCTGTCAATGGAATTTCTTTGCCCGCACGTACAACGGTTTTAGTATCTAAATCCATTTCTAAATCGGCAACTTTCAACAAATTTGTATGAACAATACTTCCCATTCTGCGAGTTAAAGCACGAACTCTTGCCATTAACTCTTTGAATTCAAATGGTTTAGCTAAATAATCATCAGCTCCAGCATCTAATCCCGTAATTTTATCGTCGGTAGTTCCTAAAGCAGTTAAGAGAAGAATTGGCGTATCGACGCCTTCTTGGCGAAGTTTTTTGCAGAGTTCCAAACCGTTGAGCATCGGTAGGATAATATCAGAAATAATTAGAGCATATTGATGACGAGTTGCCAACTGAAAACCCATCGAACCATCGTAGGCAATATCAACCTCCCATTGCTGTTCCTCCAAACCTTGTTTGATGAGTTGTAGCGTTTTTACTTCGTCTTCAATTACTAAAATTTTCATCTGCTTAATTTGTGCGTTATTAAAAGTAACACAGACTTTAGTCTGTAAATGATTATACAGACTAAAGTCTGCGTTACGAACTACCCTCAAAATTAGGCAATTAAATAGAAAAACGGATTCAAATACAGTGATTTGAGTCCGTTTTTAAGGTAATTTTAATATTAGATTTTAATAGCCAAAGTTGCTAACTTTCTTAAAAGTTAACAACTTTCAAAATTCATTTTACAAAAACTTCACTTCTATTCTACGGTTCAATTTTCGGTTTTCGTCAGAAGTATTGGGTAAATATGGACGATTTTTTCCGTAACCTTCCGATTTCATTTTGGTAGGATTTATACCTTTTTCAACCAAATAATTCACCACTGATTTTGCTCTTTTTTGTGATAGAATTACGTTATCAGCATCTTTTCCAACGTCGTCGGTATGTCCAGAAATTTCGATAGGTATATCAGGGTTTGTTTTGAGTAAAGTCACCAATTTATCCAATTCAACGGTTGATTCGGGCTTTAAATCCCATTTTGCCGTATCAAAAAAGATATTATTTAGAATTTCTTTGGCGTTTTGCTTGATAGGTTCAAGCGGAATATCAAGCACTTTATCCCGACCAATTTTATCGGAAAAATCAAAATTTAAACTCTTGAAAAAATAGCCTTTTTTACTCACAAAAACGGCGTATTCTCCCCCACTCGGCAATACGGAAGTGTATGTTCCTGTTTGCGAATCTGAGTTTATTTTGCCCACTAATTCATTATTTTTCAACAAAATCAACTCAATATCTGCCTGTAATTTTTGCTTGGTTTGAGCATCATAAACTGTTCCTTTCAAGAACGATGTTGCTCTAAACTTTGCTTGTAAACTTTCTGGAACGTCAATTTCTACAATCTTTGCCCGACGATATTTATCATCTTGGTCACGTTCCAAAGAATAATAGGCCTTTTTGCCATCGGCAGTAATAAACAAAGCAACTTGGTCTTCGTGGGTGTTAAGAGGGAAACCTAAATTTTCGGGATTTGTCCATTTACCATTCTGATTTTCAGAAAAATACAAATCTAAACCGCCCATTCCCACGAGTCCTTCGGACGAATAAAAAAGCGTTTTTCCGTTGGCATGAATAAAAGGCGAAAGGTCGTCTTCGATAGTATTAATGGTTGTGCCTAAATTAACAGCTTTCCCCCAAGCATTCGTCGAATCAATTTTAGAAACCCAAATATCCCGTTTTCCCAAACTACCTTTTCTATCCGAAACAAAGTATAATGTGCGACCATCGGCGGACAATGAAGGCTGAGATTCCCATTCGTTAGAATTAATATTTGAACCTAAATTTTGGGGTGAAGTCCAATTTTCTCCTTGTTTATAAGAAATGAATAAATCGCAACTTCCAAAACCTTTACGACCTCCGCAAGAAGTAAAAACCAATGTGCGACCATCCGCAGAAATTGTAGCAGTTCCTTCGTTTTGTGGCGTATTAATTTTATCAGAAATTGAGATTGGAGCTGACCAAACAGAATCTTTTCTAGTAGAAACATACAGATTCTCCTCACTATCTTGATTTCCCGTAAAAATGAGCGTTTCACGGTCGGCAGTAAGGGCAGGAAAATATTGAGATTGAAATCTATTGACCGTTTTGGGTAATTCTAAAGGATTGATAACTAAAGGTTTATTTTTCATTTCTAAAGCAAAGAGACAATTTTCCAATTGCTTTGTAACTCGCTTGGTAGGATACCCAGAACTCGTTTTCATTCTTTCCATGTACCTTCTCAAATAAGGTAATGCTCTTTCATAATCGCCTTTTTTTACATACAAATTAGCTACGTTTTGAATAGCGTTCATCGTAATGCTTGAACCATCATTAGAATTAATTGATTTCTCATAATTCAAAATCGCATTCCCAAATTGACGATTTTGTTCATATAATTTCCCTAATTGAAAATACGGTTCAGCAAATAATTTATCTCGTTCAATGGCTTCCTCAAATTCTGAAAAAGCCATTTCAATATTGCGGTTTTGAAGTGCATTCATACCTTTTTCATAGGCATCAATGGCTTTTTTATTATTGGACGAAAGAGGAACTTGAGAATAAATTTTGGGCAATAAAAAGGCTAAAAAGAATAGGCTAAAAATGATTTTCATAGTTCTTTTGGAATTGTCTTTGAACTTTGAATTAACGAGATTTTTTGGTTTGTATTGTTTTAAATCTACATACAAACTATTCATTCTTAATTCTCTTTAATTATTTGTTAATTCCAGTCTTATGTCATTGATTGATGCAGTATTTCCATAAATACTTCCTTTATACTTGCCAATAAATGCTTCAATTTTAATATTATTTTCCAATCTTAATTTTTCGGGTAACAATAAAATGAATTTGCCATTTACGTCTGTCTTTACATTAGACTCTCCTGCTTCGATAGTAATACCTTCAAGAATATGATTTCTTCTATCTGCAAACCAAATCTTTCCTTTCAGACAGCAACGAGAACTTTCAGGTTCAATAATTAATGTAGCTTTCTCCTCCCTAAGCTTTATAGTATCTTTTTTAGTACCATTATCAAACTGCCAATCCCCATCAGAAGGTAATTGAATATATGCTTCTCCATCTTTATACTTTGCAGCAATACTTGGAATTGATATTCCTCCTTTCGAATCAATATCGTATGGATTATTAGCAGTTCCATACCTAAAATTAATTTTACTATTTTTTAAAGGTGAATCTCCATCTTTATTTTCTAAGAAGATGCTATAATTGAAAGATGAGGAATCATTTTTATTATAGAACCAAAACCACAGTCCACTTGAAAAAATGACCATAAAAGCCGCTAATCCATGCGTTGCATATATTTTGCCATCATTGTAAATTATTTTACCTGAAATTGTTGTTGCTAATATCCCTGATGATAATGAAAGAATAGCAATTGTAATAAAATATTGGAGAGAATTGGATATATTTTCTCTTAAAAAATATGTCAACCAGATAAGTAATCCTATTCCTATTATTGCACTAATTATGAATTTAGATGAAATTTTTGGCATACTGTTTAACAAGATTAGGGTATTTGAAAATGGGTTTATTATTTCTCTAACATTTTACGGATTTTACTAACCTCCTTATGAGTAATACCCTTTCTTTCAAATATTAGCAAATCCCTTAAAATTAATCTTTTTTCAGTTTGAATATCAATTTTAGAAAAAATTGCTTTAGATTCTTCAAACTTACCTTGAAATAATAAAGCAAATGCTAAGTTTGAATTTATTGACGTATCTTGATTATTAGCAAAAGAACTTTCTCTTGCAGATTGTTCAGCACTTTTAAAATCCTTTGCTAATAATTGATACCAAGACAAATTATTAAGATTTAAAGATAATATTTTTGGTTCTTTAAAAGGCTTAATTTTAAAGAAATGAACAATTTCTTTCTGTAATAAAACTCTACGAGTAGCGGTAGAGTCATCTTTTATAATCTCAGGAAATGTTTTTATAATTTCATAAGAACGTTGCCAATAATCATTTTGAGTAGTTGAATTCGGATTAGTTAATGCTATTTTTTCATAAGTATTAACCATCATAATTAATAAATCTATCAACTTACTATATTCTGTAGAATCCCTGAAACAAAAAACTTGGTATAGGTGTATAAATTGAGTTTTTATTTCTAAATATTTAATAGAATCTTTTTTTTCTAAAAAATCAAAATCGTTTAAACTTTGTTCAAATACATTGTGCAATTGTTCTTTATTTTGAATATTTAGGTAAAATTGACTCAAATTATCGAGTAATATATGATGTTTTTTAGCATAAGGTATAGGATTAGATAAGAACAATTTTCTACTAATATTTAATGCTTGATTATAGTTGATTTCAGCTTTATTATTTTGCTTAATTTTTTCGTTACAAATTCCTAAATTCAAATAGATTTCAATAAGGTCTTTTTCATAACCGCTTGGATTCTTTTTCGCTAACTCAGTTTTTATTTTCAAAGATTTTTCAAGATAGATTATTGATGAATCACATTTTTCAAGATTTGCATATAATGAACCCAAATTATTTAAAACTAAAGCCTTAATATCTGTATTAAACGTAGAAGGCTTTTCTTTTTCTAAATAGTCGCATATTTCTAAGGCATATTGAAGTTTTTCTCTTGCAACCTTATTCCCTCGACCAATCATAATGCTACCTAAATGGTTTGAACTTCTCGCAACATCCAGCAAATACCTGTATCTATTCTTTCGGTCAACAATTAAAAGACTTTCATATAAAGCAAATGCTTCTTGAAAATATTTTTGTGCTTTTTCATCTTCTTCTTCATTGAGATATACAATTCCAATGCTACTCAGTGTATTAGCAACACTTGGAAGATATTCTGGATTATAAAAAGCAAAACATTTTCTAATTGCTAATGAAGCCTCGAAGCAAATTAGTGCACTATCTTTGTCATCAGCATGGATATAATAATTACCCAAATTATGTAATAGCGTAGCCTTAAAGGAACTGTCAGGATTTACAGCTAATCCTCTAATATATAAAGGTTTCGACTTCTCAAATTCATTTTGATTATTCCAAAAATTACCAAAATTAATTAGAACATCAATATTATTAGAATCAGCTTCGTATGCTTTTTTATACCAGAATTCTGTACCTTTGAAATCATATATAAGTTCCGATAAGTCTGCTTTAAATAAACATTTTTGGATGTAAATACTCTTCTTTTTAAAAGCATCTCTTTTTAGTAATTCAGCTAATTTTTCTTCTTGCAAATATTCAAGTCTATCTTTTTCAAGATTTTCATTACTAAGAACTTTCAGAGATTGTTCAAATTCACCCTTTATAAAAAGACTATAAGCATTTTTAAGGACGTCGTCATCTACATTTGGTGGAATACTTGATAATAAACTTGCTATTTTTTGAGCTGTTTCAAGTTGATTTTCACGTTGAATATGAATTTTAGTAATTATATCGTTTAATGAATCAATTTTGAAAATAAGAGCATCTTTTTCTTTTTTATGACTATCATTTAACGTTTGTATTTTCTTTAAATAATCATTAACAACATTGGTTATATTTTCTATTTGTCCAGATTGTTTAGCATCAATTGTAAAGGATGCTTGTCGCTGATAATATTTAGATGCAAATAGATCTCTCACTTTATCCTTTGAAAGAATTATTTCCAAAAATGCGGTTCTATCTTTTTTTAATGTGTAAGAAGTAGTTTCAAGGCTATTAACAACGGAGTATCCATTAATAATGGTAGTAATTTTTATAACATCACCAGTAACCTTATTATGAGACTTTCTAAGATTTGGAAACACTACAAATCCATCATTATCTGAGGATACACTTCCAATTCCATCTATACGAATACTTACATCTTTTAAACCTTTTCCATCTTTATAGTTTTCACATACACGTATTCTAAACTCTTCCTGTCCCCAAGAAAAATGAGTAGTAAACACGATAAAAAATAGCAAAAATTGCTTCATAAAATTTGATTAATATTCAAAAATAGATGTTCTATGGAATATCCATAAACTTATGCACCTGTAACGAAATTCTCCACTTCGGATTGTTCTTGATGTACTCAATTATTTCGGGTAACATCGTTTCCATCCTACTCCATTCAGGTTGTAGATACAGCATACAATTTGAAGAAATTACGTCCGCAAAACTTTCTGCCCATTCAAAATCTGATTGATTGTAGATAATTACTTTCAATTCGTTGGCTCTTGGGTATATTTCTGGATTGGGCTTTTTGAATTTCTTCGGTGAAAAACAAATCCAATCCCAATCACCTGTCACTTGCTCGCATACGCCAGAGGTTTCAATATTGGTTTCAAAACCTGCTTGATGTAAAGCAGTTGTCAATTCTTCTAAATTGTGCATGAGTGGTTCGCCGCCCGTCACCACTGCCAAACGTCCTTGGTGTTGAGAAGCCTCCTCCACAATTTGTTCGAGACTTAATTTTGGATGGGCGTTTATATCCCATGATTCCTTTACGTCGCACCAATGGCAACCAACATCACAACCGCCCAAACGGATAAAATAGGCGGCACGTCCTTGATGAAAACCTTCTCCTTGAAGTGTATAAAAAGCCTCCATGACTGGCAAGGCTTGCGTTGTTGATTGTATATTTTCAGTTACCATTTTCTCCTTTTTGAAATTATATTGACTTATACAACATAATTTTTATTCTCAGAATATTATTAGACCACCGCAAAATTAACATATTCAAGTTTGAAATCTTGTTTTGGAAGAAAAACAAAATATTCATCAACCTTTAATCCTGCAATTTCTACCATTTATCCATAAAAGATAATTTATTCTTATAGTACCTTGCTTTACATAGTACCTTATTATATCTTTGTAATAATAATTTAAGAAAAAAAGGTTAGTTAAATAATAAGCGAAGAGCGATTTGCGAAAAGCGAGTAAAGCAATCTAATTAATTATCAGTGTTTTAAATGAAAAAATTGAATCTTTTAAATACATTTTTGAGGTTTTAAGTTAATGCTTATTCACCGTCAACCGTTCACCATTTACCGTTAATTAATATGGATTTAGAAAACGCCAAAGTGCAAATGCGAAAAGGAATTCTTGAATTCTGCATTCTGCACATTATTTCAAGAGGTGAAGTGTATGCCTCTGATATGCTTGAAGAACTCACTTCGGCAAAAATTATGGTTGTGGAAGGCACATTATATCCGCTACTTACCCGCCTAAAAAACTCAGGACTTTTAGATTATAAATGGGTTGAGTCGGCATCTGGACCTCCTCGAAAATACTATGTTTTGACAGACACTGGTAGAGTCTTTCTGACACAATTTGAGGAAACATGGACAGACCTCCAAGCCTCTGTTGCTCAAATAATCCAAGATTCATTTCATCATCATCATCAACAAGACCAAGGTCAAGCGTAAAATTTTCAATCCACAATGTTCAATGCTCAGTGTTCAAATAATTCAATGAACATTTGAAATTGAGAATTTAAAAATACTCCAATGAAAAAGACAATATCAATCAATATCGCAGGCATCGTTTTTTATATCGAAGATGACGGATTCGATAAATTGAATGCCTATCTGAAAGCCATTCAGAAATATTTTTCCTCTTACGAAGGCTCAAAAGAAATCGTTGAGGACATTGAAGCACGCATTGCCGAAAAGTTTTGGGACAAACAAAAATCTGAGGACAAACAAGCTATTTCTTTGGAAGATGTAGAAGGTTTAATTGCCTCAATGGGTTCAGTTTCTGACTTTGCCGCCATCGAAGAAGATGAAGATTTGGCAATGGCAGGCGAAACGAAACAAGAAAATCCGAGCAACGCTTCAGAATCAACAACTACTGAAGAACCTCATAATCAACAACATAAACAGACTTTTGATTATAAACATTACTCCGCTCCTAAAAAATTATACCGTGATACTCGACGTAAAATTTTAGGTGGTGTTTGTGCAGGTTTAGCTTATAATTTGGGCTTCGACCCACTTTGGGTTCGTTTGGCATTTTTATTCTTGTTTTTAGGAATTGGACCAATCACAGCGGGGGTTTTATCAGGAATTTCGTTCGTTTTATACATTGCTTGCTGGATTGCGTTTCCTGCCAATGCGATGTTGGAAGAAGACGACCGTATTCGTAAATTTTACCGTAATCCCGACGGAAAAGTATTGGGCGGTGTTGTCAGCGGAATTGCCTCATACACAGGTTGGGATTTGGGAATGCTACGTTTTGTATCAGTTTTAAGTATCTTTATTTTCGGCTCTGGAATTGTTATCTATTTGATTTTGTGGGCAATAGCTCCAGAAGCAAAAACATTGACGGACAAAATGCAAATGTCTGGCGAACCGATTACACTTGAAAATATCGAGTCGAACATCAAGAAAACATTTAATGTTGAAAACAAACCAGAAGATTCTGTAACGAAACTTTTATTATTGCCTTTCAGAATTATCTCGCAGGTTTTCAAAGCTTTAGGACCTTTTGCAGAGTTTTTGATTTCGGCAGGAAAAGTTTTCATTGGTGGTATGATGACCTTTGTGGGGGTAGTTTTCATTGTAGCTTTATTCTTCGCTCTTTTTGTGGGAATGACGGCTTTAGAAAATGCCAATATCTATTTTGGCGACCACGTTCCAGTAGGTTTAATTGGTCGTGATGCTTCTCCATTAATGCTAATTGGTGCATTTTTAGCCTCAGCAGTTCCTGCATTTGTGGTTGCTTGGGCGGGTTTATCACTGTTGATTCGCAAAAATCTATTTACGCCAACTGTTTGGCAAAGTGCTTTAGGTGTTTTCATCGTCGGACTTCTCACAACTATGTACACAGGCGTACGTTACGCTCGTAATTTTGCTAAAACCGCATCAATTGAAAGAATTACCAACTATACAATTGACCCTAAAACCCCATTATTTGAGCTTAACTATACAGGATTGGGACAAGATTGGGAGCCTTCAACGGAAATAATTGGCTACGATGGCACAAATATCAGAGTTGAGCAGGTCTTTAGAGCTGATGGCCCAGACAAACAAGAAGCTGAAAAAAATGCTTTGGCGGTTAGCTATAATATTGTTCAAAAAGATTCCATCTTGAAATTTGATGACCGCTTAGAATTTAAAGACAATGCTCGTTTCCGTGACCAACACATCAGAATGAAGGTTTATATTCCTTACGAAAAACCATTTTCTATGACTCGTGGATTTGCAGAATTTATCGACAATTCCATTGAAAGAGAATATTGGGAAGATGCCGAAGGTGATAAATTTAAAGGTTCACTTTGGAAATTCACTAAAGAGGGTGATTTGGTTTGTATCAATAGAATTATTAAGGTTGAAGACGAAAACAATGATAATACTTACCGTGAGGACGATTTTACAACAGGAACGCCTATCAGAACACTTGATGTAAAAGGTTTTGAATACGTAAAAACGAACGGACAAAATGGTTCATGCAATATCATTATTCGTCAGGGCGGAGAATTTAAAGTGGAAGTTGGCGGTGTTGAAAACCTCGACCAACTTAAATATTCTGTTGCCAATAATACCTTAAATATTGAACAAAAAGACAATAGAGTTTTGGAAGTTCATATCACAATGCCAACTTTAAAAGGCATCACCATGAAAGGCGGAAATGGAGAAAGTTCAATTCATAATTTCTCAACTGACAATTTCACGGTTGATTTATCTGATAATAATTCGTTAAATATTAGCGGAAATGCACAATCATTAACGGCAAAATTAGCCTCAAATGCAAAATTACAAGCCTTTGATTTTGAAGCACTTTCGGTAAAAGTAGAAGCAAAAGACAATACCTCCGCAGAAATAAACGTGAAAGAAAAAATGGAAGCAAAAACATTTTCTCACGCACAAATTCGCTATCGTGGCGAACCTTCTGTAAGTCGTTCGGTACAACAAGAAGGCGGCTCGGTTGAGAAGGAATAAGGTCTGAACTATGATTTATTTGATTAAAAGATGGTGGGATTTTCATTCAGTAAGATAATCCTAAAATCGCTAAATCAAATAAATCATAGTTCAAACAATTTTCCAACCTAATGCAACCTTAATCTCTAAACTTGCATCTGATAAATAAACTAAAACAATATGAAAATGAAACTCAACCTCCGAAATTTATTTGCTCTTGTAACTTTATTATTCGTTACAAATTTATTAGTTGCTCAAAACAGAAAAGATTATTCGTTAAAAGGGTTCGACAAATTAGATATGTCAAACGCATTTCAGATTGATGTAACACAGGGTTCAAGTTATAAAGTAGCAGTAGATGCTGAGCGTGCAGAAGACCTTGAAGACTTAGAAGTTAAAATTAGTGGTGGAACACTCATCGCAAAATACCGCAGTAGCACAGGCTGGGGTTGGAACAAAAATCGTAAAAGAGTTACTTTCACCATTGTTATGCCAACGCTTAAAATGGTAGATTTTTCGGGTGCTACAAAATCTAAAATCTCAGGATTTAATGATTTAGAAGAAGTTTCTTTAAAATTCTCAGGAGCTTCTAACTCAGAAATTAACATTAAAGCTGATAAAGTAAATTTAGATTGCTCGGGAGCGTCGTCAATCAAAATGAACGGCAATACTTCAAAAATGAATTATGATGTGTCAGGAGCAAGTAATGTAAACTGTTACAATTTTGTTGCTCGTGACATTGATGCTGACCTTTCGGGAGCAAGTTCTGTAAAAGTAAATGCGTCAAAAACATTGACCGTTGAAGCCAGCGGTGCATCTTCTCTTCGTTATCGTGGGCAACCCTCTGTAAAATCAGATGTTTCTGGAGCGAGTTCGGTAAAAAGTGAGTAATTGTCTGAACTTAGATTTATTTGATTAGAGGATTTTAGGGTTATTCAGATATCATAAGTTTCTACAATCCAGGTTTAAACAAAGTAAAATCTTAAAATCTCTTAATCAAGCAAATCCAAGTTCAAATAGAAAAATCCCATCAGAAATGAACCTGATGGGATTTTTTTTGCGTTTCTTTGTTAGTAGAACAGCTTCCCAAGCTGTTGATAAATCCTAAAAGACAGTTTAGAAAACTGTCCTACCTCAAAAAATGTACGACTTAATTATCATCGGTGGTGGTCCAATTGGCTTGGCGTGTGGACTTGAAGCTCAAACAGCAGGACTTAATTATTTGATTTTAGAAAAAGGATGCTTGGTCAATTCGCTGTATAATTATCCAGCAAACATGACTTTTTTCAGTACGTCAGACCGTCTTGAAATTGGCGACGTTCCCTTTGTATCGAATAACGCAAAACCCACTCGTTCAGAAGCTTTAGAATATTATCGTCGAGTGGCTTTGCACCGTAAATTAAACATGAAGTTGTTTGAAGAAGTAGATAATATTTCGCCCAAATCAGACGGCATTTACACCATTCATACCAAAAAAGCATCCTACGAAACCAAAAATATCGTAATTGCCACAGGTTTTTATGACATTCCGTACTTAATGAATGTTGAAGGCGAAAACCTTCCAAAAGTAACCCATTATTATGAAGAACCGCATTTTTATGCTTTGCAAAAAGTGGTAGTTGTGGGAGCGAATAATTCAGCCGTAGATGCCGCTCTTGAAACGTGGAGAAAAGGTGCTGAAGTTACGATGATTATTCGTGATGCGGGGATTGGAAACAGAGTAAAATATTGGGCAAAACCAGATATTGAAAATCGTATTTTAGAAGGTTCAATTAAAGCATATTATCATTCAGAAGTAGCAGAAATCCGTGAAAATGAAATAGATATAAAAACACCAGAAGGAATTGTTACGATAGAAAATGATTACGTAATTGCCATGACAGGTTATCAGCCAAACCTCAATTTTTTACGTAAAATAGGCATCACTCTATCAGCCGATGAAATTATGAAACCGACTTACGATGATGAAACGCAAGAGACTAATTTACCTAACATTTTCCTTGCGGGTGTAATATGTGGAGGGATGAATACGCACTCATTATTTATTGAAAATTCAAGAATCCATGCCGTGAAAATCATTGAAAAAATCGTAAATTCACAATAAAATTTACACGCAATATTATGACAAGTACCGCACAAAGAAAAGTTCCTCGGAAAGTACCTGCCTATCTCATCAAAGAGATATTGAACGGTATTCCTATCTATTATAAAGGCTATAAAGCAGTTTTACGGAAAGAAAAAACATTAGAAAGTATTATGGGTGCAAGTGGATTACAGGTTTTTATTTTACGCTATTTTTCATACTTATTAATTCGCCAATTAGATGAAAATCAGTATTTTGTATTTACTGGAGAGGGTGGAATGCACCTTGATGTAAACAATAACCTTTCGGGAGATGTGATGATTTATGAGCAAAACAAATTGCCTATTTCTAAGATTGACACTCATTATTTAGATGTTCCTCCCAAAATAGACATTGAAATTGATGTCAGTATTGATACCACTGATTTTACGGAACAAACCTATATTTATCAAAAAACTGACCGTTTATTATCTTGGGGAGTTGAGAAAGTTATTTGGGTTTTATCGGCTTCAAAAAAGGTTATTGTGGCAGAACAAGGCAAAGATTGGCTATTAATAGATTGGTCGAAAGACATTGAAATTATAGATGGAATTAAGTTTAATATTTCACAATATTTAGAAAAATCAGGAGTTAATTTTTAAACCATAAAACCATGTCAGTAAACGCAAAACACATTGCAACATTTCTTTTGGGTGCAGCCGCAGGCGTTGCCCTCAACAAATATTTACAAACAGAAGAAGGCGAAAAAACGCTTGCTGATTTGAAAGATAAAGCGTCTCAATTGAAAACTGAAGCAGAAGGTGCTATTGATAAAGCACCAGAATATTTTGAGAAATTAAAAACGGAAGGTGCCGCAGCTTTAAAAGAGCAATTCCCTGATATTGAGAAGTTTTTACAGGATTTAATGGGAGGAATAAAACCTACAACGGGTGCTGAAGAAGTGAAGTAGTGGTAAGGTTTTAGGTTTAAGATAGCTTTTCCACTTCTTAAACCTAAAACCTTATTTATCACAACTAATTACACCTTTTGCAATTAGATATGGCAAAACAATATAAAGTGTTACGCCTTTTATCAAGAAAAAGAAAAAACCAGCCCAACCAAGTCGCTTGAGCCATGCTATAATTTTATTTTGAGGAGGTTGTTGAGTTTCCAAATCTTTGCTTTTATTTTTTCTAACACAAATTATTAGAATAAGGTTTACCTTTTGATAAATCTATTTTAGCATTTTATACTACAAAAGTACAACTGCTAAGTAAGAAATTATATCTTGCCTTCTGAAAACTTTACCTATTGTCCCTACTCTATAAATATCCTCAATTAAAGTTTTCTTACATCTTAAACTCTCATACCATGTTTAAAAAACAAATCTTCGTGGCTTTATGCCTTTTCGTCACTCCTATTATTTCTAATGGTCAAGCTAAAGAATCCCCTCAAAAAGATGAAAACACATATCTTGAGAAAGGGACTTGGTTATTAGGTGGCAATCTTTCTTATATCAATGTTTCAACCAAATACGCAAGTCAATCGTATTCAAATGGACTCTTTTTAGGTTCAATTTCGGCTGCAAATATGGTTACTCCCAATATTGCGATTGGTGGTAAAATAACTTATGTAAACTCATCAAATACAGGAGCTGCAATTCTTGGACCAATGGCTCGCTATTATTTCAATAATAACAAACCTGCTATGCCTTTTTTATTGGGAGAAGTTACAGTTAATACCAATGGAGGAAGTGCTGGTTATAATTTAGGTGCTGGATTAGCTAATTTTCTAAGCAAAAATGTTAGTATTGACATGATAGCAACCTATGGAAATAGCTATTCATTAGGAGGTATTCCGTATGGAGCAACCTCCAATTTAATGGGTCCTTCAATTGGAGTATTTGCACTACAAGCAGGACTCCAAATATACATTCCTTAGAAAATAAAACATTTAGAAAGGGACAATAAAAGGATTTCAAACTAATTTTGGAATCCTTTTATTTTTATGAATCAACTCATGAAATATCAATTAATTATCTCCGAAAATGCTCATCCTGTTCCTGATAATTCTTTTAATTTTCAGGAATATTTCTTTAATGAGATTCAACATTTAGAACATCAAGGCGGAGATACTTTATTTACTTTTTATTGGCAAAATATTAATTCTCAAACGATTGAGGCACGGTTTAGCGTAATTATCAACAATAAAATTGCCTACTCTCCTCTCAGAGCAACTTTTGGAGGAATAGAATTTAGTGAATCTCTTTCTGAAATTTCTTTACATCAATTCTTAGAACAAGTTGTATCTTTTCTTATTTCAAAAAATATTTCTGAAATCCATATCAATTCATATCCTGAAAAATATTTATCGGTACAACAAAAATATATTCTTGAAAACTGCCTTCAGAAATTACATTTCCAAATAAAATATACAGAACATAATTACGAAATTGATATTGCCGAAAAATCTTTTTTAGATACTATTGTTTCTCCAAGAGCCAAGCAATTACTTAAAAAATCAATAAGAAATGGTTTAATCTTCAACAAAGAACTAAATCCTGATTTCTTAACAATTCATGCTTTCATTGCTAATTCTCGATTACGAAAAAACCGTCCGATGACGATGACTTTGGAACAATTGACAGAACACTTCCATAAATTCCCTGATAATTTCCAAATATTCTCAGTTTATGATATTGATGTATTAATAGCCATTGGCGTTACCATTAAAATTAATTCAGACATTATATATACTTTTTACTTAGCTGACCATGAAGACTATTTAAAAATAAGTCCAACAATATCCTTATTGTCAAGTATTTACAAATACGCACAAAAGGAAAGTTATAAAATTTTAGATTTAGGGATTGCCACAGATAAGGGAATTTTAAATGAAGGTTTAGCAAGATTTAAAAGAAGTTTAGGCGGACAATTATCTGAAAAGAAAACATATTTCAGAAAAATTTAAGTTTTTTTTCTATTTGGTGTGACTTTTTGCAAAAGTTATCGTTCTATAACTAAGAAATACATTTTGTGTTCTTATCAGAATACTTAATTATATTTTGGTGTGTTAGTGATATTTTTAGGCGAGCCTTTGTGAGGTTCGCCTAATTTTTTGTTTAGAATTTGAACCCTATACCAACATTACCAGTATATTGCCCAACTTCCAAGTTGAGAGAAACCTTCTTCGTAACATAATATTTTGTTCCAACGTATGGACTAAAAATCATCTGTCCCACATTGTACCCTTGTTGAGTAACAGTCCCCTTATTAATTAGCTTTGCATCGGTAGGTAAAATTCCGTAAAATGGTGGAATGGTAGAAGGAGAACCTTTATACTGTTCAACTGTATTTGAATACTCGTCAACAAATGTTTTTTGATAACCAATCATCGCACCTGCGTACAAATCCCATTTACGAGTAGCATAATGTAAACCAAAGCGAAGTCCCGCAGTAATTGTTTGTTTCCTTTGGTCGCCTACATTTTTATAAATTGTATAGAGACTATCCGTATTATTATAACTTGGATAACTGCTTCCGTAAGGATTTTTTACTTGTGAATAGCTAAAAAAACCACCCAAACTTACAATTCCACGTGTACCGGGAAGTCCATAATCAAATGATATAGAAGGGGTAACTTGAGAATAACCCAAAGAACCCATTCCTCCTCCAACTCCCACCGAAAGAGTTTTATCCCCTTCTTTAAAAGCTTTTTGCTCGTCCTGAGCCAAAATTGAAACATAATTGGTGCAAACAATTGCCATAGTTAAATACGCCAAGCGTATGATAAAAGGTTTACGTAGATTTTGCATGATTTTATTAAAAGAGTTTAGTGAAAAAATATTCTTCCACTCTATTACGCAATCATGTACTTTATTATTCTAACACCATTTTCAATTTTAACACCTCTTAACAGTTTTAACAAAATAATGCAATATTTTAACATTTGGATTAACTTTGTGGGAAATAAGTCATAAGACGTTAAGACATAAGGCGTAAGTATAGAACAATGGGTTTTGAATAGTCCATTTTTAACTTATCTACAAAATACTTATGACTTACAAACTTACGACCCACGACTAACAGACTTAATAAATTTCCATGCAACACTTTCTATCTGTCAAAGATGCTATTGATGTTCAGGCTTTAGTAAAAGAGGCCTTATTATATAAAAAAACTCCTTATGCTGATAAGCACATCGGGAAAAACCGAACCATGGGGTTATTATTTTTCAACTCCAGTCTTCGTACACGTTTGAGTACACAAAGAGCTGCTCAAAATTTAGGACTTGAACTTATTGTCATGAACGTTGGGCAAGACGGTTGGGGCTTGGAATTTGAAGATGGTGCTATTATGGACGGCAACAAAGCTGAACATATCAGAGAAGCGGCTCCAGTTGTTGGACAATATTGTGACATCGTGGGTATTCGTAGTTTTCCCGGACTTCTTGACCGTGAAGAAGACTATTCTGAAAATGTATTAAATCAATTTGTAAAACATACAGGTCGCCCGATTGTCAGTTTAGAATCGGCAACTCGTCACCCATTACAATCTTTAACGGATTTAATCACCATTGAAGAATTGAAAACCAAACCACGTCCGAAAGTAGTTCTTTCGTGGGCTCCACACGTAAAAGCACTTCCACAAGCCGTTCCAAATTCATTTGCTGAATGGATGAACGCTGCCGACGTTGACTTTGTCATTACACACCCAGAAGGTTATGAACTCGCACCAGAATTTGCAGGGAACGCCAAAGTAACGCATAATCAAGAGGAAGCATTTAAAGATGCAGATTTTATTTATGCCAAAAACTGGTCGTCATACAATGAATATGGTAAAATTTTGAGTCAAGACCCATCTTGGAAGATTACGACAGAAAAAATGGCATTGACCGATAATGCCAAATTTATGCACTGTTTGCCAGTTCGTAGAAACGTAGTGGTTGATGATGCCGTTTTAGACTCGCCAAATTCGGTTGTAATTCAACAAGCAGGAAACCGTGTTTGGGCAGCCCAAGTGGTTTTGAAGCAGATTTTATTAAAAATAATCAGAGAAGAAAGCCCTTATTTATTTTAGGTTTTAGGGATTAGGTTTTAGGGGTTAGCAAAGTGAGTATTTAGCTTTTGTCCCTAATCCCCAACCCCTAAACCCTAACCCCTAATATGAAATTAACTATTATAAAAATTGGCGGAAACGTTGTTGATAATCCAACTCTTAGAGAGAATTTCCTTAACGATTTTGCACAAATACCTTCTCCGAAAATTTTGGTTCATGGTGGAGGAAAAATTGCCACGCAAGTTGCCGTAAAATTAGACGTTGAAACCGTCATGGTGGAAGGCAGAAGAATCACCGATAAAGCCATGTTGGACGTGGTTACGATGGTTTATGGCGGTTTGGTAAATAAAACCTTAGTGGCTCAATTACAAAGTAGAGGCGTAAATACCATCGGTTTAACGGGTGCGGATGCAGGCGTAATTTTATCTAAAAAACGTCCTGTCAAAGAAATTGACTACGGTTTTGTAGGCGATATTGAAAAAGTAAATAACGCTTTCATTGACAGTCTTTTAAAGCAAAATCTTGTACCTATTTTTGCTCCTTTGACCTTCGATAAAGAAGGAAATATGCTCAATACCAATGCCGACACCCAAGCCCAAGCCATAGCCGTAGCGATGGCAAAAGATTATGAGGTAAATTTGGTTTATTGTTTCGAGAAAAAAGGTGTTTTGACTGATGTGGACGATGATAATTCGGTAATCCCAGAACTACAAAAACCTTATTACGAGCAATTAAAAACAGACGGAGCTATTCATACAGGCATGATTCCGAAATTGGATAATGCTTTTAAAGCCATTTCAGAAGGGGTTTCGCAAGTAACCATTTGCCATGCGGCGGAGGTGAGATTAGCAGTAAATGAGGGGACGGCTGGGACTAAGATTGTTTAGTTATATCCCCTTGCCGTTGTCTGTGTCTTCACAGACAACTACTTTGGTCGTCTGTGAAGACACAGACGACGGCATCAAGGGTACGGCTGGGACGAAGATTATCTGATTATCTTTTTAACAAGTTTCACCAAAGACTCTTTTTTGAAGGAACTATCCTCCGATTTGTCGTACATCGTAAGTAGGTAAACATCACTTGATTCAGGTTCTTGATAAACAATGTAAGTAATGACTCTGAATCCGCCACTTTTACCGCTGCCTTTGCTTTCAACTGATAAACGAATTTTGTAAAGTCCTGAACCAAGAGAAGTACCTAAATGAGCATCTTCTTCCAATTGTTCTGCTAATTCCTCTATTTCATCTAAAATTGAAGGAAATTTCTTAGCAAAACGTTTTAATTTTGATTCAAAAGCATCTGAGTAGATACATTATTCATTACGAAGACTGGCAATTAAATCTTTAACGTTTCTTTTAGGTTTCAATCCTTTCTTCATTTGCTGAACATCGATAAGACTATTTTCTATTTCAGATAACAAAGGACTTTCTTCTTTAATAATCATAGAAAAGACCTTACTCTTTACTGAAACGGGCAAAGATTTATAGATTTCAAAATATGCTCTCGCTGTTGTCATAATCGTGTTGTTTAATTCCACAAATCTAAGCATTTTATTTATTTTTGTAGAAATATTACCCAAAAATAACCAACCCACAAATGCACACCAAAGGACTCCTTTTTGGCATAGCAATCGGCGACGCATTGGGCGTACCCGTTGAGTTTATGAGTCGTAAACACTTACAGGCAAATCCCGTAACGTGTATGCGTGCGTATGGTACGCATCATCAGCCCGCAGGTACGTGGTCAGACGATACGGCGATGTCGATGCTTTTGGTTGAACAATTGATTGAAGGTTACGATGTACAAAAATTAGCCAATCGTTTTTGCCATTGGTATCAATATAATCAGTGGACTCCACACGGAGAAATTTTTGATATGGGCGTTGCTACTCGTAATGCTATGGACAAACTTGCCAAAGGTGTACCTGCCTCATCATCAGGCGAATGCGACGATTATTCCAACGGAAATGGCTCTTTAATGCGTATTTTACCCTTAGCTGTTTACCTTCAAAATAAACCAATCGACGAACGTTTTAGAATTGTGAAAGAAGTTTCTTCGGTTACACACTCACATATTCGTTCAATTATTGGGTGTTTTTTTGCCGTAGAATTTGTCATTAACCTCTTGAAAAACAAGGACAAATGTGATGCTTACGCCGAAACACAGAACATCGTTCGTGATTATTTACATTTAATTAATATTAAAACTTCTGAAATAGAATTATATAACCGAATTTTGTTCGACGATATTTCAAGAATTCCACAAGAAGACATTTATTCTTCGGGTTACATTCTCCACACGCTTGAAGCCAGTTTATGGGCTTTCTTGACAACGGATAATTTTAAAGATGCCGTTTTGAAAGCAGTAAATTTAGGCGATGATGCCGATACAATTGGGTCTGTAACAGGAGGTTTGGCTGGACTATTTTACGGTTTCGAGCAAATTCCTGAAGAATGGGTAAATACTTTGGTAAAAAAAGAAGATATAGATGAATTAGGTGATAGGTTTCAGGAATTAGGTTTTAGGTAAAATCTCAGTAAACTAACCCCTAAAACCTAACACCCAACCCCTACGAAAAAATGACATTACAACAACAACTCACGCAGGACGCAATTGTTCTTTTAAAGCAACTCATTGCTACACAGTCTTTTAGTCGTGAAGAAAATCTTACAGGCGATATTCTCGAAGAGTTTTTTAGAGAGAGAAATATGCCTTTCCGTAGAAAAATCAATAATATTTGGGCAAAGAATAAACACTTCAATCACGAACTCCCAACTGTTTTATTAAACTCACATCACGATACTGTAAAACCCAATCCTTCTTGGACATTAAATCCGTTTGAACCATTGGTAAAAGATGGAATACTTTATGGTTTGGGCAGCAACGATGCAGGCGGTTGTTTGGTGAGTTTATTGGCAACTTTCTGTTATTTCTATCATCGTTCAGACCTGACTTTCAATGTTCTTTTCGTGGCATCAGCAGAAGAGGAGATTTCGGGAAAAAATGGATTAGAATTGCTTTTGAAAGAAAATGATTTGCCCGAAATCTCGTTTGCCATCGTGGGCGAACCAACTGAAATGCACTTAGCCATTGCCGAAAAAGGTTTGATGGTGGTTGATTGTACTGCTCATGGCGTAGCTGGACACGCCGCACGTGAAGAAGGAGATAATGCCATTTATAAAGCTATCAGAGATATTAATTGGATTCAGAATTATGAATTCCCGAAGGTTTCGCCAGTTTTAGGCAAAATGAAAATGTCGGTGACCATTATCAATGCGGGAAAACAACATAACGTTGTACCCGATACGTGTACTTTCACGATTGACTGCCGAGTGACAGAGCAATATACTTTGGAAGAAACTTTGGCAACTATTCAACAAAATATTGAATCAGACGCTCATGCCCGTTCTATACGTTTAAAACCTTCATCAATTCCGTTGGAGCATCCCATTGTTCAAGCAGGTTTGGCGATGGGTAGAAAAACGTATGGCTCACCAACCACGTCAGACCAAGCCGTTTTAGATTGTCAATCACTTAAAATGGGACCTGGGCATTCAGAACGTTCTCATACTGCCGATGAATTTATTTATCTTTCTGAAATTGAAGAAGGAATTGATTTGTACATCAAAATGTTGGGTAAAGTAATAATTGCTTCATAAACTCATGGTATTCGATAAAACATTTTAAACCACTTTTTAGTGGTTTTTTTTATATGTCTTCCTATATGGGTATCTTTGTAAAAATAACCATAAGACTACATGACAAATACACCTACAAAGTATATTTTTATAGATGAAAGTGGAGACCCCACTTTCTATGGTTCTGGGAAAAGATTATTGGTTGGTACGGTAGGCTTTCAACCATATCTGATTATTGGAATGATTGAGACACCCAATAGAAAAAAACTACGCAAAAAAGTTGTAGAGTTTATGGATTCTATCAAATCTGATGTTCTTTATAACACTATTCCGTCAATAAATACAAAAAAGGCTTGGTATGTTCATGCACGTGTAGATCATCCCGAAATCAGAATTAAATTCATTGAATTATTAAGACAATTACCTGATTATAAAGCACATATAGTCATTGCTCGAAAAGATTTATCTATATTCAATCGCAAACATAATAACAATCCTTCCGAATTTTATTTTGATGTGTTACATCATTTGTTAGAAAATAAATTAATTGATTGCAATACACATTATAGACTCTTTTTATCACAAAGAGGTAATAATTCGATGAATAGATTTAGTGAAGCAGTAGCAAAAGCCTTAAAAGCTGATGCAATTAAATCTGGTGAAAATCAAGAAATCAACTATTCATTAGAGATTGTTCCAAGTGAAGATATGCCTGAATTAAGTGTTATTGATTATTTGATGTGGGCTATACAGAGAAAACTTTTGAAAGGCGAAGAGAGATATTTTGAGGCACTTAAAGAAAAATATGGGACAATTTTAGAGTTATACGGAGAGCAATAAAAAAAGCTAAAAAATCCCGTCGCCCTCGTACCAATACTGGTATCACCCATCACGTGATGAGATATAGAAGCGATAAACTCTTTAGCTGATACAAAAATAATACATTATAATGTAAAAACAACACATTATAATGTAAAAAACAAAACATTTTAATATAAAAACAAAACATTTTAATATCAATCGTGAGCAAACTCTGGCAAAAAGATAACGTTTCGGTAAACGAAAAAATTGAAAAATTCACCGTCGGGCGTGACCCCGAATTTGACCTTTTACTTGCACAATTTGACGTATTGGGTTCTTTGGCTCATACCCAAATGTTAGAAAGCATTGGTCTTTTAGAGTCTTCTGAGTTGGTTGAAATTCAACAAGAACTCAAAAATATTTATGCCACAATTCAAGCAGGAGAATTTGAAATTGAAGCAGGAATTGAAGACGTTCACTCACAAGTAGAACTACTTTTGACTCGAAAATTAGGCGAAGCAGGCAAAAAAATCCACTCAGGGCGTTCACGTAATGACCAAGTTTTGGTGGACTTAAAACTTTTCACACGCTCTCGTTTACAAGAAGTGGCAGAAGCAACCAATCGTCTATTTGAATTATTGATTTCTTTAAGTGATAAGTTCAAAGACGTGCTTTTGCCGGGTTATACACACCTGCAAATTGCAATGCCATCAAGTTTTGGTTTGTGGTTTGGAGCGTATGCCGAAGGACTTGTGGACGATATGGAGATGCTTCAAACGGCTTATAAAATTGCCAATAAAAATCCATTGGGTTCGGGTGCGGGTTATGGTTCTTCTTTTCCATTGAACCGTACAATGACTACGCAATTGCTTGGTTTTCAAGAACTTCATTATAATGTTGTTTATGCACAAATGTCTCGTGGAAAAACTGAATTGTTTGCAACAACTGCCATTGCACAGGTTGCTTCGACGCTTTCACGTTTGGCAATGGACATTTGTTTGTACAATTCTCAAAACTTTGGTTTCATCAAATTACCCGATGAAATGACGACAGGAAGTTCTATTATGCCTCACAAAAAAAATCCAGATGTGGCAGAATTATTGAGAGGTAAAACGAATAGAATGAAAGGCTTACCCAATGAAATTCAATTAGTTATGGGAAATCTTCCGTCGGGTTATCATCGTGAAATGCAGATTTTGAAGGAAGTGCTTATGCCCGCTTTCGATGAAATTTTAAACTGCTTAGACATGACTTATTTCATGCTTTCAAATATTCAAGTGAAAGATGGAATTTTGGACGACCCAAAATATGATTTATTATTTTCAGTAGAAAGAGTCAATGAATTGGTTTTACAAGGTGTTCCATTCCGTGAAGCCTATAAAATAATTGGACATGAAATCAACGGAGGTACATATTCGCCAAACAGAAATCTAAATCATAATCACGAAGGAAGTATTGGTAATTTATGCAATGACCAAATTACTGTTATGATGAAAGAAGTGGTTGGTAGATTTGGTTTTGACAAAGTAGAAACAGCCATTTCAGACTTGTTAAAGTAATTTAACTGTTCTAAAATTTAATGAAAAAAATACTATTTTTCACTCCTTTTGGGGGTAGAACAGGCTCTGAAATGTTGATATGGAACATTTTTAAGCATCTAAATACTGATAAATTTCAAGTAGCAGTTTATAGTGATAAGGTTGGTAGTCTGAAAAATGACTTACCTTCTCACATTCCCTATTACACTTCGCCATTTAATTGTTCAGGCATTTCGCTATTAACAAAGAAATTATTAACGAAATTTGGGTATTCGGTTTATGAAAAAAACCTTATCAAGATTCACGAAGAACTAAAACCCGATTATTGGTACTTAAATACCAATCTTTCGGGACATTTTGTAGAACTTGCAGAAAAATTAGGGGTAAAAATTATTTCTCATATTTCTGAAATGCCCTATTTACTCTATGAATCTTTAGCTGAAAAGGATATAAAACCTATGCTTAAAGCTGAAATGACTTTGTGTTCATCAGAAGCAGGCAGACATTCTCTTGAAATATTAGAGGCAAACAACATCAAAATTCTATACCCACTCGTTGACTTACAAAGTATCCGCCCTTCCGAGTCGAACAAAAAAATCATTAAATCGAAACTAAATATTCCGTCAGATGCTTATATATGGGCAATGTCGGGAAGTTTAATATATCGAAAAGGTATCGACTATCTTCCACAAATTGTTCGTTTAATGCGTGAAAAAGACAAAAAATGCTATTTTATCTGGATGGGTGGTAAAACGGGTAGTGCCTCAGAATATTATTTCAGGAAAGAATTAGCATATTATCAATGTGATAATGTGCTTCTAACAGGAGCGTTGAGTGAGGAGTATTATGATTACTTCGATTTGGCAAATGCTTTTTTATTACCATCTCACGAAGAAACCTTTGGCATGGTAAATGTAGAAGCTGCTTATTTGGGAAAACCAATCATTACTTTCAACTCTGGAGGTGTAATTGATATTATGCGTGAAGGAATGGGTAAGATTGTTGAAAGTTGGAATGTAGAAGATTTAGTAAATTCGATGATTGATTTAATGGAAGGACGAATTGAAATTAATAAAGAAACGATGAGACAAAGAGCATTAGACTTTGACTCTTCAAAAATGTATCTTGAATGGGAAAAATTGATGGATACTTTGCCATAAATATGGACGAGTATCAAATTCATGTTAACCTAAAATTTTCATTCTCAAATAAATTTCACTCGTGCTTAGAATCATTCGATAACCACTAAAAATGATAACATCATGATACCAATTTCAACCATTTCGATTGCCTTGTGTACTCACAATGGTGGTAAATTTATTAGAGAACAATTACGAAGTATTCAAGACCAAACGCTAAAACCCAACGAAATAATTATTTGTGACGACGACTCTTCAGATGATACAGTTGCAATAATTAAACAATTTGCAGAGATATTACCCATTACATTTTATCAGAATAGTCCTGCTCTTGGTACAGTCAAAAACTTTGAATATGCCATTAGTAAATGTAATTCTGATTTCATTTTCCTTTCTGACCAAGACGATTTTTGGCTTCCAAACAAAATTGAGAAGTTAGCAAATTACTTAGAGACACACGCAAACCATGACGTTGTTTTTTCAAATGCCGCTCTTGTTGATGAAAATTTACAACCACTGAATTTAACGATGTGGGAAAAAATTCATTTTAAGGAAGAAGAAATTGAACTCTGGCAAAAAGGAAAAGCTTTAGATGTTCTTTTAATTAGTAACAGAGTAACAGGCTGTACGGTTGCTATGAGAAAATCGTTCGCAAAAAAAGCGATTCCTTTTCCGACACATATTCACCCAAATTTCATTCATGATGGTTGGATTGCTTTATTGGCATCTTTGACCAATCAAATTGGTTTTATCAACGAATCTTTGGTTTTGTATCGCCAACATGATAATCAACAGGTAGGAATTGTTGAAAGAGAACGGGAAAAAATTCATGTTTCATCAAGAATATCTCGTCCACGACAAGAAAAATTAAAGCCATTTCTCGAAAAGGAGTCTTTATACACAAATCTTCTTAATCACATCCACAACAATTATCCAGAGCTAAAAAGTAGGACTAAAGCTTTGCAAATCATTGTAGAGCATTATCAAGTTAGAGGAAATTTAGAAGAAAATAGATGGAAGCGAATATTTCCTATTTTAAGAAATTTTTATAGAGGAAATTATCATCGTTACCAACATTTAGGTTCAGATTGGTACGGGGTTTATTTAGCTTTATTAGGAGATTTGTTTGAATAGTTAAATAGGTATGAGGTCGTAGGTATGAGGTATAAAATTATACTCCCATATCTACGACCTCATACCTACGACCTCTTATTTTCCTTGTGCTTCTACAACGGCAATTGCCACCATGTTCACAATTTCACGAACTGACGAACCCAACTGTAAAACGTGTACAGGTTTGCGTAATCCTAATAAGATTGGTCCAATATATTCAATATCAGAAGTTTCTTTCAATAAGTTGTAAGCAATATTTGCTGCCGAAAGATTTGGAAAAATAAGGGTATTTGCTCCTTCTTCTGCCAATTTCGAGAATGGATAATTTTCTTTAATCAACTCATTATCAAAGGCTAAGTGAGCTTGCATTTCACCTTCCACAATCATTTCTGGGTGTTTTTTCTGTAAAATTGCGGTTGCTTCACGCATTTTTACGGCATCGTCACCATTGGCAGTTCCAAAGTTAGAATAAGTCAATAGAGCAATTCTTGGTTTTAAGTTGAATTGTTCCACTGCTTTAGCCGTCAATTCTGTAATTTCTACAATATCTTCAACAGTTGGGTCGAAATTGATAGTTGTATCTGAGAAGAAAATCGGTCCTTTCTTTGTGAGAAGAATGTACATCCCTGACACTTTTTTCACGCCATCTTCACGACCAATAATTTGTAAAGCAGGACGAATAGCATCTGGATAATTACGAGTCAAACCAGAAATCACACAGTCAGCATCGCCCGTTTCTACCATCATTGCGGCAAAATAGCTACGTACCTGCATCTGTTTGTGGGCTTCGTAATGGTTATAGCCTTTACGTTTTCTTTTTTCAAAAAATAAATCTCCGTAATGTTTTAAACGTTCTGCGGTTTCTGGAGAACGAGTATCAATAATTTCAACATCACATAAATCAAGGTTATTAGTTTCAATGATTCCCTTAATTTTTTGAACATCTCCTAATAAAATCGGAATACAAATTCTTTCGTCTTTTGACTGCTGAACGGCTTTTAATACCTTTAAATTTTCAGCATCTGCAAAAACAACACGTTTTGGAGAACGTTTTGCACGATTGACGATATATTTCATCAATTGATTGTCAAGTCCTAAACGCTTGCTTAATTCTAATTCGTAAGCGTCCCAATCGGCAATTGGGCTTTGAGCTAAACCTGACTCCATTGCAGCACGTGCTACCGCAGGAGCAACCGTTGTAATAAGACGTGGGTCAACAGGCTTTGGAATAATATAATTTCTTCCGAAAGTGAGGTTTTTCTCATTATAAGCCAAATTCACAATATCAGGAACAGGCTTTTTGGCTAATTCAGCTAAGGCTTTAGCGGCAGCCATTTTCATATTTTCGTCAATTTCTGTGGCACGAACATCTAACGCACCTCTGAAAATATATGGAAAACCTAAAACGTTATTCACTTGGTTTGGATAATCAGAACGTCCTGTTGCCATGATAATATCTTCACGAGCGGCTACGGCATCTTCATAAGCAATCTCAGGCGTTGGGTTTGCCATGGCAAAAACTACGGCATCTTTTGCCATAGTTTTAATCATATCTTGCGAAACAATATTTCCAACGGATAAACCTAAAAATACATCTGCACCCACCATTGCATCGGCAAGTGAATGAATATCGGTACGGTCGGAAGCAAAAGGTTGAACATATTTGTTTAAATCGGTACGACTTTTTGAGACCAAACCGTCTTTATCAAACATCAAAAGGTTTTCAACTTTAGCACCAAGTCCCAAATACAATTTCATACAAGACAACGCCGCTGCTCCCGCACCCGATACCACAAAACGGCATTCTTCGATTTTCTTATCAACAATTTCCAAAGCGTTCAACAAAGCCGCTCCCGAAATGATAGCAGTACCGTGTTGGTCGTCGTGCATAATGGGAATATTGAGGTCTTTGCGAAGTCTTTCTTCAATTTCAAAACACTCAGGCGATTTGATGTCTTCTAAGTTTACACCGCCAAAAGTTGGCTCTAAAATCTTAACAGTACGAATAACCTCCTCTGGGTCTTCAGTGTTTAATTCAATATCGAAAACGTCAATATCAGCAAAAATTTTGAATAAGACGCCCTTCCCTTCCATTACGGGTTTTGAGGCTTCTGGACCAATATTTCCTAAACCTAAAACGGCTGTTCCGTTAGAAATAACAGCTACTAAATTTCCTTTGGCAGTGTATTTATAAACATTTTCTTTATTAGCGGCAATTTCCAAACATGGCTCTGCCACCCCCGGAGAATACGCTAAAGAAAGGTCACGTTGGGTTTCAGTTTCTTTGGTGGAAATGACGGCAATTTTTCCAGGGCGACCTTTAGAATGATAGTCTAAAGCGTCCTGTTTTCGGATTGGTTTTTGGCTCATGGGGTATTTATTTGCGAGAAGTTTACTAAAGTTGTACCCTGCAAATGTACAACACGATACCGATTAAAATCATATTTTATATCTGTTTTATCTTAATTCTTCGTAATTATTTACGATTTATAGGTCAAAAGCCCTTTTATAGCATATTTGCTCATATTGGCATTTTTACAAGAAAAAATCGCTAAGAATGTACTGAATTAGTTTAAATTATCAAGTAATAGAGCTTTGATAAGTATGCCTTATTTAATCACCTCTAAAATCCATTTCTCGATAATTTCTAAAGTCTCTTTTGTGGGTGTATCAGTTTGATTTCCATACTCAGCAACTCGTCCAGTTTCAGTATATTGAAATAGATGATTAAGGTTTGGCAAACGAACTATTTTGTATTGCTGATTCTTAGCAATTTTCAAACTTTGTTCAATACCTGTTAAGTTTAAATCAGCATCTACTTGTAAATCTTTTGTGCCATTTAATGCCAAAACAGGACATTTTACTTGTTTCCAATTATCAGCAGGATTAGAAATTAGAAAATCTCGAAACCAAACATTATTAATTTGTCCAACCACTTGTTTGGCAAAAACAGAATCATACGGACTCACAGGCAACAGGTTTTTATAATCTTTCTCTCCTACTTCATTTTTAAAACGCCTCATGTGCGAAACCGTTTTGGCAATCATTGCTTTTTTATCTTTTTCCTCTAAAATATCATGAACGGATGGCTCAAAAAATGTATCTAAATATTTACGTATTACATTGGTATCGACTTTGGCAGCTTTATAAATTTCAAAATTTTGCTTCTTCAATAAACTTAATCCATCAACGCCTCCACCAGCTAACGAAACGATAAATGCGACATTCCCAGATTTGACGGCTACTTCGGGAGCAAGACAGCCACCTTCACTATGCCCAATCAATCCGATTTTTTTTGCATCAAATTCGTTTCGATTTTTCAGATATTCAACTCCCGACAAAATATCTTTCACAAAATCCTTTCCTGTGGATTTCGCCATATTGCCTGTTGTTTTTCCGATGCCTCTATCATCTACTCTCAACGACGCAATTCCTTTCTCAGCAAGATATTCAGCAATGACTTTAAAAGGTTTGTGGATTAAAATGCTTTCGTCTCTGTCTTGTTGCCCCGACCCCGTGATAAATAGCACCACAGGGAATTTAGAGCCACTTTTGGGAATAGACAATGTTCCGCCAATTTTCACAGAATCAACGGTATTCCAATAACTGACTTCCTCTTCTGTATAATTTTTATCCTGTGCTTTTGCTTGAAATATCAAACAAAAAGTAGTGAGTGTAAACAATATTTTTTTCATGATTGAATAGGGATTTATGTTGAATATTTCTATTAAAAATGGTAGTTGTAAGCCTACTAATTTTCAAGAATTTCAAACTGTAACACTCCAAGTTCTACCAAATAATTCGTCGGGAATTAAGCAAATAATTCCTTCTTTCTCGGTTAATTCTTGGTTATGATTGGCAGAATCTGCAATGCCACACCAAGGCTCAATGCAAACAAAATTGGCATTTTTAGCAGCCCAAATTCCTAAAAACGGGAATCCTGCAAAATCAAATCTTAGTTGTTGATTTACTTTATCCGATTTTAAAGTAACGGCATCAGAATCTATATTTTTAAAGACGATTGCATCATCATAAAAAAGTTCTTTTGTTAATGGCAACGTGTTGGTATTTACCATAAAATCAAATGGTTTTGTCTGAATCAAACCATCATTGGTAAGTCCCCAACGCTTGAACGTTTCCGTTTTATTAAATGCTAAATAATAGTTTTCATAGTTGGTATTTTCTGCCATTGGAACAGCAAAAGCAGGATGTCCACCCACAGAAAAAAACATTTCACCTTCTCCAATATTTTTGACGGAATAAGTCACAGAAAGTGTATTATTGGTTAAAGTATAAATGAGCCGAAACTCAAATTTGAAAGGAAAAACTTGTAGAGAATTTTCATCGTGAGTAAGTAAAAAAGTTATGCTATCTTCAAAAAATGACTCCACGATAAACTCCTTATCACGAGCAAAACCATGACGGGGCAAAGTATATTCTTTCCCTTCAAAACGATAAACATTATTTTTCAACGAGCCAACAATTGGAAACAAAACAGGCGACGACTTGCCCCAAAAAATAGGGTCGGCATTCCACATATATTCTGTTTGATTTTCATGATTGAAAAGGCTAATTAATTCTGCTCCTTTCGGATTAATTTTTACAGTGAGGATTTGATTTTTGATTGTTTGCATAGGAATTCAATTTACATTTCCTCAAAAGTACAACATTTTAAATACTAAGTAGGGGTTGGGATTTAGGCGTTAGAATTTAGCATCACAATAGGCTTGATTATTAGTAACTTATAAAATTTAAAACAGTGTTATATTTCGACATAATACTTAAACCCTTTCAAGTTTTTGACACTTGAAAGGGTTTTACAATTTGGTAAATTTATTTCTTAAAACCTCCTAATTCTTTCTCATATCTTCTGGCAAAACTTTCTTTTTTGAAATGGTAATGTATGTACCAATCATGATGGTGCGGTAAGCGGCTGGTGTTATTTCAGTGCGAGTTTTTCCGTCGGTTGAGTAACGGTAATTATAGACATTTTTAGTACCGAGTATGTTATCTACGGACAAATAAATGACCATAAAATTTCCTTTAATATTGGTTAAATAATTGAGCCAAACACTGGTATTATGCACGTCTGGAGTACGTTCTGACAAGAATTCCTTTACATTTGGATTGTAATACGGACGTCCACTTGTGTATGAATATGTACCCGAAATAGTCATCATTGGTTTAGCGATAAAATGTTTATAAACCACATTCAAATTATGATTAGAAACAAAGGTTGGCTGAGCTTCTGTCAAGTAATTAGCAAACAATCGTTTAGAGTCACAATAGCTATAATTCACCCATAAATCGCCGTTTTTCACAGTTTTACTATCTCTAAAAAACACATCTACGCCTTGGGCAAAACCATAACCCGCATTGTCTGTTTTGCCATTCGGAAAGCGTTGTGGATTTGCATCAAAATAACCTGCCGTACTTGGGTATTCTCTTACCAAATTTTCGTATTTTTTATAATATCCTTCTACTCTAAATGTACGTTTGTTTTTGATGATTTGGTAGTTCAAAACGGCATGAGCGGCTTGTTCATATTGCAAGTTTTTGTTGTAGAAATAATATCTATAATCGGGGGTTTGATAGAATTTTCCACCTGCCATTGATACCTGCGAATATTGTCCAGTTTTATAAGCTAATGAAAATCTTGGAGCTAAGTTGAAACCCGATGCTAAAGAAGAATATTCACCTCTCACGCCAATTCTACCTGCTAATTTTCGAGTAATATAAAACTCTGATTCTGAAAACAATGCCCCAAAATTATCAGTCAAACGGTTATTATTTTTTTCTTCATTTTGTTGAACAGACAATTCATATTGAGCAGAATGTCCTTCCGTTCCGAACAAAATATTGTTATTTTCACCAAAAGAATGTGTTAAAGTTGCTCGCAATTGAGAACGTTGTTCCGTTTTCCCAAAAGTTGATGTCCCTGCGTTTAAATTATCAAAATTATAAGAATACGACGCCCCTGATTTTAAAACCCAATTGGCATCTTTATCCAATGCCTTTTGATAACTACTTGTCAATAACAGGTTATCATTTTTTATTCCAAATTCGGTCAAAGCATTATTGTTATCGGGGTTTTTAAACAACATTCCCGAAGCACTTTTTCCATAAATAGCATCAAATTTAAGGTTTTCTCCAGATGACGGTTTCAAGCGGTAAGAGGTCGAAATATTCAATTGTTCTGGTATTTTCTTCCACTCAATATTTTGTGGATAAACCGAAAACAAAGGCGTAAGATTACTGTATGCAACTGTTCCGTTAATAGAATGATTATCAGTCAATTGAGTATATCCAGCCGATAATTGAGCTAAATTTGCGTTGATTACATACCCTGATTCTGTCGCTAAATCGGTAGTATTCATTTGTAAAACTGCCGATAACGCTTGTCCGTATTGAGCAGAATATCCACCCGTTGAAAAGGCAGAACCCTTAAATTGAAAGGGAGAAAACCGTGAACGAGCAGCAACATCTGGCGAAGCAGTATTATACGCATTTTGAACCGTAATTCCATCAATCAAAATTTTAGATTCTTGAGCAGAACCACCACGTACAAACATTCCTGTTGATTCTCCATTTCGTTGAGAACCCGGTGTTAAAAGCGTCATAGTTTGCGTAATATCGGCTCCTCCGCCTGCGGTTGTTACAATATCAATCGGTTTTATCAAGGTTGTTTTCTTTTCGTCTGAAGCCTCAAAAGTTCCTGCCGTAACCGTAACTGTATTCAATTCATTGGCAGTTTCTCGCATTTTTAAAGTCAATTCCATTAAACCATTTTTCAAGATAATAGTCTGATTGTAAGCCTCATAACCTATAAAAGAAGATTGAATAATTTGTTCCCCTTTTTCGGTAGTTTTAAATTGAAAATTACCTTCTACATCGGCTGTTGCTCCATCATAAGAGCCTTTTAAAGAGACATTTGCCCCTGGCAAGCCAATTCCTTTTTCATCGACAACCTTTCCTTTTAGGGTTGTTTGTCCGAAAGAGTATGCGGTAATTAAAATAAAAAATAGGACGAGTAAATTTGTAAGCGTTTTCATCTGCGTATGTTGTTTAATTTCTGATTCAAAATAAGGGTAGGAATAAATTTTATGGAATGATTTTCAGATGAACTTCATGATTTGAGGAGTGAATTGATGTTTTTAGTGAGGGAAATTTTCTTTTATCCGTAATTATGATGTTATTTTGTAAACAAGTCTGCCAAACTATCATTCAAATCTGTTACGCCATTATTGTCTAAATAATACAGTTTTGATTTTTCGCTTTTCTTCCTTACTTCATTACCTTGAAGCAGTATTTTTAAAAACTCTATCCGTGAAAAGAGGCTTTTTACTTTCTTTACTATTTTCCATGTATTCTTTGGTACTAAAAGCCCAGAACGAAAAACCTATGTACCTCAGTTTGTCTTATGGAGCTGACCAAAATCTTGAAAAACCAGATAAAATTCTTTCCCAAACACCTACTTTTTTAAGCGTAACTTTTGAGAAACGATTACCCAAAAGTGATTTCTATGGTTTGGGTTTACACGCTTATCGCTTTATAAAGGTTTTTGATAATTATAATCATTTATCGGTTAGAGGATACCAACATTTTGGTTATGCAGACGATGCTTCTGGCGGAAATTTTGACCCATATATTGGTGCTTTTGTGGGTGGCGAAGTATATCAAGGCAGTTTTAATCCAGCCGTTGGTATTTTTATTGGTTTACGCACTATGATTACAAAAACCGCAGGTTTTCACGTTGAATTTCTCTCAACCTCATCTGGATTCAATAGTACAAGTCTCTTACAATTTGGCTTAACAACTTGTTTTATGAAAAGTGAATTTCCGAAATTTAAAAAATGGGGAAGCCGTTGTCCGAAGTGATATTTTTCTATGAGGTAAGTACAGTGACAATTAAAATACGATTCTCCGTTGCGATTACGACTTAAATTTACGAAAAACCTGATTACCAATCAGTTATAAAACATCAAAATGGCAATTGACTCTACTTAACGACAAACTATCTTTTTCTGCTTCTCGGATGAAAATCTACGATGGTTTGTTGCAAATATTCTCTATCCAAGTGCGTATAAATTTCGGTCGTTGTGATAGATTCATGACCTAACATTTCTTGGACGGCTCTTAAATCTGCTCCACCTTCAATCAAATGCGTAGCAAAAGAATGTCTAAATGTATGCGGACTAATATTTTTTTGCACGCCTGCTTTAGCTGCTAAATCCTTGATAATCAAGAAAATCATCACTCGGGTTAATTTATTTCCCCTTCTATTCAAAAAAACATGATTTTCTGCTTCTGGTTTTATGCTTTGTTGATTACGGATATTTTCTAAATAGATTTTGGTATAATGCAACGCATCTCGCCCGATAGGAACGAGCCGAACTTTATCGCCTTTTCCGATGATTCTAAGAAAGCCAATATCAAAAAAACACTCCGTCAATTTCATTTCTACTAATTCAGAAACCCGCAAACCCGAACTATAAAGCACCTCCAAAATTGCCCGATTACGTGTGCCTTCATTAGTGGATAGGTCTATTAAATCTAACATTCTTTCAATTTCTGGGAAACTCAAAGTAGCGGGTAATTTCCTTCCAATTTTGGGAGAAACAATCAACGCCATTGGGTCATTTTTGATAATATCTTCCAACAATAAATACTTGAAAAATGCTTTCAAGCCCGACAACATTCTGGCTTGGGAGGTAGCTTCCAGACCCAATTCTCCGATATAATAAAAGAAATTAAAAATGTGTTTATCCGTCACTGTTTCGGGTTGAATATCCAATTCTCCTGCAATTTCAAGGTATTCCCAAAGTTTCTGAACGTCACGTAAATATGCCTCTATCGAATTTTCTGAAAGAGAACGTTCTAAAGTGAGATAGCTTTTGAAATTTTTTAAATAGCTTTGCCAATTCATTGGGGATTCGGTTTAGGATTTAGGAATTTAGGATTAAAGAATTTAGGATTGGATTAGATATAAGCAAAGATAATTTATAAATGCTTTTTTAGACAGGAAAAAATCGTTTTGCATTTATCTACCCAATCAAAGGTTATTTAATTCATAATAACCTAATACCTACAATCTAATACCTACTACCTAAACAACAATGTCAAAGAAAAAAATAATCATCATTAATGGGCCTAATTTGAATTTATTAGGCAAACGTGAACCCGAAATTTACGGACACCAAACATTTGACCAATATTTTGAAGTATTGAAAGACAAGTATTCAGATTTAGTAGATTTAGAATACTTCCAGTCGAACCACGAAGGATTTTTGATTGATAAAATCCACGAAATTGGTTTCTCTTACGATGGAATTGTGATGAATGCAGGAGCATTTACGCATACTTCTATTGCCATTGCCGATGCTATTTCGGGTGTAAAAACCCCTGTGATTGAAGTGCATATTTCTAATGTATATGCTCGTGAAGAATTCCGTCATAAGAGTTACATTAGCAAAAAAGCAATGGGCATTATCATCGGTTTTGGTCTTCGTGGCTACGATTTTGCCATTCAAGCGTTTTTATAATAGGTGGTTGGGGAATTAATTATCATAATTACGAATGATTTGATTTACGATTAAAGTCGCAATCGTAAATCAAGTCATTCGTAAATCGTCAATTCTCCAACCCCTAACCCCTAAAATATGACAACTTTCTATCCCGGTCCATCCAAAGTTTATCCACAAGTAGCTCAATATCTGCAAGATGCCTTTGCAGAGGGAATTCTGAGTGTCAATCATCGAAGCCCCGAATGTATGGAAATTACTCGTGGAGCAATTGAAGGATTGCATCAAAAACTCCATATTCCAGATGACTATTTTATCTACTTTGTTTCATCGGCAACGGAGTCATGGGAGATTATTGCACAATCTTTGACAATGCAAGAAAGTTTGCATATTTACAATGGAGCATTCGGTGAAAAATGGGCAGATTATGCCGAAAAGCTCGTACCAAAAGTTGAAAGAGTAACTTTTAATATTGAAGAACTACCTGATTTAAAGCAGATTAAATCGGGGGGAGATGTTGTTTGTATCACGCAGAATGAAACCTCAAACGGAACACAAATTAAAGATTTAATACCATTTAGAGATGTTTTTCCAGAAGCTATCATTGCAGTCGATGCGACGTCATCTTTAGGCGGAATTGCATTAGATTGGCAACAAGGCGATGTTTGGTTTGCCTCAATTCAGAAGTGTTTGGGCTTGCCAGCAGGTATGGCAATTATGGTATGCTCTCCCAAAGCAATTCAGCGAGCCGAGCAAATCAACGACCGAAAATATTATAATAGTTTGTTATTTATTCATGATAATTTTCAGAAATTTCAAACACACTACACCCCAAATGTTCTGAATATTTATCTTTTAAATAAGATAATGGCAGACATTAATGATATTACAATACTTTCTGAAAAAATAAAATTGCAAGCTCATCATTGGTATAATTTCTTTGATAAAAATGCAGCAGTACAGACTAAAGTCTGTGCTACCAAACCTCTAATCCAAAACCCAGAAGTACGTTCAGATACAGTCATTACGATTGAAGGAAATGAAAGTCAAATCAAAGATATAAAAAACATCACCAAAGCAAATGGAATTACTATCGGAAATGGATATGGTTCTTGGAAAAACACAACTTTCAGAATTGCCAATTTTCCTGCTATTGAAGAGAATGAAATCGTAGCTTTGGAAGAATTACTTACAAAATAGTACCACGAGAATCTTTCCCGTAGTACAATAAACTAAAACACTATGGATTTCAACTTCAACTTCAAAGAAATCATTTCGGTTTCGCTTATCCTGTTTTCAGTAATTGACATTTTAGGGTCGATTCCCGTAGTGATTGATTTACGTAAAAAAACAGGAGACATTCACGCCGAGCAAGCCACTTTGGTTTCAGGCGGAATTATGATTGCTTTTTTATATGTAGGAAAATCTATTTTGAGCCTCTTCGGCGTTGATATAAATTCTTTTGCTATTGCGGGGGCATTAATCATTTTCTTGATTGGTTTGGAAATGACTTTAGGCAGAAATATCTTCAAGTCAGAGGATGCCGCAGCCAGCAAAGCCGCTTCAATTGTGCCATTGGCTTTTCCTGTTATTGCAGGAGCAGGCACAATGACGACCATTTTATCATTGAAATCTCAATTTGAAGAAGTCAATATTTTAGTCGGAATTTTATTGAATTTGGTATTTATTTATCTTGTGTTGAAGGCTTCACAATGGATTGAAGACCGACTTGGACAGGTTGGTGCGAACGTACTTCGTAAAGTTTTTGGCGTAATTCTGTTAGCCATTTCAATTAAGATATTGAAAACAAGATTAGGGTAATTTAATTGTATAATGAGTTTTACAAAAAAGCACTCATTCTATGAACAAATAAATTTAAACTAAAACTACAATCAATTATGAACGAAGAATTATTAGACCAAGAAGAACATTTAAACCCATTAGATGGATTAAAAAATACATTCAAAAACTTTGAATGGGGTATTTCTCTAAGTGTTGGGGGGTATCTATTCCTTATTTTTTTGGGGATAAGTTATAATTTTTTCTACTTTTCAATTTTCAGAATTAACATTTTCCTCTTTTCTGAGATTAATGACTTCTTGATGGCACCTTTGGCGAATCCTTTGGTTATTCTATTAGCAATACTTAGCATAGGTATGTTAATTACGCTATATTATCTTAACGTGAACTTTTCAAGAAAATGACATTAAATAACCCTGAAAATAGCCTTAAATCGCTTAAATCAGAGTTTTCAGAACATTCGTTTACCAAAGGAATATGACTTTTGATAAATTTAGTACTCTAATTCGCCTTTTAGTGTTTCATGAAAAAAAATGAATGAGATTAACTGTCTAATTATCAGCAGATTAAATGTTTTTAATTTCTCTGATTTTGAAAAGTTCACGTTATCTTAGTTTTCTTTGGATGAAAAAGCATTTTAAAAGCTATCAAATTGCTTATAGAATTATGATGTTGGGTAGAAAAGCTGATAGAAAGAAAATAAGTAAATACATGAAATCACCTTTGTATATATCGTTTTCCATTTTAATTTATTTACTTCTGGCAGCTGAATTATATGGATTTTATCGGGCAAATAAAACGCTACATGATAAGAATATATACCATTATAAATTATCTATCGACAAGGATTTAGTTGAAAATTTGGATAGTTTAGTGTATGTAGGCGATAATTCTGCTCATTATTTTCTATTCGATACCATTCGTAAAGAGGCTACAATTATTCCCAAAGACCAAGTTAAATTTGTGAGAATCGTAAAAAATAAAAAAGGAAGATTACTTTAAAATAATTAGAGACGACCTCACTAAAATATCTAAAATCAAATAACATTGGCAAAAAAATCAAAATTTTATACCGTCTGGAAAGGACGAACAACGGGTGTTTTTGATACTTGGGCAGAAGCCGAAGAACAAATAAAAGGCTTCGAGAAAGCTCAGTACAAATCATTTGATACTTTAAAAGAAGCCGAAGATGCTTTTAAAGGAAATTATTGGCAGTCGGTACAAAAAGGACAAACAGGCGGAACAGGGACGCAAACAAAATCTGCAACTTTAGTTGGGAAACCCAATCCCGAAAGTATTTCGGTAGATGCTGCCTGTGCGGGAAATCCCGGAAAATTAGAGTATCAAGGCGTAGAAACGGGGACAAAAAGAGTGCTTTTTTCAATGGGCCCTTTTCCGCAAGGAACAGTAAATATTGGCGAATTTTTAGCCATCGTTCACGGCTTAGCATTCTTGAAAAAACACAATTCTGACTTGCCTATTTATTCCGATTCAAAAACGGCAATTTCTTGGGTAAAAAACAAAAAAGTCAAGACCAATTTAGAGAGAAATAAAAAGAACGAAGAGCTTTTTCAGCTTTTAGACCGTGGCGAGCAATGGCTAAAAGACAATACATATTCCAATAAAATATTGAAATGGGAAACAGAATTTTGGGGAGAAAACCCTGCTGATTATGGACGAAAGTAGTGGAGAGTCTTCATTAAACTGTGTTAAGTTAAATTTTCAGTTTTGGGGAGAGTTTTTACATTTCCCCATTTCCACTCCCTCCTCTTTTCTCCTTTCAATCCTTTTTCCTATCTTTGCCTCCGCAAAAAACCTTACATCATGGACAAACCCAAATACAAACGTATTCTTCTTAAATTATCAGGTGAAGCCCTTAGTTCTGACGGCGAAGTTATTGACCCTTCTATCTTGGAGCAATACGCTCAAGAAATCAGGAAAGTAAAAGATTTAGGCGTAGAAATCGCAATTGTGATTGGTGGAGGCAATATTTTTCGTGGTGCTGCCGCTGCTAAAGTTGGTATCGACCGTGTGCAAGGCGACTATATGGGAATGCTTGCCACTGTTATCAATGGCATGGCGATTCAAGCTGCTCTTGAAAAAAACGGGATGTTCACTCGCTTATTGACCGCAATTAAAATGGATGCCGTTTGCGAACCGTTTATTCGTCGCAGAGCAATGAGACATTTAGAAAAAGGTCGTATCGTAATTTTCGGAGCGGGAACAGGAAATCCCTACTTCACAACTGATTCAACGGCTGCTCTTCGTGCCGTTGAAATTGAAGCAGAAGTTGTTTTGAAAGGAACAAGAGTTGACGGTGTTTATACTGCCGACCCTGAAAAAGACCCAACTGCTACCAAATATGACACACTTTCTTTTGCAGAGGCAATTGCTAAAGGTCTGAAAATTATGGACACAACAGCATTTACTTTATGCCAAGAAAATGAAGTTCCTATCATCGTATTTGATATGAACAAACCAAGCAACCTTCTAAATTTAGCACAAGGCGAATCAGTAGGAACGCTTATCAGTTAATAAATAGGTATTAGGATTTAGGTGTTTGGCATTGAGATAGACCTTTATTGCTACTATTCAAGCAATTATAATATCAAGTTTCAATATTAAATCTTAACGCCTAAAGCCCTACTTATTTTAATTAATCACTCATTCATAAATCACTCATTGAAAAATGGAGGAAATAGAATTTTATATTGACGCTGCCAAAGAAACAATGGACGGAGCGTTGAAACACTTAGCCATCGAATTATCAAAAATTCGTGCAGGAAAAGCAACACCTTCAATGCTTGATGGTATTCAGGTTGATTATTATGGAATGATGACTCCATTAACTGGAGCTGCTTCTATTAACACTCCTGATGCTCGTACAATTGTTGTAAAGCCATTCGAGAAAAAAATGATTGCAGAATGTGAAAAAGCAATTCGTAATTCAAATATTGGACTTACGCCAATGAATGATGGCGAAAATATTCGTTTGAATATTCCTCCACTGACAGAAGAACGCCGTAGAGAGTTGGTAAAGCGTGTAAAAGGAGAAATCGAAACTGCCAAAATTAATGTTAGAAACGTTCGTCAGGACGCTAATAATAACATCAAGAAATTAAAAAATGATGGCGTTTCTGAAGATGCCATTAAAGGTGGTGAAGAACGTGTACAAAAGTTAACAGATAGCTACATTGTGAAAGTTGAAGCTACTTTTGCTGATAAAGAAAAAGATATTATGTCGGTTTAGTTATCAGTTATCAGTTATCAGTTATCAGTTATCAGTTATCAGTTATCAGTTTGTCCCGTCCTGAAATAGGTTGACTTTTTTGTTTACTTGTAAACTTAGAAAAGTACAAGTTGTTGTCCAAATTTCTGTTTATTAATTGTCCTTTCATCAACGTAAATATTCATTTTTACTCTTTGCTTTTTTGGTACATTTTGTAAATAATTTTCAAACTCATGGGGACTCATTTTGTTGAGATTATCATGTGGTCTATCTTGATTATAAAGTTCAATATCTTTGGCAAGATGCCTTTTCAAATCTGCCAAACTATTGATAGAACGATGCCTGAGATACTCATTTTTGATAATGCCATTTAAACGTTCACTGTGCGTATTTTCATAGACCACATTACACATACTGATTCTTATTTTTCGACTTTCCAGTAACTCTACATAGTCTTTGTAAACGTATTGAGTACCTTTGTCTGAATGATGAATCAGGTTTTCAAATGTTTTCTTTTTACGCATTTTTAGTGCCATTGTAAGGGCTTCCATATTAGCGGATGCTTCCAAAGTAGAAGCCCCACAATAGCCTACAATTTTACGAGAATATACATCCATAATCAAAGTAATATAATAGAAACGATTATTGACCCAAAAGTAAGTAATGTCACTAACCCAAAGTTGGTCAATATCATCTAATTCTATCCCTACTAAAAGATTCTGATAACGGTTACTTTTCGTTGAAAACGTTGTTCTTTGATAGTTTTTAGGTCTGGGAATACTCAATCCAGTTTCTACTCCTATGGCAATAAATTTATCCCTACCAAAGGGTTTGTATTTGAGCTTATGATAGAGTTTTTTGAGTCCCATCACGGGATGATTTATTCTCAAAATAACTACTTCCTGTAAAATCTTTTCAATATCACAGGATTGTTTAATGTGTTGTATTTGATGTTGATGATGAGCTTGCTTACTCAGACCAAGTATCTGATAAAGTTCTCTTAATCGGATTGACAACACATTGCGATTAATCCTAAAATAGTCTAAGGTGGGATAGAAAAACTTTTTTTTATATCCATCTTTAATTCCTTGGAAGCAATTTCAAGGAGTTTTTCTAAAAAATCAATGGACATTTGTTTTTGCCCTACGATACGCTCTAATTCAGCATTACGTGCTAAGAGTTCTTTGGTCTTTTGAGCTTCTGATTCCATTTCGACAACCACTCGGGTGGCTTGTTGATAGTGAACTGAGTATTTCTTACGCCAGCGACACACGCTTACGGATGAAACCTCATATAATCTCACAATATCGGAAATACTCAGCACTTTGGCATCAAGTTCTTTTACTTTTTGCCGTTTGAATTCTTCGCTAAAATGGCGAATAAATTTTTGACCTGTGTTCTTGGTTTTGTCCATCTTTTGATACGTTTTAGGTTCAAAATTTGGTCAACTTAGGTCAGGACGGGACAGTTATCAGTTATCAGTTATCAGTTATCAGTTATCAGTTATCAGTAAAAAAGCCAGTTTTGGAATTGTTAGTTCCTTAACTGGCTTTTTTAATACTTTTTTATTTTCGGTTACTGTTAACTGTTAACTGATAACTGTTTACTGATAACTGATAACTGATAACTGTTATTTCATTTCCTCCCTCCCTTGCTGATAACCCAAGAAAATTAATCGTTGAATATCTTCTTTATCAAAATCTTGAATATCGATATTTAAAGTTTTATGAGGACGAATGATTTTTAGATTAATTCTTTTCTGCCCTTTTAATATTCCAAATTCTCCTTCCGAGCCATCCGTTGGTAAACATTCATTTCTGAATTCCGCCCAATCCAAATCTGCATTAAGACATTCATTTACGGCAATATCCATCACACGGTCAACTAATGCCAAGAGGTTTCCATACGGAAAATATCCACCGTCAATATTTCTGGTATGGCAAGCAATACAAATAATTTCAGTAGCTCCGTCTAAAATTGCTTTTTTAATTGGAGCAACATCACGCATACCGCCATCCAGAAAAGCCATTTTTCGTAATCCTCCAATATTAACAACAGGCATCAAAATCGGAATAGCCGACGATGCCATCACATAGTCTAAAAAATGCTCGTAGGTAGGGTCAGCATAAACAATACTCCCATTAATAATATCCACCGCTCCCACTTTCAACTGTATCGGGCTGGCATTGAGGTTTCTTAGATGAATATTGTTATGAAGAATTTCTCGTAAGGGCGTAGTATCCAATAATCCCTCAAAATTTCTACGAATTGCACTCATTCCTAAATCATAAGTTCCTCTTCTGAGGGCAAGGCTATCAGGTGTATTGATATTGTTAATCCAAAAATCACAAAGGTCAATCGAACTTTGGGCATAATCCACACTTCCATTATTATTCATAAACTGTGAACCAAAATCATTAACCAAGTAAGAAGCATTCATACTCCCTGCTGATATTCCATAGATAGCGTCTGGACGAAAACCTGATTCAAAAACTGCTCTAACAACACCCGCCTGATATGCTCCCTTGACAGAACCTCCTGCCAAAACTAAAATTTTACTCATTTGTTTATTTGTGGTTTACCTAAATAATAGAACAAAATAAAGAACCATTTTGACATTTCATAAATCATTGATAATTAGAATAATGGAAGTGCTAAATCCTAATCCCTAAATCCCAACCCCTACTTAATTGCAATTGATTGTTTTATGATGTATAAACTTACAGACTTTTCCATCAAATATCGAACTAAAAAAATAAAAATAAGTTAATAAAGATATAGTAGATACAAGTTTTTACAGAAAAGTGTAATTTGCGAAGAGTTATCAATTCTTGAATGTAAATAAGTATTATTTTGATGTATTTACTCCAATAGTTGATAATTTATGGATGCAGCGGTGAATCGCTCATAATTAAGAAATAATGAGTTTATCAATTAAAGAAATACAAGCTCCTATTGCCGAAGAAATGAGAGCTTTTGAAGGGAAGTTTCGGCAGTCGATGAAAACCAAAGTAATGTTGTTGGATACGATTATGAACTATATCGTCCAACGAAAAGGAAAGCAAATCAGACCAATGTTTGTATTCTTGACGGCGGGGCTTTGTGGTGAAATTACTGAAAAAACGTATCGTGGGGCGGCTCTTATAGAACTTCTACATACTGCTACACTTGTACACGACGACGTAGTGGATGACTCCAATTATCGTCGTGGATTCTTTTCGGTTAATGCTCTCTGGAAAAATAAAATTGCTGTTTTAGTTGGCGATTATTTATTATCAAAATCTCTTTTGCTTTCTGTTAATAATAACGACTTTGAGTTATTAAAAATTGGTTCTAATGCCATTCAAGAAATGGCAGAAGGAGAATTAATGCAAATGGAAAAAGCTCGTAAATTAGACATCACTGAAGAAGTATATTTTGAAATTATCCGCAGAAAAACCGCTACCCTCATTGCTGCTTGTTGTGCCATGGGCGTAAGTTCAGTTGGAGCAGACGACGAAACGGTTGAGAAAGCAAGATTGTTCGGCGAAAAAGTGGGTGTAGCTTTCCAAATTAAAGATGATTTATTTGACTATGGCGATGCCGAAATTGGCAAACCTTTAGGAATTGACATTAAGGAAAAGAAAATGACCTTACCACTGATTTATGCCCTAAATCAGGCGGATTGGTTCACAAAACGTCGAGTAATTAATACGATTAAGAACGAATCGGAAAATCCTAAAAAAGTAGCTGAGGTAATTGATTTTGTAAAAAAATCTGGAGGAATTGAATATGCTACAAAAGTGATGCAGAATATCGTAACCGAAGCACAAAATATCCTTAATACTTTTCCTGATACTGTATTTAGACAATCTTTAGCTGGCTTGGTTCAATTTACAATTGAAAGAAGTAAATAGTTTTTAGGAGAATTGATTAGTTCAGTTGTCCCCTACCAAGAATATTGAAAGGGAGATCAGAATTTCAGGGAAAAAATCCAGTGGATTATGGGAGGAAGTGGTGGGAGTTTAAAGTCTAATATAAAAAGGGATAGCCATATATGATGACTATCCCTTTTTATATTAGACTTCCTTCGAAAGTGTTTTATGATTGAAAAATGGTATATTTTCGAGTGAAAATAGCGGAAATTTTGAAAGCATAGCAGAGAAATGGGGGGATGCCCAATCTTGAAAAATTTTCGCTATTTGTAGCCGAAAAGATGTTGTTTTACGACTTAAAACACTTTCGCAGGAAGTCTATTTATAATTGTTCGATAGTTTTCATTGACAAAAACATTTTGTCAGATGTTGGTAATTCTATAAAACCGTAAGATTTATAAAAGCTAATTGCTTTATTATCTATTGGGTCAACAACTACTGCTAAGATATCGAGTTGATTTGATACATCTAAGCATTTTTTAAGTGCATCAAAGAGTAATATTTCTCCAAATCCATTTCCTTGAATACTTTTATCAATTGCAATTCTTCCTAAAAGTATTACTGGTAAATCTGAATAACTCGGAGGTAGTTTTTTTATTAATTCATCAGGAAGATCTTGTCTTCTAATTGAATTGGCAGATAATATAAAATACCCTTTAACAATGTTTTGTTCATCAACTAAAACCGTACAGGATGACAATTTACGTTTTATATCTTGGTTAGCTTGTCTTTTAAGGTAATTGTCAAGCAAGTCATAACCACAACTAAATTTTTCTTTAATGTGGAGACTTTCTAATTTCTGTACTTTTAGTATCATTAGCTTCAATAAATTTTAAATGATTTAATTGAGCTCGTTTAAGTTTTTCATTAGGTGCTGGTGGATTTAATAATGCTTCCACAAATACTCTTTTATCCTCTAATGATTTAAGTATAAGATTATTTTCGAGAATAATTTCATTTGCTTCCTTATTTTCCAAACATACTATTCAACCAACTTACATCTAAAACTCATAAACTTTTGTTTTATATTTGTGTATGGAAAATTTTGTAGTTTCAGCCCGTAAATATCGCCCGCAATTATTTGACTCAGTGGTGGGTCAATCGCATATAACCACAACGCTTCAAAATGCTATTCGCACCAATCACTTAGCCCAAGCCTTTTTGTTTTGTGGTCCTCGTGGAGTTGGTAAAACAACCTGTGCGAGAATTTTAGCCAAAACCATTAACTGTCAGAACCTTACGCAAGAAGCTGAAGCCTGTGGAGAATGTGAATCGTGTAAATCTTTTCAGAATAACGCCTCATTTAATATCCATGAATTAGATGCGGCTTCTAATAACTCGGTTGATGATATTAGAAACCTAATCGACCAAGTGCGTTATCCTCCTCAGTCAGGAAAATATAAAATTTATATCATTGATGAGGTTCACATGCTTTCAACGAGTGCCTTCAATGCCTTTTTGAAGACCTTGGAAGAACCGCCTTCGTATGCCATTTTTATTTTGGCAACTACTGAAAAGCATAAAATTCTCCCAACGATTTTATCTCGTTGTCAAATTTTTGATTTCAATAGAATTCAGATTTCAGACATGACGCACCATTTGGCAAATATCGCTGCCAAAGAAGGTATCACTGCGGAATTGGAAGCTCTTGAACTCATTGCTCAAAAAGCAGATGGAGGTTTGCGTGATGCCCTTTCAATGTTTGATTTGAACGTTACCTTTTCGCAAGATAATGTTTTGAAATACGCCGAAGTCCTTGATAATCTTCATATTTTGGATTATGATTATTATTTCAAAATGACGGAAGCCTTACTGAAATCAAATGTGTCAGATACGTTTTTGTTGTTTGATGAAATCTTGAAAAAAGGTTTTGACGGACATCAATTTATCGTTGGGTTATTAGAGCATTTTAGAAATCTTTTAGTTTGTAAAGACCCCGTTACGGTTCGTTTAATGCAGGTTTCGGAGTCTGTTCAGAAGAAATATTTAGACCAATCAGCGTCTGCTCCATATTCGTTTTTGGCATCTGCATTAAGTATTGGTTCTTCGTGTGATTTGAATTATAAGGCAGCCAAAAATCAAAAACTACACGTAGAGATTTGTCTGTTGAAAATGGCAAATATTGCCCATGTATTAAATTTAGCGACATTACCCGCCACGGAGGGCGATGGCGTGGGAAAGTAGTTGACAGGGAGCAGGTAGCAGTAAACAGTAATCAGTTAGCAGTAAACAGTAATCAGTTAGCAGTTAGCAGTAACCAATCCCCAGTAACCAATAACCAATTACCAGTAACCAATAACCAATTACCAGTAACCAATTACCAATTACCAGTAACCAATTACCAATTACCAGTAACCAATAACCAATCCCCAGTAACCAATAACCAATTACCAGTAACCAATAACCAATCCCCAGTAACCAATAACCAATTACCAGTAACAATTCCTCCAATTGCCAATATTGGGAAATTGAGAAGTACCTCAACCATTGGGAAACCGTTGGCTCAACAAGAGGTTGCTCAGGAGGTAGTTCGTGTACAAGAGCCGGTCATTCAGCAAGACAAAGTGTTTTCTTTTGATGAATTACAAACCGCTTGGAATAGATTTACGAGTGATTTGCAAATGGAAAACCGAATGACAGAATATGTAATTTTCAATCGAAAGTTTACATTAAAAGGAACTGTTATTCATTTGGAAGTAGATAATGAAATTCAATTAGAGAAAGTTTCTGGAACGTTGAGAAATGAAATGATTACCTATTTACGGAAATCGCTTCAAAACTCAAAAGTACAATTAGAAACTACTGTAATGGAACAAGAAAACCAAAGTTTGATTTATACTCAAGCAGATAAATTCAGATTTTTAGCAGAGAAAAATCCAGCATTGATTGAGTTGAAAAATGTGTTGGGATTAGATTATGATTATTGATAAATCTACTTAACTGATTGAGGATTGAAAAAAAGGAAACTATGAATTATCCTTGGTCATTTTAACTCTCGTCTTAAAAAATTTTGTAGCCCCGAAATTTATTGCGGGGAAAGTAATAATGGAAAATTTAAAGGTTTATTTACACAAACCGTTCCTATGGAACTCAATGGGTTGTTTAGTCATTTTCACCCCGAAATGAATTTTGGAGCTACAAGATGAGTCAAGCCTACGGCTTTTTCAAGAGTGACAAAGTAGAAGTGAGCTATTAGTTTTTACTGATTTACCTATTCTCTTTTTCGCAAATCGCTTACTACAAACAAACTAAAAAATGTTACAACTCGGAATTGTAAGTGCTATTTTAGCCGACCGTACTTTTGAACAAGTTATTGACTTTGTTTCAGAGAAAAATTTTAAATGTGTTGAAATTATGTGCTGGCCTGCCAATAATGCAGACGCCCGCAGATACGCAGGTATAAGCCACATAAATGTTGAAGCCTTAGACGATACGCAAGTGGCATATATCAAAAAATATACTGCTGATAGAAATATAACCATCTCTGGATTAGGATATTACCCAAATCCACTTGACCCAGATACAGACAAGGCAAATGTCTATATCGACCATATAAAAAAGATTATCAAAGGTGCTTCAAAATTGGGTATTCCTGTGGTAAACACTTTTGTAGGGCGTGACCCGCAGAAAAATGTTGCTTATAATTTAGATAAATTTAAAGAAGTTTGGACGGATATTGTGAAATTGGCGGAGGAAGAAAACGTGAAAATCGGTATTGAAAACTGCCCGATGTTTTTTACCAATGACGAATGGCCGGGTGGAAAAAACTTAGCCACAACGCCCGCCATTTGGGATAAAATGTTTGAAATGATTCCGTCGGCAACGTTGGGCTTAAATTATGACCCATCGCATCTACTGTGGCAGATGATGGATTACACTCGCCCGATTTATGATTATCGTGAACGTTTGCATCATATCCACTTAAAAGATGCCAAAGTATATCTCGACAAACTGAATCGAGTGGGAATTATGGCGAACCCATTGGAATATCATTCACCTAAATTACCGGGACTTGGGGATATTCAGTGGGGAAAATTCTTTGCTGCTTTGACAGACGTTCGATATCGAGGTCCAGTTGTTATTGAAGTAGAAGACAAAGCCTACGAAGGTTCGCCAGAAGATGTAGAATCCGCTATTTTGACGGCAAGAAATTACTTGAATCAGTTTTTGGGGTAGTTTCTTAACTTGATTTTTTACTTGAAAAAAGCTAAGTTTGTTTAAAATAAAGGCAATATGACAAAGATACAAGCACCCCTTACTGAACCTCAGTTGGAACTTCTCCAGATGTTTGCTCGTCCTGTTGATGTAGCAGATTGGCAAAATATTAAGGTAATAATAACCCAATATTTTGCGGATAAGGCTATCGAAGAAGCCAATAAAGTGTGGGATAATGAAGGTTGGGATAATGCTAAAATTCAAGAATTATTAAGCAGTCATTTGCGTACACCTTATAAAAAATAATGAGAATAGTTTTAGATACTAATATTTTATTGGTTTCGGTTTCCGACCGTTCTCCTTATCATCTCATTTTTAAATCTTTTATCGAAGAGCGTTATGAAATTTGTGTAACTACTGAAATATTAGATGAATATGCAGAAATCCTTTCAAAATATTCCAGTCAATTCTTAGCGACTAATACACTTGAAGTAATTGAAAATGCTGCTAATTCAGTATTAATCACTCGTTATTTCGCTTTTGAACTTATTAAAAATGACCCCGACGACAATAAGTTTGTAGATTGTGCTATTGCAAGTAATGCCGATTTTATTGTAACGAATGACGAGCATTTTAATGTTTTAAAAGAAATACCTTTTCCACAAGTTAATGTTATTCCGATAGATGATTTTATGGAAATTCTAAAAGAATCTATTTAACAAACCACAATGAACACAAAATCAATACAATACAATTCGCTATCAGAAATAAAAACCGTTGCCAAATCTATTATTGATTTTGGACAAAAAACACCTGTTTGGATTTTTGAAGGACAAATGGGAGCTGGCAAAACAACTATGATTAAAGCTATCTGTGAAGTTTTAATTGTGACAAGTCATGTCCAAAGTCCAACGTTTTCTTTAGTGAATGAATACGTTACCAAACGTGGCGAAAATATCTATCACTTTGATTTTTATCGAATCAAAAACGAAGATGAAGCGATGGATATTGGCGTGGAGGATTATTTGTATTCGGGCGAAAGATGTTTCATCGAATGGCCTTCAAAAATTGCCAATCTATTACCAACCAAATACATGAAAATTGAAATTCAAGTGGAAGAAGATGGTGGAAGAATTGTAAATTTGGAAAAAGTAGGGGTTTAACGTATTTTTATGCAATAAATAAACTGAGAACTTATGACAACAATAGCTTTAGAAACGAACTCACGACAGCATTTGGAAATGATTTTGTCATTAGCCCAAAAACTCAAAATTAAAAGCAAAATCTTTGAAGATGATTTGGTGACTCCTTATGAAAAAAATATTAATGGAGAGAGTTTTACCTTGAAACAGTTGTCGGAACATCTTGAAGCAATTGCGGATAAAAATGATACCATGAGTTACGATGAATTTAAAAAGAAATTGCAACAATGGAAATAGGGATTGAGCCTGAATACAAGATTGAAATTAGTACACAGTTTTATGATAGTCTTGATGAAATTCTACGATATTTATTAGAAGTCTCACTCAAAACTCACGAAAATTTTAAAAGAGATATTATTAGTTGTATTGATAAATTATATGTTCATCCTCTCACTTACCCTATTTTGCGAACAGTCAATACAAAAAGAAACTATCGGCATATTAATTTCAAAAAAAGCTACCACTTGATTTATTACATAGACAATAATACTATTTTTCTATGTGATATTCAACACGTTAAACGCAATCCTAAGACTTTGAAGTCTTTAGATGAAATCTAATTATCCCTAAAAAGATAAAACTCTAAAATCAAATTATGCCTCACCCTTCAGGTTTTAAAGAAGTGCTTGCTCAGTCGGGATTGATGCCACAAGAAGCATTGGTTTGGACAAAACAAAATGCCAAAAGCTTATTTATTGGTCTTCCTCGTGAGGTTTCCATGCAGGAACACCGTATCTCATTAACGCCCGATGCCGTTGGTCTTTTAGTGCGTAATGGACATCAAGTGTTGATTGAAACAGGTGCAGGACAAGCTGCAAAATTTACTGATACGCAGTATTCGGATGCAGGAGCTACAATTGCTTATTCTGCTGAAGAAGTTTTTCATGCCGATGTTATTTTGAAAGTTCAACCTCTGACAGATGCTGAAATAGAATATCTGAAAAATGGCTCTACGGTTATTTCTTCGCTGAATCTTCCAAGAATGACGAAGGAATATTTTGAGAAATTGAACCGTAAAAAAATCACAGGGCTTTGCTATGAATATATTGAAGACAATGGCGGAGGAATGCCCATTATCAGAGCCATGTCTGAAATTGCAGGAAGTACCGTTATGCTGATTGCTGCAGAATGTTTGAGCAGTGTCAATAATGGAATGGGTGTGATTTTAGGTGGAATTACGGGTGTACCACCAACAAAAGTGGTGATTTTGGGAGCAGGAACGGTGTCGGAATATACCGCCAGAATTGCCATTGGTTTAGGAGCAGATTTAAAGGTTTTTGATAAAGATATTTTCAAACTTCAACGCCTAAAATATTCTGTCGGACAAAATATTTATACTTGTATTATCGACTCAAATACACTTACACAGGCAATTATTGAGGCTGACGTTGTGATTGGTGCATTAAGAGCCGAAGACGGTTTTACGCCGTGTATTGTTACCGAAGAAATGGTGTCGTTAATGAAGCCAGACTCTGTTATTATTGATGTTTGCATCGACCAAGGCGGTTGTTTTGAGTCCTCAGAAATGACTACGCATGACAATCCAATTTTTCGGAAGCATGACGTTATTCATTATTGTGTACCTAATATTCCATCACGAGTAGCCCACACTGCCAGTCAGGCGTTGAGTAATATTTTTACATCGTTTTTGTTGAAAACAGGTAAAACAGGCGGAATCGAAGAAGCTATCTTTGCGAACAAATCTTTTATGAAAGGTGTTTACTCTTACAAAGGAAGTGTTACCAATGCCATTATCGCCAAGAAATTTGGCATGAATTATAAAGATTTAAGTTTACTAAGTGCCGCAAGATTTTAGGATTTAGGTATTAAATTTCGGAACTATAAATGGTTTGTCATAAGACAAACGATAGACCACAGATGAAACAGATTGTACTGATTTTCACTGATTTTTCTGACTGTGCTTCTCAGACTGTGCGTCCCAGTGTAAATCTGTAAAATCCGTTCAATCTGTGGTCTAAATTTGTCTGCGACAAATAGTTGATAGTTCCGTTAAATTTTAATTACTAAATCCTAACCCCTAAAATTATGTTAGAAGATTATCAAGCCATATCCAATGCTCCCAATTCACCAGATTTGAATGGTAAATATTTGGGCATTATTTCAACTGACTTTGCCTTAGTGGCTGAGTTTTTAAAGGAAGCATCTTATCAAATCAGAACGAGAGGTTTTTCTAAATATCCTGTTTTTGCTGTTTCGCAAACTCCTGTTGCTGTTGGTCAGCGATTAATCGGAATTGGTGAAATGAATGAAAATCAATGGAATTATCATGCTTCAATGATGGAGGAGTTTGTGCAAAGAGAAATTATTGCAGAGGAGAATGTTGAAGTTTTTAAGTCGAGTTATAAAGACCCAGACGAATTTTGTTGTCTTTTTGTGTTGGATAAAGATTTCGCCAGTTTTATTTATATTCCTTTTCCTGAGGATTGATATTTTAGGTGTTAGTTTTTGGGTTTTAGGTGTTAGAAAATCCCTAAACCCTAAAAACTAACACCTAAAACCTGACTCCTAATTCCTAATCTTATAAAGATAAAACGTCTCATTATGATTATGCGACGGATTGAGTAAATAAGCAATATTATCGACCAAACTTGGCTCAATATCTACTTCATGTTCCATCGTTGGGAACACCGCTTTCATCTCTGCTACACGTTTTTCTAAGTCAGAATTTCCAACTAAAATAATATAATTTGGTTTAGTTTTTGCCCCTAATTTCAACTGATTAGGCAAATCCGCCATTTTTTCGTGGGTATCTACTGTATAATAATCGTAACGTTTTTGTAGGTAAAAAGGAGCTTCAGGTTGAGAAAATTCATAATTCTGCAAGACAAAGTTTTTCAAATCGCCTTTCTCTCGAAGGTAATTCATACTTTCAACTCTTGACCGTTTTGTGTAAGTGACCGACAGAACACAAAGCAAAATGGTATTCAAAACTACACCCCAAATTACGGCAAATTTGGTAAACCCTTGAAGCCATTTTTTCTCCCTAAATTGTTCGTATAAATCTCTAAAACCGATTGTTCCTAAAATGATAAAATAAGGCAAAAAAGGCATAATAAAACGTTCTTGCTTATTGGCATAATAGGAATGAAAAGCAAAAAAGAACAATGAAGCCCAAAAGAATACTGCTCGATAACCGCCTTGTGTAGCCGTTTTGAAATATCCTGCCAATAATAAAAGGAATGGAAATGCTAAAAATAAACCCGCAACTGTACCAATATAACGATGCCAAGGTCCATTTGGGTACATTGAAATATTGGTAGAATTACTATTATATTCGATATATGCTTGAATGGATGCAAATGGATTTCCCCAATAAAAATAATCTAAAACTCCTTGTGTGAGCATGAAAAACACACTCATCAAAATTCCAAAAATGACAGCTTTTTTCCAATTCTGCTTGCTCAAAAGCCAATTGAGACCAATTACAAAAGGAATAAAAACAATCTGATAGCGAAACACAAAAGCAATGGTAAACCACCACGCCGACCATAAAATATGTTTTGTAGTTACGTTTTTTTCAAGAGCATAATAACAACCAATCAAAAGCGGAGGAACGCAGGCAAGTTCACGTAAATTACGAACAGATAAGAACGGAAAAACCCAGAAAATAGCTAATAAAAGTCCTACAATTTTGGCGTCATTTACACGATTGCTCAGGCGTTCCGTGATTTTGTAACCGTAATAAATGGTTAATAATGAGAACAATCCGTGTACTAAACGCCCCACAAACATTTTAACTTCTGGATTGTACATTCCCATGAATTCGCATAAACCAAATATCACATAATGAACGCCGGGATAAACTAAACTGAAGAGATAAATAGTACCTTTTGGAAAATTCGGAAATGGCGTTTCTAAGCCATCTAATAGGTTTTGAGTGATTTCGATTACTTCAAAATGGTCGTCTGTAAAGGCGTATCCTTTAGAAAAAATAATGGCTAATAATCTAAAAAACAATCCGAGTAATAAGATTTTTTTAAGATTGAGTGTTTCTAAATATTTGGTCATTTGATTATTTGATATGGTCGTACAAAGTTACGGTTTTTATTCAGTCTCACCACTTCCCAACAAAATCCTGAATGTTGTTCCTTTGTTCACTTCTGAATGTTTGACAAATAATTTACCTGCGTGATAGTTTTCAATAATACGTTTGGCAAGTGTTAAGCCTAAGCCCCAACCCCGTTTTTTGGTGCTAAATCCGGGATTAAATACCTTACTTAAATTCTTTTTGGCAATGCCTTTGCCTGTGTCGGTAATATCAATGGCAATTTGGTTATTTTTCAATTCTTTTAGTACAACCGTTAAAGCTCCAACACCTTCCATTGCATCAACGGCATTTTTACAGATATTTTCAATCACCCATTCAAATAAATAACGATTTAGTTTAATAGTTGTATGGCTTTGCAGCTGATTATCAAGGGTAAAGGATACTTTTGTTGAGATTCTTTTCTGTAAATAAGACATAAATGTTTCGATGGTTTCTACCACATTTTCGTCTTTCAAGACAGGAACTGAACCGATATTTGAGAAACGAGTGGTAATAACGTCCAATCGTTGAACATCTTTTTCAATTTCTTTGACAATTTCAGGGTCAAAACTTGGGTCGGTTTTGAAATATTCTACCCAAGCCGTCAGTGAAGACAATGGCGTTCCTAATTGGTGAGCAGTTTCTTTTGCCAAACCTACCCAAACACGGTTCTGCTCCGAACGCCTCGAAGCATCAAAAAATAAATAGGCTGCAAAACCGAATATTAAGACAATAAGTAGTTGAAAAAGAGGGTAGTATCTTAAAATATTGAGCAGTTGAGAATTCCCATAATAAATATATTCTTTATGAAAATCCATGTCCAACTCAATAGGAACGTTATCATCTCTCATAATTTCATCTAATTTTTCTTTCAAGAATTCTTGTTTTTCTTTAGATGAAAGCTCTTTCGGGATTTCAATATTGTTAGATTCAAGATAACCCGTTCCGTTTTTCAAAATCACAGGAATGGTATTATTCTCATTGGCTTGCTTAAATTTATCAAAGAAAAAATTTACGTCTTGGTTGGGGTCGCTTGTCATGGTGTATTTAAACGACTCTGCGTACAACTCAATTTGCTGTTTTTCACGTTCTTCCAATTTGCTCACCAATTTATCAGTAATGTACAAAGAGGCGGCTCCCACAAGTACACAAAAGACCAAAAAAGCAATTTTCCACCAAGTGTTGCGACTGTAAATATCAACGGTTAAAATCATAGAGTATTCATTGTTGTGACTACCAATTGATAAAAAATTGAGTAATCATAAATTGTATTTTATTGATTAACGTAAAATACCGAATTTCTTATGACTGAAAAAAATAAATTATTGGGTTGTTTTATTTTTTTTGAGATGTCTTAAAAATATCTTCGTTTAATTTCTCTGTTATAAATCTTTAAATCGTATTTCGCATGAATTTGGATGACCTCATAAGGTGTTTTAGGAGTAAAGTACAAACCCAATTTAAGATTATCTTTAAATGAGTAGTCAACGGCAAAAGTTGAAAATAGAGAGCCTTGCGAAATTCTATTTGCCCAAATTCCAATCCCTAAATTCTTCAAATATAACGTTGTGCCTAAATCAAGAAAGGTTGATTGTTGGTTGCTTTGTCCATAATATATTTGATAAGGACGATATAAAACTGCTGAAATCTTTAGGTGTGAATTTTTCCCTAAATCATCTGAAACAAAATTCCCATGAATATTAAAAGGACTTGAATCTTCATGAAAATAAGGAATTGAAATGCCGATTTCTCCTCTTTTTCCATAGAAATTAGATCCAATTCCCATTCGCAATGTTTTATTGATTTTACTATTTGGAGTGTAGTCGCCATTCGTTTTATTGTAAATATCCATTCCTTGTACACCAAGTGCCAAATAGTTATCACCTTTTATTTTTATTCGGTAAGCAATACTTCCCACAAAATATTTTTGTTCATCAAAGGAATTTTGCCTTTCATCACTGGCGTACACATTAGCTTGTAAGCCAAGTGCAAGTTTACCGTTTTTGGTTACAGGAGCATCAGCAGTAAATAAAAAGGTATTTTGATAGCCTTTTACGAGTCCATAATTTGTACTAATTCTTAGATTGTCAGAACTCCCTGTTGAGGCAGGATTAAGAGCCATTGGTGTAAAAATGTAGTTTTGTGCTAAGGTTTCATAACCGAATAGAACAAAAATAATGAGTGCGAAGAGTAGATGATTTTTCATGTAAAGTGTTGAAATAGAGGACAATTTGAATGTATGCTTTTATCTGAAACGTTGAAAAACGTCATTTATTTTAACTTATCTGACTTATCTCAAAATCACTATTTTTCCGCTATTTGGGTTTATATCATTTACGTTTAATCGATAAATATACGTTCCTGATGGAAGATTTTTTCCTGTTGAATCAGTCCCGTCCCAAATAAATTCATTGATGCCAATATGTAAAGGTTGGCTTACCAAATTGAGTGTTTTTATAAATCTGCCTTGTTCATCGTAAATTTCTATACGGTAATGAGTCGGGATTTCTGAACCTGTTAATGTGAATGAAAATTTAGTGAAAAACTCAAACGGATTTGGATAAACCAACCAAGATTTCAACTCGTTTTTCTGAATAATTCTAAATGAAATTTGATAAGGCTGATTGCCCGATAAATTCCCTGCTAAATCTCGTCCTTGCACTTGTAATGTTAGCGTGTCTTCTTTTAAATTTTGTGGTAAATAATTGATAATGAATTTGTTAATTGAAAGGTTTGCCTTCCAAGAAATATCCGAATTACTAAAATAAATTCGTTTGAAAGAACAAGTATTACACGATTTTAAAGACATTTCTAAACCCGTTGTATCCGTTCTAATGCTGAATAAATTTTCGTCTTTTAGGTTAATTTGAATCAATGGTTTTGCCGAAACTATTTCATTATTCTGAATCTGCCGACCGTCGAAAGTTACGCTCAGAATTGGGTTGATTTTATCAGGAATTACCTTGAAATGATAGTCGATTGAATTGTTATTATACAATTGTTCGGGTTGCATTTGTGGATTAAAAACTAAACTCAAAGTATTATCCCCAATAAGCCCTTCCGTTTGAATTGGAACGCTAACCTTCATAGAATCCAAAGCGTTTAATGCTCTGATTTTGAATAGTTTACTTTGTGTTTTTCCTAATGAACGATTTGATAAAATTTGTCTTATCGTAATAGAATCTTTAAAAGATTTGTCTGAAATATTCTTAAACCAAACATCGGTTACAAAATTTTCATATTCTTGTTTATCGCTAATTTTTGAAGATTTCTGAACGTCAATAATTCCTTCGGGAACGCCTTTGTAAGTCACCATCCAAGATTTTAATTGTGGAGATTTTCCAAACTCTTCATTTGTTTTTAGGGTAAGTTTTAATTTTAGAAATGGGAATTTATTAGCATCTATTTGATTGATTTTTAGAGAATTATATGAAATATTTTTCTGCAAAATGGTTTCTTTTCCTTGAAAATTTACTCCCACGATGTCATACAAAAAGGTTTGATTTTTATCTTTTTGAATTTGTAGCGAAATATCTCCCCATTCTGATGCAGGTCCAATAAGTGGCGACGTAATTGTGCCTTCATTAAATTGGTCTTTGATTTCGTAATTATTCAAAGTCAAGATTTCTCCCGACGGATTTTTGTCAAAATCTGGGAATAATCCTAATAAAGCTTTTTTTGCTCCTTTCCGACCAATCACTAAAAATGGTGAACCGTTAGCCTTACTAAGTCGCTGAATTTTAGCAGAATCAACGCCTATTTCTTGTAATTTTTGGAGGTTTTCAAACGCAAAATTATCGTAATATAAATAGCCTGAGTTCCAAAGCATGACGTAATTTCCTGTGTCGGTGGCGTTTAGATAATCACTTAAATCTGTTGATTTTGCATCGGTAGAAAGATAATTTACGGAGTATGGCGAATTGCCACAAACCAAAGATGAAATGACTGAATATGGTTTTAAAGTATGGTTGAATGCAACGGCGTTGAGGTTGTTCCACGGATAGCAAACGCCATTACCTATCAATTGTTTGTCGTTAATAATCAAATAATTAGCTAAATGTGGGCGAAAAAATCCACTATTTCCACCATAAATTTTAGCAGAAATTTTTAATGATGACGATGGAAATTTCCAACCTGATTCTTCTAATAAAATTTGATTGTCCGTTGTGGTATTTATCAACTGTGGAATACTACTTTGTGCAAAACCTTCTAAACCATTTTTGATATAAATAAATGAACTTTCTGTCCAAGTATTTTCGTTGGTAAACTTAGTGCGAACATAATACACTACGCTATCTTTTTCTAATAAATCGGCTTTCCAATAAAGTAAAGAAGTTGCTAATCCTGTAAATTTTTTCTTAAAATTGGAAGTAAATTTCTTAGAACTATCCAATTCAACAATCACGGATAAATTATTATTGTGTGGAATTTGCAAAATGAAATTCACCTCTTTTTGATTGACAACAGAAAACTCACGAGGCGATAAAACGCTTATGTTGACACTGGGAAAATTGTATTCTAAAATGCCTAAATTATTGCTTTTATTCGTTTCAATGATTTGATTATCAGGGTCTAATCTTACTTCAAAACGATTGTTACCAATGCCCAAACTCTTATCATTTTTAATATTCAAATAAACTGTATCTTGAAAATTAATAGGATTGATATTGAGTTTTTCAAAACTGTCCATGATACCATTTGTATAAATTCGATTCAGTTTTAAATTAAATTTTGGGGTAGAAATTCGACCTAAATTACTAATCACAATGCCAACTTTCAGCGAGTCTGCCTTGCTATTGAGAGGTGAATTTACATCTACATTCTTCAAGAAAATTGATGCGTTATTTATTTCATAATCAGGGTTTTGTGTTGGGAAAAGTGCCACTGCGGGGTCGCCTTGAAGGGTCATTTGTTGGGCATTGGCTAATTCATAAATGCTGTTAGGGTATTTCTTCAAATAACGATTTACACTTTCACGCATGACCGTTCCAAAAGGTTTATCAGCCAATAGAGAATCCACAAAAAGAGTGTGATAAATTTCGTCAGAATACGTTTTCAAAACTGATGGATAACCCAAATTGGAATGTGCTAAGAATAAAATTGCACCCTTATCGGGCGTGTTTATCCAGTCTGTTCCGAAGGATAAACGAGTGCCAAAAATATCACCTGCATCGCAACCATTCACCAAAACGAAGGGGTATTTCCCTTTATTTTTATAGCCTAAAAGTTCGTTTGAGCAATAACCAATGTCCATATCTGCCTGCCCCGAAGAAGCGTGTCCGAATAATGTAATCATGCCTACGCCTTCGTTTACACGCTCAGTTACGTTGATAAACTCCACAGGATTATCTGTTTTTTTAGCCAATAAATCTACCTTTCCGCCCAAAAATCCTGCTTCATAAATCTGCTTAAAATCGTTCACATATTCTTTAAAAATATTGATTTCATAAGGCGTTCTTCCACCCGACATTTTTAGCGATTTTTTACGCCAAAGTGCATTCATTGGAGAAGATTCATGTTCTTTTACTTTCTTTAAATAATCTAAAACGGTTTGTGGATTATTAGTTGCTAAACGCCCAATTCCAAGACTCATAAAATTAGATTCTGTACCATTTAATCCCATCACAAAAGGTACATCAGCACTTGGAAAACCAACGTTTGGTACTAAATCAATTTGATAATCTGTTACACTTTTTCTGGCTTTTTGCGGATAGCTTGATGTGCCAATCAAAAAGACAAATTGCGGTTTTGAATTACGCATCATATAATTCAAAAAACGTTTGATTGCCAGTGGATTTTTGTCGCCATAAGTAAATAAATCATACAATAAATCAATCTCTACACTCAACGTATCATATTTTCCACCTTGTGCCGAAGCACGATAAGAAGTATATTCTTTTACTGTTTTTGATAATGATTTGTGATTGACTATCAGATAATTGACTTTTGTATTTGTGATGTCTCTGAAATTAGCAAATTCAATAGAAATGACCTTTTTGAACTGATTAGTGGCTAAAATTTGAGTACCCGAAACGATACCTTCAACGCTATTTTCTTTTTGAAGATAATCAATCTTTTGAATATTATTTTTGTCTGAAATATCTGAGTATATGTCAAAACTTTGAAAAGAGCCAAGCAATTTGTAATATGGGTTTACCAAGACACATAAAACAGATTGCACTGGCTCATGGAGGATAAAAATACAACCATTGATTTACAATTACAAAACTATTTACCGTGGCATAAAGCCCGTTTAAAGTTTCTTAATTTATTTATTGTTTCTCTAATTCGTAACAGAAACATTAGTTACAGTAAAAATGCGGTAACCCTTAACAACCGAGAAACGTGTACAAATCTTCGCAGGATTCAGCGTTTTTTTACTGAATTTTCCATTGATTTTGACATAATTGCTCAGTTATTGTTAGCTTTAATTCCTATTAAA
>NZ_QGGO01000002.1:185474-373525 GCF_003148625.1 Arcicella aurantiaca | reverse complement strand
GTAGATGACGACCTTGATAGGTTGCAGATGTAAAGGTAGAGATACCAAAGTCGAGCAATACTAATTACCCAATAGCTTATTAAATTATACTGTCTGATAGTCAAGTATAGCTCTTGCTCTTCAAAATCTTTCACAATATTACATGAACATCCATAAGATATAGAGCTTAAGCTCAAAGAACTTATGGGGTTGATAGGAGTAGTGTTCACCTCTTCCCATCTCGAACAGAGAAGTTAAGCCTACTGCCGTTGATGATACTGCAATCACATGCGGGAAAGTAAATAAACCCCAAATACTATTAGAAATTAAGTCTCCTAATTTAATTATTAGGAGACTTTTTTATTGTCTCGTATTTTTATAAATTTAATTATTATTCTACTTTAAATTAATTTAAATATGAAACTACATTCTCTATTGGTACTTTTTCTTCTTTTTAATTTCCATTCTCTATTCTCTCAGAAAAAATTTAAGAGATTCAATTATGTTGATGGATTATCTGTAATACCTATTCTCGGCGTTGGAAGTGTGACTGGAGAGTTAGGGGATGTTTTTCATTTTAAACCAGTTTATGGAATTGCTGTTGAAAAAGGATTTTCTGAAAAAGTGAATTTAAACCTTGAGATTTTAGGAGGTGTTATGAATGGTGTTGATAATGACATATATAATGCTAAGTTTCAAAGTGATTATTTTCAGGTACAATTTTATCCTTCTCTAAATCTAACAAGACTATATTATGAAAAAATGAAACGATTTGAAATTAAAACTTATCTTGGGATTGGTTTAATATGGTTTCATTCAAATGTTTATGATGTTAATACTGGTGTATTTTTAAGAACGACATCTGATGGAACAACTAAACATACTGCTCTGTTTCAACAGGCCGGTGTTGGAATTGGTGAGAAAGGTATTTATTATACTCGAGAATTGATAATTCCTATGGGATGTAACTTCAAATATGATTTGACAGAAAAATTTTCTTTAACGGCAAATTTGGGGTATAATTATATTTATAACGATAAATTTGATGCAACTACTCCATATAATTTAACAAACCCTACTATTATTGGAGGTGAAAATTCTTATAGTAATACTGCAAATGATGGATGGTTGCGGTTTTCTCTTGGAATTAAGTATATTATTTCATCTTTTATTTCTGAAAATCAGAGAGGAGTATAAAATAGAAAAGCCCTTGAAGTTGCAACTTCAAGGGCTTTTCTATTTTTTGATATATATTAATCTCTACGAGCATATCTTTTGCTCTTCAATGAACGAATTTGTCTCATTCTTTCTTCTAACTCTGCAATTACACGTGTAGAGTTTTCTTTACTTGCTTCATAAGTCTCGTTTAATGATTTATAAGAAGCTTGTAGTTTATTATAATCATCTAAAAGACGATTGTATTTAATACTTAATGATTCAAATGTCTCTTTACTATCTTCTTGACATTTTACATAATCTTCACTTTTTTTCTTGAACTGGCTTTCTAAACTGAAACGAAAGCTACTTAGTTCTGCATTTTCTTGACGCTCTTTTAAAACTTGGCTTTCAAGACGACGAACTTGGTCTTGTAGTTCAGTGATTTTTTTGGTGTCAGTGCAACCCGACAAGGTTATTGATACAACCGATGTGATGATTAATAAACTCTTTTTCATGGGATTTTGTGGGTTGATAGATAACTAATTGATAATCAATTATTATATCAATAACTAAACTGTCATGGAATGTCTAATTACATAGTGGGAAAAACTTAGCCACATAAATATAATAAGGATTAATTTATTAACAAATTTACTTCTATTTTTCTTTTTGTAAAATGAATACTAAACTTTTTTCCGTAAAACCTTAGTTTGAATAGATTTCTTACTTAATTTTGTATTAAATCTATCTATTTAATAGAGTAGTTAAAAATCTGTGTTAAGATTTTTAAGAATATCAGAAAAACATAAATTAAAATTATGTTTTTGGTGTTTATGGATTAATTGGTATTTAAGAACAAAGTTGCTGTTAGTTTTTACTAAAAGCTAAATTTTAGAATCGTTATGCAAAGTTTCAGAACTGAACTTGAAAATCCACTTGTGGAAAAAGATATTATTGATTTAGCTCGTAAAATTGAGCTGTTTCGTGAAGGAAAAATTCATGAGGAAAAATTCCGTAGTTTAAGACTTGCTCGTGGGGTATATGGACAACGCCAACAAGGTGTACAAATGGTTCGTATAAAATTGCCTTATGGAAAAATGACTTTTAAGCAATGGAAAAGAATTGCTGATATTTCTGATGAATATTCAACGGGTAATTTACATTTAACGACTCGTCAAGATATTCAAGTACACTTTGTTTCTTTAGATAGAACTCCAGAATTGTGGTCTAAATTAGAACAAGATGATATTACGCTTCGTGAAGCTTGCGGAAATACTGTTCGTAATGTGACGGCTTCTCCCTCAGCAGGTATTGACCCAAATGAACCTTTTGATATTGCTCCGTATGCAGATGCAACTTTCCGTTATTTCTTGCGTAATCCAATTTGTCAAGAAATGGGACGTAAGTTTAAAATTGCATTCTCGAATACTGACGAAGATACAGCTTTGACTTATATGCACGACATGGGTTTTATTCCTAAGATTCAAGATGGAAAACGTGGATTTAAAGTTGTTCTTGGTGGTGGTTTGGGAGCTCAGCCAATGATGGCTAAAATTGCTCATGAGTTTTTAGCTGAAAATGAGATTATCCCTTATTTAGAGGCTACTTTGAGAGTTTTTGACCGTCATGGAGAACGTAATTCTCGTCATAAAGCAAGAATTAAATTTTTAATCCAAAAAATTGGTTTTGAAGCACTTGTTCAATTAATCAATGATGAACAAAAAGCATTGAAGAGCAAATCATTCACTATTGATACTGAAACAGGAAAATGGGCGGTTGCAACAGAAGAAATGCCTTCAAAAACTTCTGAGGTAAGTCTTGAACAAACGCCTGCTTATGAACTTTGGAAAGCTACGAATACCTTTGAACAAAAGCAAGAAGGTTTTTATGGAGTTTATGTGAGAATCTTGAACGGAAATATTCATTCAACAACTTCTCGTTCATTAATTGAACAATTGGAAGGATATATTGCTGATGATGTACGTGTAACAATCAATCAAGGGTTGATGTTGAAATATGTTCCAGAAGCAAATTTACCTTACGTTTACTCTGTATTAGAAGCTCATGGATTAGCGGCTGCGGGTGCAAATTCTATGGCAAATATTACGGCTTGTCCGGGTACTGATACTTGTAACTTAGCTATTTCTGATAGTACAAATATTACATCTAAATTAGAATCTGTAATTACTGAAGATTTCCCTGAGTTAATTCACAATAATGAAATCAAAATTAAGATTTCGGGTTGTATGAATTCATGTGGACAGCACGGTATGGCAAATATTGGTTTTCATGGTTCATCTTTGAAAGCGGCTGATAAGCGTGTTTTGCCTGCATTACAAGTGCTTTTGGGTGGTGGAACAGTTGGAGATGGCGTTGGTCGTGTGGCTGATAAAGTGATTAAAGTTCCTTCAAAAAGAGGTCCAGAAGTATTGAGAGTTGTATTGAACAACTATGAAGAAAATGCTAATGAAGGTGAATATTTCAATGATTATTATGACCGTCAAGGTGAGAAGTATTTTTATACTTTGTTGAAGCCTGTGGCGGATTTAACAACCTTGAAAGATGATGATTTTATCGACTGGGGTGCATCAGAGCAATTCCAAACAGAAATTGGTGTGGGTGAATGTGCGAGTGTAATTATTGACTTAGTGGCTACTTTGTTGTTAGAATCAGAAGAGAAATTTGATTGGACAAAAGCGGCTTATGAAGAAAATCGTTTTGCAGATGCTATTTATCACGCATATAGTGTGTTTGTAAGTGCAGCAAAAGCTTTATTGTTAGACAAATCGGTTAGTGCTTCTACTCAAAGCGGTGTAATTGATAAATTCCAAGAGAATTTTGTTGAGACTGGTGATATTGCATTAGGTGGTAAAACATTCCAAGAATTGGTTTTACAAATTAATAAAAATGAGCCTTCTGAAGAATTTGCGAAATCATATATTGCAGAAGCTCAAGCATTTTTAGGTTTAGCAAAAGCATATCGTGAAGAATTAGTAAATGCTTAATTAAAGATAGTAATGAAGCGTTGAATCTTATTTTGCGATAAGGTTCAACGCTTTATTTTTCCAATAGAATACCCCAAATGAGTCAATTAGAGCAATTTCATACATTAGACCCAAGACCCAAACTTACGGTTGTAGGTGCTGGCCCTGGTGACCCCGATTTAATTACTGTTAAAGCAATAAAAGCTTTAAAGACTGCCGATGTTGTACTTTATGATGCTTTGATTTCGGAAGAGTTATTAGATTATTGCAAAGTTGATGCAGAGAAGATTTATGTTGGTAAGCGTCCCGGAGAAAGTCATTCGCAAGATGCAATCAATTTTATGATTGTTGAAAAAGCGTATATGTACGGACACGTTGTACGTCTGAAAGGAGGTGACCCATTTATTTTTGGACGTGGCATGGAGGAAATCGAGTACGCAAAGAACTTTGGTTTAGAGACTGCTTATATTCCTGGTATTTCGTCTTCTGTGGCTGCTGCGGGTTATGCGGGTATTCCGTTGACAACACGTGGAGTAAGCGAAAGTTTCTGGGTAATTACAGGAACAAAAACAGACGGCACTTTATCAAAAGATTTAGAAATAGCTTTACAAACATCTGCAACAGTCGTTGTGTTGATGGGAATGAGTAAATTAAGTCAGATTGCGGAGCTTTGTAAATATGCAGGAAAGGAAAATTTACCTGTGGCAATTGTGCAGAATGGAACTACTGATAAACAAAAAGTAGGAGTGGGAGTTGCTAAAAACTTGAAATTAATTGCAGAAGATAATGCTTTGTCAAATCCTGCGGTAATTATTTTGGGAGAAGTAGTGAAATATGCCTCTACTGATATTTTATCTGGAATTGGTAAAAATTATACTCATTAGGCTTATTTAAAATAGAAATTATTTGAATAAGCCTAATGGGTCTTCTTTTTTAGTAATCAATTCTTGTAAATATGCTGTGTCGATAAAAGAGACATCTAACTGTCGGCACTTATGGAGGTAATCCCAAGCTCTATCGTAATGTTCTAACTGAAACTCTGCAATAGAAAATTTTAGCCAGCCATTGGCATTTGAAGGGTCTAATTGAAGAGACTTTTCTAAAAGTCTTAAAGCATCATCAATATCATCACAATTTCTTTTTTCTTTGTAGCAAGCTAATTGAACAGTTGCTACATCAATCATGAGCGTTGTATTTTCGGGAGATAATATTAAGCCTTGACGGAGCAATTTTGTAGATTCTTCATAATTGCCTTTTTGATAACTAATTGAACCTAATCCCCAAAATGCTTCTACATTATCCTGATTTAATAAATAACAAAGGTTAAATCTATAAGTGGCAGTATCTAAAAGTCCATCATTTAAGTATTCCCATCCTCTATCTGCAAAGAAATTGCTGGCATCACTTCTATCTTTAAAGCTTTTATCACACTGAGTTAAAAACTCTTTGGAATTAAGTAATTGCTCCTCTACCATTTTTTTGCTACCAAATAAAGGTATGTATCTTACATCTTGACTATCGGGAGGTGATACCTTTTTTGATACTTCACGGCTACTTGCAAAAGGAAGTAGTTGTGTTTGAGCCATCAGGGGTAAACTTGATGACAAAATGAAAATATATAATAAAGCTTTCATATAATTAGTTACGCTCAATAATAACGCCAAATCGGTGTTTCTTATTGTCTAAAACAACCCTAAAATGGTAAATTGTAAGTTTTAGAGCAGGAATAATAAAAATAGTAATTTTTTGTTATGAAACACAAAGTTTATGTAATTTGTTGCACGATTTTTTGGCATTGTGTTTGAACAAGTAATATAAAACTTATTGTAAGGTATTGAATTATAAATGATTATCACTTATGTTTGTTTTCACAATGAACTTCCAACATTATCCCATAAATTATATGAAATCATGAATACGTCTCGTTCCTCTGATAAAGATAGCTTTGCGACGATTTTTGTTCGCTCTCTATTTTATACAACCCCGTTTGGAATGTTTTTGACAGCCTCAAATTTTATGTTTGAGTATGTAAGAAAATATTATTTCGACTGGTTGATTGTCTTAATTCCCACTGTGCTATTTCTGATAGGTTGTACTATTTATGAAATGTTTATTATTTATAAACATGAACGAAAAGCGATTATAAGAAGGAAATTATATGAAGCAAAATCGGCAAGATATAGAATTTCAAAATCAGAATTGGTTACGAGTTAAATGAATTTTTAGAAGAAAATAATATTCAGAAATATAAAAGCTAAAAAAGCCGTATTGGATTCACAATACGGCTTTTTTTATGACTTAAAGGTTTTGGATTATGGTAAATCTAATAAAAATCCGATGGTAAAGTTTGCATCCCAATCGAAAACAAATTGCTTACAACCTGTGGCATCTGCAATTGATTTGTAGATATTTAAACCTGCTTTTGATTTTGCATTATCTAACTGATATGCCGATGGTGCATCAAGAACGGTATAACGTTCTTTGTCTTTACGTACTTTCTTTGCTAACTCAAAAGGAACACCGCCAATGATAAAGCAAGTGGTACGTTTATCAGAAGGAACTTGTTTTGCTTTAGCTTGTACTTCTTTGCTAACTGTTTCATCTGAAGTATTATTTTGGAAGTATTTTGCTCCGTAAGTTTCTACCGAATTGATTTTGCTTCCTTCTTTCCAAGATATTTTTGTATTGCCAGAGCCAATATCTGTCACAAATGAATTGTCTGCATATTTAGCAGGTTGAACAGATTTTAAACCTAATTTACCTTCTTGCTCAGGTGTAACAGTATTTACAAAGTATTTTAACGACTTTAAAACACCGATGATTTTTTGTGTACCTTCGGCTTTAACTGCCCCAGAACTTACCACAAAGTGAATATCTCTTCCACTTACACCGTAGTCCAACATTCCAGCAATGTATTTTTTCAGACCAGCTCTAATGTCATCGTCTGAAGCCATATTTTCAAGCACTAAGCTATTGCCAAATTCTGCTTTTTCGAGTTTCCAGTTTTTATCTGCATCAATTCTGATAATAAATGAATTAAAGCCGCTTGCTCCTAATTCTACAACTCCTTTTAATTTTCCTGCAATTGGTCCGGGAGGAGTATAATCAAAACGAGCTTTTTCGCCACCATCAGTGGCAGATGATGACTGAGAATCTGAAGCAGAGCTACTTGATTCAGAAGTGTTAGACACACTTTCAGAACTACTTGAATTATTAGTTGCTACTTCAGTTTGAGTTTCGGGAGCTAATTTTTTTAGAGCTTCCTGACCACCAAACATACGAAAGCCGAAATATATAGCTCCTAATACAAGGGCGGTGATGAGTAATCTTCCCGCAACGGTTAATCTTTGCATTGTTGATATAGTTTTAGTTGAAATCGAAATTATGAACCTGTTTAAACTTATTCCTTTCGTTGTAAATCGTTTCGTTTTAAGTCTGTGAGTTTAAAATTTATTCAATGTAGCGATGCTATATGTCATATATTTCAAAAACACAGTCATAAAATTAAATCAATTCCCATTCAAAACGAAAAGTTTAAACGGGTTCATAAGTTAAAAGTAAACAATGTCTTTATTACGTGCAATTTAGATTAGGCTATTTGGTAAATCTGTCTTGATAATTTGTTAAAAACGATGATGAAATTATAGCTTGGTATTTTTGAGCATAAAAAATGTCAGACGAAATTATTCATCTGACATTGAGGAATCCCATGATATTATTTTTTTCTAATTCTTAGATAATTGACGCACCTTTTTGTTTAAGCGTTCAATTTTCTTGTTTTGTTCGATGACGTAAAGTGTTAATTCTTCGATTTTTTGTAATAAAATGGCTTGTGTATTCGCAAGGTCAATGCCTTGTTGAGTTACTTCTGCGGTAGAAGGTACGTCGGGTAAATGTTTGTTTAATTTAATGTATTTGGCAACTTCATTAAGAGAACGCAATTTGTAAGATTTATCAAAAACGAAATCTGCCCAAAACGTTGTTCCGTTGGTTGCAACTCTTATTTTTTCAGTAATGATACCACCTGCAACTGCCATTTTATAGCTACTTCCTGCTGGAATTGTTACGGTAGGTGTTCCGACGGTGATGCCATCTGGAAATCCTACGGGGTTTTGTGCATTAGATTTTTGAATGAAGAAAAATCCTAAAATGAGAGAGAGTAAAATGACTTTTTTCATGACTTTTTATTTTTAATGATGATTATCAATTTGAAAATATTGTTAAAACTGTTGATTTTACCACCTTACTAAAATTTTGATTCTTTAGTAAGGTGGTATGATTGAAAGTTACCTACTGGCATTATTACAGCCTCCGATTTGGGCAGAGAACTTAGTATTCAAATCGTTGTTGGTATCAGTTGAGAATCCCGGTTTCAATTCAATTACGTTCCCTGCTTTATATTCAACTTTTACATTGGCATTCAGGAATGATTGAGAAGTAATAGATAATGCTTGAACAACTTTATCAATACTTTCAACGGCACTTCTGTTGGCAACTTCCACACAGTCGCCTGCTTTGAGGCGTTGGAAACAGAAAGTAGCTTGTCCATCATTGTAACCTGCACAATTCAATGCTGAAACATTTACGCAATATTTACCTGTCCATGACGTATCACGCATTACGGCAGTAACTATTCCATTATTAATACTTACGGTCAATGGTGAAAAGTCAAGCTCGTATGGGGCAATGGCATTTCCAAGTCGAGTATTATATTGATACGTAACGCCTGATTTTACGGTGAATGTCTTCTTCATTGAACTTGAATAATACTTCACATTTACAGGAACAGTTGCTGAACCCGTTGAACCAGAAATAGTAGCATAAAATAATTTATTGGTACTATTGAATGTTGCACAACCAATAACGGCATTTGTTACCGAATTCACGAAAGTCAACATATCGTTGTCGGATACAAAACTTGTTTTTTCATTGAATTTCACTTTTATCACGGCAGACATATTTCCTTCTTGTGGGCTTGTGCTACAAGTTGGTTTTGCTTCAGCTTCTAAAGGTAATACCGTACTTACAGCGAAACTTGTACAAGACACATTGCTTGGTGAAATACTTGCAGGTATCGACACCGTAGGGAAAGTAGTTGTTGGTTGTTTGATTACATTGTCTTCAACTACAATACTTACTGCTGCTTGTGAGTTTGTTACTAAGTTGAAAATAATAGGTTCTGTTACCATACCTGCTACTGTTTCAGCTTTGAACAATACTTTCTTGTCTAAATCATATTCCTTGTTTCGGTCAGCCTTGAAGAGCTTAAACTGTACATTTTGTTGGTCTTGGTAATAAATTGTTTGGAAGAAAAGCGATTCTCCGTTATTAACAATGGCTTTATTCATACCCACTAATTTACCGTCAATGTAAGCTCTTAATTCATCATCCGAATCAATTGTAATTCCTTTGATTTTAGCTATGAGGTTCATATTTTGCTCATATTGGGTAAAATCAAAATTCATTACGGGTTCTAAAGCGGTTTGTTGTTCCAATGATTTGGCTAAATCAAGGGTTAAACCTTCGCTTGTGGTCAATGAAACATTGGTTGGATAAGTCAGTCGTCCTGCATTACTGATTTTCAATAAATAGCCTTTCAATGGTTCAAGGAAACTTAAATTACCAACCCAACCTACTCCTGCAACATATTGAGCAAACAATGTTTGACTTTTGATTAAGTCCCCATTGAGCGGAGTAAGTCCTTTTAATGCTTGCGTAACCGTCATACCTGTTGAAGGTACATAACCAAGCCAGTTCCAAACCAATGTTGTATCTTTTCTGCCTGAAATATCTGTATGAACTTTTACATACTCAGTCAGATTGATAGGATGTTGATTTGCCAAATATGGTGAACCTTTCATACAAACAGTATCTTTAGCTACTACATAAACCATGTATCGTTTAGTAGGATTTATGATACTATCTGAAGCATCCCAACCATAACCCGGTAAATACTCTGCAAAACCGTTATCAGTTTTAATATATGCCCCTGTTTTATTTTTCAGAGAACTTAAAACATTCCGAACGGTATTTCTGCCTGTGCCTAAATCAAGGTTAAACGATACCCAGTTGTAACCTTTGTTTAATGGAATACATTTCTTTACTAAATTCAATACACTTACATTGGTTGGTACTAATGGACTACCCACTAAATTACCATCACGATAAGTATAGCTTTCAAGAATTTCTACGTATTCATTACATTTATCGCCGTCCCAAATGGTAAATTCTATTGGTTTATTTTCATCTTCTGGATTTCCATAAACTGTCAAGAAGGTAAGCCAACGTTGTTTGTCGGCAGGAAGGTTACGATAATATCCCACTCTACCAACACCTCTGATTTGACCACCAATTTTAGCCACAATCATATCAGACGGGTCTGTTGAATGAACGCCAAAAATACTTAAATCAATAACCATGTTCATCGTTCCTTCGTACTCAGATGCGTTTTCAACCACATATTTTGGTTGAGGACAACGTACACGATAATCAATCAATAATGGTTCGCTACCTTTAGAACCTATCATTTGAAGCGTATCCAAATAATCACCAATCAATAAATCTTGTTGGAAAGTAAGCGTTACATCGGCTACTTGCCCCGGATTTAACGTTCCTGTTGATGGCGTAACTGTTAACCAAGACGGAATACTTTCCATTCTAAAACTTGTAATACTACCTCCACGATTACGAATTTGACGTTTTACTGTGAAAGGTTTTAAAACTTCATTGGTTTCGATAACGTCAGTGCCTATCCATTCAAGATTATTTTGGTTAATGGCAAATTCCCATTTGATTGTTTTTTCAACCATATTTCCTGCTTTATCTCTAATTGCCGCTGATTGATGATTTGGATTTTGAGCTATCATAGCATCATCATAATCTTTACCACTCACAACGACTCTGAAAGTTCTATTTTCAAAGAAAACAGGGTTGATATTTGGTACAATGACAATTTTATTCCCTACACAACTAATTTTAGCATCTACCAAAGCATTGGTTGTAGCATCGTAAAGACCAATTGTGTTATTGGCTAATATATCGGCTTGAATAACTTTATCACAATTAATCTGCTCGTTGAAAGTAATAGAGATTTCATCACCTGGGTCCCAAGTGCCGTCTCCCGGTTCTGGAACACCTACAATTTCTGGCGGATTTCTCGCTACCTCACCTTTTACAACTGTTGAAATACCAGATGCTAAATTAGGGTTGAAACATTCTGCAACGGCACGAATTTCATAACGACCATCTTTCAACAATTCTGTATTCCATTGTTTTATTGTGAAAACGTCCCCTAATTCTTCTTTAGAAGTTTCATTTATATTTATCCATGAACCATCTCCACCAATTGGACGATATTGGATGCGGACTAATTTGAGGTCTGCATCGGCTTTATCGTATTCATTTAGAGTAATGCTTAGTTTATTCTCTGCTGCTGGCGTAACCACCCAATCTTGCAAAGGGAAACCAATATCAACTGTGCTACATGGCTCGATGAAAGAAGCATTTAAACTTAGCTTTCTAACAAAAAGGGCATCTACATCACGATGTAAAATATCTGCTATTTCCGTTTCACAAGATGATTCAAGTTGTAACGTGATGTCGCTGTATGTATATGCACGAGGTCCCCTTTCAAGCGTAACAATTACCTTACGAGTTTCTCCATAGGGAATTCTGTATGAAATTGGTTGTGTTAATGGTTGTCCATCAACTTTTACAATTGCTCCATCTGGATTTGTTCCTGTTTCCATTGAGAAGTCGTAATTCATTTCTTCTTCTGTTGGACTTAAATTTCCGAGCAACAACTCATAAACCGCAGGCGTATTAGAAGGAACGTTAACTTTCGTAAGTCCGTCTATTGATGTAAGCGATGGTTCAGAACGTGGTCTTGTATTTGGTTCGTTCGGACAACTTGATTCTCCTGAAACTAATTCAAATACTGGTGTTCCGTATTTAGCATCTTTTTTAACGTTTACCGTGAAATTATCACCAATATCATCATCGGCAAGATTATATCCGACCGTTCTTTCGTTGCTATTTTCATAACCAGTTTCGGTTGCTAATGAGAAAGAAAGCGTTGTTTTAAAACCAGCAGAAGCTCCTAAACCATTAACTTCAATGCCTTGTTCTTCCGAAAACTCTTCACTGCCTTCAACTTCAAAAGATATAGATGCACCTCCTGTATAAGAAGAAGTTGTTGCTGACGAAAAGTTTGCACCAGCATCAAAAGAGATATTTTTTTCAAAATTTGCCGCTGATTTTAGTCTGTCATTTTCTGCTAAAATATCTCTCCATCTTTGTGCATCAGCATTTTTACCTAAAGATTCTAAACTTGGAATTACATCGTTTCGAATATGAAAATCCGTATAAATATAAGTTGTTCCAAAATCTTTTGGCGAAACGTTAACGTCTTGGTCTTTTTTAAATGTACAAGTAATATTATCATATTTAAGTACATCAGAAACCCCATAAGTAAAGTTAATCGCTACTCCTGCATATAAATCTCCGTCTCTTCCTTGAAGGTCAGTAGAAGTTGAATAAACTTCATTTGTGGTCAAACAAGTTTGGAAAGTTGCACTTGCTCCAACGTTATAAGCAAAACTTGTAGTTAAACCAAAGTCCGCTGTTCTTGCTATTGTTAATTCTGTTTCAGCTCCAACCCCAACACTGGTTGTTACTTCGCTACCTGCACTAAGTCCAATTGATTGCTCAAAACTTTGTCCAATACTACCACTGATAGACATATTGACACAGTTCGTATTATTTTTTTCGACAAAAGCCGTACTTTGGTCACCGGGTGGGTCACGTAATATCAAGAAAGGTATTTCTGGTGACTTTGAGGTAAATGTTGCCACTCTGGCTTTTTTACCCAATACAACCGCTGAAATGGTATCTTGAGCAAGAGCATTGTTTACTTCAGCAACCACTTGCATCAATTTTCGGTGTGGTTCAAGTAAATTTGGATAGCCTGCTTTGTACTCATATTCGTATAGACCATTGGTCAGAGCTACATTAAAAGCATCTGCATCCGCAATGGAGTTTGTAATGGTTAAATTCGCATTCGGAAGATAACATTTACCTCCATCGTACATTTCAAAAACTTTAATTCTGGTTTTATATTTAACCGCCTGATTCATTAATGGAATATTACATTCATTAACCGAAGGTTGGCTGATTTCTACGTGCGGAGGAGCAACATAAATAAAATCAATAACGGCTGATGCTTTGTCTCTCAAATCAATTTCTTGACCTCCTTTTGTTTGGAAGTAATTGTAAATGATAGAATTTGAATGTTCAACAATACTGACTCTGAAAGCTCTGGCAGGTAAATCTTTGAAAATGAATTTTCCGTCTGGATTTCTTAACGTATCCGTTTTTTCAAAACAACCGTCTAAGGTTGCTACTTTTACAACTACTCTTGCACCCTCTGGAATAATTGATTTACGACAAAGGTCATTTCCTGCAACTTGTCCGCTAATTTCTCTTTTGGTATTATCCAAAAATACAACTCCTGCTTTTGGGGCTTGGATTTTACGAATCTCAAAAAAGCTTGGAGAGAAAATGTGGTCTTTATATTCTGCCGTTAATTTTACTGTTTTTCCCGGTTCAAAATCTGCTGACCATTTACCATTTTTGTCAGAAATAATGGGTGGAAAATGGGATTGTCCGTTTACTTTTATTTCAATGTCATTTTCAAAACAGAATGTGTTAGCAAAACGAACATAACCCGAAACGTTCACGGTTGAAACATCTCTAAAATCAATATTTCCGATAGCCGTGTTACTTGTATTCAAGTTGACAACTCTTACATTTGGCTCAAATTCATGCGGTTTGTTTTCTTTTCTACGTGCATTATTACTCCATGACGCTTTTGTAAGGACACCTTCTCTTGGAAAAGCACTTCCAAAATTGATAGCCGCATAATCATAAACTTTATTGTCTGTACCTTCATTGAGGTCGAAATAACTGTACAATAATGCTGTGGTAGAATCTTGTGGAATACCTACCACAAAGTGTTCTTGAATTTGGTTTTGTGGTAAAGCTGTTTTGTAAATGACTATCTCATCTACCAAACCTGTGTAAAACTTACCTGTGATTGCATCGGTTGAATTGGTTGCTAATAACCAAGGAGTTCCATTTTTCCAATTTGATGTTCCCGAGAATGAAACTGTTCCTTTTAATTCACCTTCTAAATAAACTTTTGCACTCCCTGCGTGATTATCAATGGTTACTGCTAAATGATAATATTTAGCTGAGATTGTCCCTAAATCAGTAGTTGTTGCATTCAGTTTTAAGAAAAGCTTTCCATTATCAATGTATGCTTCGTATAAATTTCCTTTTGAAAGGATAGTTTGACGAGACTTTAAATCAAATGGATGAAACAATAATTCTACCGTTGAAGTATCGGGCATATCATAGTCCGTCAGGTTTCCGTAAGACTTATCCGCAGCATTAAATTCAATAGCTGAATTGAACTCGAAGTCTTTTATTGGAGTTGCTCTAAAACCTTCATTTTGACTATAATTAATTCCATCAATGACATAATACCCCGTTACGTCTGTTACGCCAGCACTATAAACTTCAGGTTTGTCAGATGAAAATAATGCTCCACCATAAATATTGGCATTAGTTGGAATAGTTGTATTATCGAATACTTTTGCTCCAACGCCTTCGTCCATTTTCCAATAGGATACCAAACCATTTTCAGATTTTGATACTGAACGGTTTTTAGTATTATTAACTTCTGTTTGAGAAAGCGGACGATTGTAAACTCTGATGTCATCAATTTTTCCTTTGAAAAACCCTCCGTCGCCAACTTTACTACCGATATTCAAATAATTACTTACTCTTGAAATACTTGCAGGTTTTGTGCCGATAAATTCACCATCAACCATGACAGACATCGCTGAACCATTATAAATCATCGTCACTTGATGCCAATTACCTACATTAAAAGGATTGGCAGGCGAATCTGGTAAATAATATTTCAAAGAATCACTCCCTGTTCCATTACCAATATGGAAAATATATCCTTTGGCTTCTCCGCTTTTGGTTGTGGTAATCCACCAGTTTTTATTCAATGAACTACCCCAGTCGATAATACCAGTTTCATCATTGGTATCACCCAATTTTACATAAGCCGAAACGGTAAATTTATCCGTTGGAAATTCATTATTATAGGTAACGCAAAGTTCATCATTAACCCCATCAAAAGCCATTGAATTACCTGTCAGTGGGGTAAGGCGAACTTCAACTCCCGGAACAGGATTTCCAGAGTTTGTTTCCACTTTACCACTAACCACGCCATTTGGATTAACAAAACCAACGGCTTTGCTTGGACTACCCGTTCCAAATACGTTTTTTGCTACAATACTATATTCGTAATATTCACCTGCTTGAACGTTGAAATCTAAGAAATCTCTTGTGTCTTCGCCAATATCTGCAATAAATGAACCATCACGGTAAATTACAAAGCCTGTGGGCGGAGGAGAAAGTGGGTTTACATTCCACGAAATTTTAATTCGGTCTTTAAAATCCCCTTGCGTGGCTACCAAAATGGGAGGTTGTGGTGGTAAGTACCAAGGACTGTACACTCCAAAACCTGCTTGGTAGTTTTGTGAAAGCATTGACTGCCGAGAAACCAAAGGCTGCCCAACCACAAAAGTCGAGCGGTTAAATGCCGAATAGGCATTTGAAGTCGAACCATAGTTAAAATACAGTTCGCCAAATATTTTTTTATTCTCGTTTGGGTCGCAGAGGGTGTCGGCTTGAGCAAAAGTTTTTTGCCCACCAAACAGCATTAGCCAACCCAAGAGAAAATATAGTATCCTCTTTTGCATAAATTTATGGATTTAAGAATTGATTAGAAACTTTAATTGATACGGATATATACCCAAAAGTTTAAGTTTTTAGGACGTGTTTCGCTACCACCTGCATTACTTGTACTTCCCGAGGCAGTACCTGTAATCGTATGTTGATGGTTACCAGCATAATCAGTATTTGAAACAGAATTGCCATCACCATCTCCACCATTCGTAGCTGAAGTTCCATCTCCTCTAAAAGACATTGCTGGTGTCATACTGTGATTATGGTATCCGTCCACCGATGTACTACCACTAACAGATAAACTTGCAGAGTGAGCATGACTATTTAAATCATCAGCTTGGAGTGTTGCAATTGGTGAAGTAGATGTTCTGTTTGGGTCTCTGTCGGCTTTGCCTGCAAATTCTTGTGAGCGTATAAATGCCCCACTACCATCTGGAATTTGGTTTAAACCTCCAGTTACCGCAGTTCTGAGTTTGTCTGTTGTAGCTAAAGTTCGTCCATCCATCGGTACCCAACAACTTCCGTTTACTTTAATGAAATCGTCTGGAGCAAGGATAGAGTATTTAATATCACCAACTGCACCCGAACAAACTACTTCTTGGGCTTTAGGTGAACCTAATGAATACGGAGCAAATGTTAATTCTGTACGGGGTAAAAGCTCTGTACCTTGTACTATGACTCCCACATAGTAAGTGCTATTGCCCCAATCAAGTCCATCAAGAGGGTTAGCATTACTTCCCAAAGCTGTACTATACACACCACCGAAAATATTAATTGTTTGAGTTTCTGACCAGTCGGCAGTTCCGCCATTTTCGGTTTTGTATAGTTTAAAAATAACTTCTCTATCGCCATCTGCTACTGCCTTACCATTTCGGTCTTTTAAAAATCCTTGAAGGGATATTTTTTTAGTTTGTTGGGCAGAAATATTTGAAAACGACAACAGGATTAGTACACCTACTAAAACTGAGAGATTAAGCGTGAAAAAATGCTTCATTTTGTTAGTGTATTAGTGAATTGATTAATTAATTCGGATATATGTCCAGAGGTTTATGTTTTTTGGACGAGTTTCATCTGATGAATAGCCATTATGATTACTTGTCGTTCCTGAATAATAATGATAGTGGTTTCCAGAACCGTCGGTTTGTCTTCCATTATAATCATCTATTGACCTATCGGTAACTTTAAAGGCATTGAAACCTTGTTGTCCCCAACCACCTTCTTCTTTTCTATATGGAATAGAAAATCCATGCGAATGTTGACCGTCTGTGCTTGTATATCCGCTATAAGTATGGCTATGTGCTTGTGTAGATTGGTCTTCGAAAGTAGCGATTGGAGAGTTTGTATCTCTATTAGGGTCATGGTTGGTATTACTTGCAAATTCTTGTCCTCTTAAAAATAAACCTCCTGCATTAGTTACCGTAGTAAGTCCTGTAATGGTTGCCAATTTTGAACCTGCAATATTTCTTCCGTCCATTGGTACCCAGCAGCTACCGTTTGCTGCCGCAAATTGAGTGGGATTTAGGATAGAATATTTTACATCGCCCACTGCACCAGAACAAATAACTTCTTGTGATTTTTGGGCAAATGGAGCTCCGAGTGAATACGGAGCAAATGTTAACTCTGTACGGGGTGTTAATTCGGCATCTTGTAAGGTTACACCAACAAAATAGGTTTTAGAACCCCATGATAACTCTTCAAAATTTGAAACTCCACCTGATATAGCATTGGTATTAAGTCCTAAATGTGTACTATAAACCCCGCCAAAAACATTGATAGATTGAGTTTCACTCCATTCGGCAGCACCACCAGTAGCGGTTGGATATAGCTTAAATGTAATGTCTTGACGACCATTAGGAATGGCTTTTCCATCTGCATCTTTCAAGAAACCTTGCAGAGAGATTTTTTTAGTTTGCTGAGCAGTAGTCGAAAAAATAATTAGAGTTAAGAAAAAGAAGCTCAAAAAAATGGTTCTTGTGTGTTGGAGATGTGCTTTCATTTTTATGATGTTTAAAAACTTTATTGAATTGTGATTAAATATTTAAGAAATCAGGGAAATATCATTTTTTACGCCCCAAACTTTAGTAAGAAAAATATGTAATTACAGATTAGCAGTTTGCTAAACTTGCAAACAAACATATCGCCTATGTGATGTATGAGTCAATGTAGGTGTTGGTTTTATACCGTGAATGGTAAGAAATCATACGCCAATGGTAAAATCTAAGTTTTTATGAACTCAATTGTCACAGGGATTTCTGAGTTTTTTCTGAAAAAACATTGGTTATTTACTCCAATTTGAAGTTTTCATTTTAGCCTCTGTAATTGACGAAGCCTAAGATTTTGAATGATGTGTTAGCGTTGTTTATCAAGAAATATGACGCTCGTAGTGATGAGGAGTAAGTAGGGAATAGGCGGTTAGTTATACTTTGGCAATCTTGAAAAATCCGTAGAATTGCCCCTGCACGCTTATTAAAACAAAACAGGTAGTAGATATAAATTATCCACTACCTGTTTTGTTAATTAATCTTCAAAAGTTCTCTCTTTTTCCTTCTTGAAACCGATAATTTTATTCCACTGGTCAGTAAAAGAAAATTGGCACTTTCCTTTTCGTTATAACTTTGGATATAACTTCTGTTGACGCAGAAAGCACGGTGAATTCTTATAAAATTATCATCCAAAGAATTATTGACGTGAAAACGTAATGTTCGGGGTGAAATTTTTACTTTTCCCGACTGTAAATGAATTAAGGTATAATTGATATTACCTTGTAAATACAGTATTTCAGAAAAGGGAATTTTTTCAAATTTTCGATGTTTGTTCGGCAGTAAAAAATAGGTATCGTTTTCCATGATATTATTAGTTTAGATATTTTATTTTAATGAGGGACTTTGAGAAAAATTTGTTATCTCAAAGTCCCTACCTATATTAAAATCCAATATTTAATTTGCTACTGGTAGAGTTAAACTTCAATTTTCCTGTTCCTCGGTATTCGATATTTTTAGCATTACCAACGCCATTTAATGTAACAATATGGTTTTGGTCGATGATAACAATATCACCTATTTGAGGAACACGGTTGACATCCCAAGTAGAATTAATCTCCCAATTGCCAGTGGCAATACTGATTACTACACTTGCTGTTGCATTTCCTTGGAATTCATAAGCTCCCATATCAACTCTTCCTCCGTTATATCTTCTTAAATTTCCATCTAAGTCTAAATCAGTAAGCGAAATAGAGCCATTGTCACCTCTATCAACTCCCAATGAACTTGCTTGTAAATGGTAGTCTCCATTTAAGTTTGGCGAAATTCCTTCTGGTGATTGACTAACAAATTGAGGGTCATAATTTAAGTTTCCTGTTCCAGCATAACCACCTTGAATGATACTGTAAGTGATAATTGATTGTGTATCATTAAATGGCGTTGAATTACCCCAGATGATTGAATTCTTCATAACGGGCTGACTATTCGAGTTGAAAATTCCCCCGTTGTATCCACCATTACCACTGAAAGTAGTATTGCTAATCGTCGGGTTAGAATAGTTATTGTAAAGTCCACCAACACCTCTGTTTCCAGAAATCAACGTGTTTGAAATCGTTGCATGGCTTCCATCTTGTAGGTAAATACCCGCACCGAAAGTAGCTTGGTTACCCATAAATTTACAGAAAGTTATGGTTGGTTTGCTGGCATCTCCTGCAAATAAGCCTCCTCCAAATATTGATGAATTACTACTGATTGTACAATTGGTAATCATCGGCATGGCTGCATTTTGAAGAGCAATACCACCTCCGCTTTCATTAGTTACCGTAGATGTTACTGTGGTTATTGGAAGGTTAATTGTTCTACTTGGATTAAAGCTTGCATTTCCGCCCGTAATAGTGAAACCATTTAAAACAGTATTGCTTGATGTACCATTGAATGTTACAACATGATAACTATTATCTGCAATATCATTTGTATTACCAATTTCACCACTTAAAATAGAAACGTTCGTTCTGAAATTACGCTCACTCAAAGCATTTTCTGTTCCAGCAAAACCTCCATAAACAATTACATCATTTGGAATATTGAATGATATATTTCTGTTAACGGTTGTGGTTGTTTTGTAAGTACCTTTAGCTACCCAAACCTCTACACCTGCGGTTGCAGCGGTTAATCCTGTTTGAAGATTTCCATAAGCTGTTGCCCATGAAAGACCGTTTTGTATTGGAGCTGAAAGTTTGGTAATATCTACAAAAATTCTGTTTACCACTGTTACAGTTACATCATTGCTTTTTCCCGAAATACAAGTAACGCTATTGGCTGTTTGCTCGCATTTTGCATAATACTGAGTTGTAACGGTTGGCGAAACTGGCATCGTTACCAAAACATTGTCAGAAGTTTGATACCATTTTACCGTGAAACCTTCTCCTGTACATCCCGTAGCGGTTAGTGTGGTTGAGTTACCATTATAAATAGTTGCTCCTGTTGCCACTGGAATTGCTGGAGTTAATACTGTTAAGGTAACCACGTTTGATTTCTCACTTACTGCCGTTACAGCATTAAATGTTTGCTCACATTTTGCATAATATTGAGTTGTTGTGGTTGGCGAAACAGGCATCGTTACCAAAGCATCATCAGCGTTTTGATACCATTTTAATTCAAATGTGCCTGTGCTTCCCGAACATCCTGTTGCAGTAAGTGTCAAAGGTGTACTGATACAAGTTGTTCCGCCTGTCGCTACTGGTGGCGTTGGACTCAAAACCGTTACCGTTACATCTACTGATTGAGGACTGATACAAGTAATGCCGTTTAATGTTGTTTCACATTTTGCGTAATAATTGCTCGTTACCGTTGGTGAAACAGGCATTGTTGCTAAAGTATTATCAGCCGATTTATACCACTTCAAAACATCATTTACATCTGAACAACCTGTTGCTGTAAGCGTAATACTTGCTCCAAAGATGATTTGGGTATTGGCTTGTGGCGTTGGTGTTGTTGGTGTTGGGTTTACTGTTGCGGAGGTGGTAGCCATAGCGGTACAACCATTAGCATTTGTAACAATTACCTGATATGTTCCCGTTGCTGAAGTAGTAGCAGATAAAATACTTGGATTTTGTAGCGTTGAGCTAAATGAGTTTACGCCTGTCCAAGCATAAGATATTCCGCCACCTGCTGAAAAATTTAAGCTTGCCCCTGTACAAATAGGAGAATTATTACTTGCCGTTGCGGTTGGTATATCATTAACAGTTACCGAAGTAGTAGCCATAGCCGTACATCCATTTTCATTGGTGATGATTAACTGGTATGTACCTGTTGCTAAAGTAGTAGCTGATGTAATACTTGGGTTTTGTAACGTTGAACTAAATGAGTTCGGGCCACTCCACGCATACGAACCAGAAGGAGCGAGTGCAGGAGCAGATAATCCACCACCCATTAAGTTAATGGTATTTCCAGCACAAATAGGGGAATTACTGGTTGCGGTAGCCGTTGGCAGAGCATTTACTGTTACCGCAGTTGTTGCCATAGCTGTACATCCATTTGCGTTGGTAATGATTAATTGGTATGTACCTGTTGCTAAAACTGTTGCACTCGTAATGTTTGGATTCTGTAAAGTTGAGCTAAATGAGTTTGGCCCACTCCACGCATACGAGCCAGAAGGTGCAAGTGTTGGAAGACTTAAACCTCCACCGAACAAATTAACCGTATTGCCAGCACAAACTGGTGAATTGCTTGTGGCTGTTGCGGTAGGTAAGCCATTTATAATTACCGAAGTAGTAGCCGCAGCGGTACAACCCGCAGCATTAGTAACGACAACTTGATAAGTACCATGAGCCGAACTTGTTGCGGAAGCAATACTTGGATTTTGTTGAGTTGAGTTAAATGAATTTACCCCAGTCCAAGCATAAGAAACCCCACCAGTTGCAGATAGATTTAATGTTGAACCCACACAAACAGGCGAATTGTTTGTGGCTGTTGCCGTTGGAAGAGCATTCACCGTTACAGCAGTCGTAGCACTAAAAACACAACCATTCGTATTGGTTACATTAATTGTATATGTTCCCGTTGCTAAAGTAGTGGCATTGGCAATATTTGGATTTTGCTCCGTTGAGGTAAAGCTATTTGGTCCTGTCCAAGAGTATGTTCCTGTTCCTGTACCTGTGAGATTCAAAGCATTTCCTGCACAAATGGGCGAATTACTACTTGCCGTTGGTGCTACCGTTGCCCCTGGTACATCTATTCTTAAATTATAATTACTACAACCCGTACCTGAATTCACTTCATGAACTACTACTACCATCGTTCCATTTGCTGGAATAGTTGCTTCATAAAATGCAGTTCCAATAAAAGTTGAACCGTGGTCAGCTAAATAATTAGTACCCAAAGAGGTAGGATTGTAACTACCTAAATAAGCCACCGAAAAAATATTTGTTCCACAACCAGAGGTTAAACCAATCGTAGCACAAATAGGTGCATTAGTTGGATTGGTAACGGTATAACTATCATAAAGTCTTGACCCTGATGTGGTAAAGTCTCCGGGATAACTTTTGGGAGATGCACAAGTAGAGGCAGCTGCATCACGGAATATCCTTCCTGTTTGTTGAGCATCGCCCGCAACCAATGAGCCACTATATACAAAATCTCCAAACTTCACTGCCGTTGTATCAGAAGCGGAACAGTTAAACTGATTGGTTACAATTACTCGATAAACTCCAGAAGTTGTAACAACCTGCGTTTGTGCAGTACCCCCAAATGTCGTAAATGAATTGGCGAATCCTGTTAAACTTCTTTGCCAAGCGTAAGTATAATTCGGATTGGCAGGGGCAGAAAGCGTTGTACTACTTCCAGAACAAAAAGCTGTACCTGCATCAGTTATGGTTGCTACTACAACAGGGCTTACCGTTACTGTTACCGTGATTGGCGTACCCGTACAGGTTTTTCCTGCATTGGTATAAGATGGTGTGACAGTAAAAGTAACCGTTACTGGCAAAGTTGTAGTATTAGTTAAAGTACCCGAAATATTGCCTGTGCCACTGGCTGCAATGCCAGTTACAGTAGCAGTATTATCTCTTGTCCAGTTGAATACTGTTCCTGCAACAAAACTACTCAAAACGATTGCTTGTGTTTTTTGAGTTATTGCTTTGGGTTCAATATCTGATGCTGGGTCAAGAGCTGGTGGGGCAAATGGCGGAGGAAGGTTAAAGGTAATACCAGTAATACTTGCCCCAGAACATATTGATTGGCTTGGTGTACTTGCGGTAGCTGTTGGAGTAGGGTTCACAATAACCGTAGCCGTAATTGGTGTTCCATTACAAGTACCCACTGGCGTTATTGTAAACGTTACTGTAATTGGGGCTTCGGTAGTATTGGTTAATGAACCCGAAATATTCCCCGAACCACTGGCTGCAATACCTGTTACAGAACCAGTATTATCCCTTGTCCACGTATAACTTGTACCTGTTCCTGATATGGCAATGGTAGTAATTGCTTCACCACTACATATTGTTTGGGTACTTGGGGTTACATTTGCGGTTGCTAAACCATTCACCGTTACCGAAGTTGTTGCGGTTGAAGTACAGTTACTTGGATTAGTAACTACTATTGTATAAGTGCCTGTTGCTAAAACCGTTGCACTCGCAATGGTTGGGTTTTGCTCCGTTGAAGAAAAACCATTTGGTCCACTCCATGCGTATGTACCAATTCCTCCACCTGTGAGGGAAATACTGTTTCCTTCGCAAACAGGCGTGTTGCTACTGGCAGTTGCCGTAGGAATTGCATTAACCGTAACTGCTACTGTTGCTGTACTGGTACAATTGGTAGAATTTGTTACTGTTATCCTGTAAGTTCCTGTTGCTAAGGTTGTTGTATTTGTAATGCTTGGGCTTTGTTCTGTTGAAGTAAACGTATTTGGTCCTGTCCATAAATAAGTATTTCCTGCCGCACCACCTGTTAAATTCAAGGTTGCTCCTGCACAAACAGGCGAATTACTACTCGCTGACGCTGTTGGTAATGGAGATATTGAAACTACATTTGTTGCTACTCTTCCACTTACACAATTAGTCGCCTCACAAGCAATGTAATAAGTAGTAGTAGAAGAAGGAGATTGTGATAAACTTGCTCCTGTTCCTATGCTCGTTCCGCCTGTTGCGGTGGTGTACCACGTAGGTGTTGTACCACTTACACACGTACCCGAAAGTGTAACGCTTCCACCTGGACAAATCACAGTTTTATTTACTGAAACTGCCGTTGGTTTTTTATTATCAAAATCAAAAGGAACAACAAACGTACACGTTGGCTCAGTTGGACTATTAGTTACTTGAGCGTAAAGTGTTTGTATTCCCGTTGGAATGGTATTGTTTGCTGTAAATTTGTTACCTGCCGAAACATAAGTACCTGCTGAAGTCGTTGCTGCTAAATCTGTAAAAATTCCGCTTACTGTATAATTATTAGTACCCCCTAAAGTGAAGATTGGGCAAGCATTGGTAATCACCATTTTATTATTGGTAACACTTGAAACCGTATTTGCCTTCAAAACACCATTGTTCGTAAACGTGCCAGTGTTTGTAAAATCATAAAGATTTGGCATTTGGATTAATCCTGTATTGGTAGTTGTTCCTCCATTTTCATAAAGACCTGTTGTCATCAATATTTTACCACAAGCATTATTGGCAATGGTTGAACCACTTGGATTTGAAATACCGCTTCCTCCTGTAACACTAATTGTTCCATCGTTTATTACACTTGACCCAATACTGCCCAAACTTAGAGCATAAGTTCCACCTGCATAATTGATAGTTCCATGATTGGTAAGGGTCAGAACATTGTTATTGGCTTTAAAATCACCATTAAATATTCCCGTGCTTTCATTCGTAAAAGTAAGATTACCAAATTGAAGTGATGCACCATAGAGGTTATTGGTAGTAATGGTTCCTCTATTCATAATACTTGCCGTAGCTCCAATAGCAAGTCCAACACTGGTGCCACCACCGCTTACATTTATAGTTCCATCATTGATAAGATTACCACCTTGCAAAGTGATTACTCCTGCCGTACTACTTGCATTCAGTGTACCTCCACTTGCAACTGTTAGCGTTGCACCGGAATTAACGTATATCAACTTTACATTGGGTACTGTACCCGAAATAGTGGGTTGATTCGTTTGTAAACCAATCACTACCGCACTATTGGTAGCATCAGGCACCCATGCAGGATTCCAGTTACAGGCATTGTTCCAATCGGTACTTACTAAACCAGTCCAATTAATACCCACATTCCCCGGCGAAGTTGCCAAAGGCGTACACAAACTTACCGCTACCGAAACATTCGTACTTGCATCACTCACACAGGTATTTGTTCCTGTACATTTTGCATAAAAATTGTATGTTCCCTGAGCCGTCAAATTAGGTTGATTGTTGGGTGAAGGAACTGCTACATTGGTTGAAGCATTGTACCAAGTAAGGGTTCCTCCCGAACAGCCTGTTGCCGAAAGCGTTACCGAACCCGTTGTTGATCTACTCGATGGCGTTGCCGTTGGGGCGGTTGGGGCTGGGGTTGAATTAATCATTACAGTTGTATTGGCACTTGCCGAACAGCCTGTTGCAACAATGGTTTTAGTAATAGTATAACTACCTGCGGCGGCTGTTGTTACATTCGCAATACTTGGATTTTGTAAAGAAGAAGTAAAATTATTCGGCCCAGCCCATGAGTAAGTAACACCCAAGATAGTTGGTGTAATTAAATTAAGTGTATTCCCACTACAAACGGGTGAATCATTACTTACGGTGGTTATAGGATTTGCATTGACTGTAAATACTACCGAATTGGTCGCCGTACAACCGCTACTCGTTACCGTAACTATATATGTTCCAGCAGCGGCAGTAGTAGCACTCGTTATCGTAGGGTTTTGAATGGAAGAAGTAAATGAATTTGGACCAGTCCATGAGTATGTTCCTCCTCCTCCCGAAGTTAAATTGATAGTTTGACCTTCACAAATTGGGCTATTGCTACCTATTGTTGCTGTTGGCGTTTGACTTATCGTAACAGCCGTAGTTGCCGAAGCTGTACAGTTAAAGCTATTTGTTTGGGTAATAGTATAAGTACCTCCTGCTGGAATGGTTACATTTGAAATACTCGGATTTCGCAGCGAAGACGTAAAACCATTTGGTCCAGACCATGAATAACTCGTACTCGATGCCGAACTTAAATTGAGGGCATTTCCTGTACAAACTGGCGAATTACTACTTGGAGCAGGAACTGGCAAAGCATTCACCGTTATCAAACCACTATTGGTACCTGCACTTTCACAACCACCCACTAAACATTTGGCAGTATAAGTAGTATTGCTGGTTGGCGATTGGCTAAATGGTGAGCCTGTACCCAATAATGAACTTGGGGCTGCCGTAGTGTACCACTGAATCGTACCATTGGGGCAAGTAGCCGACAATGAAATAGATTGCCCATTACAGATTGAAGTTGCCCCTGTTACACCTGTTGGTGGTGCTACTATTAAATTGGTTGTTGTGGTATTTGAATTAACTGAACCTCCTGTATAAGTAACTGTTGCCTGATTGGTAATAGCACAAGTGCTTGGCGTACTTGACACCGTTGCACTAAACGTAATGGTAGTGTTTTTGCCTGCTGGCAAAGAAAAACCTGTACCTGTACCATTGACCGTAATCGTTTCGCCTGCCATCATTCTGGCATTTGCATTGGTTGATTCTGTGCTTGGTTTAGCTTCGGTTTTAGTAGCAATCGTCTCATTTTCAGTAACAGCAGTTTCCGCTTCTTCTTTTGTTTCTTCTAAAACTGTTTCTGTTTTAGTGACAGCAGGAGTTTCAATCGTTCCCTCTACTTGTTTTTCTGAAATGGCTACTGAATTCACAATGGGTGCGTTGCTATTGGAAGGAACAGCACAGGCAGCAGGGGCAACTGATACAGTTCCAGTAGTGCCTATATTCGTAGAAGTTCCAACAGGGCTATTTGAGTTATTATTCCAAATTGCTTCGGCAGTTGTTCCACTACCCGTAACCCTTTCTAAATAGATTACGCTGGTACTTGTACCCGCTCCATTCTCTTGTGCAAAATGTGCATAATTGGGGTTTACAACTCCATTTACTGTATTACCATTGATTTTTGCACAAGTTTTATTGTATTTTGTTCCTCCAGATCCACCAGAAACGGTATGAATACCTGCAAATGCTTGTGTACCAGTCACATTCATGGTATTATTAGAAATGATGGCATCCATTTTATTTAGAGAGCCTGAATTGGTAGTACCATTAACATTTCTCAGAAAAATCACATTGTCAAAATTATTGGCACTGTTAATCGTCAGGGTATTGTTCATTACCTCTACTTTCATAGTAGCATCACCGTCTTGGTCGGCGTAAATAGCACTACAACAATTACCCACTGACCTAATATCTGTATTACCATTAATACGACCTTGGGTTGTCGAGTTTACTTTTGCTCCCACATATACGCCCGCCTGTCCGCTCGATTTGATGAGCGTATTGTTAAGGATATTGAAATTTAATGTAGCATTATCGTTAGAAGAAAGTTCAATCCCTCCACTTGGGTTGCTTCCGTTATCGAATGTACTGGTCTGCACATTGACCGTCAGTTGAGATGTATTATTACATAAACCTTGAAGTTGTAAAGTTTTCGACCTCAAAAAACTACTTCCCGAAATATTTACCGTACTAACCGTAGAATTAAAGCAATTTATTTCCATGTTATCATTGCCCTGATTACCTCCGTCATACGAATCACGAAAAGTCGAATTGCTTACATTGAGGGTCAAGGGTGTGGTATTGCCTAATTGCGTAATCAACACGCATCTCGACAAAGGAGAAGCAATCGTAGTATTGCTGATAGAACACGTACCGCCCAAGTCAATGGCATGAATACCACCCTCTACCGACGGCAAAGTGTTTGTTCCGCCATCACCTGGGTCTGTGATGGTACTATTGGCTAAACTAAATGTCGTTACTTTGTATAAATTGATACCAGTATGTACGATAGTTCCTGTAAAACTTAGATTATCTAATGTCAAGCCCGTTACATTAGCTGCATGAATCGCACCGTTGGCATTTGAGTTATCAGATGTATTTGGAGTTCCATCATTAAGTGAATTGGCATTGGTAAAATTCATGTTTTTGAGCGTAATATTTGAAGCATTTTCAAAATTTGCTCCTCTACTACTAAAACCTGAAATACTACCACCGCTTCCTGCTGTTGAGCCTGTTCCGTTTATATTAAATGAACCACTTGTATTTTTCAGCGTTAAACCAATAGTTGCTCCAGTAGCACCCGTAGTGGTATAACTATCAAGTACCATATTTAAGTTGGCTTTTGCAGCCGAAGATCCTCCTTCAAGAAAAATACCTGGAACAGAGCCTGTTGTATTGCTTGTTGTGATTGTACCACTCGTACAAGAGATTGTATTAGAAGTAAATACATTCATTGCAGTTTGTCCTGCATCAGGGGCAATATCTAAATCACCAAAAGTTAGTGTTGAAGTATTTGATGTAGTACCTGACGTAGTAATACCATTTCCACCAGAGCCTGTAATATTTGTATTTCCAAAATTGGCTGTTACACTACTTGCCCCTAACACTCCAATTCCTCTACTCGTAGGATTTGTGATGGTAGTTCCACCTACGATTGTGAGTGTGCCAGCAACGCCTGTTAAAGCTATTCCATCTGCCGCCGAATTAGTAGAAGAAATACTGACAAATGTAGCACCCAAAGTACCTGTCGTAAGGTCTAATGCTTGCCCATTGCCATTAAGAGCAATTTCAGAAGCAGTCAATGTACCGAAAGACGAGCCTACGATGTCTTTGGTACTATTGCCCATGTCAAAACCACGAAGGGTATTGCTTGAGCCTAATGTAATGGTCGTTCCGCTACTGGTTAGATTGGGTTTTGTACCACCTGTTGCGGGTAAAGCATTACTAAACGTAGGCACGGTAACTCCCAGAATAGTAGCAAGACTTGCCGAAGCACCTTGCCCGATAACCCTTTGGTTATTTTCCAATGTCAAGCTACCTGAATAAGCAGTGGCATTTGAATAAATAAAAATAGCGTTTGAACCTGTGCCTGTAACATTACTAATATCTTTGAACGGACTTTGCAACGTACCCGTTCCACTCGTTGCAGCAGCCAAATTGACAAAATAGATTGGAGCAGAAACATTTATCGTTACGGTGGCAGTACGAGTAAAATAAGTATTGGAAATAGTATAGGTAAATGTGGTATTACCGCTAAATCCAACCGTTGGAGTAAAGGTAAAACTACCATCAGGGTTCATCACGACTGTACCCTGAGTTCCTGCTTGGTTCACGGCAGTTGTACTCATTGAGGTATTGACAGGATTGACATCATTTGCCAAAACTCCATTGGCTGTTGGTACGTTGATACCCACATTACCAATACAATCATAGCTGTCTTCCACCGCTATTGGGCTTGCTTTTACCGACCCTGCCACTAAGGTTAGGTCTGCCACCAACGGGTCTGTTACCACTACGTTTGCAGCATCAGTGCCTGCATTGCTTACTACAATGGTATAGTCTAATTGCCCGCCTGGTACGGCACTTCCTGTTACAGACTTGGTAGCAGTAATCGAAGGTGGCAAAAGCGTTGAATACAGTATATTCTCCTCTGGCGTAAGTGCCTGAGTACCTGCGTAGGGAATGACTTGTTTACGGATTTTTCGGGCAACAGATTTCGCCTTAGGTTTTTCTGTTTTGGAGTTTTTAATAGAATTATCCAAATTTCTTGAAAAAAGGACGATATCGAAAAGGGTTGTATTGGAGAAACCCAACCATGCGGTCAGAATTCCTATCAGAAATAGGTAAATTTTTTTCATGAGTATTTACGTGTTTATTGTAAGACGTTTATAGGCGTGTGTAACTGCCTGTAAATCAGTAATGTTAAGAAAATACGGCTTCATATTTCATTCCAATATTATCAAAGCCCATTGGTCCTAAAAACATTGGAATTTCTCCCAAAATGGGATGTTCAACCACAAAAGTCCCTTGTTGGTAATACTCATTTTGTTGTTGAGTCCTAAATGTTAATAAAAATGGTTCACGTTCAAGGGGCGTATAACCTTTGAGTTTAACCACTTCCACTAACTCGGCAGGTAAAGTAACATCTTCAGAAAACTTGATTTTCAAATTCTGATTGAGATACCCCTTGAAATCTTGATGTGTTAATTCTTGTAATTCCATTGTAGTAAATGATAAACTCCGTTTGTTTCTGAAATCTTCTGAAATCCTAATCTTTTATATAGATTCATAGCTGGATTAAAACTCTCTACATGAATCGTTATGGGTTGCTCAATGACTTTGGCACGTTCAAAAATGCCTTGTAAAATGGTTGTCCCTAATCCTTTTTTCTGAAATTCTGGCAAAATAGCAATGTCAATAATTCGTATTGTATTCTCAAAACCTTCATCATAATACAGCCTTCCGATAAACTCTTTATTTCTTTCAATCACAAAAAACTTTGCTTCTGTATAATTCTGTTGATAGTAAGTATGTTGTGCATGAAATTGTTGATTTAGAAAAGCTATTTTCATTTCAGTATTCCAATACGTTACTTGATTTACTTCTGCCTCACGGGTACTGAAATAGACTTTTTTCAGAAAAGGAATATCCTCCTCTGAAAAAAGTCTTAGTTTGATATTTTTATCTTTGAATTGTAATGTCATGGTTTTAACCTCTCGGTGGAAAAATTCCTTGCATAGCAATACAAAAATTCATTGTCAGATACGGCATCATGTTATTATGCGGTTGTGTACCTCCCGCTGGTGCAATGGTCTGCATGTTCATTGCTACCAAAGGAGAATTAGAAGCATTATAAATCGTGCCTTGTGCCGACCTCGATAGATTCATTGTAGAATCGGGTATTTTTTGATCGCCAGGTAAATTTGCCGACATCAAGCTATGATTATGAGAAGGCATTTCGGTTTGGAGGAGTGTTACGGTCTCCGAACCACTTTCTTCTCCTATGTCATGGAGTGATAAGCCAGGACCTTGCCCCCAAAACATAGGTGCATTCCCTTGTAAATTTGGAAGTCCAAAAGTGACTTTTCCATCGCCACCATAGTTAGTTCCTAACAATGAAAAAAGAGCAGTATTTTGTGAAATTGGTAAGAGTTGACCCGCACAAAAAGCCCAGCCACGTGGTGCAAAATTGAAAGGGAAAATTCGTATTTCGGCTACAAATTGGTCTGCCATAATTAATATATTGAATGTTTAAAATCGTTGAAAATTTATTTTACTAAATCAAAAGCCTATTTTAGGTTGGACTTGGAAAAACCCCAAATAAAGAAATAATAAAACTAATACACAGATAGGGCTGCATATTATCGTGTGGCTGGTTTCCGCCCGTACTACTAATTGATGAAGCCCCCAGTGCTACATTTACGGATGTCTCTGAAACATAAGGTAATATTTGATTGGGTTGGGCAATAAAGTTATTTTGGGGGCTGGCAGTATTGGCAATTGCCGAACTCGCTAAATACGGATGTGAATGTACGGGTAACTCCTGTTGTGTAAGAGTTACCTGCTCTATTCCTCCCATTTGTGCAAGTTGGTAGGTTGCTCCACCGCCTGTACCCATATGTATAGGTACTCGACCTCGTAAATCAGGTACTGCAAAAGTCTGTGAGCCATCGCCACCATAAGTAGTACCGATTAACTGAAAAAGAACTTCATTTTCTGCGATAGACATTAACGCTCCATTACAAAAAGCCCAGCCAGAAGGGGCAAAATTTCCCCCAAACATTCGTATTTCTCCAATATATGGTTGTGCCATAGCTATTATTTAATTTAAAAGATTATCAGAAAATTAAGTTTGTGATGGGAAAATCCCTTGTAATGCAATGCAAAAATTGAGTGTGGTATAAGGCTGCATATTCAAGTGTGGTTGGCTTCCACCTGCATTCGAAATAGAAGTCGGATTCATTACAACCAAACCCGATGTTACTGAATTATAAAAATCAGCAGGGGCGGTATTTGCTAAATAATTGCCCGCACTGATAGCCGTATTGTTTGTACTGGTATTTACTCCACTGGCAAAATGAATATGCTGGGGCATTTGGGCGTTAAGGAGTGTAACCGCTGTCGAACCAGCAGCTTCACCTATTGTATGCCCATTTCCAAACGAAATGGGTACTCTACCTCGACTGTCAGGCAAAGCAAAGTTCGTTTGTCCGTTACCTCCATAGGTAGTTCCAAGCAATGAGAAAAGTGCTTGATTTTGATTGATGGGCAAGAGTTGTCCGTTGCATAAAGCCCAGCCTTTGGGGGCAAAGCCGAAGGACATTATTCGGATTTCTGATAAAAAAGGTTCTGCCATAGTTAATTAAATTGGTTTTATTAGTAAAAATCTTTCAAAAATAATGAGGTTAATAATGATTAAATAGGGTAAAAATACCTGTTTTATAAAATGAGACTTTCGGCTGATTTTACAGGAAAAACCCTAAATTTATTTTTTTGAGTATTGCTATTTAAAAAATTTATTATGGTTGCAACTTTTTGAAAATCAAAAAGTTGATTTGTATTTGATTCAAAATAATCGACTTTGTTAAATAGTTTTACGTCATCGTCTGACAAGCTAACCGAAGAGCATAAAACACCTTCTTGTTGGCATATTTTAAGCAATGCTTCATTGTTCTCATTTTGATTAATCATAAGGTATTTTCCCAGATTAATATATTGTTGAAGAAGCCTTGTTTGATTCGTTTCAGTTAAACTATTTAGGAATATAATATCTGCTTTTTCTAAAGAATTAATGAGGCTGATGTCTTGATGCTGAGAAAGTTTTTGGATAATTATTTCGTCTCCATCTAATACAAAAATGCTTAGTTTTTGGGTTGAATTTTTAGCTATCAATGTGTTTGGTGTTACAATGACTGAGGCAGATGTTATGCCCAGACACGCTAAAAAGTGCCTTCTTGATAAATTCAAAAAAATGGTTTTCATATATTATTGTATTGGCTATAATGCTAAATAAAACTTGAAACTGGGGCGGAAGTGGATATAACTTTTATGCCATAAACCCAAAGAACACCTTATCGTCTTTAGCAAAATGGACAGTTAGCGGAAACATATTTCTTAAAAGGATGTGTATCTTTTGAAATAATATTTTTAGATTGAGTACTTATAAAAATTCTAATGAATATTTATGTTGATTTGAAATTCATGTAATTTGTTGAAATAGTGATAGTTGAAGTGCTAATCCGAAGTGTCGGTCGCCCTAAAACAAAACTAATTCCTACTGACTTGAAAAGGCGTTATTAATTTTAGATAGCGGTGGTTTTTGCTTTCGGATAGGTGGAATATAATGAAATGAACCCATACGTCTATGAGATAAACGTTGCTTAGATAGATAGTTAAATAATAGAGAAATGGTAATTTGGGTCATGGGTTCATGCTACCGACTTATCCAAACGGGTATGATAGAATAAGTAAGCGTACTGTGTTTTATGTGTTAGTGAAAAAATTGGGTCAATTAGGGAATTGACACAGGGTACTGTTAAAACGAAGCATTCAACATAAATTTACGTTATCAATTTTCGTTATTTTATTTGTTAAATATTTGCTGAAATTAATTTAATGAGGGATAATCTTTTATACATTTCAGAACCTTTTTAGGCAAAATTGATTGTATAGAATTATCTTGATGGAGATGTATATGAATGAAGGATAACAAGAAGATTTGTCAATATTACAAAAATATTAATAATATATAATACTTATGCTATATTTTTTTATGATTGATTATTAAGCGGTTATCTGATATATGAAATGGCGAATTGTTGCACAAAAAAAAGCGACTCAAATTAAATTTAAGTCGCTTTAAAAATATTATTAATGATTATTCGGGTCTAACCTTCATAATCTTAACAGTTGTTCTTCTATTTTTTTGATGTTCTGCTTCAGTACAACTTACACCGTCGGTACATTTATTTACCAAATCGCTCTCGCCATAACCTTTCGCTAACATTCTATTACGCTCAATACCTTTTCTTGCAATATAATCAACGGCTGCTTGAGCTCTTTTTTCTGAAAGATTCATGTTGTCTTGGGCATCTCCACGGCTGTCAGTATGCGAACCTAATTCAATGACCATTGAAGGGAATTTTTGTAACGTTGCCGCCAATTTATCTAATTCACGAGCTGCATCTTTACGGATAAGAGCTTTGTTTGAATCATAATAAATATTGTCCATCGTAATTAAATCACCTTCTTTGAAAAGCCCAGAGTTCAACGAAATCTCTTTTGCTTTTCCTTTCTTTACTTTCTTGATTTTATTGACGTTTGTACCATAACCATCTTTTGAAACTTCCAAGGTATAATCACAACCATCAGTCATATTGAAGGCATAAACCCCGTCTGGCCCTGTCATTACTTGCTGAGTGGTATTATCACAATCATTTTTGAACGTTACCAATACACCTTCGATTGGGGTTTTTTCAACTTCGGTTTTTACAATACCTTTCAATAACGATTTCTTTTTAGTAACTGCTTCGGGTGTAAATACAGGTGCTACGGGAGTAACTACTTTTTCAACAACTGCTTGCGGTTCTGGCTCAGGTTCAACAATTTGTACCTTCATCAAAGGCACATCTAATCTTGAAGGTTCGTCGTCAGCTTCTCCTTTGGTTGAATATCCCACAAAGTTGGTTACATAACCTTCTTTCATGATTTTCATCGAATAGTCTAAATCTTGACCTGTACAGAATTTCAAACTTCCGTTTTTGTCTGTTCTCTTTTTCTCAGAAGTTCCACCTTTTGGATTAATTTCAACGTCTGTATCCGCAATTGGTTCTTTGGTTTCAGGGTCAAAAATACTCACGGTCATTTCACGACAATCATACGCTGAACCGCCTTCACGAGTAAAACGATAAATATCATCGTCTTCGCCACGTTTACGGTCTGAACTGAAATAACCTGTTTTGCGATTTCCGTCAGTTATAATTCCAAAATCATCATTTGGAGAATTAAAAGGTTCGCCTAAAGCAACAGGTTTATTGGCATTGGCTCCGTTTTTCATTTCAGCGAAAAACATATCTAAACCACCTTCACCGCCCCAACCGTCAGACGAGAAGTATAAATTACCTCTTTCGTCAACAAATGGGAAAACCTCCACGCCTTTTGAATTAATGTCTTTCCCTAAGTTTTTAGGTTCGTTCCAGTTTCCATTTTTATATTCCGAAACCCAAATATCCATTCCTCCAAAACCACCTTCACGGTCAGACGCAAAATATAAATATCTTCCGTCTTTTGATAATGAAGGGTGAGCCGTTGATACTTCATCGTCATTAAAAGGCAATTCTGTGGCTTCTCCCCAAGCTCCGTTTACGTTTTCTGCTGAATAAAGTTTCAGCTTCATTTCGTTATCTTCGCTTGTGCCTTTTTCGCCTTCGTTAAAGTTATTTCTGGTGAAAATTATCTGAGTAAAATCTTTATTGAATGTTGCTGGACCTTCGTGAAATTTAGTATTTAATGACTTACTAAATATTTCAGATTCTGCAATTTGTCCTTTTACTTTTGCTACTGCTTCGTCTGTTCCACCAAAGAAATTAAGTGTTTTAGAATCATTCGCCGTTGGACGAGAATAATAATCGTTTCCTAAAGATTTTGCTCCTCCTGATGTAATTCTTTTGGTTTTTTTAGCATTTCCATCTGCTCCAAGTCCTTGCACTTTACTGAGGTCATTTAGATAAAATAAATCTAAATATCCCCCTTTGTCGTTCATCAAACTTGTTCCTGTGCCTTTTCCAGAACAAAAAACGATACCGTCTTTGTAATACATCGGGCTAAATTCTGGATTGGAAGTATTAAAGTCTAAGAAATCAACTTTATATTTTCCTTTTCCATTAGTCAGAGACGTAACATCTTGTGAAATTTTAGCACTTGTAGCTGATTTGAAAGACTGTACATTTTGACTTTCAAGAACTTGTGAAGCACTATATTTATCAAAGAAATCTTGAGATTCTTTATATTTACCATTATCTGCCAACACTTGAGCAAATTGAAGGTAAGATTTGGCATTTTCTCCAACTAAATCTCCTGCTGATGCAAAAGCCTGACGAAAAACACGTTCAGCATTTGAACCGTCTTTAGCCTGCTTATAACTGGTTGCTAATTTTAAAAGCACCGATAATTTATCATTTTCAGATAGATTTGCGGAACCGTCTTTTAGCACCTGCTCAAATTTTTGAATGGCAGTAGGATAACTCCGTAAATCAAAATGACGAATAGCGTCACTCAACAACGGGTTGGTTTGTTGGGCAGAAACATTGCTCAAAAGAGCAGTCGCCAACGTGAGGGTAAGTCCAATTTTTCTTAACTTAGGCATCGTGTTAGTATCGTAAGTCCTTATATGTTCTGACAAAGTTCGTTCCATAAACGCATCGTCGTAAAAAATTATAATTATCAGTAAGGATTTTTGATGGGTATTTTAAAGCGGAAAAACTCGAATATAACTACATTATTCATCAGTTTATTAGCATAAATCATGCCAAATTAGGCTTTGGAGCTGGCAAATATAAAGATGTAAACGGCTGAAAAAAAGCAAATTAGTCATTGTTGCCTTAGAAAAAGTAGTAACAGCACTAAAATATAAATCTCATAATAGAAAATATGTTAAAAAGTTTTTATAATGAAACCCTCATAGAAGCAGGATTAGATGAAGCGGGAAGGGGTTGTTTAGCGGGCCCAGTAGTAGCTGCCGCAGTTATTTTACCCAAATATTATGAACATCAATTGCTAAATGACTCAAAACAATTGACCAAAAAGCAAAGAGAAATATTGCGGGTTGATATTATGCGTGATGCCCTTGCATACCAAATTGCGGAGGTTTCCAATCAGGAAATTGACGAAATAAATATCCTAAAAGCAAGCATGAAAGCTATGCACTTGGCAACGGATAAGCTAACTATTCGCCCCGAACATTTGTTGATTGATGGAAATCGTTTTCCTAACTATCCACTTATTCCGCATACTTGTATCGTGAAAGGAGATAGTAAATTCATGTCAATTGCAGCGGCATCAATTTTAGCAAAGACATACCGAGATGATTTAATGGAAGGTCTTGCCAAAGAATTTCCAGAATATGGTTGGGAAAAAAATGCAGGTTATCCAACAGTAAAACATCGACAAGCCATCAAAGAATTTGGTGTAACGGTTCATCATCGTTTGACATTTAGATTTGAGCGATAAAATTGGTTCTATTATGATTTATATAGGGATTCATTTGTCCGATTAACGCTGGCAGGGTTCCAAAACCCTGCCAGCGTTCTACTCCGTATAAATTATAGAAGAAGCACAAATTTTATTACATTTGTAAAAATAAAATCATGCTAAAAAGAGGAATGAAACCTGCACATCCAGGTATTTTAATTCGTGAAAATATAGAAGGATTGCGTACAGAAGGCAAAGATGTTACGATTGAAGACGTAGCAAATGCTCTTGGAATTACTCGTAAAACACTTTCAAATGTTATGAATGGTCATCAAGGAATCAGTCCAGCGATGGCGATTCGTTTATCTGAATGTTTTGGAACAACTGCTAAATTTTGGTTAAATGTTCAGCGGAGTTATGATTTATTTGAAGCTGATAAAACGGTTCAGCGTCAAAGCATCGTTCACCTTTGGGAACGTCCTTTGATAGCTGAAATGATTTAAAATATTTATCAATATTTTCAAAAATATGAATCAATTCCAACATATAGTTTCTAATCAAGGTATTCTTGGTGGAAAACCCTGTATTAAAGGTACACGGATCAGCGTTCAGCTAATTTTAGAGTGGGTAGCGGTTGGAACAACTATCCAAGAAATATTAGAAAAATATCCTCATTTGACCTATGAGAGTATTCAAGAGGCTACTAAGTATAATTTGAATTAAATATTAAAATACTTTCTGATGAAAACTATACTTAAAATCCTGTTTAGCATTACAATTTTATACTTGTTTAGTTGTAACAAAAAACCTAATGGAAATAATATTGCTAAATTAAATTTTACTTCTGATGCCGACAGTGTTATTGTTTACATTTATGATGGGCTTATGGGTCAATCAATAGTAGATTTAAATGGTAAAATTGACACAACTATTGTAACCTCTAAAAAATTAACAAATTCAGAGATTGGCAAATTAGTTACTTTATTAAACATCAAAAGAGTTGAAGCAGATTCTTCAATGGATTATGCCGAAGCGGCTTGCTGTTCTCCTCATCACGGAATTATATTTTATAAAAATACAAAACCCTCCAAATGGATTAGCCTTTGTTTCGATTGCAACTGTATAGATTCTACTATTCCAACTGATATTCGACCCGCACATTTTATTGATTTCATTACAAACCTTCATTTAAAAGTTGGAAATAAAGAACTTCCCGTTGAAAAGTTTGGGGTTTTTGACCGTGATGAAAATATAATTAAAATCAATGAAAAGCGATACGGAAAATCTTACCAATCATTCCGTCATAATTTATCAGAACTTCACCACTAACTCCCCAATCAAAAAATGCCCATCCGTTCAATACTCGCTAAACCTTTTGCCTCTTTCGTCGTAAATAATCGCCGAAAATGGGAACAACGTGCCGTAGAAACACAGCTTTCTTTGATGAAATCGTTGGTTTCTGATGCTTCACATACGCTTTTTGGAAAAGACAATAAATTTAATCAAATTTCTGATTATCAAGACTTTAAGCATTCTGTTGCTGTTCAAGATTATGAAAATCTAAAACCGTACATTGAAAAAGTAGTAGCAGGCGAACCTGATATTCTCTGGAAAGGGAAACCGCTTTATTTTGCCAAAACTTCGGGGACAACTTCGGGTGTAAAATATATTCCAATTTCCCAAGAATCCATCGGTTTTCATATCAACGGGGCAAGAGATGCTTTGTTGAGTTATGTGCATGAAACGGGCAATTCTAAATTCTTGGATAAAAACCTCATTTTCTTATCGGGTTCTCCAGAAATGCACAAAAAAAATGGCATTTTCACGGGACGACTTTCGGGTATTGTCAATCATCACGTACCGAGTTATTTGAGGAGTAATCAAATGCCAAGTTATGAGACCAATTGTATTGAAGATTGGGAAACGAAACTTGAAAAAATTATAGATGAAACCATCGACAAACCGATGTCTTTGATTTCGGGAATTCCGCCTTGGGTTCAGATGTATTTTGATAGAATTCAAGCAAGAACTGGTAAGAAAATTAAAGATGTTTTTCCCGAATTTTCATTATTTGTATATGGTGGGGTAAATTTTGAACCATATCGGGCAAAGCTTTATGAGTCTATTGGCTGTAAAATAGATTCTATCGAAACGTATCCTGCTTCAGAGGGATTCATCGCTTACCAAGATTCTCAAACAGAGGAAGGTCTTTTGATGCTTTTAAATTCTGGGATTTTCTATGAATTTATTCCCGTTGGAGACTACTTCAAGCCAAATCCAAGACGTTTGCATATTGGAGAAGTACAATTAGGCGTAAATTATGCCGTAGTGATGAATACCAATGCTGGGCTTTGGGGATATTCTATTGGAGATACCGTAAAATTTGTCTCTTTAAATCCTTATCGCATCGTAGTTTCGGGACGAATTAAGCATTTTATTTCTGCTTTCGGTGAACACGTAATTGGCGAAGAAGTTGAAAAAGCGATGCAATTCGCCATGCAACGTCATCCCGAAGTAGAATTAGTTGAGTTTACCGTTGCTCCACAAGTAACACCACCCGAAGGAGGTTTGCCGTATCATGAATGGCTGATTGAGTTTTCAAGAGAACCACAAAATATAGAAAGTTTTGCCCAAGATATTAACCAAAAGTTAGCAGAATTGAATGTTTATTATGATGATTTAATGGTTGGAAATATTCTCAGACCATTGAAAATCAAATCTTTGCAAAGAGATTCTTTTATCAATTATATGAGAAATGAAGGGAAATTAGGAGGGCAAAATAAAGTACCAAGACTGTCGAATGATAGAGGAATTGCGGATAAATTATAATTCTCATTATTTTCATAAATATCAAAACCCCTTGTGAGCTTTTAAACTTACAAGGGGTTTTGTGTAAATAAACTCATTGTTCTATATTTTTACCTTCACGTATTTTTCGATATTCAATCTATTTACGCCAATGCTGTCAATTTTTTCAATACCTGTTTGAATTAATGTATCATTTTTAACCGTTACAGTAAATTCAAATTTGTTGTTTTCCCATTCTCTGGCGTTGCAATATTCTAAAAACTCGGTGTATTTATCGCCTATTAAGGTGTATTTCCCACCGCCCGCACCAAACGACGCCGTTGAGTCTTTTCCTTTATTCAAATCATGGTTTAAGAAGGAAAAATGAGTATCATTAATAATTTTGATGGCGTTTTTGTCTTTTGTATAATCGGTTATTGTTGTATCTCCTTTTTCGATAAGTGTTCCAGAAATTAGTTTCCAAGTACCATTAATTGAAGAAGAGGAATCCTGTTTTGGGTCTGTTTTACAAGAAATAATAAAGGAAGAAATGGCAATAATAGATAAGATTTTTTTCATTGTTGAGAGCGTTTTTTAAATGAATAAGTAATTTATCAAGTTACGCTCAAGGCTTTGTCTTTTTCTGCGTGGATTGGTAGAGATTGCAGGTCGTAAAAGCTGAAAGAATTCACAATGAATAAAAAAAGCCCAAACTTAGTCTGGGCTTTTTGGTTTTTATAATGCTAACTCTTTCTTCTCTTCTGGAAAAACAAATTGAATCGGCTTAGTAATCTTCTCTTTCAGCAAAGCTATTTCCAAAACTTCATCTACATAATCTACATAATGAAATTTAACGTCTGAAATATACGAAGGTGTAATTTCTTCAACGTCTTTTCTGTTTTTGTAACAAAGAATAACTTCTTTAATACCTGCACGTTTGGCAGCTAAAATCTTTTCTTTGATACCGCCAACAGGTAATACTTTTCCACGTAAAGTCACTTCGCCTGTCATGGCTAAATGTGGTTTTACTTTGCGTTGGGTCAATGCTGACGCAATCGAAGTTGTCATCGTGATACCTGCCGATGGTCCATCCTTTGGCACTGCTCCTGCGGGTACGTGGATATGAAGATTGTAGTTATCAAAAATTCTATAATCAATCTCATAATCATCAGCATGAGCCCGTAAGTATGAAAGTGCCGCCATGGCAGATTCTTTCATGACATCACCTAACTGTCCAGAAAGTGTTACGCCACCTTTTCCACGATTAAGGATTGATTCAATGAATAATATATCGCCTCCAACGGGTGTCCAAGCCAAGCCTGTTACTACGCCCGCTGAATCGCTGGTTTCGTAGAGGTCTTGGTCATAAACTTCTTGCCCTAATAATTTAACAACTTCTTCTGGTCTGATGGTTTTCGGGTATTCCTCTTCCATTGCGATGGATTTGGTGATTTTCCGAATCAATTTGCCAACTACTTGCTCCAATTTACGTACTCCCGATTCTCTGGTATAACCTTCTACTAATTTTTGTAAGGCAGCGTCAGTCACAGTTAGAGCTTTATTATCCAAACCATGTTCTTGCTTTTGTTTTGGAACAAGGTGTTTTTTGGCAATTTGTACCTTTTCTTCCATGGTATAACCACTAATGTCGATGATTTCCATACGGTCACGGAGGGCAGGATGAATGCTATCTAATGAGTTGGCTGTGGCGATGAATAATATTTTAGAAAGGTCGTATTCAACCTCTAAATAATTATCCATAAATGCACTATTTTGCTCAGGGTCAAGGACTTCCAAAAGTGCCGACGAAGGGTCGCCACGGTGGTCTGCTCCAACTTTATCAATTTCATCTAAGATAAATACTGGGTTGGCAGAACCTGCTTTTTTGATGTTCTGAATGACTTTTCCCGGCATTGCTCCAATGTAAGTCTTACGGTGTCCTCTGATTTCAGATTCGTCGTGTAAACCTCCCAAAGCCATTCTTACGTATTTGCGTCCTAATGCTTTGGCAACTGATTTTCCAAGTGAGGTTTTACCAACACCAGGAGGGCCATAAAGACATAAAATTGGGGCTTTCATATTGCCCTTCATTTTTAAAACGGCTAAATATTCAATGATTCTTTCTTTAACTTTTTCAAGTCCAGAATGGTCTGAATCAAGGACTTTTTGAGCCTTTTTGAGGTCAAAATTATCTTTTGTGGTTTCGTTCCAAGGTAAATCGGTCAATAATTCAACATAATTCATCAACATCGGATATTCTGCCGACATGGAGTTGGTACGTTGTAATTTATTCAATTCTTTCTGGAAATGGTCGTTTACTTCTTTACTCCATTTTTTATTCGCTCCTTTTGCTCGAACTTTATCAAGTTCGGCTTCTGGATTATCAACGCCTAACTCTTCCTGCAATACTTTTATTTGCTGACGAAGGTAATAATCACGTTGTTGTTGGTCAATATCGCTGCTTGCTTTACTCTGAATTTCACGCTTGATTTCCAATAAATCAATGTCATTCATCATCAATTCTAATAAACGACGAGCTTGGTCGAGTCCATTCGGAATTTCTAATAATTGCTGTTTTTCAGAAACTTCTGCGTTAACATTGGCTGAAAGAAAATGAATCAAGAAGTTTGGAGATTCAATATTATCAAGGGCAATTTGTGCTTCACGAGGTATTTCTGGATTCAAGAATAAAATTCGAGAAGCCATTTCACGCAAAGATTGAATCAAAGCTTTGTTTTCTTTATTCAATTTTGCAGGAAGATTATCTTCAATATAAGCAACTTTGGCAATAAGATTTGGCTCTGTTTTAGTATATTCTTGTACCTCAAAACGCTTACGCCCTTGCACGATAATGGTTGTATTTCCACCCGGTAAAACAATCATTTTTAAGATATGTGCTACTGTGCCAACTTTATATAAATCTTCTCCTGTGGGTTCTTCTTTATTTGGATTTGCCTGTGCAATTACTCCCAAAGTGCGATTCCCCTTATATGCTTTTTTGACCAAACGAACCGATTTCTGTCTTCCAACGGTCACAGGAATGACCATGCCCGGAAATAAGGCAATATTACGAACAGGCAAAATGGGTAATTCATCTGAAAGTACCCCTAATTTTTCATCATCAATTTCCTCTCCTCCAAGCGGAATTAATTCAATGTTATCAAAATCAGTTATTTCGGCAAGTCTAAGATTATTCAAGAAATTTTTATCGTAACTCATATTGTTTTGAAAGTAATTAAATTGGTTGGTGAATAGCGTTTGAGGTATGGCTATTTATTTATTTAGTGGTTTTCTGTTATGATTATTTTGCAAAAAGCTTTATTTATGATTCTCAATATTTAAACTGAAATTTCTGCCACTATGACATAACATATAAAATTAATGTTAAAATTCCCAATCACAAAAGTGATTTATTAAATGGTCAAACCCTGTGCCATTTGACAAACTGACAGGGTTTGAATGTGCTGTAAGTATCAAGTTTCAAGACTAAATTCCAACTCTTACTCAGCACTTTTAAGAAAACAAATCAATAATATCGTTTTGAGATAATTTCTTCAAGAAACCGTCTTCAGTACTGATAATATCTTTGGCAATGTCTCGCTTTTTATCTTGAAGTAATAAAATTTTCTCCTCAATGGTATCCTTACAAATCATTCTGTAAGCAAAAACCTTTTTCTTTTGTCCAATACGGTGCGTTCTGTCAATGGCTTGTTGTTCCACTGCTGGGTTCCACCAAGGGTCAACCAAGTAAACATAATCGGCTTCAGTAAGGTTGATACCAACGCCACCCGCTTTCAAACTCATCAAGAAAACTCTACATTCTTCATCTTCTTGGAAGTGATTTACACGGTCGGCACGGTCGGTGGTTTTTCCGTCTAAATACTCAAATTTGATTTTATGTTTTTCTAAATGCCCTTTTATTAAATCTAACATTTTTAAGAACTGACTGAAAATCAATATTTTATGATTTCCTGCGTTCTCTTCAATTTCACGGATGATTTCGCCTAATTTCGCTGAAGTTTGGTCGTATTCTCCTTCTTCGTTCAATAAAGCTGGACTGTCGCAAATTTGACGAAGTTTTAAAAGTGCTTCCAAAATCAAGAAAGAAGATTTTTCCTTTCCATCGGTTGCCATTTTATCTACCAATTTTTGGCGATAAAGCTCTCTGAATGTATCATAAACTTTACGTTGTTTGGTGTCCATTTCGCAATAAATGATACTTTCTGTTTTGTCTGGTAAATCTTTGGCAACTTCTTCTTTAGTACGCTTCAACATAAAAGGATACACAATTTTTCTGAGTTGTGCTGCCTTCTCTTTATCTTGAAGTTTATCAATTGGCGTTGCAAATTCAGTTTTGAAGAATTCACCACTACCCAATAAACCTGGATTGATGAATTCCATTTGTGAAAACAAGTCGAAAGTATTGTTTTCAACGGGTGTTCCTGTCATCACCAAACGGTTTCTTGAGTTCAATAATTTGACCGCTTTAGAAATCAAAGAGTCTGGATTTTTAATAGCTTGCGACTCATCCAGAATAATATAGTTAAAATGGAATTCACGGAAAAGTTCAATATCTGAACGCACCATTCCATAGGTTGTCAAGATGATGTCGTACTCGCTCCAATGCTCATTTGCCTTTTGGCGTGTACCGCCACGATGCACATATAGTTTTAAATCTGGACAGAATTTTGCCGCTTCTGCTTGCCAGTTAAATATTAGTGTTGTAGGTAAAACCACTAAATTTACCGACTTCCCATTACGGTTTTGTTGCTCCTGAATGAACGTTAGCATCTGTAAGGTTTTGCCAAGCCCCATATCATCAGCAAGGATACCACCCCACGAAAATTCATCTAAGAAATTCAACCACTTAAAGCCTTCTACTTGATAATCACGTAGTTTTGCTTCAATGTTGTTTGGTAATGGTATTTCTGCCATCTCTTTGAAATTCAGAAGTTTACTCTTTTTTTCAAATAATTCCTGCTCAATTTCAAAGCTATCAATATCTTTACTTAATTCATCAATTAATGAGAAGTGAAGTTTAGAAACTTGTAATTCTTCTCCTTTTATACGACCAAATTTTAAGATATTTTCATATTTTTTCAACCATTCTTCGGGTAACATTCCTAAAGAACCATCTTTCAATTCAACATAATTTTGTTTCTTTAAAACCGCTTTTTGAATTTCTTTGATGCCCACCATTTGCTCTCCAAATTGAACTTCAATGTGCATATCAAACCAGTCAATTCCAGAGCCTGCTTTAATGTTAAATACAGCTTTATTAGGATTGTATTTGAATTTCTTTAATTCCTTAAATCCATAAATAGTTATATTTTGCTCTTTCATGGCTTCAAAAAATTTGAAGAGCCAACCATCTTTTAAAACATCATTGAAACTCAAGAAAAAGAAAGGATATTGCTCCTGACTATTGAATTCAATATTTTGTTCACGGATAATATCATAATAATATTTTTCCGCTTCCGCATTACGTTCCTGAATCATGATTTTTTCAGATTCGTAATTTATTTTATTTGTTTTATAGTCATGCGAAAACTCAATTGTTACTGGGTTTTCAACAATTTCTTCACCATCATTTTTGGTGTATTCATAAATAGGAATCAACATTAAATTTGATTCGTCTTCCTTTAAATATATTTTAGCTTCTTTGAAGTTAAGTGACTGTACTTCAATGGCTTGTGATACTTGTAAGTCAATCGTGAATTTCTCTGCAAGTGGTAAAACGAAGTCTTGGAAAAAACCCGAAAAGTTAGATTTTCTAACTTTTATCAGTCCATTTTTAGGTAAATAACTCAATAAATTGGCAACTTCTGGGTTTGCTAATTTATAAATTGTTTTTCCGAAAGAGCGTGTCCAATAACTTCCCGGATTTGTTAAAGAAGCCAATTTTACTTTTTTACCATGAAGTTTGGTATAGCCTTCTAAAACCACAAAATCTTCATCTTCTTTTAGGATAAAGAATGGTAAAATTTGCTCCGTAGAAATTTGTACTTCCTCAATGTCAGTTTGATTTGCAACGTAAGAAGTTGCACTTGTAAATACTTGTTTTTCAGACAATAAACGGAAGATTTTATTAAGCTTTTTGTTGATATATTCCTCAATAATTGGAGCATCATTTGCCGAAATTTCTTCTCTATTTAGGTAGTCATAAAAGAATGGAAGACGTAGTTCTTTCTTCTTTCCAAAATTCTTTAAACCATCATCTTTTATGCTATTTGCTAAGTTAATGATTTGATTATCAGAGTCTTCCATTTTTGGCAAACTCTCAACATCACTATCTTTTAATGAACGAATATAGGTCATTTTGCCATTACCCGCTGCTTTATATGAATAGGTATCAACCGCAACATCATTGACAAATTCTTCACCTTTGCATCTGATAACGTACAATAATTGGCGTTGTTCTCTTTGTCCTTCACTTGCACCGATACTAAAAATGGTTTCGGGCTTTCTGAAAATACTATTATTGACCGCTCTCCAGTTTTGATATTGGCTAATTTTTTGGATACTTGCATCCAGTTTTAATAATTGAAGGTCGCCATTGGCTTGCAATTTAAAATCAAAATTTCCCTTCAAATCATCATCCATCGTAAAGCCGTACTCTGCTAAAAGCTTATTTTTTTCGATAGTATAATCTCTCATTCTATCAAAAGGATTATTCGCACCGAAAGCGTCACGCACGGCAATAAATGCTGCCAATTTATGGATACAAGCCTGATTTTCAAGCTCTTGCGAGCATGAACAATGTGTGGATAATTCACTATTAAATTTTAATTGTGTGAATTTTACCTCGAAATCCTCTCCCTTATAATTTACATCTAAGATTGCTTCGCCGTTGAGAGCCGATAAAATTTGTACCTTTTTTACGTTAGCTCTGTTTTTCCAGTCATCTAAGGAAACCAAATTTTTCAGTGTCCAATCATCAAAAGAGCTTATGCGAATAATGTGCTGTGAAGTTGGATAAGTTTTTTTCTTGGGTGCAAAAATATTGGCATTGGTGGTGGTGTGTTTTATAATTTCATTTTCAAGAACCATTAAAGCCGCCACTCTGTGTTTGCAAATTCCGCCCCAATCATAATCACAACTGCAATTGGTACTTACAATGGGGGTGTTCCAATTCTTGGCATTTATGGTGTAAATTTTTGAGCTTGTGTCACTTTTAACTTTAAAAATGGCTTCACCTTTCTCTACATTTGAAAACTTCTCGACACTTACCTTTCCGTTTGCAAAAATTGTTTTTCCCTTTGAAACGCTTTGTGGAAGTGCATTTGACTTGAGGTATTTTTTTAATTTCTCTATAATAATTGAAGACATATCTAATGTGCTAAATTTTAAAAATCGCTAATCTGCAAAGGTACTGAATTTAGAGGGTAAAAAGGCAATGAAAGGAAAAAAGGTGCATTATTTTCTTGTTTGGAGGGTTTTTAGCTTAAAAATCAGGAAAATTTGCTATATTCAATTAGTAAACTACAACTTAGATAATAATGAATCATTTTTCTACATTTCCATTTGTTCGATATTGTATCGTGCTTATCTGTGGCATTTTGCTTTATCGTTTTTTGCCCCTTTTACCAATTTATTTTGTATTGGGTGCTTGGGTTTTTATCTCCTTTCTCTATGCTTTCTTATTTATTTTTAGACGAAAAATTAAGAATCAATTGCTTATAGGTTTTGTCGGAAGTCTATTTTTGATATTGTCTGCTTATGAAGTCTCTTTTCTGAACGATGAAATGAATTATCCACAACATTATACACATTGGTCGAAAGAAATTTCCCATTATGAAGTAATTGTGGATAACTTGGTCGAAGAAAAAGAAAATTCATGGAAATGTACTGGTGAGATTCGGTCGGTGATTGTGGATAATCGTATCTTATCCACATCTGGCAAAATTTTACTTTATTTTGACAATCACTCTGTGGAAAAACCTCGATATGGAGATATATTTTTTGTAAAAGGAAAGCCACAAGAAATAAGTTCGCCTAAAAATCCAGAAGAATTTGATTATCAGCAATATATGCGAAATCAAAATGTGGGTTATCAACAATATTTACGTTCGGAAAACATTGAAAAAGTTGGAAATAAACCGCCTGAGATTTTAATAAATTTTGCTTTGAGAATAAATGCTCGTGTAGATTCAATTCTCACGACCTTCGTTGAGGGCAAAAATCAGTATGGTGTTGCCAATGCCATGATTTTGGGACAGCGTGATGATTTATCAAACGACTTAATGCAGGCATATTCTGCTGCTGGAGCAATTCACGTACTTTCGGTTTCGGGTTTACACGTGGGCGTAATTTATGCAGTTTTGCTCTGGCTTTTAAAATCTTTAAAGAAAAAAGGAAAGACGGGAAAAATAATATTATTTTGGTTAATCTTTTCAATTTTATGGTCTTACGCTTTTATCACAGGTTTGTCTTCTCCCGTTTTGCGTTCTACCATTATGTTTTCTATTTTTCTATTTGCAGAAATTTATCAAAAAAATAAAGACGCCTACAATACCACCGCTTTTTCTGCTTTTTGTATTTTGCTTTATAATCCCAATTTTATATTTAATGTAGGTTTTCAATTATCGTATTTAGCAGTTTTTGGAATGATATTTTTTCAACCATTACTAAATCCTATTTTAGTAATTGATAAAAATAAAAATTGGATTTATAGAATTGCTGATAGAATTTGGAAAGTTACTACGGTAGCCGTTGCTGCTCAGATTGCTACACTTCCTGTGACGATTTATTATTTTCATCAATTTCCAAATTACTTTCTTTTTGCAAATCCCATCGTAATTTTATTGTCATCAATTGTATTAATGGCTGGTTTGGGCTTTGCAATTTTAGCTAATTTACTACTATTATTTGACTTAATATCAATTACGAATTTTTTAGGTCAATGTTTGAAATATACAATTTTGTTACTAAATGAAACTGTCCTTTGGTTTGAATATTTACCATTATCAGTCACTAAATTTTTATGGATTTCTACTTATGAAATGTGGTTAATGTATGCTTTGATTTTTAGCTTAATTGCTTTATGGAAAACCAGAAAATACGCTTGGGTGTGGATAAGTTGTGGATTTGTGGGTAACTTATTTTTTTTAAATTTTCACGAAAAATTACAAAGAAATCAGCAAGAGTTATGCACAATTTTATCAACACCTAAGCATTCTGCTATTACCTTTGTAAATGGTAAAAATGCTATCATATTGGCTAATAAAGGCTTTTTAGATAGTAGAAAAGAAATTGGTTTTCGGGTAAATAATTATTGGTCAAGTCTTGGGGTGAGAGATACTTTAAAACTTGATTTATTGGAAAATTACCATTCCAAAAACAATGTGGTCAATATTAGAAGTCAAGATTCTACCGCTGTGATTTCATGGAATAACAAAACCTTTCTTTGGATTGGTAAAAATCTGAAGCATAAAGATTTTGAAGCTAAAAACGTATCAGTTGACTATTTAATTTTAGCAAATAAATCGGTAAAAGACCTGAGCCAAATTATTGGTAAAGTACAATTTGAAAAATTGATAATTGATGCTTCTTATACTCGTTGGTATGCTGATAAATTGTCTAATCAGGCAGAAGAAATGGGATTGAAATATGTTGATTTAAGTAGGAGTGGAGCGTTGAAAATAAAGAATAATGAATAGGTTTTAGAGAATGGATAAGGGCGGATTAGAGAATACGAAAATTTAATTACTTTTATGCAACATTAATTTTTAGAGATTTGCTGTTCGCAAATCGCTTTTTCGCTTATTTATATTCAAAAACTATGGAAAATTCGTCAAGAAGAGAATTTTTAGAAAAATCAACCGCTGCTTTAGTGGCAGGAACTGTTATGACAACTTTAAGTAGCTCAGAGGCAGAAGCAAATACCGTAAAAGGGGAAGTTTTGCCATTTGTTCATCACGTTTTCTTTTGGCTCAAAAACCCAAAAAATAAGCAAGAACATGATAAATTATTGGCTGGCTTGAGAGCTTTGGGCAAAATTAAAGAAATTAAAATGGCTCATATTGGTTCGCCATCAATTAACGATTTTGATAAGCCTGTAACTGATGCTTCGTACTCGTTTTCGGTGCTTTTAATCTTTGGAAGTAAGTCGGACGAAGAGAAATATTTAGTACATCCCTTGCACAAGCAGTTTATCGAAGACCATAAAAATCTATGGTCGAAAGTGGTAGTTTATGATTCTGCGGTGATTTAGAGAAAATAGACCACTGATGTTACAGATTTAACGGATTTGCACAGAATTTTTAATTTTTATCCGTGTAAATCCGTTAAATCAGCGTCATCTGTGGTCAATTTTGTAGATTACATATTCTCAGAAAGCTCTAACCAACGCAATTCTTTTTCGTCTAATTCATTGGTAATTGCCTCAATTTCTTTTGCCCAATTTGCTAAATCTTCATACGAACCGCCACCGTTAAGTTGCTCAGTAAGTCCTTCCTTTTTAGCTTCTAATTGTTCAATAGCTTTTCCTAAATCGTCGTATTCTTTTTGTTCTTTGAACGACAATTTCTTTTTAACAGGTTGATTAACAGGTTCTTGTGTTTTACTAACCGTTGTGGAAAGATTATTAGCACTTGATTTTTTAATTTCCTCTGCCTGCGTAGCTCCTGCGGCAATTGCTTCTGGACTATCTGCCCAATCACGGTAATCTGTGTAGTTTCCTGGAAAGTCACGAATGACTCCGTTTCCTTCAAAAACAAAAAGGTGTTCAACTAATTTGTCCATGAAATAACGGTCGTGAGAAACCAACATCAAACAACCACCAAAAGCCATTAAAAAGTCTTCTAAGATGTTAAGTGTCTGAATATCAAGGTCGTTGGTTGGCTCATCGAGAATCAAAAAGTTAGGATTTTTGATAAGCACTTTCATTAATTGCAAACGTCTTTTTTCTCCACCTGATAGCTTTTCAACCATGCCATACTGCACTTTTGGGTCGAATTTGAAGTGGGTTAAAAACTGACTTGCAGAAATGGTTTCGCCTGTTCCAACGGTTACGACTTCAGCAATTTCTTTGATTACGTCAATTACTCTGTCCTCTGGTTTGAAGTCTAAATCTCCCTGCGTGTAATATCCGTAAACGACCGTTTCGCCCGTTGTTATTTTCCCCGAATCTGGTTTTAGATTTTGGGTAAGCATATTTAAAAACGTTGATTTTCCGATACCGTTTTTCCCGATAATTCCTACACGGTCGCCACGTTGGAAGATATATGAAAAGTGGTCAACAACTTTCTGTGTTCCGAAAGATTTACACAAATCATCAATTTCTAAAATCTTACTTCCCTGACGAGTCATTTTTACATTTAACTGTACTTTTGAGTCGTCTTTTGTTTGTGAAGCCTTCTCTTTTAACTCATGAAAAGCGTCAATACGGTACTGAGCCTTTGTTCCACGAGCTTTTGGTTGGCGACGCATCCATTCCAATTCGGTACGAAGTGTGTTTTTGGCTTTGTCGATACTGGCAGCCTCTGAAGCCTCTCTTTCGGCTTTTTTCTCCAAGAAATAACTGTAATTTCCTTTGTAGGTGTATATACTTCCGTTGTCTAATTCAACGATATTGTTGCAAACTCTGTCCAAGAAATATCTATCGTGCGTTACCAAAAGTAGCGTAATATTTTGGGCAGAAAGTGTTTGTTCAAGCCATTCGATGGTCTCCAAATCCAAGTGGTTGGTAGGCTCATCAAAAATCATGAAATCGGGTTCTTCAATCAAAACCTTCGCCATTGCCACACGCTTGCGTTGTCCACCCGAAAGTGCCGAAATTTTACGGTCAAAATCATGAATTCCCAATTTTCCGAGAATCTGTTTTACTCTACTTTCATAGTCCCAAGCTTGGTATTTATCCATCATTTCCAAAGCCTCCGACATTTGTTCCATATCTTCTGGGTGAAGTAATGATTTTTCGTAAGCCTTAATTGCTTGATTGGCAGGAGATTCGCCCGAAAAAAGCGTATCCATTACCGATAAGTTTTCGTCGAAAGCAGGATTTTGGAATAAATAACCCACCGAAATACCTTTGCGGATAGAAACCGTACCTTCGTCGGCAGGAATAATACCCGCTAAAATGTTCATTAAGGTAGTTTTACCCGTACCATTTTGCCCGACCAAAGCCACCTTGTCGCCTTTGAGGATACCAAAGTTGATTCCCTTAAACAACCAACGCTCGTTATAATTCTTAGAGATGTTCTCTGCTGATAAATAATTCATGGTGCAAAGGTAAGTCAAGGTTGTGAAAATCCGTAATTTTACAACATGAACAAAATTCAATACCAATATAAACCCGAAAACTTCAAACTTTCTGACCCCAACAAGTATCGTTTAGAAAACTTGCGGTCGGAGGAAATGATTTTGTCTTTAGGGCCTCAACACCCATCTACGCACGGAGTTTTACGAATGGAAGTGATTTCTGACGGGGAACTTGTGGTAGATGTTATCCCGCATTTGGGTTATTTACACCGTTGTTTCGAGAAGCACGCTGAGTCTTTGCCATTCAATCAAATTATTCCTTATGTGGATAGAATGGATTATTTGGCGGCGATGAACTCGGAACACGCTTACGTAATGGGCGTGGAAAAAATGTTGGATTTGACGGGCAAACTTCCTAAACGCCTTGAGTATATCCGTGTTTTGGTGGCAGAGTTGAACCGCTTGGCTTCTCATTTTGTGGCAATTGGTACGTATGGTTTGGACATTGGGGCGTACACAGCGTTTTTATGGATTATGCGTGACCGTGAGCATATTCAGCGTCTTTTAGAGTGGATTTGTGGGGCGAGAATGCTCTATAATTATATTTGGGTAGGTGGATTGTTTTACGATTTGCCCGTTGGTTTTGAGGAACGTTGTACCGAGTTTATCAATTACCTAAAACCTAAAATGGTAGAATTGCGTCAGTTAGTCATTGAGAATAAAATCTTTGTGCAACGGACGGCAAATGTAGGTGTTCTACCGATGGATTTAGCGATAAATTACGGTTGTACTGGGCCCGTTTTGAGGGGTTCGGGTTTGAAACTTGACCTTCGGAAAGTGGATGGGTATTCGGTTTATCCAGAAATGGATTTTGATATTCCTGTCGGGAAAGGTGAAATGGGAACGGTTGGCGATTGTTGGGATAGAAATTACGTGCGTGTGGAAGAATGTGACGAATCCATCAAAATTATTGAGCAATGCCTTATCCAACTGAAAAACGACCATAAACGTACCCAAGATTTTGAACCACAAGGATTAGTACCTAAGAAAATCCGCCCGCAAGCGATGGATTTTTATGCTCGTGCCGAAAATCCGAAAGGCGAATTAGGTTTCTTCTTCCGTACCGATGGACGCTCGGATATTCCTGTACGCTTAAAAGCTCGGGCGTGTTCGTTGCATAATTTGTCGATAATTCCAGAAATTAGTCGTGGAGCTATGTTAGCGGATTTAGTGGCGATTATTGGCTCAATGGATTTGGTGATGGGGGAAGTGGATAGATGATTTTTTGGTTATAATTTCCAAAGCGAATGGATATTATTTTATATTTGTTAAAAAAAGTAATGATGATAATGTCGGAAGAAAATATTAATTTTTTGGAAACACAAATCCCTGATTTAGCAGAATTGGCTTTTCAGCAGGCTTATTGGCATAATTTATCTTCGGGAAATACCGTAACAGTTTTAGAAGATGATAAAATTGTGGAGATTTCTCCAGATGGAAAAAAGAGAGTAATAAAAACCTTACCCAGACACGAAAAAAGAATTACCCAAAAACACTACATTATCAAGTAAATGAGTAATCAACCTCGTATGCGTATGTTTGCAGGGCCAAATGGTTCTGGAAAAAGCACCTTAAAATCTGTGATTGAACCTTATCTGTTAGGTTTCTACATCAATCCTGATGAAATTGAAAAAGAACTTCATGAAAAAGGATTTTATCATCTTGATTCACTTCCCTTTGAAATATTAATATCCGAAATTCTTGTATTTTTCCACAACTCTGGACTCTATCCTAAGTTAACTTTCAGTTTGACGATTGATAATTTCCAAATTGAAGGAAACAAATTGTTTTTCCTCAAAATACCCGTTAATTCTTACGTCAGTGCCATTTTTTCGGATTTCTTGAGACATAAATTCCTCGAAAATCAGATGAGTTTTACTTTTGAAACAGTGATGTCTTCTGCCGACAAAGTGGCTTTACTTGCCAAGGCTCAGGCATTGGGTTTCAGAACATATTTATATTATGTTTCGACAGAAGACCCTCAAATCAATATTGCTCGTGTTTCTAATCGTGTCAATTTAGGCGGACATAATGTACCACAAGACAAAATTTTCCAAAGATATTATCGGTCATTAGCGTTTCTTTTTGAGGCTATAAAATACAGTAATAGAGTCTATTTGTTTGATAACTCAGGAATTTCTAAAAGATTTATTGCTTCAATCGAAGACGGAAAAACCATTGATATTCAGACGGATACATTACCCGAATGGTTTGAGAAATATGTAATTGATAAAATTTAAACTAAACTCCTACATTATTACCCATGAAAAAAATCCTAATTCTTTGCCTACTATTTGCTCATTTTTCAACTTTTGCTTTTGATGATGGTTCTGATAAAATTATTAAAAAATACCTCAAATCCATTGGCGGAGCAAAAGAATGGGAAGCGATAAAAACAATTAAAACTACATGGCAAAAGGAAGATAAATATTTAGGCGAATCAATTACTACTATTTCTATCTTGCGTGGTAAAGGTTATAAAAGAGAGAAAATTTACGAGTTTTCAAATGAAGGAACGAAAACTTTTCAAGGAGGAACCCCTTCTGTTTATGCGTGGTATAATGATGAGACTGCATGGAGTGTAGCAAATTTTTCTGTACAAGTTGGAGATAAAAAAGCAGATTCAACTCTAAATTTAATCCAAAAACAGTTCGGTTTCAATCAATTTATAGATAAACGTAATGATAAACATTGGATTCAGTCTCTCAAATGGCAAACCCAAATGCCTTGGTGTTTTATTGATTATGAAACAAAAGGTTATAAAACTATCTACAAAGGAGATTCCAAAATTAGTGTTGATGACGTTTCGGAAATAGAAATGATTTCTCCAACAGGTGATACTGCTCAATATTTTTTCCATAAAAAGAATAATTTACTACTTAAATTAGCCTACAAAAAAAGAGAATTTGTGTATTCAAAGTACAAACAAGTGGAGAATGTCAAAGTCCCATTTGAAATAACAGAAATTTTGATTGATTCAAAATTAGGAGGTTCATATTCAGAATGGTACACTGTAAATCAAGTAAAATTCAATGAACTAATGGATGAAAAAATATTCTTGAAGCCCAAACAGTAATTCTTACAATAAAAAGCCATTTCAAATTTGATTTTGAAATGGCTTTATCATAATAAATAAACCGTTAGAAATATTATATTTGCTTTTGATAGTAAACAAATCGTAATATTGTTTGATTAAATTTTTACAAACCCTAAAAAATCGTAATTTTTCAAGGAATAATTATTTTTCTGCTTAAAAGTTACTTTTAGCGTCCTTTTATGGAACACAAAAACATGGACAAAGCCACCGCAGCGGGTCTGCTGGTAGCGATGGGAATTATCTACGGTGATATTGGTACTTCGCCGTTGTATGTAATGCAATCAATCATCGACAAAGAGGCGATTGATGAAAGAACAGTCTTAGGAGGATTATCTTGTATCTTCTGGACACTCACCCTGCAAACCACACTCAAGTATGTTATCTTGATTCTTCGAGCAGATAACCGAGGTGAAGGTGGAATTTTGGCTCTCTTTGCTTTAGTGCGTAGGCACGCAAAATGGCTAACAATTCCTGCCATTATTGGAGCATCGACTCTCTTGGCGGATGGTGTTATTACGCCTCCAATTTCTGTCGCTTCGGCAGTTGAGGGTCTTCTTAAAATCTATCCAGATTTACAAACTGTTCCCATTGTAATTGCCATTATTACGGGCTTGTTTATGTTCCAAATATTTGGAACAGGCGTTGTAGGACGTGCTTTCGGACCCGTTATGTTGATTTGGTTTTCGATGTTGGCAATTTTTGGAATTATCTGGATTGCTCAAGATTGGGCTATTTTAAGAGCATTGTCGCCAATTTATGGTTACGAATTATTAACAAATCCGCATGGAGGTGATGGTGGTTTCTGGATTTTGGGAGCAGTCTTCTTATGTACAACAGGAGCAGAAGCTCTTTATTCAGATTTAGGACACTGTGGGCGTGGCAATATTCGTGTGAGTTGGGTTTTTGTAAAAATCTGTCTTATCCTTCAATACTTCGGTCAAGGAGCTTGGTTATTGACTCAAAATGGACAATTATTGAACGGACGCAAACCAATCTTTGAATTAATGCCAGAATGGTTTTTGATTTGGGGAATTGCCATTGCTACGGCAGCAGCAGTTATTGCCAGTCAAGCCTTGATTTCAGGTTCGTTTACCTTAGTTTCTGAGGCAATTCGTTTGAACTTTTGGCCTAAAGTTCGTTTGCACTATCCATCAGACCAAAAAGGACAATTGTACGTTCCAAGTATGAATATCTTTTTGTGGTTAGGTTGTATTGGCGTTGTTTTATGGTTCAAAGAATCTGCCAATATGGAAGCTGCCTATGGTTTAGCAATTACCCTGACCATGTTGATGACTACTGCTTTGATGGCTTATTACTTACACATCAAGAAATTTGATATGTGGTGGGTTGTTGGTTTTATCATTGTTTATGTAGCTATCGAAGGAGCGTTTTTAGTAGCCAATCTTCGCAAATTTGTGCATGGAGGTTATGTTTCCTTATTTATTGCCGCAGCGATTATTGCTTTAATGGTGATTTGGTACAGAGCCAATATTATTAAAATGCGTTTGACTGAATACGTGAAAATGGCAGATTATATCGAACCTCTCCAAGAATTGAGTCAAGATATGAGTATTCCAAAATATGCAACGCACTTAGTTTTTATGTCGAATGCAGCTCGTATGGGAGATATTGAATCTAAAATCATTTATTCAATCTTCCAGAAAAGACCCAAAAGAGCAGATATTTATTGGTTTGTTCACGTAGATACAATGGATGACCCTTATACAATGGAATACAAAGTGAATGTTATCGAGTCTGATGATATTATCAAAGTGAATTTCAGATTAGGCTTTAAAGTTGAGCAAAAAATTAACCTTTATTTCCGCAAAGTGGTGGAAGATATGGTGAAAAAAGGTGAAGTTGATATTACCTCACGTTATGAGTCATTGAACAAGCAAAATGTTATTGGCGATTTCCGTTTTGTTGTATTAGAACGCTTCCTTTCATTTGAAAACCAACTTTCACTTTTTGAAGGAATCATCATGAAAGCGTATTTCTTCATCAAAGACTTTACGCCGTCAGAAGATAAATGGTTTGGACTTGATACTTCAGCCGTAAAAGTTGAAAAAGTACCGTTAATTATTCGTCCTGTTGAAAATGTACATTTGAAACGGATTGACTAAAATATTCATACAAAAAAGCCGTTTGGAAATTCCAAACGGCTTTTTTGTGCCTTATAAAATAGGATTATTCTTGTAAAATCTACTTCAATTTTTGGAAGTATCATTTTAAATTTTTATATTTAATATTCGGAAAATCTGAAAAAGTGAAAAAAAATAGCTTTTGATTAATCCTTACCTCTTTAATTTTACCAGCATTAACTACCTCTTTTAGCTTTTAATATGAAGGTCTCCACTTCGCAACCATTCCAAATAATTTATTCCATACTTAACCATGAGTATCTTGGTTATCTTTTTGAAGCATTTGTCATTCAATTAGACTCAAAAGGTGAATTAACCTTATTGAATCAGAATGTGTCTATCAAAAACATAAAAGAATTTAGTCATGGTTTAGATGACAGCGATTTACAGATTGTTAAACTGATTGATTCTCTTCAACCAGAGAATGTCTATAAAAAATACGTTGGCACCAAAAAACGTACAGTAACAGATTTTTACCTTAAAGTTTACGACACACAAAAAGGCGAGAAACCCATTCAAGAATTAATTGCGGGTTATGTTGAAAAAGTAAAAGCAGAAATGTTGCCTTTACTTTTGGGCAAGCAATTGTTTATTATGGGTGGCGACGGAAATCCGATTTGGCAAAAAATTGAGGTTCTTCCCGAAAAAGCAACCGTTCTCTTTCATTTTATGCGAAATGAGGATAATACGCACTATTTTCCAAGAATAAAATATCAAGGTGAAAAGGTAGAATTTCAATACAAAAATGCCTTTATCGTTTGCGATGAACCTGCTTGGATGATTCTTGAAAATAAACTTTATCATTTTGCAAAAGACGTTGATGGCAAAAAACTTCGTCCGTTTTTACACAAGAAATTTATCGTTATTCCCAAAACTATTGAGGAAGATTATTACCGAAAATTCGTAACGTCGATTATTACTATGTTTGACGTTTATGCTAAAGGTTTTGAAATTCGTTCGGAAGCATATTCTTGTGTACCGATGTTGAATTTATCAGAGCATAAGCGTTTGCAAACCACTCTATTTGATTCGACAGATACAGATAATTCTTATGACGATGAAGATTCAGAAGTTACTTTAGGACTTTCTTTTCAATATGGAAAATACTCGTTCCGCTTTGACAGTTTTTCAGCTTCTGCCAATGTGAGCATGGAAAAACAGGGTGACGATTACGTTTTTCATAAAGTACGAAGAGACTTAAAAAAGGAAAAAGCTAATTTGTCAATTTTGAAAGATTTGGGGCTGGATTTGAAAAATGGCAAAACCATTTTATCCAAAAGTGAAGCCTTTATGTGGTTACAAAAAAACTACGAAAATCTGACGGATGCGGGTTTTGAAATCTCTCAAAATGTGCAAGATGATGGCAAGAAATACTTTTTAGGATATTCAAAAATTGAGGTAAATATCGTTGAAGGAAATGACTGGTTTGATATTCATGCAAAGGTACTTTTTGGTGATTATGAGATTCCATTTTTGAAACTTCGTAACCTGATTTTACAAAAGAAAAGAGAGTTTGCCTTGCCAAATGGTGAAATTGCGGTTATTCCAGAAATTTGGTTTTCTCAATATTCTGAATTGTTTGCTTTTATTGAGCAAGACACTGAAAGTGAGCGTTTTATTCTTAAAAAATATCACATTTCCTTAGTTCAAGATTTACAAAATGAATCTTTAGCTACGGCAGTTTTGAGTAGAAAATTAGAAAAACTTCGTGATTTTGAAGAAATACAAACCTATCAATTACCAAAAGATTTTAATGGAGAACTTCGTCCTTATCAAAAAGCTGGTTACGATTGGATGCGGTTCTTAAATGATTACCATTTTGGCGGTTGTCTTGCCGATGATATGGGACTTGGAAAAACAGTACAAACACTTACTTTATTGCAGTCGCAGAAAGAGCAAGGAATTCAACTGCCAAGTTTGTTAATTATGCCAACTTCTCTGATTTATAATTGGGAGAAAGAAGCACAGAAATTCACGCCAAATCTCCGAATCCTCACTTACACAGGTACATATCGAGATAAAAATATTGAGCAATTTGATAATTATGACGTCATTCTGACTTCTTATGGAATTGTCAGAATTGATATTGATTTAATCAAAAATCACCGTTTCAATTATGTGATTTTAGATGAATCTCAGGCAATCAAAAATCCGTCTTCTTACATTACAAAGGCGGTAATGCAACTCAATACTCGGCATCGTTTGGTGCTTACGGGTACGCCTTTGGAAAATAGTACGATGGATTTATGGTCGCAGATGACATTTATCAATCCCGGACTTTTAGGAACGCAACATTTTTTTAGAAATGAGTTTCAGATTCCGATTGAAAAAAAGGCAGACGAAGTAAAACTCAGACGCCTGTATTCTATCATTAAACCATTTATGTTGAGAAGACATAAGTCGCAAGTAGCCACCGAATTGCCCCCTAAAATTGAGGCAGTTCACTATGCTCAAATGACGGAATTACAGGAAAAAGAATACGAAGAGACGAAATCTTATTACAGAAATCTAATTCTTCAACATATTGAAAATGAGGGAATTGCTAAGTCTCAAATGGTGGTTTTGCAGGGTCTGACAAAATTGCGTCAATTAGCCAATCACCCACGTATGACCGATGTGGATTACGACGGAGATTCTGGTAAATTAGATGATGTTTTGCAGAAATTAGAAACCATTTTAGAAGGAAAACATAAGGTTTTGATTTTTAGTCAATTTGTAAAACATCTCGACCTTTTCAGAGAACATTTAGATAAGCAAAATTTGCCTTATGCGTATCTTGACGGAAGCACGCAAGACCGACAATCACAGGTAGAATTGTTTCAGAATGACGAAAAAGTAAAGATTTTCCTGATTTCCTTAAAAGCTGGAGGTTTGGGGCTAAATCTTACCGCCGCCGACTATGTCTTTATTTTAGACCCTTGGTGGAACCCAGCCATTGAAGCCCAAGCCGTTGATAGAGCCCACAGAATTGGACAACAAAATACGGTGTTTACCTACAAATTCATTACAAAAAATACAGTAGAAGAAAAGATTTTGGCATTACAACAAAGCAAAAAACGCCTTGCCAATGACTTAATAACTACGGAAGAAAGTTTTGTGAAATCTTTATCAAAAGATGATGTTTTGGCGTTATTGGAATAAAACCGATTGGTAAATTCTACATTCTGTTGCAACTTTTGGGCTAAATTTGGCATCTTTAGAATGTCATAAAATTGATGAATTTCTCTAAGCTATCAAGCTAAATACCTTATAAATAAAACGTTTCATGCTCTTAAAAAACGCCAAAATATTAGCCGTTGATGATGACCAAGACGTGCTTGTAGCAGTAAAAATGTTACTTCGCCCAGAGGTTAAGGAAATTGTTACGGAGAAAAATCCCGAAAAACTACTTTCTCTTTTAGCTCAAAATCAATTTGACCTTATTTTGCTGGATATGAACTATAAAAGCTCATTGAATACAGGAAATGAAGGGATTTTTTGGCTTCGTAAAATCAGAGAAGTGAATAAAAATGTGGCTGTAATCATGATTACGGCTTATGGTGATATTGATTTGGCGGTGCGTTCGGTGAAAGAAGGTGCAAATGATTTTGTTCTGAAGCCTTGGCGAAATGAAAAGCTATTGGTTACCTTGGAGGACATTCTCGAAAAAGTAAATGATGGTAAGCCTAAATCGACTAAAAGTAAATCGCAAAATGCAGAAGGACTTCAACTCTTGGGAGAGTCTGAAGCAATGCAAGATGTGCTTTATAAAATTGATAAAATTGCCCCAACCGATGCTAATATCTTGATTTTGGGTGAAAATGGAACTGGAAAAAGTGAAGTTGCTAAATTGATTCACCAAAAATCACAAAGAAATCAAAACCCTTTTGTTCACGCTGATTTGGGTTCTTTGACCGAAAGTCTTTTTGAATCTGAATTATTTGGACATAAAAAAGGAGCTTTTACTGATGCCCGGGAGGACCGTGCAGGACGATTTGAGGCTGCCAATAACGGAACCTTATTTTTAGATGAAATTGGTAATATCTCGTTACCGCAACAAGCCAAATTGTTGACTATTCTCCAAAATCGAGAAGTAATTCGTTTGGGTACAAATACGCCAATTCCTATTGATATTCGTTTGATTTCTGCTACTAATGCTCCAATTAAGGAAATGGCTTTGCAAAATCAGTATCGGAAAGATTTAATTTACCGACTGAATACCATTGAAATCACGCTTCCGCCTTTGCGTATGCGTGCTGATGATGTGCTTGTTTTAGCCAATTATTTTATGAAAACCTATGCCGAAAAATACCGCAAAACACTCTTCGGTATTGATGAAAAAGCGAAAGATAAATTACGGAAATATGCTTTTCCGGGAAATATCAGAGAATTACAACATAGTATTGAAAGAGCCGTGATTATGTCTGATAATCAAGAGATTAGTGCCAGAGATTTAGATTTGAATTCTTCTATTGAAGCTCCTGTGGCAACTGTTTCTGAAACGGGTACTTTACGCATTGATGAACTCGAAAAATCGACAATTTTAAAAGCAATTGAACGTCATGATGGCAATATTACCAAAGCTGCTCGTGAATTGGGTTTGACTCGCACTGCGTTGTACAGACGTTTGGGCAAGTATGACATTTAGAAATTATGCTAAGATTCAATCGCTATGAAATCAGTCTGACCATTCGGGTTGTTTTGTTGCTTGCCAGCATCACGGTAGCCGCTTTTTGTATTGTGATGGCTAAATATTCATTGTTGGTATTTGCCATATTACTGCTTGTTTTCCAAATATTTAACTTCGTACAATTCATTAATAAAACCAATATCGAACTTTCACAATTTATTGAGGCGGTTCGGTATCGAGATTTTTCTTTACAATTTACCGAGAAAAACGCTCCTGTTTCTGTTCGACAACTTCGTCGTGCTTTTAACCAAATCAATTCTACTTTCAAGCAATTATCTTCCGAAAGAGAAGAGCAATATCAGTATCTCCAAAAAATCTTAGAATTGGTTGATACGGGTATTCTTTCGTATAACCAAGAAGGTGAAGTTGGTTGGATAAATGAGTCGTTCAAACGCATGATGAATGTGCCGTATTTGCGGAATATTTCTTCCTTAGAAAAACGTGATGTAGTTGTTTATCAGGTAATTATGAATCTTGAAAATGGTGATAGCCAATTGGTGAAGATTAATCAAAAACAAGTTTTATTAGCAAAAACCACTTTTTTAAATGAAGATGTTGAAACCAATTTAATTGCTTTTCAGAACGTCAATGAAGCCATTGAAGACACCGAAGCTCAGGCTTACCAAAAACTCTTGCGAGTAATGACGCATGAGATTATGAATTCTGTTGCTCCGATTGCCTCATTAGCAGAAACAATTGAGAAAACTTTGCACCATAATGGTCAAGCTAATGAAAAATTGAATACTGAAAATGCACAATTTGATGATATTGTTTTAGGAATTTCCACGATTCGCAAACGTAGTGAAAACCTACTGAAATTTGCAGATACGTATCGTCAATTGGCTAAAGTTTCGATAACTTCTTTCTCAGATTTTTTTGTACATGACCTTTTTGAAGGCGTAGAAATTCTTTTAGAAAATCAAATTGAACAGAAAAATATTGAATTTGATGTCGTAATTAAAGACTTTGAATTGACTATTGAAGGGGATATGGTTTTGGTGGAACAAATGCTTATTAATTTGATTATCAATGCAATAGATGCCGTAAAAAATCAAGAAAATCCTAAGATTATACTTTCAACTTATCGAGGACAAGACGAACGACCCGTTATTGAAGTGCGTGATAATGGCATAGGTATGTCGCCTGATTTGATGGATAAAATCTTTGTGCCTTTCTTTACCTCTAAGCCAAACGGTTCAGGTATTGGCTTGAGTTTGTCGAAGCAAATTATGACACTTCATAAAGGAACAATTTCGGTTCATTCAATAGAAGGAGAGGGAACGATTTTTAGATTGGGGTTTTAAAAATATTCTGATAATTGAATTTGATATATTTAGTAGGGACGAATAGCATTCGCCCGTGGTTCTGGAGCTGGACGAATGCTATTCGTCCCTACTAAATATCAATCTTATCCCTTTACTTCGCACTTTCCAAAACCTTCAATCCATTTAAAGCATCTGCATAATTTGGATTAATTTTTAAACTTGCTTTAACGTCTGCCAATGCCCCAGTTTTATCATTGAAAAGTTTAAGCCGAGCCACGCCACGATTAAAATAATGAATAGCATCTTTACTGCCTTCTTTGTCAATGGCAATATTCAAATTATTAAAGGCTTCTGCTGCTTTGCCCACGTTCAATTGTGCCGTACCTAAACCGCCAAAAACAGAAGCTCTATCTTCTTTTTTCATGGTCATCACACTTGCTTTTTCTAAATCGGGAAGTGCTTTTTCGGGTTGTTGAGTTTTTAAATATTGAAACCCTCGATTCATGTAATGTACACCTACTTTAGGCTCTTTTTTGATAGAAGAAGTATAATATTCAATGGCTTTTGGGTAATCTCCTTTCAAAGAATAAGCCGTTGCAATATTTGCCCAAACATCAATCAATTGCGTAGAATCGGTATTTTCGAGGCATTTTAGATATTCGCTAATACATAAATCGTAGTTGTTTTCTTTCTCGCCAGAATATTTTGCAATGTTATAATGAGCTCTATCATCGGCAGGCAATAAATCTACTCTTTGGGTCATTAAAGTTCTGGTATTTTCCCAAACCTTAACTTGATTTCGAGTTTTTATCACAAAGAAAAGCATAAATCCTATTAGAATGGCTAACAATCCATATTTCTGAGAATTACCCTTTTCAAAAATATCTGCCAGAAAATAAAACACCATAAATGCCAATCCGATGTACGGCAAATAGGTATAACGGTCTGCCATAATTGCTCCACCAACCAATAAAATTTGTGATACTAAAAAGAAAGTAATTCCGAAGAAGGCAATTCCGAAAAATATCGCTTTTGATTTCTTAAAACCATAAACAAATGCACCCAAAACAAATAAGGTAAAGACAAACCCAAACGGAAAATTATAAGGAAGTGGTCCTTGTTTCCACAATGTTACAGGATAAAATGACGATAAACTGTACGGAAAAAAGAATTTTACCCAATATTGCGACAAACCATAAGCTGAATATTTAATCCCGTTCCATAAATTATGCTGAGTGTTTACGGCAACATAATTTCCATTGTCAAGACTTTTGATTAATCCATAAAAATTATCGCCCGCTTGTATGCTTGAGGCAATTACCCCGAAAAGTAAAGAAATCAAGAAAAACGGAATTTTTTCGATGATGGTTTTTGTGTCAAATTTGCGGTCGTTCCAATAATCTAAAAGCAACAATACAACAGGGAAAACCACCGCTTGTCCTTTCGATAAACATGAAAGAATGAATAATAAAAAGCTATAAGTCAGGTATTTTTTTGTTTGAGGATTGTGCAAATATTTCAAATAATTGATACAGCCCAAAAGGAAAAATAAGCTATAAAGCACGTCTTTCCGTTCAGAAACCCAAATGACAGATTCTACTTTTAGAGGATGAATAGCAAAAACCAAAGCCGTAAAAAACGCCACAAAAAGCGGTTTCCCCGTAATTGGAATATTTTCTTCATCTTTATTTTTAAGCAACAAAAGCACAAACCAAAAGACCAATAAGGCATTTAATAAGTGAATAAGAGTATTTGTAACGATGAATGGACGAGCGTTATCAGTTCCAAAAATATCCGAATTTAACATTAAAGACGTGATTGTCAGCGGATGATAGTTGAGAGCAACGTGGGTTGTCCAAGCCTTTCCCCAATTGCCGTTAGGCTTCTGCACAATTGTATTTTCGGTTACATAAGCACCGTCATCCCAAGAGACAAAGTTATTATTGAAACCGCCTGAGAAAGCAATGAAAACGGCAATTACCAATACGCCAATACAAGTCCAAAACCAAATTTTAGGATTTTGTGTTTTTGCTTCATGATGTTGATTATCAAGATTTTTAGATTTTGGCGTTGGTGGTTGGGGAGCCTTGTTTTTCTTCGACATATTAGGTTGATATTATGGGTTTTATAAGCAGGAATGTTTCAAAAATTATTCCAAATTAAGATAAAAGAATAGCTAAAGAAAATATTACATAATATATGAAGCTCATAATCAGTTAATTTTGTAGAAATACATATTAATTCAATGAATGCAAAAACACTTAGAATATTCGTAGCCTTGTCGGTCTTGTTATTGGGGAGCGTTGTGGTGGTTCAATATTTTTGGTTTAAACAGGCTTATAACCTCGAAGACCGTGATTTTGACCAACGAGTTACCACTGCTTTGAGGGTGGTTAGTAAACGATTGTTGGAATTTAATAAAAATCCTAATAGCCAATTATTGAAACCTGTCGAGCGAGTTACTTCCAATTATTACACGGTACAAGTAAACGATACTATCAATAATCTTATTTTAGAGGAATTTATCAAGCAAGAATTTGCTCAGGCTGATATTCGCTTGAATTTTGAATATGGAATTTATGACTGTTCAAAAGATAGAATTAGGTATGCTTCTTTTGTTTGTTTTTCTGAAAATTGCGACCGTTCTGATTCAACGGCTAATTATCATTTTCCTGCTTTAGATATTCATAATTATTATTTTGGGGTTCATTTTCCTGATAAAAAACGTTTCCTTTTGGGCGATTTGAATAATTGGTTTGTATCGTCGGCAATTCTTTTGGTGGTGATGGCATTTTTCGTGTATTCATTGATGTTGATTTTTAAGCAAAAACGCCTTTCTGAAATTCAGAATGATTTTATCAACAACATGACGCATGAATTTAAAACGCCAATTTCTACGATTTCTATTTCGAGTGAGGTTTTAATGAAGCCTGAAATTGTAAACACGCCCGAAAGATTATTGAGTTATGCGGCAATTATTAGAAAAGAAGCTGCCCGCCTCAAAAAGAATGTAGATACCGTTTTGCAGACTGCTAATATTGCTCAGAAAATAGATAAACTCAATTTTGAAGAAGTTGATGTTCATGAACTTTTGGAAGATTTAGCCATAAGTTGCGAGCCATTATTTAAGGAAAAAAATGGAGAATTGTCTATCAAGTTAAATGCGACAAATGCTTTGATAAAAGCCGACCGCCTACATTTTACTAACATCATTCATAATTTGATTGATAATGGAATGAAATATTGTGAGAGAATCCCGATGATTGAAATTTCGACAGAAAATATAGGTAATGATTTGATTGTCAGTATAAAAGATAATGGAATTGGCATTGCCGACCGTGACCAAAAGCAAGTTTTTAATAAATTCTTCCGTGTGCATACGGGCGACGTACACGATGTAAAAGGCTTCGGATTAGGTTTATATTATGTGAAAGAAATGGTGGAAGGACACAAAGGAAAAATTGAACTCAAAAGTAAAGTAGGAGAGGGAAGCGAGTTTAAATTGATTGTGCCTGTTGTGGCGTGAAAAATGGTACACGGATTGAACAGATTAGACACGGATTTTAAATTTTACATATTAGACCTCTTGCAAAAGTCCTTTAAGGTGAAAGTAAGCACTTTTTGGGCTACAAATTAGGTAAATTTTTCAACCGTAGCTCTGCTATGCTTTCAAAATTTACCTAATTTTCGCTCAAAAAATCACTATTTTTCAATCATACAGGACTTTCGCAAGAAGTCTATTATTTCAATCCGTGTCTAATCCGTTTAATCTGTGTACCATAATCATAATACAAGTATCAATATTCCTTCAAAACCTCTCTCGCAATCACGATTTTCTGAATTTCAGAAGTGCCTTCACCAATGGTGCAAAGTTTAGAATCACGATAGAATTTTTCTACTGGAAAATCCTTGGTGTAACCATATCCTCCAAAAATCTGAACGGCATCTGTTGAAACTTCCACACAAATTTCTGAAGCATAAAATTTTGCCATCGCTGCCTCTTTTGTCATGCTTGTACCTTCCATTTTTAGAGCTGCTGCTTCACGAGTCATTAATTCTGCGGCGTGTACTTTTGTTGCCATTTCAGCTAATTTGAAGCTAATTCCTTGAAAATTAGCAATTGGTTGTCCGAATTGTTGGCGTTCTTGAGCATATTTTGCCGCCGCCGACATAGCACCTTTGGCAATTCCCAAGGATAATGCCGCAATGGAAATCCGTCCGCCGTCCAAAATCTTCATGGCTTGTTTAAAACCATCGCCCTCTTCTCCTAAACGTGCTGAAATTGGTACTCGGCAATCTTCCAAAATAACTTCAGCCGTTTCAGAAGCCCTCATGCCCAATTTATTCTCTTTTTTGCCGTATTTTAAGCCAACATTACTACGTTCAACAATAAAAGCGGTCGAATTATTTTTTGCTCCAATTTCTCCCGTGCGGGTCATTACTACCACCACATCACCAGATTTTCCGTGTGTTATCCAGCATTTAGAACCATTCAAAACGTATTCGTCGCCTTCTCTACGAGCTACGCACATCATACGGGCAGAGTCAGAACCTGTGTTGGCTTCTGTCAAAGCCCACGCCCCAATCCATTGTCCTGTGGCGAGTTTAGGAAGGTATTTTTGTTTTTGTTCTTCCGAACCGAATTGTAAAATATGGTTGGTACACAAAGAGTTATGAGCTGCTACTGATAATCCGATTGAGCCACAAACCTGTGCAATTTCATCAATAACGGAAACATATTCTTGGTAACCCAAACCTGCTCCTCCGTATTGTTCTGGTACTAAAACTCCTAAAAAACCATGTTCGCCTAATTGGTGCATTAATTCTATTGGAAAAGTTTGTACTTCGTCCCATTCCATAATGTGTGGACGGATATAGCGTTCAGCAAAATCTTTGGCAGATTGACGTACTAAGGTTAATTGTTCTGACTTATACATTTTAAATTGTTGATTGAGATTGTTTTTGAATATTGTTGATGATATTAGAAAAGTGCAAAAATGTAATGAATAAACTTTTAATTGTTTTACGATTAATTATTGAGTTTTAAACAATTTTAATGCCCTGTTTCTTAATATTGTAATGTAATTTCTTAAAATATTTTTATTATGCAAGATAATTTATCAAGTTCCATAGTGGTAGAAAATGCACAAAAAGGAGTCTCGAGAATCATTTTTAGTAATTCTCCAAGTAATTCTATGCCCATTGATTTATTGCAAGAATTAGTAATGACCATTGAAAATTTGGGGGAAGATGAAAATGTACAAGTGATTATTTTGCAAAGTGGGGGAGAGCGTACTTTTTGTTCGGGAGCGAATTTTGAGCAATTATTGCAAATTAAGGACGAAAAATCAGGAGAAATATTTTTTAACGGCTTTGCAAAAGTTATTAATGCGTGCCGAAAATCTCCTAAAATTATCATCGGAAGAGTACAAGGAAAGTCTGTGGGTGGTGGCGTTGGCTTGGCGGCTGCGACAGATTATTGCTTTGCTACGCAATTTGCGTCTATAAAATTGAGTGAGCTAAATATTGGAATTATACCAGCCGTGATAGAACCAGCCGTTGAGCGAAAAATCGGACTTTCGGCATTTTCAAAACTGACTTTTAATCCAAATGATTTTTTTTCGGCAGAATGGGCAAAGGAGAACGGACTTTTTATGGAAGTTTTTGAAGACATCAAGTCGATGGACGAAGCCGTAGAAAATTTAGCAAATCGTCTCACAACTTACAATCCAGAAGCATTAACAACATTAAAGCGTGTTTTATGGAAAAATACCGACAATTGGGACGAACTTTTGGCAGAAAGAGCAGAAATAAGTGGACGCTTGGTTTTGAGTGAGTTTACGAAGCGGACTTTAGGAAGAAAGTAACACAGACTTTAGTCTGTACTTTTAATTTACAGACTAAAGTCTGTGTTACGTTAAACCTTCAAAAAATTCTCAATAATTCTTTGTCCTTCTTTTCCACTAATTTCCGTATGAAATTGGGCTGCGTAAAAGTTGTCTTTCTGTAACATTGCCGAAAATGGTTGAACATAGTCGCAAGTAGCAACGGTATATGGGCTCAATTCTGCGTAATAGCTATGAACAAAATACATAAAACTGTTTTCGTTCAAGCCTTCAGTCAAGCCATTTTTGAAATTGTAAATATTGTTCCAACCCACGTGTGGTACTTTGTATTCGCTTGATTGAAAGCGTTTTACGTCAATATCAAAAATACCCATACAAGTCGTATCGTTTTCTTCTGAGTGACGGCACATCAATTGCATTCCTACGCACGTACCCAAAACAGGTTGTGTAAGTGACGGAATCACTTTGTCCAAACCTTTTTCACGCAAATAACTCATGGCAGTGCTTGCTTCTCCTACACCTGGAAAAATCACTCGGTCGGCGGAACGAATTTCTGTTTCGTCGTCTGTCCAAAGATAATTTACTCCAATTCTGTCCAAAGCATACATCACCGACTGTACGTTACCTGCGTTATATTTTATAATTACTGTTTTCATTTTCGAGAGTACAAAGTATTTAAAGGCACAAAGTTACAAAGTGTTCAAAGACAAAAAATAAAAAAGTTACAAAGGAGCAAGGTTGTTTAGACACTTTGCTCCTTTGTAACTCTGTTCCTTTGATACTTTATAAAACTACAAATTCATCAATGATTCTCTTCTACGCATTTTTCCTGCTGGAATACCAAACATCATTTTGAAACGACGGCAGAAATATGCAGTATCTTTATAACCTACATCAGCACCGATGGCACGAATAGATTTCTTAGAAGTTCTTAATAAACCAACGGCAGCTTCCATTCTTTGATATTCGATATAATCTTGCGGATTGATACCTGTCAACATTTTGAAATACTGTCCAACATAATCTTCAGAAACGTTGGCAACGTTAGCCAAAACTTTGTTCGATAAATCTCCGCCGATATTGTCTTTAATATAAGCAAAAATATCAATTAATCTTGGGTCTTTGAAATACGTACTGTTAGTAGCTAATTGCTCAACAAATAAACGGTTTTTAATGATATAACGAATGATTTCGATAACGATTTCTTCCGTTTTAATCTTAATAACACGTCCTTTCCCTAAATCATCCGTCATATCTTCTTTCAAGATTTCAGCTAACATAAATGCCAACTTGTCATCTTTTTTGATTAAGAATGGAGGAATATCAAGAGAAGTGAAGAAATTCACCGAGTCAAAAACTTTAGCTTCAAAAGCAACCATCCCGAAAGAGTTTTCGATTTGACCGATTTTTGCAGGCTCAAGATTTGGCTCAAAATATAGTTCACGATGAGTCATAAACTCTTCGTTTGAAATAGCTTTTGGTCTATCTGCGTTTCCGTAAGTTACAGAAAGCATTTTGCCGCCAGGAATAAAAAGCATATCGCCAACCTCTGCATGAACTGCTTCTTCTCCGAATGAAACTTCACCATTGTACAAAATCAAGAGTGTGTTTTCAACATCATAGAAGTTTTTAATACGGATAGGTTGTAATATTCTAATGTTGCGTGACTTTATAAACTTCACACCGAGCGACTCAATTATCTTATTATAATCTTCCATCTTTGCGGCTTTTTTTAATTATATTCAGTTATACTATGTTTAATTTTGGACAAAACTAATAAATCCATGTAAAATTCCAAAATATAATTAAAAAAAGTGTAAAATACTTATTGAATGGATAGCTTCACTTTTGAATAATATTTTATTGTAATATCCTAAGAATGGAGAATATTAAAGATAACGTTTCGTAAAATGATTATTTGTAGTTTTAAAGGAAATTTGGAAAAAGATTGAAGTATTTTGAGAAATCTCTGAAATCAAAATGAAAGAGAATCTTGTAATGGAAGGTTTTGGGAAATGAAAAAGGCGGAAAAATTGTTGAGTTTTCCGCCTTTTTCTTGAATTATTTTAAAATTTCTCGAGCTATTACCATTTTCTGTATTTCGGAAGTGCCTTCGTAAATCTGAGTGATTTTTGCATCTCGCATTAATCGTTCGACATGAAACTCTTTGACAAAACCATAACCTCCATGAACTTGCACGGCTTCGACAGTTGTATCCATGGCTACTTGCGAGCAAAATAATTTTGCCATCGCTGCCGACTTCACATAGTCTCTATGATTGTCTTTGTCTAAAGCTGCTTTGAAACATAATAAACGTGCGGCTTCGATATTAGTTGCCATATCCGATAATTTGAATTGAATCGCTTGGTGTTCACAAATTGCTTTTCCGAAAGATTTTCGTTCTTTTGAATATTTCACCGCTAATTCATAAGCCCCCGAAGCAATGCCTAATGCTTGCGAAGCAATTCCAATACGTCCACCATTTAGGGTTGACATCGCAAACTTGAACCCAAAACCGTCAGCTCCTATTCTATTTTCTTTTGGAACTTTCACATCGGTAAACATTAACGAATGAGTATCAGACCCACGAATTCCTAATTTCTGTTCTTTTTTGCCAACTTGGAAACCTTCCATTCCCTTTTCAACAATGAGGCAATTAATTCCTTTATGTCCTAATTCTGGGTGAGTTTGAGCCATTACTAAATACACACTTGCACGCCCGCCGTTGGTTATCCAGTTTTTTGTTCCGTTTAATAGATAATAATCACCCATATCTTCGGCGGTTGTATGTTGGGAAGTTGCATCAGAACCAGCTTCGGGTTCTGACAAAGCGAATGCTCCAACAATTTCACCTTTCGCCAAAGGCACAAGATATTTTTGTTTTTGTTCTTCCGAACCGTATTTTTCTAAACCATAGCAAACCAATGAATTATTTACCGAAACAATTACCGAAGCCGAAGCATCAATTTTTGAAAGTTCCTCCATCGCCAATACATACGAAACGGTATCCATTCCGCCACCGCCATATTCTGGAGCCACCATCATTCCTAAAAAACCTAATTCTCCCATTTTACGAACTAACTCTTCTGGAAAATATTCCTTGTCATCTCTTTCAATGACATTTGGTAATAATTCTGTTTGAGCAAAATCTCTTGCCGCTTGTTGAACCGCTAAGTGTTCTTCTGTTAAGTCGAGGTTTAATCCTTCTAATGCCATCGTACTCATGTTTTTTCAGGTTTTAGGTTTTAGGGATTAGGTTTTAGATGTTAGTTGTTTATCGTAGTAACTAACCCTATAACCCAATACCTAACACCTATTAAAAAGTTTTCAAATATACAAAATAGTATGCTTGCATAATAAATTTGTATAATTTTTTTAAAAAATTGTTATATTGCAATGATTATTTTAGTGATACAGGCTTTAATTTGTATGAAATATGACAGACTTTTGTCTGTGTTACTTTTACTTAAACGATAACATGAAAATTCAATTTCACGGGGCGGCTCAAAGAGTTACAGGCTCTAAACATTTAATAATTACAGAGAAAGGGACAAAAATTTTATTGGATTGTGGATTGTTTCAAGGATTAAATACACAGGAGTTAAATCAAAATTTTGCTTTTGACCCCTCTGAAATAGATTATTTAGTGCTTTCTCACGCTCATATCGACCATACGGGTTTATTGCCACGATTAGTTAAAAAAGGTTATACAGGAAAAATTTTCTGTACTTCTGCAACAAAAGATTTATGCTCAATTCTTTTGGGTGATTCTGCCCGAATACAAGAATCGGACTTAGCCAGAATTAATAAACGACGTGCAAAACGTGGGGAAACTGTCTTGGAAAACTTATATTCGCAAGAAGATGTAGAACAGACACTTAGCCAAATGGTGGCGGTCAATTTTAGAGAAATTTTTTGGCTGAATGATGAAGTGAGTTGTTACTTCACTGATACGGGACATATCTTAGGTTCAGCGGCTGTTTCATTGACTATTAAAGAGAATGAGAAGGAAATAAAACTGTTTTTCTCAGGAGATATTGGTCGCCCGAATGATAAAATATTAAATTCTCCAGAGGCTTTTCCACAGGCGGATTATATTATTTGTGAATCAACTTATGGGTCAAGATTGCACGAAACAGAAACAGATGTTAAAGCTCATTTGAGAGAGATAGTTCAAAAAGTATGTGTTGAACAAAAAGGGAAATTATTGATTCCCGCATTCTCTATTGACCGTACACAAGAATTAGTTTATGCTCTCGACCAATTAGAAAATGAAGGAAAATGGCCTGTAATCAAGGTTTTTGTAGATTCACCGTTGTCGGTAAATGCTACACAAATTATGAAAAACCATCCAGAGTGTTTTAATCCAGAGGTGTTGGCATATTTGAAAAAAGGAGATGGTGACGCTTTCGGATTTCCTAATTTATTTTATATTTCTTCGACGGAGGATTCTAAAAAATTAAATGAATTAGATGAGCCGTGTATTATCATCTCATCGTCGGGAATGGCAGAAGCTGGACGGATAAAACACCATATCGCCAACCACATTGAAGATATTCGTTGTGCTGTGCTTTTGGTAGGTTATACATCGCCTGATAGCTTGGGAGGACAACTAAAAGCTGGGGCAAAAAAAGTCAATATTTTCGGGAAAGAATTTGATGTAAGAGCCGAAGTTATCGTAATGGATTCATTCTCTGCTCATGCCGATTACCAAGAAATAATACAATATTTGTCATGTCAGGATAAATCAAAAATTAAGGAAATATTTTTGGTACATGGAGAGCTTGACGTACAAACTATTTTCAAAGAAAAGCTTTTGAAAGAAGGATATTCCAAAATTTATATTCCTGCACATCAAGAAGAAGTAATTATATCATAAACATTTCCGTTACATTTAAAGTAATAAAAACATCGTTTTGACTTTTAATTTTGGTCTGGTTGTTGTATTTTAGAAACTATAAAATAAAAAATAACCACTCAATGGATTATGTGGTTAAAAGATTAGATTTTTTGTTGAAAATCAGTAACTTGCAATAAAAATATTCATAACAACCCAAAACAACTGTAAATTAATAAAGCTACTAAAACTTTAATTAACCTAAACCATGAATCCCTTAGAGTAATGAGCCTTGCCAGAAACTCTATTCATGTAATGTAAAACAATGGAAAACTCAATTAAGAATTCAGCCGATTATGGCTACTGTAAAGACGGTAAAGTCTATTTAAAAGGCTACTCTGAATACGAAGACCGACAGATTGGTGTAGTCAGAAATACCGAAGAAGAAGCATTACAATACTTTATTAATCGCTTCTCTATTGCCGAAAACAAAGTAAGCACCCTATTTGAACAAGTAGAAGAGGCCCAAAACAAAGGGTCGTATCTAACGAAATTACTTCAACTACGCAAAAGCCTCACAGAATTTGACGGTTTAGGAAACTTCATCCCTTTGCTTGAACGCTTAGACGGATTGGAGCTTGAATTGAGAGAATTGATTTTGAACAATCAAATCAAAAATCTTGAAATTAAGAAAGCTTTAATTGAAGAATTGAAAGAGGCGGGACAAATTGAAGATTGGGCAGTTGCGACTGAAACCATTATGGAAATTAAAACCAAATGGTTGAAAACTGGTCCAGTTGATAAAGCTCTTCAGGATGGAGTAGAAGGAGAATTTAATGAAATCGTTGATGAGTTCTTTGTTCGTCGTCGTGAATACTATTCAGAGAAAAATAGAATTATTGATGAAAAATTGGCAACGCTTCAACGTATCGTAGATGATGCTCGTAATTTACGTTATGAGAAAGATGTTGATGTTGCTTTTGAAGTTATCAAAAACTTGCAACGTGAGTGGAAAACAATTACTAACGTTCCACCGAAGAAACAAAGTATGCTTTGGAAGCAATTTAAGCGTTCAAATGACTTCTTCTTCGAGCGTTATAACCGTGAAAAAGGTATTGTTGCAACAGTAAGAATTGACCCACGTGTACAGCAAATGAAGGAAATGACTACTGAATTAGAAAGCTTATTCAAAATTCAGTCGCAAATTCCATCAACTTCTGAGAAAGCAAAAGGTTATTTAGTAAAATGGAAAGAATTGGCAGCACAAACTAAAAATCTCGACCGTAACATTGCCGAGCGTTTCAGAAATGTTTGTGATAAGATTTTTGAAATGAACTACCTTTTACGTGTAATCAGCTATCGCCACCCAGCTTTAGATGATAAACCAAGAGTGGAGCAATTGAAAATTATGATTAACCAAATGGATTACATGACTAAAAAAGAGAAAAACGAATTGGATGCTTTCATTACGGATTCTCAATATAGCGGTCAAATGGGTGATAAATTGGTGATGAATAAAATCAATACACAAAAACGCAAAATCTCAATGAAAGAAACCCTTTTAATCGAATTCAAGAAAGAACTTGAAATTTTATTAGGTCAATAATCATTTAAGAATATTTAAAATCCTTCTCAATTCAAAATTGAGAAGGATTTTTGTTTTTAGTAGGGTTTGGGATTTAGGGGTTAGGATTTTGTATTATCATGAGCTTGATTATCAAATTCATGGCAATCATAATTCTTAAATAGTCACTGTACTTACTTATATGAATTTTCAAATTTATTGGGTAGCTCCACAAAATATATAAATGGGAATAAGGACTCTACCAGTTTCTAATCACCAATAACTAATTCCCCACTTAAACCTTCCTATTAAAAACGTGTCTTATTGAAAATATTTAAGATATGAAAATAGATAATCAGATAAAAGTTGAGCATTTATTTATGCGAGCAGGTTTTGGTGCTACGCCTGCTCAAGTGAAGGAATTTGGAAAGAAATCTCCTGATAAAGCCTTAAAATTTTTATTGAGCAATTCTGAAAAAGCAATTCCTTTATTGGTGGTAGAAAATGAAGATAAAGAAGTTATCAGAAAGAAAGCTTTAAAGACTTTATTAGAATTAAAGGGTGCTTCTGAAAATGAAATAAAAGAAAAATTAAAAGAAGCGAGAGAGAAAATCGCAGAATTGAATTATTTGTGGATAAATAGAATGGCATCGGGAGAAGGAATGCTTCGTGAAAAAATGACCTTATTTTGGCACGGGCATTTCGCTTGTAGAGGAAGAAGACCGCTAACTGTTCAAATTCAACATAATGTAATTAGAGAAAATGCTTTGGGAAAATTTGGAGATTTACTTTTGGCAGTTTCAAAAGACCCAGATATGTTGCAATTTCTTAATAATCAGCAGAATAAGAAGAATTCGCCAAACGAAAATTTTGCTCGTGAAGTAATGGAATTGTTTACTTTGGGGCGAGGAAATTATACTGAAAATGATGTAAAAGAAGCGGCAAGAGCTTTTACAGGTTGGACTTCCAATTTGCAGGGAGAGTTTGTTTTTAGACCTAATCAGCATGATAATGGTCAAAAGACTTTTCAAGGGAAAACGGGTAATTTTAACGGAGAAGATATTTTGAAAATTATCCTTCAAAATCCTCAAACTGCTACTTTTATTTGTACTAAAATTTATCGTTACTTCGTAAATGAAAATGCTGATAATCAGTTAGTTGATAAAATGGCAAAACGTTTTCATTCAACCGATTATGATATTGCTGATTTGATGGAATACGTTTTTAAAAGTGATTGGTTTTATAACCCTGAAAATATTGGTACAAGAATAAAGTCTCCTGTTGAATTATTGGTTGGTTTACAACGAAATTTTGGGATTGATTTTCAACAAAGACAAGCTGTTTTGTTTATTCAAAAATCATTGGGACAGGTTTTATTTTATCCGCCAAATGTTGCGGGTTGGTCTGGTGGAAAAAATTGGATAGATTCTTCAACTTTAATGACAAGGATGAAATTACCCGAAATCATTTTTAAAGATTCTGAAATCAATTTTAAACTTAAAGATGACGGTGATGTTAATACCGAAAACCTCAGTAAAAAAGTAAATAGAATGCAGGCAGCGATTAACTGGTCGGCATTTCAAAATGAATTTTCGGAAGAAGATGTACCGACAATTATTGAAAAATTGTCTTCTTATTTATTGCCCAGACCATTATCTCTTCAGCAAAAAGCGTTTATTCAGCAAAAAATAGATGGAAAATCAGGTATTGAGTTATTAAAAATGGCTTCGCAAAGTATTACATCATTACCAGAATATCAGTTGTGTTAAAAATATTGGCTTTTCTTTTGCAATCATGTTGCAAATTATTATTTTTGCAACATGATTACAACAATGAACCATTCGCACGACAATAATAAGATAGAGAAGTTGGGTTTTTACCTTTCGGTGGCTTGTGCAATTCACTGTATCGCAACGCCTGTTTTAATAACTGTGCTTCCATTTTTAGGGAGTAGCTTAGTCAATCATTCGTGGGAGATTTGGTTTATTGGTGGAAGTTTGATTTTGGCAGGAACGCTTTTATATACTGATTTTCGTAAGCATCAAAACTATTTGCCTTTGGTATTATTAGGTGCAAGTTTATGTACTAAATTGATGGAGATTTTGTGGTTAGGAGAGAGTTTAGAATTTCTTACAGGCAGTATTGGTGCATTATTTATTGCTGCTGCATATTACTTTAATTGGAAATATAAAAAAGCTTGTAACTGTTAATTTATAAGAAGTTAGGGGTTAGTTGTTATTATAGTTTTTTAACCCCCAACCCCCAAAATTCCTATTTAGAAAGTTCGGTTGCTCTTTTTTGTGCTGCAAAAATACCTTCTTTGAGGTTTTGAGCTAATAAACCCTCTTCAAAACGTTTCAAGGCTGCTTCTGTCGTTCCTCCTTTTGAAGCAACAGCTTTAATTAATTCATCTAAACTTTTCTCGGAATTATTAATCAAATGAAACGAACCTAACATTGTTTGTTTCACTAATAATGAAGCCATTGAGTCTTCAAACCCTAATTCTTTTCCTGCTTCAACCATTGCTTTTACTAAGTAGAAGAAATACGCAGGACCACTTCCACTCACTGCTGTAACAGCATCTAAAAGGCTTTCATCTTCTAAGAAAACGGCTCTTCCGGTTGAGTTGATAAGGTTTTCTACTTTCTTTAATTGACTTAAAGTAATATCTCCTGCTGCCGAGAATGCCGTCATACCCATACCTAATAATGCAGGTGTATTAGGCATTGCACGTACTACTAAATTATGATTGAGGGATTCTTTGATTTTATCAATTGAAATACCTGCCATGATGCTCAAAACCAATTGGTTAGGCTGGATAACAGACGCAAGCTCGTCTTTTAAGGAAGCGAAATCTTGTGGTTTAACCGATAAAATTATCAAATCATATTCTCCGAGTTTAGGAGAAATAGTATCAATGACAACGCCTGCTTTTTCTTGGCGAAGAGCTTCAGCACGTTCGGCATTTTTTTCAATCAAAAAAAGGTTTTCTTTTTTTACTAATTCGTATTGGATGAATGACTTGGCAAATGCCATACCCATATTTCCTGCTCCGATGATGGCTACTTTCATGTTATTAGATGATAGATAATAGAGTTTAGATGATAGTGTTTATCGCTTTGCTATTTCTGATTCTCATTATCTTTTTTAATTGTTTTTAGATTAGTTTTGGCTGTTTTTATACTTGAATTAAGCAGTTTTTGTAATTCTTCGCAATCAAGGAGAAAAGAGTTGGCTAATTTAGTATCTATCAAATTGCTATCTCTCAAAAGCATAATCCAATAATGTGTTTCGTTCGCTTTTTTATTGGAAATAGCTAATTTATGAATAAAATCTGCTTTGCTTTCTGCACATTCAGCTTCACGAATTAACGCCCCAATAGCGGTTCCGCTTCTCAATATTTGTTTTGAAATAACATATTCTTGTTTTTCTTTCGACAATAACTGATAGAGTTTGATTATTCTTAAAGCAAAAGAATAGCTTTTGTGATTGGCTATTTTATTAGTCATTTCAATTAATTTTTAAGTGTAAAGTATAATCTCTATGATGAACTAAGTGTAAAACAATAACTCTCTATTCTCTTTTCTCTAAAATCTATCTTCTGATTACCTATTTCAATACTTCTTCTAATTTCCTTTCTAAGTCGTCTCCTCTTAAAAATTTAGCTATAATTTTTCCTTCTTTGTCTAATAAAAAGGTAGCAGGAATGGCTTGTACGCCATAAGCGGCGGCGGCGGCGGAGTTCCAAAATTGCAGGTCTGAAACATGATGCCAAGGTAATCCGTCTTTTTCAATGGCTTTTACCCATGATTCTTTTTCTTGGTCGAGACTTACTGAGAAAATATCAAAACCTTTGTCTTTGAATTTGTAATACATTCTTACCACATTTGGATTTTCTTTTCTACATGGCCCGCACCAACTTGCCCAGAAGTCAATCAGTACATATTTTCCACGAAGTGAAGAAAGTGCTAATGTGCTATCTGAAGGCGTTTTCATCGCAATTTCGGGTGCTTCAGAACCTACATCTACACCTTTCAAACGCATAATTTGCTGATGAAAAGTCTTGATGTGTATGTTAGGAGAATTTGGTTTTTCTGCCTTGAATCTTTCTGAAACTTGCGTTAAGGTTTCTAAATCATTTTCTGGATTTAAGAAATTGCCTGCCGTCCATAATGCTACCAAATTTGTTCCCATTTCTGGAATCATTGCTTTGATTTTATTGACATTAGCTTGCTGTGCGGCTTGAAAATCATTTTGGATTTTCTGCAAAGTGGCTTCGTCTTTTTTGGCTTGAGCGGTTGCTACTTGTTTATTCCAAGTTTCTACTTTGGCCTGTAAGTCGGTATTCAGTTTTAAGATTCTATTAAAATATTCAATATTCTTAGAATTGCCTGTTATTTGGAATGTACCACGTTTGTTGGGTAAATCCATTCCGTCGGCAATTATATTAATTGTTTCGCCTCCTTCTAAGATTAATAAAATCTTTTGGCTCAATTCCATTCCGAAGAAATTGAGTAAATAATAACCACCGCCATCAATAATATTTGCATTGAATTTGAAGGTTTTATCGACAGCAACATTGGCTGAATCCATCGTTACGGGAGTTCCTCTGCCATTGATAAATTGTAGATAAACTTTTTTGTCGGGAACAACATTGTTGACCTTTCCCGTAATAGCCACAGGTTTACTGCCTTGCCCGAAAGTAATGGTAGAAATCATGGCGAATATTACGCCCAAAAATAGCTTTTTCATATATGTAATACGGACAGCCTTGTCCGTCAAAAGAGTAATACTTAATTTATGTTTACGGACAAGGCTGTCGATGCGTCGAACCGTCCGTTTTACATTTCTAATGTTTTTTGCAATAATGCCGTTGTAACTTTTGGGTCGGCAGAACCTTTTGACTTTTTCATGATTTCGCCCATGAACATTGCTAAAAGTCCTTTTTTACCCGATTTGTATTCTTTTACTTTAGCAGGATTATTTGCTAAAACCTCATCAATTAACGATTGAAGTGTATCGGTATTGCTTTGCTGAATTAGATTCTTTGCTTCGGCAATTTGCAAAGGTGTTTTGCTCGAATCTTGTACCAACTCTGGGAAGATTTGCTGTGCGGCAGTTGACGTACTTACTTTTCCTTCGTCAATCAGATTAATCAATGCTCCCAAGCGTTCGGGAGTAACGGTTAATTGACCAATTTCTAAATTATTATCGTTTAAGTAAGATTTCACCGTACCCATAATCCAGTTGGAAACCGCTTTGTAGTTTTTGGTAAACTGAGAAGTTGCTTCAAAATATTCTGCTACTTCACGAGTTTCAGTCAAAACGTTAGCGTCGTATTCTGGTAAATTATATTGCTTCGTAAATTTCTCAAAAAGCTCCCAAGGCAAAGCGGGCATCATGTTTTTCACTTCCGAAAGCCATGCTTCTGAAATAGTCAAAGGCACTAAATCTGGTTCAGGGAAATAACGATAATCGTTTTGGGTTTCCTTTTCACGCATACCCGAAGTACGTCCCGTTGCAGGGTCAAAACTACGAGTTTCTTGAATTAATTTCTCTCCATTTTCTACGGCATCAATTTGTCTAACCACTTCATATTCAATAGCTTTTTGGATAAAACGCATTGAGTTCATATTCTTGATTTCAACTTTTGTACCAAATACTTTGCTACCAACAGGCATTACCGAAATATTGACATCACAACGTAGCGAACCTTCTTCCATGTTTCCGTCGCAAATACCTAAATAACGAACCAATTTACGAACCTCATTCATAAAAGTAGCGGCTTCTTCGGCAGATTTAATTTCGGGTTCAGTAACCATTTCAATTAATGGCGTTCCAGCACGATTGTAGTCAATCAAACTATCAGTTGAACCCTCTGCATGAAGCGATTTTCCAGCGTCTTCCTCTAAATGAATATGATGAAAACGAACTGTTTTTTCGCCCGTCGAAAGCTTTACCTTCACGCCACCACCCATACAAATTGGGGTTTTATCTTGCGTAATTTGATAACCTTTTGGGAGGTCAGGATAGAAATAATTTTTACGGTCGAAATATTGGTTTTCAGTAATTTGAGAATTGCAAGCCAAACCCATTTTGATGGCATATTCTACTGCTTTACGATTGAGTTTCGGAAGCGTACCTGGATGTCCGAGCGTAATAGGTGAAATATGCGTATTGGGCAAACCGCCAAAAGAGGCAGCATCAGCCGCAAAAATTTTACTTTCAGTCTGTAACTGAGCGTGTACTTCTAAGCCAATAACGACTTCGTATTTATCTCTGATTTCTTGTTTCATTCTAAAATAATAATTCTGATTGATAAGCTATTTGTGGTTCATTTAATAGAAATTGGTCAAGTTGTGTTTTTTCACTAAATCCACTCAGCTTTTGCTTGTATATATTTCTTATTTTTAAGTCCTCAATTTCTATTTTTCTGTTCTTACTGATTTCTAAAAAATCTAATTGTTGGTCTATTCCCAAAAATCGTCTATTTGTTAAATTTGCGGCAATTCCCGTAGTGCTACTTCCTGTAAAAGGGTCGAGTATCCATGCGTTTTGTTTAGTTGAAGCTAATATAAGTCTTGTTAAAACAGATAAAGGTTTTTGTGTAGGGTGTTTACCACACGATTTTTCCCAAGGAGCTATAGCTGGTAACGTCCAAACATCTTTCATTTGTTTATCTCCATTCAACCTTTTCATAAGTTCATAGTTGTAAAAATGTGGTGTTTTTACATTTTTACGAGCCCAAATTATTTGTTCAGTTGAATGGGTAAAATACCTACATGAAAAATTGGGAGGGGGATTTGTTTTTTCCCAAGTAATAATATTCAGTATTTTAAAATCTAATTCTATGAGAATCTGCCCAATAGAGAAAATATTGTGCATTGTCCCACTTATCCAAATTGTTCCATCTTCTTTCATTTTGTCTCGAACTAATGAAAGCCATTTTCTATTAAAGTCGTGTATAAAAGTGAGCCCTTGAGATTTATCCCAATCTCCTTTATTTACACTAACAATTTCCCCGCTTTGAATAGATAATCCTCCATTTGATAAAAAATAAGGAGGGTCTGCGAAAACCATATCAAATTTATGCTCGAATTGTGGCAATAGTTGTGTAGAATCACCTTGAAGGAGATTAAAGTTTTTATCAGTAGAGCTAAAGAAAGGTATAATCATTAATTTACAATAGAGTCTTTAAGTCAATATTGGGTATAATTTGAGAGTTAGTGTACTTCTTTTTAAAGTAAAATGCTCTTCTCCTTGCTTTTAATATTCCACCCTTTCCGTCAGGTGCGTTTGTTACATCTTGATTGTTCGCTCCTTTTGTTTTAGGTTCAATATATTCGCCCATGCTACATGATAATTTATCACTTAAGCCATTTATTATGTATGATTGTATTGCTTCCCAATCTCTCTGAAAAATCTGTAATTTATACTCATTTGGATGATCAATAAAGTAGTCAATGATTTTATAGTCATCTTGATTAAGTGACTTGCTATTTTCTTTAGCTAAGTAAACAATCCAAAAAGTTAGGGTAATTTTTTTTCTGATTTTAGCTGTTTCCCACTTTTCATTTGCTACTTCAAAATAGTTTATCATCTGAATTTGAGTGGGTTCTTTTACTTTTACTTCACCATTTCTATTTTTTTGAATAGGTAAAATTTTAACTTCACAACCAATTTCAGGAATATCGGCATCTGCGTTATTGTTATTTTTAATTCCTAATAATGTTTCAACAATTAAACCTGATGCCCCTTTTTTCATATTGGTTCTCTCATGGTTTAATAATGACTTAATTTCACCAATAGTCTTACCTTTTGATTCTTCAATTATTTTAAAAAGGGGTGTTAATATTGTTATGGCTTTACTACTAAGCATATTCTAAAATCATATTAAAATTTGTGATTAATAACTCATTTAATTCTCCTCTTCTTGAAGCATTTGCATTAATACTTCTTTTGGCTTTCACCCTCTTGATTAAGAAATTATCATATATTTTATCAAAGAAATCATTGTTTGTATTTTCTCCACTAACGTCTGAATTACTTAATATCCATTTGTGTTTTAAGATATTTAACTTTGAACAAAAATCTCTTAATCTTATTTGTTCATTATCATCAAAAACATCTTTTGCATAAGAATTGAAAGATGAAGTATTACTTAATGGTTTGTAAGGAGGGTCAAAATAGAATAGAGAGTTTTTTTCAGCATATTCTAACGACTTTTCATAATCCCCGTGTATTATTTCAACTTTCTTTAAGACTTCACTCACCGCCAATAAATTAACGTCGTCACAAATTGTAGGCATTTTATAGGCACCCATAGGTACATTAAACACATTCTTTTGATTAACACGATACAAACCATTAAAGCAAGTTCTATTAAGGAAAATAAATAATGCAGATTGGATAATTTTATCCGTTTGCCTCAAATTATAAATGTCTCTTTTGTTATAATAGTATTGCTTTTTCTCTTCTTCTTTTGTTTCTAAAGAATGATACTCGTTTTGAAACTGATAGAGAGTAGAAATCAATTCTTTGGGATTTGATGCAATAACTTGGTAAGTATTGATTAAATCCTCATTAATATCACAAATGACAGCTTTTTCTAATTTCGGGAAATTGTTGAGCATCCAAAACAATACAGCCCCACTACCCACAAATGGTTCAAGATAAGTAAAATTATGACCCATCATTTCGTAAGGTAAATTTTTCTCTATTTCTCCGATTAATTGAGTTTTACCTCCTGCCCATTTTAAAAATGGTTTCGCTACTTTATTTTTCAACCTTTATTATTTGCTATCATGAAAATATCCACAAAGATAACAAAACCTCCTTGATAATTATTGATAGAAAATTTTACCTTCATTCCAACCGTTTTAAAGTAAATTGAGTCTTTATAAAAATGAAGATTGAAATGTTATAATTTCTTTGGAAACCGAAGCTCAACTTATACAAGCCTGTTTACAAAATGACCGAAATGCCCAACGAAAGCTATATAATGCCTACGCAGGGCGAATGTTGGTCGTGTGTAACCGCTATGCCCAAAGTCAAGCTGAGGCTGAGGATATTTTGCAAGAAGCTTTCATCAAGATTTTCCAAAATTTAGACAAATTTCGTGCAGAAAGTACATTAGGGGCTTGGATTAAACGAATTGTGGTGAATACCGCTATCAATCAAATACGCTCGCAACAACATTTTCAGGATATGGGGGATATTCAAGATTATGAAAATCAGATTAGTGATTTTCAATCGGGGATAGAAGGAATCCATTTTAAGGAATTAATTGAAATGATTCAAAAACTACCAAAGGGTTGTCAGACGGTTTTTAATTTATTTGCCATTGAAGGATATAAACACAACGAAATTGCCGAAATGTTGAATATTTCAGAAGGAACTTCAAAATCGCAATATGCACGAGCAAAGGCAATTTTACAGGGAATTTTATCAGTGAAATGAATATAGACGATTTACAACATAATTCTTTCGAGGAGCAATGGCAAAATGCCTTTGATGATGCTTCTATGACTCCTCCAGAGGGAGTTTGGGAGAAGATTGAGGTAAGTTTAGACAACAATATTCAACCAAAATCAGGGAATCAAACCTATTATTGGGGAGCCGTTTCTGCATTGATTTTAAGCATTGCATTGTGGTATTTTGTTGGAAATAAAGAGGAAATAAAACCATTTCCAGCAATAGAAAATAAGCGAGTTGTTGTAGAGAAAAAAGAAGAAATTTTGTCTAAAACGAATGAAATAATAGCTATTAAACCCAAAGAAAGAATAGCTACTCCCAAAGTAATTATTCCCAAAGAAGAAACAATTGTTGAGCCTCAAATAGTGGAAATACAAACTGAAAAGGTAGAAAAAATACTCATAGATTCAGTTGATTTTATTACACCAATTTCACCAAAACAAATCCCTTTGGATTTTACGACTACTACACCAGACTTACAACATGAACAAACACCTTATTATGAAAAACCAAAGCCTAAACCCAAGAAGAAACCTATCTTTAGAAATGTTAGAATTTCGGGTGGAATAGGGGTTTATCAGTAAAAATAAGGATTAGTTTTTAGAAAAAATATACTCAATTTAAAAATATATAACGATGAAAATAGCAACTTTTTTAATGTTTTTCATGGCAGTGTTGTCAATTAAATCTTGCAAAAAAGATGATATAAATATTGCTGAATCCACTTTGGCAACATCTTCCGACTATCTTGTTTTTGGGTATGTGGGTTTAGGAAGAATTTGTGGAGCAAATGTCATTTATAAAATTGAGCAAGGAAAATTATATGCTGATACCTCAAGAGTATTTTGCAAAAATCAAGAAAACTATCAGTTTTCGGGCTATCAATTGCCAGATAGCGAATATCAAAAAGCTAAGGTTTTTGTAAGCAGTTTTCCCGCTGAATTAACGAAAGAATCGAGCAAAACTTTTGGTTGTCCAGGTTGTGCCGACGGTGGAATGTTTTTTATTCAATTAAAAGTTAGTGGACAAGAAATTAAAACGTGGCGAATTGATGATGCTGTTTTTAGAAGTGATAATGATGTAATCAATCAGCCATTCCCTGCTTATTTAGCTAAATATGGAAAAACCGTGGCTGATGTTTTTTCTGAAATTAAATATTAACATAAACTATAAACTCACCCGTAAACAAAATGAAAACGCTTTTTTTGAAACTCTCTATTGTTGGTTTTGTACTATTTTCTTCTTGTACTAAAAATGATGATATTACCAATGTTTCAGACGAACAAAAATTAGTAAATCTGGCAACAGAAATAGATTTATTCGCCAAAAATAAAACTTGTGCAGGTGGCGACGATTGTAAGGTAATTGAAATGGGGGCAAGACCATGCGGTGGTCCTTCCAGATTTATCATCTATGCTTTATCTAAAACAGATGAAAAGCAATTGACAGAGAAAATAACAGCTTATACCAATTTAGAGAAAGAACTGAATGTAAAGTACAATAAAATGGGTACTTGCGAAGCATTAATTCCTCCAACCGTTAATTGTCTGAATGGAGTTTGTACTTCAAATTAATTAAATCTTAACGTCATGAAAAAGGTAATTTTTAGAACGCTCCAATGGGTAGCGTTAGTAACTGCTTTTGCCTCTTGTAAAGATAATTGTACGCAAACAGTTACTTATAGAGGTGCAGAATCTGTGAAAGTGACTCTTTCTGAGTTGCGGAGTGGCATTAAAACACTGCCTGCTCAGGCTTTGGAAAACCCCGGTAAAATCTATGTGAAAGATAATTTTTTGTTTATTAATGAAGTCAAAAAAGGTATTCATATAATAGATAATTCTAATCCGTCTGCTCCGAAGGCGGTTTCTTTTATTCAAATTTTAGGAAATATTGACATTGCTGTTAATGGAAATATTCTTTATGCCGACAGTTACACCGATTTTGTGGCTCTTGACATTACCAATCCAAATGACGTAAAAGAAGTATCTCGAAATAAAGACGTTTTTAATAATGGACAAGTTGACGGTATTACATGGAGTTATAATGCAAGCGACCAAACAATTTATGACTCTAAGTACAAATTATACACCACAACGCAAGAAGTAGCCTGTGAACCCCAAAATCCTGTTTATTATTACGGGGGTGGAATCGCCTTTGACCAAGGGTTGTCTTCTGGCGGAATCAAAACGGGTTTACCTACGGCAAATGGTACAGGCGTGAGTGGCTCAACGGCTCGTTTTGCCATTGTGGATAATAGATTGTATGCCGTTACGCAAAGTGATATGAAACTTTTTAACCTCAAAAACCCTTCAAATCCTTCGCAAGAAGGAAGTATTAATTTGGGTTTTGGCATTGAAACCATTTTTCCGTACAAGAATAAATTGTTCTTAGGAACATCAACAGGTGTACAAATTTGGGACAATGCCAACCCACAAAAACCAACGTATTTATCTCGTCTCGACCACGCCCGTGCCTGTGACCCTGTGGTGGTTGAAAACGATATTGCGTATGTAACGCTCCGTTCAGTTAATAATTTTACCAGATGTGGAGCAGCGAGTGCCAATCAATTAGATGTTATTGATGTGTCGAATCCAGCAAGTCCAATTTTGAAGAAAACTTATCCAATGGATAGCCCTTACGGTTTAGGAATTGATAATAAAAAACTATTTATCTGTGAAGGAACAGGCGGTTTGAAGACCTTTGATGCCAACGATGTGATGAATATTAAGCAATTACAACACTTCAAAGAAATGAATGCTTTTGATGTTATTCCGCTTAATAATACCTTGATGTTAATTGGGAAAGATGGCTTGTATCAGTATGATTATTCAAATCCGAATAGTTTGAAATTATTGAGTAAAATAGCAGTAAAAACGGCATCTTAACGCATTGACAAATATGAAAAAGATAATCACGGGTATGTTCTTGCTTGTATGTACGATGGCGTATTCGCAGGAGAAAACGCAAAATTCTTTTAAGCGTTTTGTAAAAGAAAATTATGTCAATTTTACCGATATTGGAGGTTTATTCGGGAAATCATATCAAATAACGCCAAATGCTATTCAAAACCCGAATTATAGTTACACCGTAAAAGCAAGTACCAATTTTACCATTCAAACATTTAATGGTTTGAAGGTTTATAAAAACTTGGCGGTAGGAGCAACCGTTGGCGTGGATTGGTTTAGTAGTTATCAAATCATTCCGATTTCATTAGGAATCCGTAATACATTTGGAGATATTAAAACGAAAAAGGTTAAAACTTTTGCAGGAATAGATGCAGGTTTCGGATTTATGTGGCTCAATGATGAAATTTCTCCAAGTAATGAAATAAAGGGAGGTTTAGCTATTAGCCCGATGGTAGGTTTATTAATTCCGACAGGTGGAAATGCCAATTTTACTTTGAGTGTTGGGTATAAGCATAATCGTTTCAAAAGTAAAATTGATAATGGAACGTTGGATTATCCTTATCTTATCGAAAACCAATATAATTTCAACCGAATGGCGATAAGATTAGGGGTGAATTTTTAAATAGTTAATCTGACAATAACCCTGACGACGGTTAAAGACCTCGTCAGCGGTTAGTTGACAAATGAAAAACGGCTTGATTCTACGTAGAACCAAGCCGTTTTTTATTTAATCAATCATTATTTCGGGTCAAGACCTTTTTCAATTCTGAACAAACAATCTTGTAAATGATATTTGCCCATTTTATCTAAAGTTGGTTGAACCAATGCTGATTTGATTTCGTCTTTCAATGTCAATAAATGACCACGTGATACTGAAATAATATCTGTTTTACGTGGGTCAACCGCCGCAGGAACAACGGTTCCTCTGAAACTGAATCCTCCAGTTGGAGCTACCCCTGTTGCGTTTAGAGTTGAAATCATTTTCTCAACGTAAATTTTCTGTAAATTTCTACGAGAAGCATCAATTGCTTTACGAGAACGCAATTCTGACCAAATAGAAGTACGAACATCTGTAAACATTTCGTCTAAACTATATGCAGTAGCATATTTAGCATTTGTTTCAATTAAACGTTGCAAACGGTCAACAGCTAATAAGTTGGTTAATGTTGCTTCTTGAATACGGCTGATAGCATCAAGACCTTGGTCTGGACGAATTTGAGCCATAATTTTTCCGTCTAATAACCACGTAGGTGTTTCAAAAACCTGACGATTTAACCATAAAACGGCATCTTTTTGAATGCTACGTGGCGTTGGCTCATAAACTGTACCAGCTTCGTCGGTTGTTTTTGGTGTTTCATAAATACCGCCTACATTTTTGGTAACATGACCAATATAACGACGATATTGAGTTACGATTTCTCCGTAAGCTTCTGAAAGCATATCATAATCTTGAGCTTCTTCTTTTGTCCATTCTGTTAAATTTGGAACAATTCTTTTCAAGTTTTTGATACCATATTCACTTGCCAACATGTTGTTGTCTCCCAAACATTCCGACTGTGTACGTGGGTCATACGGGTTTATTTCTGTACCAAACCAAATTCTTGGATTTTTAGCATATTCCGTAATAAACTGCTTGTTCAAAGTTTTTTGGTCGTCTTCAGCAGTTGCACCATCAAGTGTTTGATATGCCCATTTGATAGCCCAAATATCATATTCGCCAATGCGTGGATATAAATCCTTTACACCGTCTTCTGGTTGTGCAACGTAGTTAAAACGAGCATAATCCATGATTGAAGGCGTATGTCCGTGTTCAGCAATCCATTTCGGATTACGTAAATTTTCAACAGGCACTGTACTACTTGAACCAAAATTATGGCGTAACCCAATCGTGTGACCAACTTCGTGAGATGATACAAAACGAATTAAATCTCCCATCAATTCATCATCCAATTTATTCTTTCTTGCTCTTGGGTCAACGGCAGCGGCTTGCGTCATGTACCATTTTTTCAATAATTTCATTACGTTATGATACCAACCGATATGACTTTCCAAAATCTCGCCTGAGCGTGGGTCGTGTACGTTGGGGCCATAAGCGTTTTCAATATCCGAAGCAAAATAACGAATAGCCGAATAACGTGCATCTTCTAAACTAATAGTGGTGTCATTATCTGCTAAGATTTCAGCTCTGATAGCGTTTTTCCAACCAGCCGCTTCAAATGCTTTTTGCCAATCATCAACACCTAATTTCAAATATTTTCTCCATTTGGCAGGCGTTGCAGGGTCGATATAATAGACAATTGGTTTTTTAGGTTCAATCAATTGACCTTGTTTTTGCTTAGCTGCATCTTCGGCATTTTTAGGCTCTAAACGCCAACGAACAGCAAAAGTACGGTCTTCAGTACGTTGCGAACCTTCGTCAAAAACAGTATAACCATTAGCAAAATATCCAACACGTGGGTCAAAATAACGTTGCTTCATCGTTTCTTTTGGCAACAAAATCATGGACGTGTTAATTTCCATCGTAACCGCACCCGATGCCGCAATGGCAGGAATATTCACCGAAGGAATTGGGCTTGGAGCACCTCCAAAAGATGGCATTGGTGGCGTTCCATTGAAAGTTTTTACTGTTCTGATTTCAGTATTAATCGGGAATGTTTTAATACTTTGGATATAAGAACGGTCGGCAGCAATAGAAGTGATTTTGTACATTGTCTTCGTAAACGGAGGCAATGAAACAATTTGATTATCTCCTTTAAAGAAATCCGTTATTTCAATTACCGTTGAACCTTGTTTGCTAACAGAATCCTTTTTAAATGCTTTCACATCAAAGGCTTGTGCAATTGGTTGTACGTTTGAGTTTTTAACAGCTTTGTACATCGGAGCAGTAGAATCTGGCGAAACGTTGATGTATTGGATTGCTCTTAAAAATACTTTATTATCAGGGCCTTTTTCAAAATTAATCACCTGACGGTTCAACATTTCTCCGCCGTAAGTTCCCGGAATTGTTGCCGCTTTGGTGATACGAGTTACCGTCATCACTTCACGTCCCATCAATGAATCAGGAATCTCGAAGAAGTATTTATCCTCTAATTTATGAACAGTAAATAAGCCTTTTGTGGTTTTTGCTTTGTCCGTAATAACCTCTTTGTATGGTTTAGGGCCTGTTTTGGGTGCTTCGGCGGGTTTAGCAGGAGCTGTTGGTGCAGCCGCTGGTGCTTTAGCATCTCCTTTTTTATCTTGTGCTTGTGCAGAGATGGTTAGGCAAACCGCTGAAGCTAAGAATAATGCTTTGTGGGAAATTTTTAGCATGATGAATCGTGTTGTTTTATTTTCTATAAACAACGAAAATACTGAAGAATGATTTTAATTAAAAACGTTCTGTGATGAATGGGCAGAGAAGAGCGACGTAATAGTTTAAGAGTGCTGGCGAAAATGAATCTGCAATAGCTTTATGACTATGATTCCTGTTTTTACAGAAAAATCTAAACTACTTCGTAAATTGCAAGGCAAATAAATACAGTGTTTAAGAAGTTTCTTCAACTTCCCGAAAGTTCTTTACCCGCAATGGATATTGTTTCGAGAAGTTCTACAAGATTTTGGAATAAAAATTATCCAGATAACTTATTAAACAGTGTAATAAATTAAATATCTCATGAAAATAAATTACTTCATCAAAAGTATTTTTCTCGTTATTATTTTACCATTATTACCCTTCTCTGTTTTTTCACAGGCGAATAATTCAACAATAATTGCTCCCACAAATTCAACTGACCTTTTCCCAAATGCTAATTTGCGTTGGGTTGATTCGGTATTCAATACCCTTTCGGTGGATGAAAAAATTGGACAATTAATGATGCCTCGTGGTAATTATAGTTATGATTATGACACCGCCCGACTGAACAAAATTGTTAGAGATTATCACGTTGGTGGATTTGTGCTTTTTCGTAACCGTCCAACAGCTCAGGCGTTGTTGGTCAATAAGTTACAAGCCATGAGTAAAGTACCCATGATGATTGGAATGGACTTGGAATGGGGTATGGAAATGCGTTTGGATAGTACCATTCGTTTTCCGTATCAAATGACATTAGGAGCGATGCAGGGCAACGAAGCGATGATTGAAGAAATGGGTTTGCAGTTGGCTCAACAATGTAAGCGTATGGGTGTACACGTCAATTATGCTCCTGTGGTGGACGTAAATAATAACCCGAATAATCCTGTAATTAATTTCCGTTCTTTTGGTGAAAATCGGGAAAAAGTAACTTCAAAGGCTCTTGCCTATATGCGTGGCTTGCAAAAAGGAGGAATTATTACTTCGGCAAAACATTTTCCCGGACATGGAGATACGGGTGTAGATTCGCATACCGATTTACCCGTAATTGGACATACTCGTAATCGCTTGGATTCGCTTGAATTATTCCCTTATCGTGAATTAATCCAAAATGGTTTGCAGGGCGTAATGGTGGCTCATTTGAGTATCCCGTCTTTGGATACTACTAAAAATTTAGCTTCGACTTTATCTCAAAAAATCGTTACCAATTTATTGCGTAAAGATTTAGATTTCAAAGGTTTAGTCTTTACCGATGCGATGGATATGCAAGGAGCAGTAAAGTTTTTTCCCGAAGGAACGGCAAACGTAAAAGCTATTTTGGCAGGAAATGATGTGTTAGAAACTTTCATAGATGTCCCTGCGGCATTTAATGCGATAAAAAAGGCGTTGGAAAAAGGAGAAATTGCTCAGTCGGATATTGATTTTAGAGTAAAAAGAATTTTAACAGCAAAGGCTTGGGCGGGTTTAGATAAATACAAACCGATTGAAATAAAAGGATTGATTGAAGATTTGAACCCGAAGAAATCAGAAGCCCTCAACCGTCAATTTGCGGAGGAAACCATTACGCTTTTGAAAAATACGAACAACATTCTTCCTCTTCAAAATTTAGATACTTTACGCATTGCTTCTTTGAATATTGGCAATCCAAGTTTTGGCTCAAAATCACCAACGGATTATCAAAAAATGCTTTCCAATTATACCGACGTTACGCATTTTAATTTAGATGAAAACTCAGACGAAGCGGCTATTCAAAAAGTGCGTGAATCTTTGAAAAATTACAATTTAGTTTTGATGGCGGTTAATGGACAATCGGTTCGTCCTGCGAAAAATTATAGTATCAATCCTAAAATTCAGACTTTGGTAGCTGAGTTTGCTAATTCTTCAAAAACGGTAGTTTCTTTATTTTCAAATGCTTATACTTTGTCGAAATTTGAGAATTTAGATAAAGCAAAAGCCTTGACAATTACCTATCAAGAAAGCCCACAAATGCACGAAGCCGTTGCTACTGCCGAAGTTATTTTTGGAGCAATTGGAGCGAAAGGAAAACTACCTGTTTCGGTAAATATGACTTTCAGATACAATGATGGCATCACGACTGAACCTATCAAAAGATTCCAATACGCTTTGGCCGAAAACGTTGGGATTGATTCTAAATTCTTGAATAATAAAGTAGATTCTATTGTAAATGAGGCGATTAAACAAAAGGCAACTCCGGGGGCTGTGGTTTTAGTAGCCAAAAACGGCAAAGTGATTTTACACAAAGCCTACGGAAAACAAACCTACGAAGGCACGCAAAAAGTACAATTGACGGATTTATACGATTTGGCTTCGATAACGAAAATTAGTACCTCCGTACCGTTGATGATGAAGATGGAGGACGAAGGGAAATTCAATTTAGATAAAACACTTGGTGACTTAGTGCCTTCGTGGCAAAATAGTAACAAAGCGGGCTTAGTTTACCGAGATATTTTTACGCACCAAGCACGCCTAAAAGCATGGATTCCGTTCTGGATGGATTGTATCGATTCTACCAAAATGGTTTTGGCAAGTAAGATTTACAAAGAGAAGTATTCTGAGAAATATACAATCACGTTTTGGGATAAATTATTCAGAAAGAAAAAGGCTTTGCAAAGAATGTGTCAGGCAATTCAGACGGATAAAAATCTTTGGAAAGACTGTGTAAATCTTACCAAAGACCCAACAATTTGGAAACCAAATACTTTTGCGTACAAACAATCAGACGATTTTTCAGTGCAAGTGGCAGACAATTTGTGGTTACATAAAGATTATCACAATACGCTTTACAAAGCCATTGAAGATTCGCCTTTGCGAGAGAAAAAAGAATACGTTTATTCAGATTTATCGTATTATCTATATCCGCAAATTATTCCACGTCTCACGGGCAAAGATTTTCAGACTTATTTGAAAGATACTTTTTATAAACCTTTGGGAGCAACTACGCTGACGTACAATGCCAGAGATTTTTATCCATTATCAAGAATTGTCCCGACGGAATATGATTCGCTTTATCGTAAAAATCTCATTCATGGACGTGTACACGATGAAGGTGCATCTATGTTAGGTGGAATTTCTGGACACGCAGGTTTATTTGGAACGGCTCAGGATTTGGCTAAATTGATGCAAATGTATTTGCAAAAAGGGTATTACGGAGGAAAGCAATTTATCAGCGAAAAGACCATGAACGAATGGACAAGCTACCCTTTCCCGACGGAAGTAAATAGCCGTAGAGGCGTTGGTTTTGATAAGCCCGACCGCAAACGTGCAGGTATCAGTGCCGCTCCAAGTGCAAGTCCAAGTAGTTTTGGACATTCAGGTTTTACAGGTACATACACGTGGGTTGACCCCGAACATCAATTGGTTTATGTATTTCTTTGCAACCGAGTTTACCCAACCCGCAACAACTCAAAATTATCCGACTTAAACGTGAGAACGAATATCAACGAAGTGATTTATCAGGCGATAAAGAAAGGTAAGTAACACAAGTTTCTAACCTGTAAAAAACAAAAAATCCCGTCAATTCTCAATTGACGGGATTTTTGTTGAAATAGCTTAAATAGCCCTATAATGCACTACCACAGGAGGATTCTCGAAAAATGACCCGATTAAACCTCTCCATTGAACAAATAATTCAGACTCTCTGAAACCAACGGTATGGGCTTCTAAAGTTTCCCAAGTTATCAGTAAAATATAACGGTTTGGCTGTTCAATACATTTCTTAAACTCATGAGAAACATATCCTTTCGACTGTTTCAAGACTTCTTGAGCTTGTGTCAAAGCAGCCTCAAATCCAGCGTTTTGGTCAGCTTTAATATCAATTGTTGCAAGTTCTAAAATCATTTTTTTATATGAAGCGAAAAGCGATTTGCGAAAAGCGAATAATTAAGCTTTTAAAAATCAATAGCTTATGTAGTTTCTCTTCTGCAAATCTAAATTGTTTAAGTATATTTTAAAATAATCACGAAATGTTATTCTACTTCAATAACTACTCCCGCAGTTTTCGGGTGAGCTACACACGTAAGAATATATCCTTGTTGAATTTCTTTATCGGTCAAACCATCTTCTTCGTCCATGTGAACTTTACCCGATACACATTTACCCATACAAGCCGTACACATACCTGCCTGACACGAATACGGAAGGTCGATGTCTTCACGAAGAGCCGCTTCTAAAATCGTTTCGTGGGGTTTTACAAGCACTTGATAATCTGTTCCTTCGTACTGAATTGTAACGGTTTGTTCTTTTACAGAATCGTCTCCGTCTTCTTCTTCAACGTGTAAAATACCGCTACCAAAATGCTCTTGGTGAATATTATCAGCAGGAACATTGAAGATTTTTAACGAATTTGTTACTTCCTCCATCATGCCTTCTGGGCCACACAAGAAGTATTCAGCCGTAGCAATATCAATGGCAAAATCTTGTTTCAAAAACGTAACCGCTGAAGCTTGATTGATACGGGTTTTGTAACCTGTCCAAGTATAAGAGGGCTTACTCAATACGTGTAATACACGTAGGCGACCTTCATATTTTTGCTCTAAATTTTCTAATTCTTTCTTGAAAATAATACTGTTTTCATCACGAGAACCATACACCAAATATACTTTTGTGCTTTGCTCAACAGGTAAAACAGACTTCAAAATTGACATCAATGGCGTAATTCCTGAACCTCCACCGAAAAGAACAATTGTACGTTCTTTATTGGGGTTTGGTTCAACCACAAAATGACCCATTGGCTCCATTATTTCAATGGCATCGCCCACTTTTACATGGTCGCACAAATAATTTGAAACTAAACCGTTGGCAACTCTTTTTACTGTCACGGCAATTGACGCATCTTTGTTTGGCGAAGATGACATTGAGTAGCTACGACGTACTTTTTGCCCATTAATGACAGGCATTAAGGTAAGGAATTGACCAGCTTTATAAGATACTGCTGCGTGAATTGGGTGCCAAAATGTGAAAGTTTTGGTATCGGGAGTTTCTTCAATAATTTCTTTTACTGTAAGATGAAAATATTTTACGGACATCAGCGTTCGGCTTTTTGTAATATTTGGATATAAATTTCAAGGATAACTCAGAGATTAAGCTTCTGGTTTGAGTAATTCAAGAAAACCGTCACAAAGTTAATCAAGATTTTTTGTTTAGAGGTTTGACGATTGAAAAGATGCTTCTCCACTTTTACCAAAAAATAAAATTATCTTTCATTAATAGTAATTTTCAAAGGAAATATTTAACTTCAATTGAAATACAACCGCCACTTTGTATTGCAATTAAGAACCTGTTTAAACTTTCTCTTTCGGTATAAACCTGTTCATTTTTAATCTGATAATTCAATATTTTCTCAACGTAGCTCTGCTATGCAGTTCCACTGGGGCTTCAAATATTGAAATAGCAGGTTCAAAATGATTCAAATTTCTTATCAAAACAGAAAGTTTAAACAGGTTCTATTAAAAAGAATCTGCGTTGAATATTCTCTCTAAATCCATAATTATCTCGTTTGTGATGCTTTTGTTGGCTTGTGATGCCACCAAAATTAGTATGAAATCGGTATCTCGAAAGTTGAAAGAATCGCCAACTTTTTCACAAAACTTTACGGGTTTTGCTCTTTACGACATTTCTGAAAAGAAAATGTTGCTTGAACATAACGCTGAACGTTATTTCACGCCCGCATCTAATACAAAACTGTTTACGTTTTATGCGAGTCTGAAAACTTTGGGCGACTCTATTCCTGCTTTGCATTATCAAATTGCGAGTGATTCTTTGATTATTTGGGGAACAGGCGACCCTTCATTTCTGAATCCTGATTTACCGAAAAGCAAAGTATATGATTTCTTGAAAAATCGTCCAGAAAAAATCTATTTTTCAAATGATAATTTCACAGGTTCATTTTATGGAAAAGGTTGGGCTTGGGACGATTATAACGATGACTACGCCGCAGAAGTTTCTTCTTTCCCAATTCATGGAAATGTAGTCAGATTTACAGGAAATAAAGAAAATGGTATAGAAATTCAGCCTAAATTTTTTGCTGAGAAAACCTATAATTGGTCAAAATCTGAAAGTTTTTCTGTTCAAAGAGATTTAGGAACAAACCTTTTTAGTTATCCCGCAGGAAAAGAAATAAAAGCAAATTATAAACAAGATGTTCCTTTCAAAACGGGCGTTGAAGTAACAACGGTTTTATTAGCAGATACCTTAAAAAAGGAAGTTACATTGATAAATAAGCCATTAGAAAGGTCAACAAAAACGATTTTTAGTTTACCTGCTGATAGTTTGTATAAACGAATGTTGCACGTGAGCGATAACATGATTGCAGAACATTTAATGTTGTTGAATGCTGATGCTTTAGGAAATGAATTGAACGTAAACGTTGGAATTGAAAAAGTAAAAGAAAAGTTTTTGGCAGACTTACCAGATGTTCCCCGTTGGATTGACGGTTCTGGTTTGTCGAGATACAACCTTTTTACACCACGTAGTATTGTAGCGTTATTAGGTAAAATCCATGACATTGTTCCCGAAGAAAGGCTCTTCAGACTTTTACCCGCCGCAGGAAAATCGGGAACGCTTAGAAATATGATGAAAATTGACGAACCTTTTATTTTTGCCAAATCGGGTTCATTAAGTAATATTTATTGTTTGAGTGGTTATTTGCTTACGAAAAAAGGAAAAGTGTTCATTTTTAGTGTCATGAACAACAATTTTACCAAATCGACCGCTGAAATACGAAAGGAAATGGTCAATATACTAACTGAAATACACCAAAATAATTAACGCTTGATTGTCAGTAAATTAGCCTAAAAATTGAATTTATTTGGCATAAATTTTGAGCATTTTTACACTATTATTTAACCCAAGAATTTAAAAATATGAAGTCCCTAATTGTTATTATCGGAATATGCTTGACTTCCTTCTCTATGCTTGCACAGGAGCAGTTGTATTTCAATCCGCTTTATGTTCCTCATACTGATACCACCTTAGTTTTTACACCCAAAGATTATTCAATGGCATCTGGTAAAAAATATCCTGTCATGTATCTTTTACATGGTTGTGGGGCAACTTACCGTCAGTGGAATACCATTATCAACGTCCAAAAATATGCAGATGCGTATGGTTTTATCATCGTTTGCCCTGATGGTTTGAAGGATTCATGGTACGTCAATAGTCCACGCAAGCAAATGAGTAAATTTGAAGATTTTTTCTTTAAAGATTTATATCCTGCCATCAAGCAAAAATATCGAGTAGAAGAAGAGCAAGTTTTTATTACAGGAATCTGTTCGGGTGGACACGGAGCATTGAGTTTATTTGCTAAAAGACCAGAACTTTTTAGGTCAGCAGGAAGTTCGGGCGGGGTGGTTGATTTGAGTGTAGAGTCTGCCAATGCAAGTTTACAAAATATTTTAGGGTCTGGTGAAAGTGATGTTTTAAGGAAGTTTTCTGTCATTAATAATGTTGGAAAGTTGGCGGCTTCTCAAAAAGAAATCATTTTTGACTGCGGAACAGAGGACGTTAATTATGAAGCAAATAACGATTTTAGAAGACGTTGCGATGAATTGAAAGTAAAAGCAACTTATATTTCTCAACCTGGAAAACACGATAAAGCCTATTGGCAAAAATCAATAAAAGTGCAGTTTGATTTCTTTAAAAGAATTGTGAGAGATATATGACTTATCTAAAAGCGTCATATATCTCTATTAACTATTTTTCGCTCAAACTCTTCAAATGTTTAGGGTCTGCTAATCTTACAACTTCTTTTTTAGAGAATTTTATCATCCATAATCCGATGAAATCTCCTTTTTTGCGGGAAGTTAAACTATCCAATTTTCCAATTTTACCTAATTCCTCAATTTTAGCTTTTTTCAAGCCTTCAAACTGATTTTTGAATAAAATGGGAGCAGTATAATAGAAAAACTTTTCATCATCTGACTTCTGAATATTGTCAATTTGCTCTAAATGTCTTTCTGCATTGTACTGATAAGCATCTAAAATTTGATTTATTTTTTCTCCCAAAGCTGGATTTTTCAATTTTAGTGGACTTCCCAACGAAATCTCAACTCTATATTTGTTTGAAAGAGAATCAATCAGAACGTTATTTTCGAGATTTTTTCCAAAATTTTTATTCAGAGAATCTACAATTACCTTTCCCCATTCATCTACTTGTGCCGTAAACTGAGCAGGAGTAATGCGTTTCACTTCACGTTCATGAAGTTCTTTGACGGCTGCGGTTGTGTCAATGCGTTTGCTGAAGTCGCAACTTGTTAAGAGTAGGCAGATGGAAGTTATGAGTAGGTAGTTTATGTTGAAGGATTTATTCATCTTGTCTATTTTTTGAATCGTTTATTTGGCACAAAGATACAACATTGACCAATAAAAAAGCCGTAGCAGAATACTACGGCTCAATATTGATTTATCCTCTTCGTCCATAACCTCTACCTCTATATGAACGTGGTGGGTGTGAGTATCTCGGAACAATAACCACACGTGGAGGAGGTGGTACTGCATAACGATAAGGACGTGGCGGGGGATAATTATAATATGGACGACGATAACCATAATCTCCACGCACATACGTTGGGCCACAAGAAATAACTAACATCGCAAGTCCAACTACTAACGTCAAGACTGCAAGGGTTTTATGAATTTTTAGCTTTCTCATAATTTTAAAATTTTATATCTTAGAAAATATAGCGTTCGAAAGGTTTAAATAAGTGCAAAACTATTTACTCAGGTATCTGAATAATAGACACCGAAGCGGTAAAATACCCCTATTTGATTTTGAAAATTTTTAGATTGGATAGTCCAAAACAAATCTTTTGTATCTTTGCACCCTAATTTCAATTATAGAACGAAAAAATCTGAAATTTATATTCGAAACTCCCGCAATTAATTAAGATATGTTAGAACAATTAGAAGCTATCAACGAACGATTCAATGAAGTTGCCCAGCAAATGACGCAACCCGAAATCGTTTCGGATATGAACAAATACAAAACGATTAGTAAGGAATATAAAGACCTTGAAAAAATCGTTAATCAATATAAAGAATACCAAAACGTTTTATCAAACATAGAATCAGCCAAAGAAGTAATTGCTACTGAAAAAGACGAAGATTTCAGAGATATGGCAAAAGCTGAATTGGACGAATTGAACCCTAAAAAAGAAGAAATGGAAAACATTTTGAAAGAAATGTTGATTCCAAAAGACCCGAACGACTCTAAAAACATCATTATGGAGATTCGTGCAGGTACAGGAGGTGATGAAGCGGGTATTTTTGCGGGAGATTTATTCAGAATGTACCAACGTTTTTGTGCAAATCAAGGCTGGCAATTTCAAATTATTGACTTCACGATGGCGTCATCTGGAGGTTATAAAGAGATTATCGCTAATATTCAAGGAGAAGATGTGTACGGAAAAATGAAATTTGAGTCGGGAGTACACCGTGTACAACGTGTTCCTGCGACAGAATCTCAAGGACGTATTCACACGTCAGCGGCTACGGTGGCAGTTTTGCCAGAAGTTGATGACGTTGATGTGCAAATTAATATGAATGATATTCGTAAAGATACATTCTGTTCGTCGGGTGCGGGTGGGCAGTCAGTAAACACCACTTACTCAGCGGTGCGTGTTACTCACATTCCATCAGGTTTAGTGGTACAATGTCAAGATGAACGTTCACAAATCAAGAACTTTGATAAAGCGATGACCGTTTTACGTTCTCGTTTATATGAAATTGAATTAGCCAAACAACAAGATGCTATTGCAGGCGACCGTCGTTCAATGGTAGGTTCTGGCGACCGTTCTGATAAAATTCGTACTTACAATTATCCACAAGGACGTGTAACTGACCACCGTATTGGTTATACAGTTTATAATTTGCCAGTGGTAATGGACGGAGAAATTGGTGATTTTATTGACCAATTAAGAATTGCAGAAAATGCCGAGAAGTTGAAAGAAGGTGCAGGAGCTATTTAATAAAAAAGGCAACTCGAAAGAGTTGCCTTTTTTATTTTACTACGAAATCTTATTGTTTCTGTAAAGTAATATTTAAGTCTAATGCACTGATAAAAGCTAAAATAAGGGCTGAATTAGGGTCATTAGCTGCTAATTTTTTGTAAGCATCAAGATTAAGATTCCAAGTCATTGTTGAACCAGAAATGGTAATTTTATACGTTTCAACAGTTTCTTTTTTTGTGCTTGGGTCTGTGTAAGTCATCGTCACTTCCGAACCCGTAAAAGTGTATTTTCCTGATACGCTTGTGTTATTGACAACATCTGTATCCAAAGCGTTAATTGTTCCAGTAGTCGTAAAAGTATTGTCTGCTTTAAATTCAAAAGTAGCATCAATTGCTTCACTGATAGACTGAGTTTGTCCTAATACAGTGGCACTACCTTTTACAGTTGAAGCTTTCCATTTTCCAACGATAGAAGGCAGGTGCAGGGTCTGAAGATTTGCTACAACCAATAGCGAAAGCAAGAACGAAGATTAATAAAAATAATTTGTTTAAGTGTTTCATTGAAATATGTATTTAAGTTTTAGAATTACAAAGGTAATATGCAAGACAGTTAAGCGGAAATGTTGTTTTAATAATTGTAAAGCAGTTAAATAGGTGTTAGGATTAAGTATTATCATAAGTTTGGTAATCAATGGCTTATCGAACTTTAAAATGTATTTTGTAAATTATTGATAGTCAGGGTTGTTGTGTCACGAAATCCTAACGCCTAAATCTCAACCCCTATTGATACTAAAAATCTTTTTATTTATGCTTCATTCAAAGATTTTTCTAATCTAAATGAAAAAGTTGTTCCCTTTTCAGGTTTTGAAATCACCGATATTTTAGTTCTATGTGCCTGTAAAATATGTTTTACAATGGCTAAACCCAAGCCAGAAGAACCATCTGAGCGACTACGAGCTTTATCTACACGGTAAAATCTTTCAAAAATTCGGTTTAAATGTTCTGAGGCAATACCCGGTCCATCGTCTTTGATTGAAATTTTCCAATCTTTTTTATCTTCTTCAAAAATTACCCAAACATTACCGTTTTCATTGCCGTATTTGATGGCATTTTCTACCAAATTTGTCATTACTTGTCCGATTCGCTGAGCGTCGGCACGAACCCAAATATTCGGAAAAGGGGATTTAATTTGTATCGTTACATTTTTAGAATTGGCTTTATTTTCTAATTGCTCAAAAACTTCTTTGGTGATTTGCTTTACATCCACTCGGGCAGGATTCATCTTAATATCGCCCGTTTCCATTTGGGATAGCGTTAATAAATCCTTTACCAGAATATCCAAACCGTCTAAACTTTTGGCGGCTTTATTCAAGAATTTCTCTCGAACATTTTCGTCGTCCATTGCTCCGTCTAAAAGTGTATGTACAAAACCTTGTGCCGCAAAAATGGGTGTTTTGAGTTCATGCGAAACATTTGCCAAAAACTCTCTACGATATTTTTCCAAGCGTTTCAATTCTGTAACCTCTTGTTCTTTTTTAGAAACATACACAAAAAGTTCGTCATTGAGTTTACGGAGTGGGTTATTATCTTTTTGTAGTTTCTTTCTTGACACGCCAAAATCTTTCATTTTCAAGCGATTAATAGTGTCGTACATTTTATTGATTTCTTGAAAAACCAAATAATCCAACACAAAATAAATCAGAACGCCACTAATCACTAAACAAGCTACAAAGCTGATAAACAATATATTGCCGTTGGCTTCTGGCACAAAGGAAAGAAAAGCCGTTGTGAAAATGGCAGTAGAAATTGCCAATAGAAAAGCTAAAAGTCTGGGGTTTAAGAGCATTTTGCGATAAACAGTGAAATGAAATAGTCAAATAACACACAAATTTACGATAGTTAAAGTCATCAGTAGCTTATCCCAAATTATTCTTTCGTAAATTTGTTCTTTCGTTTGAGCGTTTGGTATGATTTTCAAAGCCAATCAAACATTAAGTGATACAATTCGCTCATTATTCAATTACCAAACTCATGCAATTAAACCAATTAACCGCCATTTCGCCAATCGATGGGCGTTATCGTAAGCAGGTAGAAAGTCTTGCTCCATATTTTTCAGAATTTGGACTTATCAAATATCGAGTTCAAATCGAGATAGAATACTTTATTGCTCTTTGCGAAATTCCTTTGCCACAATTGGAAGGCGTAAAAAGTAGTTTATTCGATTCATTAAGAGATATTTATCGTAATTTTTCGGAAGAAGATGCTCTTTGGATTAAGGAAAAAGAACGTGAAACCAATCACGACGTAAAGGCGGTTGAATATTTTATAAAATATAAATTAGAGAAGTTTGGAATTGAGCAATACTTAGAATTTATCCACTTCGGTTTGACTTCTCAAGACATCAATAACACGGCAATTCCTTTGTCGTTGATGGAAGCAATGAATGATATTTTGATTCCTAAATTGAATGAAATCATTGCTAAAATTGCATCGTTGGCGGTAGAATGGAAAGATATTTCTTTACTTGCCCATACGCACGGACAACCTGCATCGCCAACTCGTTTGGGAAAAGAGTTTCAGGTTTTTGTGGAAAGAATGGAGCGTCAAATGGATTTATTGAAAACCATTCCATATTCAGCTAAATTTGGTGGTGCTACGGGTAATTTCAACGCTCATACGGTAGCGTATCCAGAAACTTCTTGGATTGATTTTGGCAATAATTTTGTAAAATCTTTGGGTTTGGTTCGTAGTAAATTCACTACGCAAATTGAGCATTACGATAATTTAGCGGCTTTGATGGATAACTTAAAACGTTTGAACAACATCGTTTTAGACCTTGACCGTGATATTTGGACTTATATCTCAATGGGTTATTTCAAACAAAAAATCAAAGCAGGTGAAGTTGGTTCGTCGGCAATGCCACATAAAGTAAATCCAATTGATTTTGAAAACTCAGAAGGAAACGTTGGAATTGCGAATGCTTTATATGAATTTTTAGCAGCAAAATTACCAGTTTCAAGATTACAAAGAGATTTAACGGACTCGACTGTTCTTAGAAATTTGGGTGTGCCTATTGCTCACCAAGTAATTGCTTTGACTGCCCTTTTGAGAGGTTTAAATAAATTAGAATTGAATCAAGATGCTATCAATGCTGATTTGGAAGATAACTGGGCGGTAGTTGCAGAGGCAATCCAAACGATTTTGAGACGTGAAAATTATCCACAACCTTACGAAGCTCTAAAAGCATTAACTCGTAAAAACGATAAGATTACGGAAAAAACAATTACTGAATTTATTGATAATTTAGAAGTTGGCGATAAAATTAAATACGAATTGAAACGCATCACGCCATTTAATTATGTGGGTGTAGTTGAATAAATTTAATATGTTAACGAAGGCAGTGTTCAAAACGCTGCCTTCGTTGTAATTTGAAATAGGCGAATGCTATTCGCCATTACTTATTAATTCAACCCTGTTATTTCTTCATTTTATAAACCCTCACATAGTCAATTTCAAACTTTTGAGGAAAAATAGAATCATCAACGCCTTTTTGTCCTCCCCAATCTCCACCAACGGCAAGGTTTAATAAAAGATGTTGTTTTTTATCAAAAGGCCATTCTTTCCAACCCGTTTTTTCATTTTTGAAGGTAAAATATAATTCTCCATCAATATAAGAATCAATTTTCTCTGGCGTCCAATCTATGCGGTAAACGTGAAATTCTGTCATTGAAGTCGGAACTGTTTTGACTGCCGTTTTTTGTGTTCCGATACTGTGATAATACGATTTTGTGTGTACTGAGGCATGAATCACATTGGGGTCATAACCAACGTGTTCCATGATGTCAATTTCTCCGTTATCAGGCCAATAATTTTGACCATAAGAATGCTCCGTTGCCAACATCCAAATTGCTGGCCAAGTGCCTAAACCTTTGGGCAATTTTGCTTTTATCTCAAAACGACCATATAGAAAATCAGCTTTTCCTTTGCTCGTGAGGCGGGCAGATGTGTAATTTTTGCCTTCGAGGGGCTCTTTTATGGCTTCAATAATCAATTTGCCATTTTCTACACGAGCATTTTTCAAATTATCTTTCGTGTAATATTGTAGCTCATGATTTCCCCAACCGCTTCCGCCTATATCATAACCCCATTTTTTAGCATCGGGTAACCCATTTTTATTAAATTCATCTGCCCAATAAGGCTTAGATTCAAATTCAGAAGCATTTGTATTGGTGTCACTCACGGCAATATTTGCCTTGAAAGCCATTGAAATAATAACCACGCCGAGCGTTGCTGAGATAAAAGGAATTTTCATTTTGTTGTTGAGTTGTTTCAATAAAGCTAAGAAAATTTACGGAAAAACCTACACTTCACTATCAAGCAGGGTACTGTGAAATGCCCCTAATTTTTTGTATCTTTACTCTTTACAAAATCTTCAAAAATGGACTTCAAACTTATTTCAGAATATAAACCCACTGGCGACCAACCGCAGGCAATTGCTAAACTTGTGGAGGGTGTTCAAAATGGGGAACAATCACAAACTTTATTGGGGGTTACGGGGTCAGGAAAGACTTTTACAGTAGCCAATATGATAAAAGAAATCAATCGCCCGACCTTGATTTTGAGTCATAATAAAACCCTTGCGGCTCAATTGTACGGTGAATTTAAGCAGTTTTTCCCTGAAAATGCCGTTGAATATTTTGTTTCTTACTACGATTATTATCAGCCCGAAGCCTTCATTGCTTCTACCAATACCTACATTGAAAAAGACCTCATGATTAATGAGGAAATTGACAAACTTCGTCTTTCTACAACTTCAGCGTTGATGTCTGGTAGAAGAGATATTATTGTGGTTGCTTCGGTTTCGTGTATTTATGGTATGGGAAACCCCGATGAATACCGCAAAAGTATTCTTCGCTTTGGGGTTGGCGAAACTATTTCTCGAAATCAATTTCTCTTTCGTTTGGTCGAAATTCTATATTCTCGAACCGAAGCAGAATTTACAAGAGGAACATTCAGAGTAAAAGGCGATACCGTTGATATAAATTTACCTTATGCTGATTTTGGTTATCGAATTATGTTTTTTGGTGATGAAATTGAGACAATTCAACGCATTAATCCACAAAATGGCAAGAAGATTTCTGATGAAAAAATGATTGCTATTTTCCCTGCTAATCTCTTTGTAACGGGTCGTGATGTGTTGAACAATGCTATTAATTTTATTCAAGATGATTTGGTTTCGCAGATAAAATTCTTTGAATCTGAAAGCCGATTATTGGAAGCTGACCGTATCAAACAACGTACAGAATTTGATATGGAAATGATGCGAGAATTGGGCTATTGCTCTGGAATTGAGAACTATTCACGTTATTTTGACCAACGAAAACCGGGACAAAGACCTTTCTGTTTGTTGGATTTCTTTCCTGAAGACTTTGTACTGGTAGTTGATGAAAGTCACGCTACGATGCCCCAAATCAGAGCTATGTGGGGGGGCGACCGTTCTCGAAAAGAGGCTTTGGTGGATTATGGTTTTCGTTTGCCTTCGGCGATGGATAATCGTCCACTTACTTTCCAAGAGTTTGAGAATATTACAGGACAAACGGTTTTTGTTTCGGCAACTCCTGCCGATTATGAACTGAGACGTTCGGAAGGTGTTGTGGTTGAGCAAATTATTCGTCCAACAGGATTACTTGACCCCGAAATTGAGGTTCGTCCGAGTCTCAATCAAATTGATGATTTATTGGAAGAAGTTCATAAAAGAATTGCGAGTGAAGAACGGGTTTTGATAACGACTTTAACCAAAAGAATGGCAGAAGAGTTATCAAAATATTTGGATAGAGTAGGCGTGAAATGTCGTTATATTCACTCGGAAGTAAAAACCTTAGACCGTATCGAAATTCTGCGAGAATTGCGTTTGGGCGTATTTGATGTATTGGTGGGCGTGAATTTATTACGTGAAGGCTTAGATTTGCCAGAAGTGTCGTTGGTGGCAATTATGGATGCTGACAAAGAGGGGTTTTTGCGTGATATTCGCTCGTTGATTCAAACCATTGGGCGTGCGGCTCGTAACGACCACGGAAAGGTTTTGATGTACGCCGACCGTATTACGGGTTCTATGGAAAAAGCCATTGATGAAACCAATCGTCGTAGAGCTATCCAAATGGAGTATAATTTGGAAAATGGAATCACTCCAAAAACGGTGTTGAAATCTAAAGAAAAAATCATGGAGCAAACATCTATTGCAGACGTGATGGGTAAACCAATCAAGAATTTAAAATACTATACCGAACCACAGGAAATTCAAATGGCTGCCGACCCTGTGGTGGCTTACATGAGCAAAGACGAGCTGGCAAAACAAATCAAAAAAGTACAAGCCGATATGGAAAAAGCCGCTAAAGAATTAGACTTCATCGCCGCTGCTCGTCTGCGTGACGAAATGTTAGGTTTGAAAAAGTTGATGGAGGGAAAGGGGTAGAAATTTCAAGGAATTACTAATCCAAGTTTCCCAAAAGACCGTTTTGAGCGTTATCTTGCATGGTTTAATAAATATTTGAAGAAATAAAATGGTTAGACTGGGATTGTGTAAAAGTATTATGTGTTAAGTCCTAAGAATTTTCCACGAAATAAATACAAGTTTTGGGATTGGTTTTCTTGGTACTTAGTACATAATCCCCAATCTTTTAAAAATAGAAAAATGTACAAAGTTTACGGTATTAAAAATTGTGACACCATGAAAAAAGCGATGACATGGTTAACAGAAAATAATGTTCCTTTTGAATTTCATGATTATAAAAAAGAAGGAATTTCGGAGGAAAAAATCCAAGAATGGCTTACCCAAAAACCTTGGGACGTGCTTATCAACAAAGCAGGGACAACTTGGAAGAAATTATCAGATGAAGAAAAATCGACGGATGAAATTGGAGCGTCAAAACTGATGATAGACAAACCTTCGATGATAAAAAGACCTATTATTGAAAATGATAAAATTGTGGTAATGGGATTTAATGCGGATAATTACGAGCAAATTTTTAAGTAATCCATTCAAAAATTAAATAAATGCAAAGTCGTTCCGACTGATGCCTTGGCGAATAACTAAATCTTATAATCAGTTGAAAATATCTTTTATTGGTGCGGGTAATGTTTCGTGGCATTTGGCACAAACACTCGAAAATGCAGGGCATAATGTGGCGGAGGTTTTTAGCCGTAATGTCAAAAATGCCGAAGAACTTACCAAATATTTGTACGATGCTAAAGTACAACGTGACCTCAATTTTGCAGATTCTCAAGCTAAAGTCTTCTTTTTGTGCGTAACCGACGATTCTATGTTGGAAGTAGCCAAGCAATTGGTTCTACCAGAAGACTCTATGCTTATCCACACTTCGGGTAGTAAGTCGTTGGCGGAGTTGGACGAACTCCTCAGACTCAATAGCGACGTTACGATAAAAACGGGGGTATTTTACCCTTTACAAACCTTCACAAAAAACTATAAGGTTAATTTTGCCGAAATTCCTATCTGTATTGAGTCGGAAGAAGAGGATGTGGAAAAAGTGTTGATAAACTTGGGTCAGGATATTTCAGACATTACTTATCTGATAAATTCGGAAGAAAGGCGAGTGTTACACGTAGCGGCGGTTTTTGCCTGTAATTTCACCAATCACCTGTGGGCGGTGGCTCAGGAAATCGTGGAAGATAACGAATTGGAGTTTGATTTGCTAAAACCTTTAATCAATGAAACTTTCAGAAAGGCAATGTCTGCTGAAAATATTTTCAAAGCCCAAACAGGACCTGCTCGTCGTGGCGATAATAAAATAATCAATCAGCATCTTCTTTTCTTGAAACAACAACCCGATTATCAACAAATTTATCGAGTTTTGTCGGAAGGAATTTTGAAGAAAAAGTAACACAGGTTTTAACCTGTAAGTAAAAATACGGAATTATCTACAATTTGTCGCAAGACAAAATTAGACCACTGATAGAACAGATAAAACAGATTTTCACTGATTTTTCTTTAATTTTTCCGACTGTGTATCCCAGTGTAAATCTGTCAAATCAGTATAATCTGTGGTCGATTTTTATTCTGCGACAAATTGTAGATAGTTCCATAAAAATATTAACGTACAGGTTGAAACCTGTGCTACTAAAATGTCCCAAGAAAAATTCAAAAATATAACCACTTTCGTCTTCGATATTGATGGTGTTATGACTGATGGTTCAGTTCACGTGTTAGAAACTGGCGAGCATTACCGAGTATTTCATATTCGTGATGGATACGCCATTGAGCGTGCCGTGCAAGCGGGTTACAGAATATGTGTCATCACGGGTGGAAAGCACGAAGGCGTGCGTAAGCGTCTGCAAAACCTTAAAATCCATGATGTATTTATGGGTTCGGGAGGAAAAAGTAAATTAGAAATTTATAAAGGCTGGTTGGCAGAATCAGGTGTTTCAGAAGAAAATATTTTATATATGGGTGACGATTTGCCCGATTATGAAGTAATGTCTCGCCCAGATTTGTTTGCTACTTGCCCTGCTGATTCCTGTGATGAAATTCTGGAAATTGCCAATTATATTTCCCCTAAAAATGGAGGAAAAGGAGCCGTTCGTGATGTAATTGAGCAAGTAATGAGAGGAAAAGGAGAGTGGTTGAAGTTTTGAGTTTTTTCTGAATTTCGTAAAAGCTCACTTTAACTGTGATGCGATTTTATAAAGTTTTAAAGAGCCGTAGGCTCGACCGATTTTGTAGCAACGGATTTCAATCCGTTGGTGAAAATGAAATATAATGTTTTCGGAATTTAGGACGAAACATACAAAATCGGTCGAATTTTCAACGGATTAAAAACCGTTGCTACCAAATTGGTCGAGCCTACGCACTCAAATGTGTTTCCATTTCTCAACGGATTAAAAACCGTTGCTACCAAATTGGTCGAGCCTACGGCTCTTTAAAGTCTGTGTAAAAGCAAAAGTCACGGCAAAGGTTTTCTGAAAACCTTTGCCGTGACTTTTGCTTAACTTTTAAAATCTATTTACAAAACGTGTTTCATATAAGTATCCAAATCTTTATCGCCACGTCCTGAAAGATTGATTACTACTGTTTCATTTGGTTTTGCATTCAAATATTTCAAAACTGCCAAAGCATGAGACGATTCAAGAGCAGGAATAATTCCTTCTAATTTTGAAAGTTCCATCGCTGATTCTAATGCTTCTTCGTCGGTTATGGCATAAAATTCAGCTCTTTTGGTATCCCAAAGGTGTGCGTGCATAGGTCCAATTCCTGGATAATCTAAACCAGCTGAAATAGAATGTGGCTCAACTACTTGTCCGTCAGGTGTTTGCATTAATAAACTTTTACTTCCGTGAAGAACGCCCATTTTTCCTAAGAAAGTAGTAGCGGCAGAAAATCCCGAATTAATACCATGCCCGCCTGCTTCTGCAGCAATTAAACGAGTTTCTGCATCATCCAAAAAGTGATAAAATGCACCCGCTGCATTTGAACCACCACCAACGCAAGCAATCACATAATCTGGTGTTTCTTTGCCCGTTTTTTCTAATAATTGCCATTTAATTTCTTCCGAAATAATTGACTGAAATTTGGCAACCATATCAGGGTAAGGGTGAGGCCCAACCACCGAACCAATGATATAATGCGTATCAACAGGATTATTTATCCAGTGACGCATCGCTTCGTTGGTGGCATCTTTTAGCGTTTTTGAGCCACTTATTGCTGCACATACTTCTGCACCTAACATTTTCATACGGGCTACATTCGGAGCTTGACGTTGAATGTCAATTTCACCCATGTAAACGATACACTCTAAGCCCATTAACGCACAAACCGTAGCCGTTGCCACGCCATGTTGACCAGCTCCTGTTTCTGCTACGATTTTCTTTTTACCCAAACGTTTTGCCACCAAAATTTGCCCAATTGTATTGTTTACTTTATGAGCTCCTGTATGGCACAAATCTTCTCTTTTTAGATAAACCGTAGTATTGTATTTTTCTGATAAACGCTTTGCTAAGAAAAGGGGAGTTGGGCGACCAACATAATCTTTCAATAAGCCATTAAATTCTTCTTGAAATGAAGGTTCGTCTATAATACTGAGATATGAAACTCGTAGTTCTTCCACATTTGGATAAAGCATTTCTGGAATGAAAGCTCCACCAAATTGTCCGTAATAACCTTTTTCGTTTACGTTATATTGTGATTCGGTAATCGTCATTTTGGGTGTTTATTTTATATTTCAACCATTTCTGGCTTGATAATTCGTATTAATTCTTCTAATTTATTAATGTCTTTTAGCGCAGGACTAATCTCAAATTTGCTGTTTACATCTAAAGCATAAACTTTTAAATTCTGGATTTCAAGAGCTTTATGGGCATTTTCTAAATCAATTCCACCAGCTAAGAAAAACGGTTTTTCGTTATCATATTTCTTCAGAATACTCCAATCGAAAGTGATGCCATTTCCACCTTTTTCTACGCCTTTAGTATCGAATAAAAAGTAGTCGCAATAAGGTTTATAATTTTGAAGTTTTCCAAAATAGAAACTTTCATCTACCGAAAACGCTTTAATAATATTTACTCCCTTCAATTTTAAACTTCGACAAAAATCGGGCAATTCTTCACCATGTAACTGAACGTAGTCGAGGTTATATTTTTTGTAATTTTCTAAGATGTACGAAGCCGTAGCATTTACAAAAACACCTACTTTACGAGTTGTATGAGGAAACGATTTTAGCAATTCCTCATCTAATTCTTCACCTACAAAACGGCTTGATTTTTCGTAAAAAATGAAGCCCATAAAATCTGGTTGAAGGGCTAATAATTGGCGGATATTTTCCGCATCACGCATACCACAAACTTTTAGTCGCATAATTTTTAAAGGGGCTAATAACAATTGAGCAAATTTACTGAAAATCAGTCAATTATCATAAAAAGCAATTATAGTGGCTATAAATGGGCAATGTTCTTAAAGTTGAGCAATTAAATCAGCTAAAGCTTTAGGAGGATTTTCAGTTTTCATGAATGTTTCTCCCATTAGAAAACCACGATAACCAACTGATTTTAAGAGTTTTATGGTTTCGGCTTGAGATATACAACTTTCTGAAATTTTAATACAATTTGCAGGGATTTTTTCAGCTAATTCCAAAGAGGCATTCACGTTTTGCTCTGAGAAGTTTTTGAGGTTGCGGTTGTTTACGCCCACTACATCAATATACTCACAAAGGCTACGATTTAGTTCTTCTTCATCATGAATTTCCAAAAGTGTTTCCATGCCTAAATCTTTTGTTAATTTCCCTAATTCTTTAATTCTTTGAGGACTTAAATTGGCGGCAATCAACAAAATAACGTCCGCTCCTAAAGATTTTGCTTCAATGATTTGGTATTCATCAATCATAAAATCCTTACGAATCATCGGAATGCTTGGATTAGCTTTTCTGGCTCTTAGAAAATCATCGTCTGAACCTCCAAAAAAGTCAATATCTGTCAAAACCGACAAACAAGCGGCTCCTGCTTGCACATATCCAAACGTAACATCTTCGGGCGTTACGTTGGCGTTTATGATGCCTTTTGAGGGAGATTTACGCTTAAATTCTGAAATTATTCCGCTTGAAGAAGGGTTTAATAAGCTGGTTTTTAGAGAATTAGTAGTTTTGGCAAAATAGCCTTTCATTTCTAATTCCTTTGCCGAAATCAGTGCTTTTCTTTCGGCTACTTCTTCTTGCTTTCGGGCAATTATTTTATCTAAAATGGTCATTTATCTTGGGGATTAGGGGTTAGGATTTAGGGGTTAAAATGGTTAATCTTTAAAAAATCCTAACCCCTAAATCCCAGCCACTAAGAATTAATTATCAAAAACTCTGGATAAATCTATTTGTAAATCGGGGAATGTAGTAGAAGTTAAAATGTCTTCATCTGTAACAGGTTGTAAACCAATGTATTTGCCCGCTTCATTCAATACATAGACAAAAACGCATTTATCTTGTGGCTCAACTAACCAATATTCTTTTACGCCATTTTCCTCATAAACTTCATACTTTTCTCTCATTTCTTTGCGGGAGTTACCTGGAGAAAGAATTTCAATAATTAGGTCAGGAGCACCCACACAGCCTTTATCGTCTAATTTATCTAAATCACAAATTACACACAAGTCAGGTTGAACAACAGTATGAACTTTGTTGGAGGAGTTATCTCTTTTTAGTGGAGTTAGTCTTACGTCAAAAGGAGCAGTATATGCTTCACATTTTTTCCCTTCCAAAAACTTTACAATAGCTTCAGTAAATTTCCAAGAAATTCGTTGGTGAATCCTCGCAGGGGCGGACATTGGGAAGATTTTGCCTTTAATAATTTCAAGGCGTTCTTCAAAAGTCCATTTCAAATAATCGGCATACGTATAAGTGCCGTTAAGGTCTAATTCTGCAAATGTCATGGCATTACAAATTTTTTAAACGAAGTTAAGGCTTTTCCACTTTCTAAAGATTCTTTTGCTTTCAAAACTGCGTCTGAAAGGCTCAAATTCTCATCAGCACAATATAAAGCGGTGGCTGCATTGGCTAAAACGACTTCTGTTTGAGCTTTCGTTCCTTTATTTTCAAGAATAGAAACTAAGATTTTTGCCGATTCTTCTACGTTATTTCCTCCGTGTAAATCTTCTTGTTTACATTTTGTGAAACCTAATTGTTCTGGCGAAAACGTTTCTTTTCCTCTTTTTGTAATTAACTCAAAGTCAGAAGTTAATGAAATTTCGTCGTAACCATCTAACCCGAATAAAACGCCAAAATTACCTTCTGCTTTTTGAAATAATTGTCCGTAAATGCCCAAAATCTCTTGGTTGTAAACGCCCGTGACTTGTTTTTTTACTTGTGCAGGATTTAGAATTGGTCCGAGCATATTGAAAAACGTTTTCATGCCTAACTCCTTACGAATTGGACCCACAAAACGCATAGCTGGGTGAAACAATGGTGCGTGTAAAAAACAAATGCCAGCGTCTTCAATTTTGGCTTTTAGATAACTTTCATCATTGGTGAATTTTACGCCTAAATATTCCAAAACCGTTGAAGAACCAACGGACGACGAAACCCCATGATTGCCGTGTTTTGCTACGTACTGCCCCGCACCCGCAACGATGAAAGAGGAAGTCGTTGAAATATTAAAAGTGTCTTTACCATCGCCACCCGTTCCGCAAACGTCCATCGGCGAAAATTCAGAAAGGTCAACGGTTATAGCTAAGTCTAACATGGCGTCACGGAAGCCTTCTAATTCGTCTGCCGTGATAGATTTTATCATGTAAGTGGTTAAAAAAGCAGCAATTTGGCTAACATTTGCTTCTCCCTTTCCAATGATTGAAAGAGCTTCTTTAGCTTCGGCTTTGCTGAGGATTTCACCTGAGATTCGTTTTTGTAAGTATTGTTTCATGTTTTTGTCTGTTTCGATTCAGGAGAATCAATTTACATTTTCACCCAATTCTCCACCATTTTCACGCCATATTGCGTCAAATACGCTTCTGGGTGAAATTGTACCCCACGCACATCATAACGAGTGTGAGCTTCTGCCATCACAAAATTATTTTCGTCAATAGCGGTAATTTTTAAATCTTCGGGCATTGTATCGGCAACGACCGTCCACGAATGGTAGCGACAAACGTCAAATTCTTTTGGAATGCCTTGAAAAAGGACTTCCGATGGGTCAGTGATGATACATTTGGTCGTTACCCCGTGAAGTACGTCGCCCATGTTGTGCAATTTTGCTCCAAAAGCTTCACCAATGGCTTGATGTCCCAAACATACGCCTAACATTGGAATGGTCGGAGCATATTCACGGATAACATCTAATAAAATTCCTGCTTCTTCGGGAATTCCTGGCCCTGGAGAAAGAAGAATTTTATCGTATTTTCTGACCTCTTCTAATGCTATTTTATCATTACGAAAAACGTCCACATCATTGCCTAATTCTTTGAGGATATACACCAAATTATAAACAAATGAATCGTAATTATCTAAGACTAATATTTTCATTTTTGTATCTTTATTTTACTGTGATTTTAGCCACGAAGGCACAAAGCCTCTAAGATTTTATTTTAGCTACGAAGGCTCAGAGTCTTTAAGAATTTGTTTTAGCCACGAAGACTAAAAGCCACGAATATTGTTAATATAATTAGCGTCTTCGTGCCTTAGTGGCAACCCTAAATTTAATCTTAGCGTCTTTGTGCCTTTGTGGCTAAAAACTAAATCCCTTCTGCCAATTCCAACGCTTTTCTCAAAGCTCCCAATTTCAATTTAATCTCATTCATTTCTGTTTCTACCACAGATTTTGCTACAACGCCCATCCCTGCTTGATAGAAAAGCGTGTTATTTTTACTCATAAAAGTACGGATAGCAATAGCGTGGTTAAAATTACCATCAAAATCCATGTAGCCAATTGCTCCGCCGTAAATGTGTCGATTGACATTTTCTAAGCGATTAATGATACTCATGGCATTGTGTTTTGGTGAACCTGAAAGCGTTCCCGCAGGAAAAGTATCTGCCACTAATTGTAATGGGTTTGTACCTGCTGTCATTTGTCCAGTTACTTTTGAAACCAAGTGAATTACGTGCGAATAGAATTGAACTTCTTTGAAAGTTTCCACTTTTACCACGTCAGAACTTCTTGATAAATCATTTCTCGCTAAATCTACTAACATCACGTGTTCGGCAGATTCTTTGGGGTCAGCTAATAATTCACGGGCTAATTCTGCATCTTTTTCATCATCTCCTGTACGTCTGAATGTCCCTGCAATGGGGTGAATTTCTGCCATATTTCCTTTTATCGCAATTTGTTTTTCGGGCGAAGCTCCAAAAATATGGTAGTTTTCATAATCATAATAAAACATATAAGGCGACGGATTTACTGAACGCAAAGCACGATAAATCTGGAAATCATCTCCTTCAAAAGTACGGCTGAAACGACGTGAAGGTACAATTTGGAAAACGTCACCTCTTAAACAATGCTTAATACATTCGTTGATGATAACTCGCATTTCATCATCAGTATAATTGGTGGTTTCTTCGCTGGTAAGTTTGAATGGCTTGGTTGAATAATGCGGTAAATTCATTAAGAAATCAAGTTTCTCAAAGGGCTTTTCCGTTGATTTTTCATCGCCAAATTGGTGTTCATAAATTGACATTTCATCTTTAAAATGATTGATGGCAATTACATAACGATAAACATGATAAATGATAGACGGAATTTCTGTATTCTCATTTTTATCTTGAATTTCAATATCCTCAAAATATTCAACGGCATCATAACTGATATGTCCGAACATTCCGTTTGCCATTGGGGCATCATCTGCTTGACGAGTCCATTCAAATCTCTTGGCAAAATTCATTAATGCTTGAACTGCATCTTTGCGTTTTGCTAATTTGAATGATTCCGTTGTGCCGTCTGGGAAAGTCTGCGTAACAATGTCATTGTTGATGATAATACTCGCCACAGGGTCGCAGGCAATATGCGAATATCCATGTTCTTTTCCGTGATAATCAGCACTTTCCAACATGACGGTGTTCTTAAACTGATTTCTGAGTTTAAGAAATATCCCTACGGGCGTAACCGTATCTGCAAGACGTTTTTTCGAGGTTGTTGTAACTTTAAAATTCATGTTTTTTCAATTAGCGAATAATTTCAATGATTGATAAAATGAGTGTATGAAATTAGCATTGACGCTAATATGTCAGATTGAGGGAGGAACTTCTCGAAAGTTCTAAAACTTTCGAGAAGTTAGCTTTGCCCACGTTCTAATTCACCCATTGGAAAACAAAAAAAGGCTTACTGGTTGAACAGTAAGCCTTTTCGTGATAAATATATCTTTATCGAAAATACATAATGGGACTGTTCAACCGACGTTTGTCAATTGCCACCACCATGCTGTATTTTTGAAATTTGTTGTCATTTTGTCGTTTTGATGTTGCAAACTTAGCGTTTAAAATTTAAAATCAAAAATTTTGTTAAAATTTCTTCTTAGGAAATATGTCAGATTAGAAATCTGAACTACTTTACTTCCAACACTTTAAATTCTGTACGACGGTTGGCTTGGTGTTCTTCTTCTGAACACGGAACGCCATCGGCACATTTATTTACTAATTGACTTTCTCCGTAGCCTTTTGCTACGATACGTGCTGATGAAATTCCCTTAGAAATAATATAAGCTACGGCAGAATCTGCACGTCTTTGTGATAATTTTTGATTATATTCTGCGGTTGCACGTGAGTCTGTATGTGAACCCAATTCTAATTTAATAGTTGGATTATCTACCAAAACTTGAACGATTCTATCCAATTCGTTGGCAGCGTCATTTCTAATTTCTGATTTATCTAAGTTGTAATAAATAGGAGCAATATTGAAGGTTTTGGTAATGTCTTTACCGACTTCTGGTTTCTCCATTTTAATACTTGCATAGAAAATAGTGTCTGTTTCTGCTTTGGTCAATTTATCCAAAGAAATAGATTTTCCGACCATCGTAAAAGGCTCACGTTTGGTAAAATACCCTTTCTTTTCAGTAACAATGGTGTATGTTTTTTCTTCTTCCATTTTTACTTTTCCAAATGTTCCTTCGCCTTTTGTATAGACTTCATCAATCGCTTGATTCGTGGAATTATCCAAAATGGCAACTTTCACAGAATCAAGAGCTTGATTGTTTATATCTGTAACATTACCTGCTAAGAAATAACGAATAGTTTTCTTTTTTGGCTCGTCTTTTTTGGCTACTACTGGCGGTACATTTTCGTATTTTTTACCCGGTTGAGTATTCTCATAATAATAAATATCGTCGTCTCCTTTGCCAGAATCACGATTTGAGGCAAAATATCCTTTTGTCGAATCAATAGCTACTAAACCAAAATCATCAAAGCGGGAATTAAGCGGAATACCCAAATGTTCTACTTTAATTTCACCATTTATACGAGTGGCTGAATACAAATCTAAGCCACCAATTCCAGCGTGTCCGTCAGAAGAAAAGTACAATTTTCCATCTTTAGAAACATACGGGAACATTTCATCGCCAGCGGTATTAATATCAGAACCCATATTGATGGCACGTCCAAATCTTCCTGCATTGTCAATATTGGCTCGGTAAATATCAATTCCTCCTTTTCCACCTGCACGATTTGAGCCAAAATACAAAGTTTTATTGTCGGCTGAAAAAGATGGGCAACCGTCCCAAGCCAAAGAATCAGAAACTGAAACCATTTCTGGTTCAGACCAAACGCCATCAATATTTTTAGAAATATACAAATCAACATCAGGTGAAGCGTCAGAGCGTTTTCCTGTATTTCCACGAGCAAAAACCATCATCTTTCCATCTTTTGAAAACGTTGGTGTTCCTTCGTTAGCGTTGTCTTTAAAAATGGTTGAACTGAAAAGGGAAGGAGTGCCAATTTCTGTTGGAGAATTCAGCGTTGCACGATATAAACCCAAATATGGCAAACCGTTGTTTTTGTAGATAATATCCTTGCGTGAAGCCGTAAAAATCAACTCATTTCCTTGTGGAATGGGAGCAAATTCTGTTCCTGTCGAGTTCAAACTCAACGGTTTTACTTCAATGTAGGTTTTTTTATTGGCTAATTCTTCAACTTCTGGAAGTAAATCTATTTCGGTTTGAGCCTTATTTTTTAGTTCTTTACTCGGTATTCCCGAAAGATATTTTTCTAAATTTTCGCCTGCTTCTTTGTATTTGCCTTGCATTTTTTGAGTCATGGCTAAATGATAACGTAAATCATTTTCACGACTATTGCTTGCCAATGCTTTTTCGTAATAATCACCCGCTTGTAAAGGACGGTTTGATAAACGATAAGATTCTGCAATTAAGTAATTGGTTTTCCCTAATTCATAGCCTGCCCCAGATGCTTTTTGTAGCTCTTTGATAGCCAATTCGTATTCGCCATTATCAAATTTCTTTTGTCCTTTTTTGAAGGATTGCAAGGCGGAATTACAACTATTTAATAAAATAATTGCGGATAAAATTGATATAGAAGTACGCAGTTTTTGCATGAAAGTTTTGTGTTATTTTCCGAATTTTAAGGAAGCCTTCGCTCAAAGCGAAGGCTTCCTCTAATTTTTCAACAATTTATGAATATTTCGTTTTACTAAATACGTCAAAATCAAAACAATAACCAAGACAATTAGCCCTTTATCTGTACTATTTTGGGTAAATGAAACCGAATCTTTTTGCCAAGCATACATCATCACGAGAATAACTAAAATCTCTATCCAAATGAATAATTGGAGAATACCAATGATTACCGAAAGTAATATTGGACGAAGATTATCAAACGGATTTGACTTTTCAGACATAATTCTTAGAAAAAGAATCCGCCAACTCGGATAACAACAGGGCTACTGTACGGAGAATTAAGTCCGTTGGCAGAATAAGAAAAATTATACAAAGCCGTTATCTGAAAACCGCCATAACCCAAACCAAGTCCTGCCAAAGTTTGCATATTATAGTCTAAAGATTGCCCGCCTGATGATGCGTAATATTTTTGAATTTCAGCTTGTGCAAAAGCTCTTGAAAGAATACTTTCCAAAAACTGCAAACGGTATTGACCAAAAAGACGTGGACCATATAGATTTAATGCCGTATAGCCTGTGTATTTTGTGTATTGATAATCAACGGCTAAACCTGCCGTAAAATCGTTTGTTACCTGATAACCAACCATCGGAGAAACACTAATAACTGTTGGATTTCCGAATTGCAACCCTCCGATACCTCCCCCGATTCTGATACGCTGACGGAATGGCAATTCACGTACATCTTGCTCTACGTCTAAGTCTCTAACAGAACTATCTTGTTTAATAACGATTGGGTCTTGTGCGTAAGTGCTTGTGTATGAAATAATTGATATAAGTAAAAAGAAAAGTAATTTTTTCATGATTTTGGTTATAATTAGTCGTTTAAACATTTATGATTAAACGAATTTTTTTATAATTTCTTGCAAGATACGAAACATTCTTTTCTGAAAAAGTGTCTCTTTTAAGTAAGAACATTTCATTGTGGCAAGCCCTTATTCTTCTGACAAAACAATCTCAGAATTTATTATCTTTGTTAAATTCATTTATCAGTGATTTATCGGGCAAAATTCTAAACCCCAAAACCAAATCACCACTCCCTAAATTCATGAACAGTACTGAAATTAAGAATCACGATAATACTTCCATTGAAGACCTTGACCCAAAGCGTTTTATCCTTATCAAAGGGGCGAGAGTAAATAATCTAAAAAATATTGATGTTGCCATTCCACGCAATAAATTGGTGGTAATCACGGGTTTATCTGGTTCGGGAAAGTCGTCTTTGGCATTTGATACGCTTTTTGCTGAAGGACAACGAATGTACGTGGAAAGTTTGAGTTCATATACTCGTCAGTTTTTGGGAAGAATGGAAAAACCCGATGTCGATTACATCAAAGGGCTTTCTCCTGCTATTGCTATTGAACAAAAAGTTTCGACGAAAAACCCCCGCTCAACCGTTGGAACAACTACCGAAATTTATGATTATTTAAAACTGCTTTTCGCCCGAATTGGAATAACATATTCGCCAATTTCTGGAAACGAAGTGACAAAAAATACCGTTTCGAGTGTGGTTGATTATGTTTTTACCTTAGAAGAATCACAAAGAGTGATGATTTTGTCCCCTTTATTTCTAAAACAAGAACGAACACTTGCCGAAGAAATGAAGGTATTATTGCAAAAAGGATATACCAGAATTGTGATTGATGGAGAGACGAAATTTTTGGAAGAACTTTTAGACAATAAAGAAGAATTAAAGAGTCTGCCTCCGATAAATCTATTCACCAATAATTATAAAATCTTGATTGACCGTGTGGCAGTTAAGAAAGAAGAAGACGGGCAACCCGATGAAGAAACGCAATTCCGTCTTTCAGATTCTGTTCAAACTGCTTTTTTTGAAGGAGATGGAACTTGTTTTGTCGAAATTCTGGGTGGAGAAACAAAATCGTTTTCCGACCGCTTTGAAGCTGACGGAATTCCTTTTGAAGAACCCTCTTTAAACCTTTTTAGCTTTAATAATCCTTACGGAGCTTGTAAGCGTTGCGAAGGTTTTGGACGTATTTTGGGGCTTGACCCAGACTTGGTTTTCCCAGATAAAAGTCTCTCGATTTACGAAGGGGCAATTGCTCCGTGGAGAACTGAAAAAATGAGCGAATATTTGATTCCGCTTATTAAAAATGCTACCAAGTTTGATTTTCCAATTCATCGTCCTTATAAAGAATTAACAGATGTTCAAAAAGCAGTTTTATGGACTGGCAATGAATATTTTATCGGTTTAGATGCGTTTTTTAAAATGTTGGAAGCCGAAACCCATAAAATTCAGTACCGAGTAATGCTTTCTCGTTATCGTGGACGTACAACTTGTCCTGAGTGTAAAGGCTCACGTTTGCGTCAGGATGCAGGTTATGTGAAAATAGGCGGAAAATCAATCATTGAATTGGTTTTATTGCCAATTTCAGACGTAATGGAATTTTTCAATACGCTCGAATTGGCTGATTATCAATACGGTGTTTCTAAGCGAATTTTGCAAGAAATAGAAACTCGTTTAGAATATATGAACAAGGTTGGCTTGGGATATTTAACGCTCAATCGTTTGTCTTCAACGCTTTCGGGAGGAGAATTCCAGCGGATAAAATTGGCTACGTCTTTGGGTAGTGCTTTGGTGGGTTCCATGTATATTTTGGACGAACCGAGCATTGGCTTGCATCCAAGAGATACTTTACGTTTGGTTTCGGTTTTGGAATCTTTGCGAGACATGGGAAATACCGTTGTGGTAGTTGAACATGAAGAAGAAGTAATGCGTGCCGCTGACCAAATTATAGACATTGGTCCAGACGCAGGACGAAATGGCGGAGAATTGGTTTTTCAAGGAAGTTTTGAAAATGCCGAGTTAGAAGCCACAATTCACAATTCACAAGGTTACGCATCCCGTTCACCTCATAATTCTCACACCATTAACTTTTTGAATGGAACGGATAAAATAGAAGTGCCTAAATTCCGTAGAAAATCAACCAGTTTTATAGAGATTAAAGGAGCTTATGAAAATAATTTAAAAGACGTTTCAGTGAAATTTCCATTGGGCATTTTGACGGTTGTTACAGGCGTGAGTGGCTCAGGGAAATCGACTTTGGTACGTAAAATTTTGTATCCTGCCATCGGAAGACATTTAGGAACTTATACCGATGAATCAGGGAAATTTACGGAAATGGCGGGCAGTATCGGTAAAATTGAAGCCGTAGAAATGGTTGACCAAAATCCGATTGGGAAATCGTCACGCTCAAATCCAGTTACATACGTGAAGGCGTATGACCAAATTCGTTTGTTGTATTCCGAACAACCTGTTGCCAAATCAAGAGGATATAAACCTGCTCATTTTTCGTTTAATGTAGAAGGTGGACGTTGTGAAACTTGTCAGGGAGAAGGTTTTGTAACCATCGAAATGCAATTCATGGCAGACGTAAAACTCAAATGCGAATCATGCGGAGGAAAGCGTTTCAAACAGGAAATTTTGGACGTAAAATATCATGAAAATGACATCGCAGATATTTTGGATATGACGGTGGATGATGCCATTGATTTATTTAGAAAAGACCAACCGAAATTGGTGGAAAAATTATTGCCCTTGCAAGAAGTTGGTTTGGGTTATGTGAAATTAGGGCAATCGTCCAATTCCCTGTCGGGTGGAGAAGCACAGCGTGTAAAATTGGCGAGTTTCTTAGGAAAGGGAAATCCGAATAAAGGGAAAACCTTATTCATTTTTGATGAACCGACCACAGGATTACATTTTCACGACATCAAAAAACTCTTGAAAGCCATCAATGCTTTGGTAGAACAGGGCGATTCGGTCATTATCATTGAACATAATATGGAAGTGATAAAATCGGCTGACCATATTATTGACATTGGTCCAGAAGGCGGAGATAAAGGTGGTTATATCACTTTTGAAGGTACACCCGAAACAATGGTAAAAATCGAAGGAAATTATACGGCTGACTTTTTGAAAGGGAAAGTGTAGTAGTAATTTGTTGATTTTTTGATAACTTTAAAGATAACTTTTTATTTTGGAACGAACTATTATTTTTCATGAAGATTATTTTATTGATTTCTATGTTGAACAACCTCAGAAAGTACAAGAAAAGATAGAATACGTTTTTACAATTATACGGACAATAGAAAGAGTCCCAGAAAAATTTCTGAAACATCTCACAGGTACAGATGGGCTATATGAGGTTAGAATAGAAGTTGGGAGTAATATTTACCGTATTTTTTGTTGTTTTGATGAAGGTAAAATAGTTGTTCTTTTTAATGCTTTCCAAAAGAAAACACAGAAGACTCCTAAAAAAGAAATAGAGTTGGCTGAAAAATTAATGCAAGAGTATTTTGAACAAAAACTTTAAGAAAATGGAAATCGAAAAACTAAAAAAAGCGAAGTCATTTGATGAACTTTTAAATATTAAATACGGTCAAATTGGAACACACGATAGAGATGTATTTGAAGAAAAAGCTCAATATTTTGTTATTAGCGAGATGTTAAAAGAATCTCGTAAAGAGGCTAAAATGACACAAGAGGAGTTGGCAGTAAAAATAGGGACTAAAAAAAGTTATATTTCAAGAATTGAAAACGGTCAATGTGATATTCAAATATCTACCCTTTATCGAATTTTTGAGCAAGGATTAGGAAAAAGAGTGAATTTATCATTTGGGTGACTTCCCATTTAGCTTAAAATAGAGGAAAGAAATAATTTATAGGTAAGTCTGTTTGCCCAACATTGAGTAAATAAGATTAGCCAACTTTTTGAAAAGTTGGCTAATCTCTGAAATGATAAAATCCTCTAAATCTGCGTTACGAAGTATCAGCGTCATCAGCGTTTTATTCCAAACCTCTCAAAATCCCCAATTCCAAACCTCTTAATTCTGCTAAACCACGTAAGCGACCAATGGCTGTATAACCCGGATTTGTACGTTTTTCTGGATTAAGGTCGTCCAACATTCTGTGTCCGTGGTCAGGACGGAATGGCAAACGATAATCTTTTCTACCTGCTTCAATTCTGCTTTTTTGTTCCAAAACCAAAGCTCTCATTACGCCATACATATCTACATCGCCGTCTAAGTGGTCGGCTTCGTGGAAATTGCCTTCAATATCTCTTTTGGTAGCTCTTAAATGCACAAAGTTGATTCGGCTTCCCATGCGTTCAACCATTCCTACTAAATCATTATCTGGACGCACGCCGTAGCTTCCTGTACAGAAACACAATCCGTTATTTGCACTTTCGTAGGCTTGTAAAATTTGTTGTGCATCAGCTTCTGTACTTACTACACGTGGAAGACCTAAAATCGGGAAAGGAGGGTCGTCTGGGTGAATGGCTAAATTGATACCTGCTTCTTCGGCAACAGGCGTAATTTCACGAAGGAAATCGTACAAGTTATTTCTCAGTTCTTTATCGCCAACTTCATCATAAGTTTTCAAAACTTGAGCAAATTCTTCTACCGTAAAACTTTCTTCACTTCCCGGTAATCCTGCAATAATATTACGAATCAATTTATCTTTTTGTGCTTGTGAGGCTTTAGCAAACCATTCGCCCGCTTTTGCTAATTGTGCTTCTGTATAATTAGCTTCAGCATTTGGTCTTTTCAAGATATGAACTTCAAAAGCCGCAAATTCGGTAGCATCAAAACGCAGTGCTGTTGAACCGTCTGGTAAAGCATAGTCCAAATCAGTACGAGTCCAATCGAGAACGGGCATGAAATTATAACAAACCGTATCAATACCCGCTTTTCCTAAATTGATAAGTGATTGTTTGTAATTTTCAATATACTGACGATAATTCCCCGAACGCTTTTTAATGTCTTCGTGTACAGGTACGCTTTCTACAACCGAAAAATTTAAACCTGCTGCTTCGATTTCAGCTTTACGATTTTGTATCTCATCAATACCCCAAATAACACCGTTGGGAAGGTGGTGAAGGGCGGTTACAATTCCTGTTGCTCCTGCCTGACGAATATGAGCTAATGGTACTGGGTCTTTCGTCCCAAACCAACGAAAAGTTTGTTCTAAGGGCATAATATGTAATTTATTACTTGTTTTATGATTATAAAAGAGAATTTTCTTTGGTTTTTACCCAAAAACCTAAAAATATATTCATTATAGATGCAAAGAAGCACAAATTTTACTTTGAAAAATAGTAGATTTGGATTCAATTCTAATCAATTATCCCAAAACTTTAAATTTCATGACACAACAATCAACAAAAAGTAATCAATCAGCCCTGTACACCTTAATGACCGTTTGGTTTTTTTGGAGTTTTGTGGCAGCATCAAATGGAATATTAATACCTTTATTCAAAGAAAAATTTGCTTTAAGTCAGACCCAAGCTCAATTGGTTGACTTTGCTTTTTATGCGGCATATTTTATTGGTTCTGTGCTTTATTTAATTTTCTCACGTATTATGGGAGGGGATATTCTGAATAAAATTGGTTACAAAAACGGAATTGTCATTGGTCTTTTGATTTCGGCAATTGGAACATTATTGTTTTATCCTGCGGCTCAAACGGCTTCTTATCCTTTATTGCTTGCAGGTTTGTTTATTGTTGGACTTGGATTCTCATTACAACAAACGGCAACACAGCCATTTATGATTGCTTTAGGACCTCCAGAAACGGGTGCTCAACGTATCAATTTAGGTGGTGCAGTTAATAACTTAGGAGGAACAATTGGACCTGCTTTAGTTTCTTATGCAATCTTTGGTTCAATCTCTAAAGATGCCGCAGCCAATGCTTCAATTGAAGATGTAAAATTACCTTATTTGTGTTTGGGAGCATTATTTGCTTTGATGGCTTTATTCTTTTGGCGTTCAAATTTACCACGTATCAAGAATGACGAAGATGTGCAGGTAAGTAATGTGGTGATTGGTTTACCAATGGCATTTTTGGTAATTTGCGTAGGAGTTGCCGTTGCTTTTTCAATTGAAACAGCTATCATTTTCACCTTTATTTTAATGGTTGTTTTAATGATTGGTTACTTGGCTTATGCCCTTGTAACTAAATCGGGTGAAATTCAAAATGCAGGTTCTGTTTTACAATATCCACAAGCGATTTTGGGTATGACTGCCATCTTTGTTTATGTAGGTGTGGAGGTAACGATTGGGTCGAACTTAGGAGAATATTTGAAGCATACTCAAAACTTAGATTCTTCTCAAATTTCAAAATATATTTCATTGTTCTGGGGAAGTATGATGGTGGGTCGTTGGACGGCTTCTATCAGTAATTTTAATCCTTCTGCTTCAATGAAAAAGATTTTAACTTTTGTTGTTCCTTTCGTAGCTTTTGCCATTGTATTATTTGTAAATGCCCTTTATAGTGGTGATGTAACGGATTTATTACCGTATGCAGTTTGTATTTTGGTGATGATTATCGCTTACTTCGCAAGTAATGAAAAACCTGTTCGTTTGTTGTTGCTTTTCACGGCTTTAGGTGCAATTATGACCATCATTGGTGTAATGACAGAAGGACCTGTTGCTTTATTTTCTTTAATTTCTGGTGGATTATTCTGTTCGGTTTTATGGCCAAGTATTTTCTCATTGGGAACGGCTGGTTTAGGTAAATTTACCAACCAAGGTGCTGCATTTTTAATCATGATGATTTTGGGAGGTTCAATTATTCCTGTTGTTCAAGGAAAAATTGCTGATTCATTCGGAATCCAAACGTCATATTTATTAGCAGCAGCTTGTTTTGCGTATTTATTTATTTTCGGAATTATCGTACAAGGTGTTCTTCGCAAACAAGGAATTGACTTTGATAAAGAAGTAGTTACTGGTGGAAAATCAGGACATTAAAATGTAGCCCGATGTTTTACATCGGAATAAAATATTACCAGCCCGATGTGAAACATCGGGCTACATGATGAACTTACACTATCAAAAAATAGGAAATGGTACAAAAATCCTGCTCGCCTTTCATGGAATGGGGCAGGATTTTTCGTGTTTTCAGCAATTTGCCCAAACCTTTGAAAATCAATATACTACCTATTTATTTGATTTGCCTTTTCATGGTAAAAATGAAGGTGCTGAAAATAGCATGATTACGAAGGAGGTTTGGAAAAACTTCATGACCGATTTCCTTCAAAAAAATCAAATTAATTCTTTTTCAATTATCGCATTCAGTATGGGTGGACGCTTTGCTTTGGCGACTGTTGAGGCTTTTTATGAAAGAATTGAGCAACTTTTCTTATTAGCTCCCGACGGTGTTACGGAAGACCCCGTTTATACTTTAGCTACTCGCTTTGGCTTTTCTCGCAAGATTTTTTACTCAGTGCTAAAACACAATCATAAACTTTATGCACCCGCAGAAATATTAGTGAAAGTAGGTTTGGTACATAAAAGTGTGCTGAAATTTGCTAAAATGATGGTGGATACTCCCCAAAAGCAGAAGCAGCTTTATCAGGCTTGGGTAGGTTTTTATCAATTAAGATTTGACATCAAAAAAATCGCAGATTTAATCAATCAACAACAAATAGATGTGCAGGTTTTTATGGGAAAATACGATAAAGTAATGCCCATTCAGAAAGTTCTCCCATTAACTAAACTTATAAAACCTTCTAAGTTTGTCACTTTAGAAGCTACTCACGGACGATTGGTTGATAAAACTTTAGGATATTTAGGGAAAGGTAATTAGTTATTGGTAATTAGAAAATGGTTCATTGGTAAGGAGTTTATTATCAGATTCTTATGTTTTATAGCATTGACAAACCTCTAAAAAAATATCAATATTTGACATTTAACTGACAGTATTCAAACAATAGTCGTTGTTACTTCGTATATTAAATGTTGTTAGGTTTTTAGTTATCATCTACATTTCCTAATCACTCCACCCAATCCAAAGCTAAAATGAGTTTTATCACGTCTATCGGTACGGCTGTTCCAGAAAATTGTTTTCCTCAAATGCAAATTGCGGAATTTATGGCTTCTGCTTTGCAAATGGACGAATATGACCAACGAAAACTCAAAGCTTTGTATAAAACCACAAAAATTGCTCAACGGCATTCGGTTTTAGCAGATTATGGTAAACCTTATTCAGCATATCAATTTTATCCCCAAAGTCCAGATTTAGAGCCATTTCCAACTATTTCTCAGCGGATGATTGCCTACCAAAAATTTGCTTTACCGCTATGTTTGAAGGCAATTGAAAATCTCAATATTGATACAAAAGGAATTACCCATATTGTAACGGTTAGTTGCACGGGAATGTATGCTCCCGGATTAGATATTGAGATTATTTCTGCTTTGAATTTAGATACAACCATTCAGCGGACCGCCATCAATTTTATGGGTTGTTACGGTGCTTTTAATGGTTTAAAAATGGCTGATACCATTTGCAAGGCGAACCCCAATGCGAAGGTTTTAGTAGTTTGTGTTGAGTTGTGTACGCTTCATTTCCAAAAGAAAATGGAAGAAGATTTCTTGCTTTCAAATGCTCTTTTTGCAGACGGAGCCGCTGCTGTTTTGGTTGAAAGTAAAGGTCAAGAAAAAAGTCTTGAATTACACTCTTTTTTCTGTGATTTATATTTTGAAGGCAAGCAAGATATGGCTTGGAAAGTAGCAGATTTTGGTTTTGAAATGACCCTGACTTCTTATATTCCTAAATTAGTAAAATTAGGGATTAAGTCGCTCATTGATAGATTATTAATGAATTCAGGAATCGCTAATTCGGCAATTGATTTGTATGCCATGCACCCAGGAGGAAAGGCGATTTTAGAAGCCATTGAAACAGCTTTGGAAATTACCAAAGAAGACAATAGATATGCGTATCAAGTTTTACGAGATTACGGAAATATGTCGTCTTGTACGGTACTTTTTGTTTTGAACGAAATCTTGAAAAATACAACAGAAGCCGACAAAGGTAAAAACATTTTGAGTGGTGCTTTTGGTCCGGGTTTAACTTTAGAATCTATGATTTTGAGAGTGAATTAGAAATTGAATTTTGTAGAAAATAAAATACCGCTACTGTACAAATTGACAGAACCACGCCCGACCCCAACAAGTGGCGTTTTTAAATAAGGTTCTGCTTGAATAGTTAAATGTTTGGTAAGCTGTTTTTCTAAACCAATGGATAGATTTAAGGTACTCCAATAATACGAGGTTTTATCTTGCCAGTTAACAGTTTTGGGCGTTCCCCACGCATAGTTGTAGGTGTAAGATTCGTTGAGCATCAAATACGATGAAATTCCAGCACTTACAAACCACGTTTGTCTGGGTTTCTGGAAGGCATTAAAACGTAAATTCAGCGGAATGTCAATAACTTTACAACCGCCATCAACTTCTACGGGTTTAGATGGATGATACTTTTGCCAAGTATCTGCCCAACTATGATAATAGTCAAATTCTCCTCCATATTTTTTGTTTGAATACGTCAACCCTGTTTGTAAAATCCATTTTTTACTAAGTCCATATTCAAATAAAAGTCCCAAAGAACTACTTAAAGCTGAGGTTTGTAATTTCTCAATCGAATTAATATCAGGTGATAAGGCTAATCTTACACCAAATCGAGACATTTTTGGTTTTGATTTTGGTCTTGGCAGACTATCAACAAAAGGTGGTAAATCAACTTCCAAATTCGTTAAAAGAGATTTAGTTTTCTTGCTTGTTAAATTATCAATTCCAAAGAAATTTGTTCTATTTACAATTTCTTCTTTTTCAGTTTTTTGAGGAATTATACTAATGGTTTCAAAACCAATATTTTCACTTTTATTTGAGAGAGTTAATCTATGAAACTGATTTTTATGAGATGATACTTTCTTGTTTTTAACTTTCCATTGATTATTAAAATTACTTTTTACTTTTTCAGTTTCAAAAGAGCTTTCGATTGATTTTGAAGAGAACTCTGGACTGTTGATTAGACTATTCGCTGACGCATTTTCTTCTTTTACTGTTTTTACAGATTCCGTTGCTGACGAAGGAATGATTTTTTCGGTATTCTTATTTTCTATAATTTTTAACGATTGCTGCTTATCATTTTGAGTCGTAAATCTTTCTTTTATTGCTAAATTCTTTGCTAACAAATCACCATTATTATTCACTTTCGTTTGAGGCGACAGCGTATTCCTATCATTACCTTCTTTTAAGTTTGAAGCCTTGCTATTTTTTGAGGACTCAATATTTTTAGCTACATCAATACTTTTATTATCGGTAGTTGCTGAAGATAGATTTTTATTATCCACTTTATTTTTTTCAGAAGATTCAGCCGATAATTTATTTGATTGATTGTTAGAATTGCTTGTAATCGTATGGTTAGGCGTGCTTATTTCAGGTTTTTTATTCACGAAATAATATACCATTCCCACCCCAACTAAAAGTAGAAGGGCAAGCGGCAACAACCACCTTTTCTTGACACTTTTGGGAGCGACGACTTCGGGTTGATTGTCAATTTTATGTCTGAGTTTGTCGAATGCCGACGAATCAAACGGGATTTCTACCTTATCAGAGGCTTCTCTGAAAAGGTCATCCAGTTCATCATCAGGCATATCCCACCACTTATCTGACATTTTTGATAATTGTCTTTTGACAATTTTAAATAGTTGTTATATTCGATTTTCAGAAGAAATATTTTTACATTTTGCTCAACATTTCTCTTAAATTAATTCTGGCTCTCGCTAAATTGGATTTTGATGTTCCAATTGAAATTTCTAACATCTCTGCAATTTCTTCATGTGAATATCCATCAATTACAAACAAACTAAAAACCGTTCGGTAGGCTGGCGAGAGTTTTTGTATTAGACCCAAAAGTTCTTCATAGGATACATCAGATGAAGCATCGGTATTGTCAGTCAAATGATATTCACCTTCTTGTATATCTTCGTGATTATAATGTTTGTGATTGTGGCGATAATAATCCAACGCCGTATTTACCATGATTTTCCTAAGCCAATTTTTAAAAGATTTTGATAAATCGACTTTATCAGCGTTGTTAAAAATCTTTATAAATCCATCATTTACAATCTCAATAGCTTCGTCGTGAGTACGAGTATAACGCAAACAAACGCTCATAGCATAGCCATAGAACTGCTTATAGAGCAATTCCTGACACTTAGGATTACCAATTAGGCATCCGTCAAGCAGGTCTTTGAGTGTATGGCTTCGGTCTATGGTAATGGGCATTTTGACGGCATTGCTGCGAAAAAAATATTTCTCAAACGTTAAAGCTATCAATGTATTTTATAAGTACGAACGTTTAATTTATTGAGTTGCGTTGTTTCTAAAAAAAACAAAAATAATGTTTTATAAGATGAATTTCCCAAAACCAAATCCATCTGAATTATATTTTAGATTATGCCTAATACTGAATCCGCTGGCTAATTCTCAAAATCCAGAGATTTTCTGTAACTTTGTAAATCAAACATTCCCTAAAACAATGACAATCCACAGAGAAAGCAAAGGAACTATTTTGGTAGCCACTATTTTTATTATCATTTTGAATAGTGCAATTGCTTATTTTTTCCCTGATAATGACACAATACGTAAAATTTTCGTAGTTCTTAGTGTTATTTTAGCCATAATTGTGCTTCAATTTTTTCGTGTTCCAAAACGTACTACGGTTCAAAATCCTAAGCATATCATCGCACCTGCTGATGGTAAAGTGGTTGTAATTGAAGAAGTTGTAGAAACTGAATACTTCAAAGGTCCACGTCGTCAGGTGTCAATTTTTATGTCGCCAATTAACGTGCATATTAATTTTAATCCAATTTCTGGAATTGTTTCTTATTTTAAATATCACCCAGGGAAATTCTTGGTAGCTTGGCATCCAAAATCGAGTACAGATAATGAAAGAACAACCATCGTGACAAAACACGCCAATGGAACAGAAGTTCTTTTTCGTCAAATTGCAGGTGCTTTGGCTCGTAGAATTTGTTGGTATGTGAAAGAAGGACAAGCCGTTGAACAAGGAAAAGAGTTTGGTTTTATCAAATTTGGCTCAAGAATTGATATTTTCTTGCCTTTAGATGCAAAAATTTTAGTAAATCTTGAAGATAGACCTGTGGGCGGAGAAACCGTTATTGCAGAATTAGTTTAGTTTATTTAGTGATTTGTGAATGAGTGAGTTGTGAATTGTAAGCTCATAAATAAAAAACAGGTTTGAAATACAGAACTTCTCGAAAGTAGAAAGAACTTTCGAGAAGTATAAAAAATGGGGTAAAAAGTTTTGATACTTTTTACCCCATTTTCTTTTAAACTAAGATTCTTTAGATTGATGGATTTTAGGATTGATAAATGTATCTGTACTAAGATTTTTTGGATTGATGGATTTTAGGATGTAATCTTTTGTCTTGAAATCTATTAATCTAAGAAATCTTAGTGCTGATTTAAAAAAATCATAGTCCAGACAAACATCACATATCCACCATTTCCACTACAATTTTCCAAGAATCCTTCGCTTCCTGCTTCCAAATTCTTACATAGTTTCCAGATTTTCCTGCTCCTGAAATTACCCCGTAAACACATACTAAATCGCCTGCATTTGAGGCAATTGCTTTCAAGCCTGTATAAACAATATTTTTATCGTAAGTTTTTTTCAGAAATGCTTTGCCTAATTCTTTCCCGATAATTGGCTTCTGATTTTTACGGTAAATTCTTACGTTTTGAGCAAGATGTGGTTCAAATGGATTGAGTGATGATTTGGCATTTTTCCAATAAAAATGATCGTTCATAAAAACCATTCTTTCTGCTAAAACCAATTGATTTTTGAGTTCCATTGGCTTGAATGTTGGATAAAGTTCTGCGATATTTTCAGCAATCGTTTCTGGATGTGAAATACCTGCGTCAAGGGCAACTTTCCATGAATTATCAGTCTGTTTTTTCCAAAGCGTAATAAAACTGCCGAAAGTGACAGGTTTATCTGTTGCCAATTCAGTATGAAATTGCCAATTGCCAACGGTATAAGCCAAATCCATCGAACCCGAAATTTCTGCTAAGGTTGGTTGCCAAGTAATAACGCCTTTAAAATCATTTTTTTGCCAATAATCAAGTCCATCAACAGGCATATTTTTATTAAAAACAATAGATTCTTTCGATAAAAATTCACCAAAAGCTTTTTTCGTTCCTTTGTCAATTGACGTTTGGGCGAAGGCTTTTTCCGTTTTTATGACTTCTTGTAAAGCATCTTTTTGCTTTGCATCTTGGGCAAAAATCATGCTTGGAAATAAGCAGATGAAAAGGAATATGTTTTTTAAAGTCATGAGCATTTGTAGTGGCTAATAGTATTAGCCTGTTTTAATTCGTGATTGGGCTAATGCTATTAGCCACTACAATAAATTAACTAAATCACCACTAAACTTATTGCCGTCCCTTTCTACTATTTCCACCCTTTTTTGCCCCTCTGTTTTTCCTTTCTCCGCTACTGCTTGATGATTTTCCAAAATTCCCTTTTCGAGATTCTTTTCCGCCTGCAATAATCTGTTTTTTATTTTTTACCTCTTTCTCTTTGGCTTTTACTTTGAAATCCTTTTTCTCGTGGAAAGCACCTTTAAAAGTTGGGTCTTCACGCTTGCGTTGTTCGTCTATTTCACGAAGCATGATTTGTTTTTCAACAAATGGCGTATCTAAAACATCTAATTCCGCAGGAAGTGGCTCACGGGGAATGCTCATTTTTATCAATTTTTCAATTTTCCCAATGTGATACTCTTCCGCTTCAGTCATAAAAGTGATGGCTTCCCCCGTTTGGTTTGCTCGTCCTGTACGCCCAATTCTATGAACATAATCTTCATAAATAAGGGGTACATCGAAATTTACAACATGGCTAACCATTTGAATATCAATGCCTCTGGCGGCAACATCAGTAGCAACTAACACTTGAATATTTCCTTCTTTGAAATCCTCCATCGAGTTGATACGAGTATTTTGTCCTTTGTTTGCATGAATTACCCGAATCTTGTTTTCACCAACGACTTTCCTACCCAAAAACTTAAAAATATTATCTGCGTATTCTTTACTTCTGCAAAAAATGATTGTTCTTTTAAACGTCTCGTGGTCACGCATGAGCATTCCCAAAAGGTTAATTTTGGTCATGAAATTGGGTACTTGATACAATTTTTGGGTAACCATACTCGCCGTTGTAGCTTGTGGCGATACTTCAACTTTATGCGGAAACTCTAAAAACTCATGCGAAAGGTTTTCAACACGTGGCGGAAAAGTTGCCGAAAACAGTAAGTTCTGACGTTTTTTTGAAGGAATTACCTCCAAAATCTTCCGAATTTGAGGCATAAAACCCATATCCATCATTTTATCGGCTTCATCCAAAACGAGCGTTTTTAGTTCTTTAACGCCAATTTCACCTTTCAAATAAATATCCATGAATCGCCCAGGAGTTGCCACAATAATGTCAATACCTTTTTGGAGTGTTTCAATCTGTGTTTTTGGACCTAATCCTCCATACAAAGCTACATGGCGAACATCTGTATATTTAGCTAATTGTTTGATAGCTTCGTCAATTTGCATCACTAATTCACGGGTTGGTGCCAGAATCAGCACACGCATATCCGTTCCTTGTGCGTATTTGACTTTCATTAAAATAGGCAATACATACGCCGCTGTTTTACCTGTTCCTGTTTGTGCAATACCCAAAACGTCGTGTCCACCCAAAACTAATGGAATGGCTTGTTCTTGAATTGGCGTAGGTGATTGATAACCAGCTTCTTCAATGGCGTTTAGTAATTGTCTGTTGAGTTCAAAATCCTCGAAAGTCATAAATTTTATTCGCTTAATTTAACCACAAAGGTACGGAAAGAAACGGTGAAGTATCTTAAATATAGAGGATTGTACGAAGTATTAAGTATGAAGTCCTAAATTTTTGATGTTAATAATAACCGTTTTGTGCTTTTTATTCATTTTAAAATATCTATTTATGAAGATTTTACAGACTTAGATTCCTTCCAAAATTTGGGGTACATTAATGTTTGTACTATCTTTGAACAATACAAATATTTAAAATCAAATGAGTCAAGAAACCATAATATTTTCAATGGAGCGAGTTTCTAAAACCGTTCCACCTCAGAAACAAATCTTAAAAAATATTTACCTCTCTTTCTTCTACGGAGCAAAAATTGGTGTGTTGGGTTTGAACGGTTCGGGGAAATCTTCTTTGTTAAGAATTATTGCAGGAAAAGATAAAAGCTATACGGGCGATATTGTATTCTCGCAAGGTTATTCTGTGGGAATGTTGGAACAAGAACCAGAGCTTGACCCAACTAAAACTGTTAAGGAAATTGTAGAAGAAGGCGTATCTGAAATTGTAGGCTTGTTGAAAGAATTTGACGAAATCAATGAAGCTTTTGGCGACCCAGACGCTGATTTTGACAAATTATTAGAACGCCAAGGCGAAGTACAAGAAAAACTTGACCATTTCAACGCTTGGGAATTAGATACTCGTTTGGAACGTGCGATGGACGCTTTACGCTGCCCGCCATCAGATGCCAATGTGGCTAATCTTTCGGGAGGTGAAAAACGTCGTGTGGCTCTTTGTCGTTTATTGTTGCAAGAACCAGATGTACTTTTATTAGATGAACCTACCAACCACTTAGATGCTGAGTCGGTACTTTGGTTAGAGGAACACTTACGCCAATACAAAGGAACGGTGATTGCCGTAACGCACGACCGTTATTTCTTGGATAACGTAGCGGGTTGGATTTTGGAATTAGACAGAGGCGAAGGTATTCCGTGGAAAGGAAATTACTCTTCATGGTTAGAGCAGAAACAAAATCGTTTGGCGATGGAAGAGAAAACAGAATCTCGTCGTCAGAAAACTTTACAACGAGAATTGGAATGGGTACGAATGTCTCCAAAAGCTCGTCAGTCGAAATCTAAAGCTCGTTTAGATGCTTATGATAAATTGATGTCGGAAGAAAACCGTCAGAAAGAAGAAAAATTAGAATTATTTATCCCAGCAGGTCCACGTCTTGGCAATAAAGTAATTGAAGTTCAAGGTGTTACTAAAGCTTATGGTGATAAATTATTATTTGAAAACCTTACCTTCTCATTACCTCCTGCGGGAATTGTGGGAATTATTGGTCCAAATGGTGCTGGTAAATCGACCTTATTCAGATTAATTACGGGTCAAGAAGTACCAGATTCGGGAAGTTTTGAAGTAGGAGATACCGTACAAATGGCTTACGTTGACCAAGAACATAACCAACTAAAAGCAGAAAAATCGGTGTTTGAAACGGTTTCGGGTGGTACAGAAATGACGCTTTTAGGTGGAAAACAAGTGAATGCTCGTGCGTATGTGAGTAAGTTTAACTTCAACGGAGCTGACCAAGAAAAGAAAATTGGTAATCTTTCGGGTGGAGAAAGAAACCGTGTGCATTTGGCGATGATGTTGAAAGAAGGGGCAAACCTTTTGCTTTTAGATGAACCTACCAACGACTTGGACGTAAATACGCTTCGTGCTTTGGAAGAAGCCTTAGAAAACTTTGGTGGTTGTGCCGTTGTAATTTCCCATGATAGATGGTTCTTGGATAGAATTGCCACGCATATTTTAGCATTTGAAGGGGATTCGCAGGTTTATTGGTTTGAAGGAAACTTCTCTGATTATGAAGATAACCGTAAAAAACGTTTGGGTAACGATGCCACGCCGAAGCGTATTCGTTATAAGAAATTGGGAGATTAGGAATAATATAAAACAAAACTATCGAATGTTTGTCGCAAGACAACAATAGACCACAGATTGTACAGATATAACAGATTTTTGCCCGTAACGGAGTTTAATTTCTCTATTGGTGCGACTCTGTGTAAATCAGTCAAATCTATATAATCTGTGGTCTAATTTTATATCGTATTTACTCCCCCCGAATAAACTTCTTCACAAGTACCTGTTCTCCATCAATAATTCTCACAAAATACATTCCTGTGGATAGACTTTTTACGTTAATTTCTTTCGTGAAAGTATTGTCTTGTAATTTCTCTAATTTATCTGATAAAACATTTAATCCCAATGCGTTAATGATTTCTACCGAAGGTTCAGTCGGGATATTTTGCTTCGATAAATACTGAATTTTTAGCCATTCATTCGTTGGATTTGGCGAAATGATTAAAGTTTCTGGCTCGACATCTTGCATGAAATCATCAAAACTCATTACTCGTGCATTACTCACTTTTACAAACTCCACGACCCCCGAAGTCGATGTACATTTACCCAAAGTCATTTGAACGGTGTATTTGCCTGCCTGATTAATGGAAATACTTGATTGGGTTGCATTCTGAATTTTCACGCCATCTTTAAACCATTGAAAAGTATAAGGCAAATTATCCGTTAAGACCGTTTGAATAGTGGTCGAACGCCCGTTTATCAGCAAGTATTTTCCAGTTGAAGGTTTGGTTGAAATACTATTTCCCATACTCGTAATGACGAATGGTAGTGACGTTGCCGAACAGCCATTTTGCGTTGTTTTTACAGAATAATTACCTGTTGCCGTAACTGCTAATGTTGAATTGGTAGCTTTAGAAATATTGCTATTGTCTTTCAACCATTGATAAGTAATACCTGTTCCCGTAAGGTTTTTAACGCTCAAATTGACATTGCCAGCACAAATATTTGAGCCATTATCTGACGAAACAGTTGGCGTTTGGGCATTTTCTACCGTGATAATCGGAGAGGTTGAAGAACATTTGCCTTGCGTAACGGTTACGGTATAATTTCCTGCGAATTTTACATGATAAGAATTGGCATTTGATAAGGGAATTTGTTGCCCATTCCAACTCCAAACGTAAGATAGATTTGTCCCAGAATTGGTTAATAATTTCACCGCACCTTTACATAAGGAAGTATTACCTGCGGAGGCAATTGAAGCTGAAAGTTGGCATGGAGTGCTACTAACACCGCTCACAATCATGGCATAATATTGAATGTCGCCTTTCAATACAGAACCTTTATGACGAACTGTAATTGTGTAAGTTTTGCCATAAACAGGTTTTTCGATATAGATTTGTTCAATGTTATCTCTGAAATTATCGCCTTGCGTTGCTCCCTGACTTGGTGCATCGGGATTCAGAACCCAAGGATAATAGGTGTTTGTTCCATCACTAATTCTGATGTCTAAATCGTTGATTAACTTAGGTTTACGGCTATTTAAGTTTTCGGCTTTTGCTTCGGTTGGCGTAGCTTCGGGGTCTGTCCAACAGATAGTTGCTGTAATTGGGCTTTTGCCAGATGCAACTACTTGAATGGTATTGATAGAATTTTGGTATAAAAGACTTTCTGAAATGAAATGATTTTGGTCTTTATTGTCAATCACCTGAGCCGCTCTTTCAGTATTGAGAAGCCCCCAACCAAATTGATAATCAGGCCCTTGTGTTGTTCCTGCTTCGTTGGCAGTGTGTAAAACCAAGCCTTTTAACGTTGAAGAACGCATCGTAAATCCGTAGTTTTTACGAGCATAAAATTCCTGTAAAAGCAATAATGAACCTGCAATATTGGGTGCTGCTACCGACGTTCCGCTGAGTGTTGTATAGGCATCGTCGCCATTAGAGGAGGCTGATAAAATACCGTCGCCTGTACCCACAATATCAGGTTTTATGCGTCCATCGTCGGTGGGTCCCCAACTACTATATGCAGACATTTTGATGTCGCTTGGTTTGGTTGGTACAACGTCTCCGCCGTCAATCGCTCCAACGGTAATGATATTTTTAGCATTCCCATCCATCGGAATGGTATCAAAACTGTCATTCCTACTTCTTGAAATGGTACTTTTCGTATTTGTATTTCTGAAATAATAGGGCGTTCCTGCGGGAGGTCCCGTTTCTGTTCGTTTATTATCTGCCGATTTTACGATGAGATAATAGGGAGCATTGTACGCAATTTTATCAATGTCGCTTGATTTTTTGTCATAAAATCCAAAACGATAATCTTCTGTTTTTGAGATAGTTGTATCTCCCCACCACTCCCATTTTAGATTATCATCTCTAAAAATAATTCCGCTTCGGTCGGGATTAAAAACCCAACCTGCCAAAACACCATAAGAATGATTTGAAACCAATAAACTTTTGGCAGCAAAAGCCATTTCAGAAACATCATCGCCAAAATCCCAGACTTTCAAACTACCACCATAAGCCATTCCCCGTGCTTGTTTGTTTACGCCCGTTCCAATAAGTATGCCTGCAAGGTGCGTGGCGTGTTCATTTAAATAGGGTGGAGCATCAATTTGCGTGATTCTACTAACGCCCAATTCTTGATGAGTGCTTCTGACCAATCCGCCGTCCCAAAGTCCTAATTTATTCCTCACAACTGAACTTGCACCACTCAAACTTACACCTAAACTTCCGCCTGCATAAAGCGAATTGGTACGTGTACAAGCGGAGGGTGAAACTTGCCCATGCGTGATGTAATAAATGGGGTTTTCGGTTTCGTCAATGCCTTGCAAAGCCATTGTTCTACCATCAGGAAGCGTTTTTTGTAGAGTCCAATTATTTATGTTGGCTAACTGTAAAGTTTTTTTGAAATTACTTTTGGCATCAGATTTGAGGACTTTTGTCAATTTTCGGAGAGCCTTTTCAGAATTTTTTTCAGAAGAAACAATAGCCGATTTTTCAGACGAATTAATTTCATCTGATGATTGAGCTACAAGGTTAAAAAGATTGATTAGCACTAAAAAAGAAGCTAAAATAACGACTTTTCCTCTAAAAGAATCTTTAATCCATGAACAATCCTCTGGCGGAAAGATATTCATTTCGTTTTGATTTAGATTTTAAAAACTGTGTGTTGTTATTGTAGCAAAAAATGTGCCTTAGTAGCTTATTTTGAAGAGTTTATTGTGTGAATGGTATTTATCAAAAATTAAATTTTCAGCCATGTTCCAAGTTTGAGAGACTCTATTGCCGCCAAACTCGCTTGGGTTGTATTGATAATTTCTTCGATAGGAATAATGGCTTTTCCACCATTTTTGAGACGTTCCAAAAACAGTTCAAATTGTCTAAAATGACCTTTGTCCTGACTTCGAGACATTCCCGAAGCCTTTGTTCCGAAATATTCTGACTTCCGAAAATTATCAATTATCATCGTTCGCCCTTGTGAATAAACTTCAATTCTTTCTTTGGAATAGGCTTTATTTCCGTTGGAAAAATAGTTAATTACGCCCATTGACCCGTTTTGATATTTCAACAAAATGGTTGCGTTATCTGTATTTTCTTTAGGATTTTGTCCCATTGAATTCATCGTTACGCTTTCCACTAAACTGTCTGAAAAATAAGTAATTAAATCAATGAAATGACAGGCTTCTCCAATGATTCTCCCACCTCCAATATTCATATTTTGTGTCCAATGATTTTGAGGAATTTCTCCTGCATTCACCGTAATAATCACATTTATGGGTATATTAGAACTGCCTAATTGTTTCTTTAAATCCAGAGAAAATGGTGAAAATCTACGATTAAAGCCAACCGTTAAAGTCTTGTTAGATTTTTGATAAACCTCAATAATTTCTTCCAATTCTGTGTGATGCAAAGCCAAAGGTTTCTCAACAAAAACGTGTTTTCCTGCTTGTAGAGCCTCAATACACAAACGAGCGTGAGTATCGTGGCGAGTGGCAATAATGACGGCAGAAACGTCTGAATCCTTTAAAATATCTTCGTTATTAGTTGTGGAATAATGAACGCCAAATTTCTTCGCCAACAACGTTCCCGACAAGCCCGAAGCGGAAGACAAATACTTGATATTGGCTTTGAGTTTCGTCAAATTTGGAAGAATTGTCGCCTTTGTAAAATTTCCCGAACCAATAATTCCCAATACGTTTTCGGTAGCTTGAAATGTGTGATTTTGTAAAGAAATACTGGTTTGTGAAAGGTCAATATTATCGGGATATTTCAAGATTGAAGCAATAGTTTTTGACTTGCCAATATTATTATAAATTTGTTTATAGTCTTGAAAATCAATTACTTCTGTAATTAAAGACTTCACATTTAAACGTCCTGATGAAATGGCATTTAACACGGCTTCAAAATTCCGTTTTACCGTCCAACGCACAAAACCGATTGGGTAATCCTGTCCGTTTTGCTCATAATTTTCATCATAACGTCCCGCTCCATACGAGCATGAAACTTGAAAAGAAAGCTCTTTTTCGTAAAAATCTGCTCGTTGAATATTTAAGCCAACCACGCCTACCAATACAATTCGTCCACGCTTCCGAGACATTTGGGCAGCCCGAGAAATAAGCTCATTAGATGAAGTTGAGGCAGTAATAATGACGGCATCAACCTCTATATTTTGCGTAATCTCTTGGGCAATTTTCACCGAATCCATTCCGTCCGAAACCGTAAATGCTTTTATTCCTCTGGCGGTTGCCATTTCTACTTTTGTCTTGTCAATATCAAACGCAATGACCTCGCAACCATTGGCTTGCAATAATTCGGCGGTGAGTTGCCCGATTAATCCTAAGCCAATGACGGCAACAGTTTCCCCAAAAGTTGGGTTAATGAGCCGAATTCCTTGTAAAGCAATTGCCCCGACAACGGTAAAAACGGCTTCGTCGTCCGTAACATTATCGGGGATTTTTGCCACCAAATTTTTAGGTACACAAACCACTTCCGCATGATGTCCGTTTGAAGTCACACGGTCGCCAATTTTGAATTCATTTACGCCTTCGCCAAGGGCAATAATTTCGCCAACATTGCAATATCCCAAAGGTAAAGGTTCGGATAATTTTCTGAAAATTGCCTCTGTGGTTGGTCGTAATCCGTCAGTTTTTATCTTATCAAAAACCTGTTTTACTTTTTCAGGTTGTTGTCGAGCTTTTTCGATAAAATTTGCCTTTCCAAACTCCACGAGCATTTTTTCAGTCCCTAACGAAACCAAACTTCGATGCGTTTTTATCAATACACACCCTTTTTTTACTTGCGGAATCGGTATTTCTTCCAAACTTGTTTCGCCAGTTTTTAGGTTTTGGATAAGCTGTTTCATTTTTATAATTTGATTAGTGGAAGATGATAGCACGCAGATGACGCAGATGCCTTCGGCAACGCAGATTTTAACAGATTAATATTAATACCCCTAACGGAGTTACGATTTTCTTTAATTTTATCTGTGTAAATCGGTAAAATCCGTTAAATCTGTGGGCTAATTTTGTCTGCGACATCTGCGTGCCAATTATTATTTTGTAAATTTCGATACTAAAATCTCAGCGATTCGTTCAGCCGTTTTGCCGTCCCAAAATGGTGGAATTTGTCCCTTTGAGGTTTTCCCCTCCAAAACTTCCATCAATTTTTCATGAACCGTCTGCGGATTTAGGTCGTCTAAAAGCTGATTTGTCCCTATTTCTACGGTTACAGGGCGTTCTGTTGTAGTTCTAAAAGTCAAGCACGGTACTTGCAAAAAAGTGGTTTCTTCTTGAATTCCGCCCGAATCTGTGATGATTAACGAAGCATTTTTCATCAATTGTAAAAACTCTAAATATCCTTGTGGTTTGGTTAAAATGAGGTTTTTGATAACATTTAGTCGCTTTTCGAGTCCAAAATTTTTAATATTTTTAGCCGTTCGTGGATGAATCGGGAAAACGACTTTTTGATGTTTTACCGTATTTTCAAGGATTGTCAAAATAGTGCTTAGTCCTTTTTCAGAATCTACATTGGCGGGGCGGTGCATAGTTACGATTACGAAATTGTTTCGCTGAATTTCTAAATCTTTCAAAATGGAGGTTTGAGGGGCTTTTTTGAGATAATATTTTAGAGAATCAATCATAACATTACCTACAAAAAATACTTTCTTTTCACAAACTCCATCACGTTTTAGGTTTTCAAGCCCCGATTTCTCAGTAACAAACAAATAATCAGCTATTTTATCCACCACCATTCTATTAACTTCCTCAGGCATTGAATGGTCGCCACTACGTAAACCTGCTTCAACATGGGCAACTGGAATGTGTAATTTTTTTGCCACCAACGCACACGCAAGCGTTGCACTCACATCGCCCACAACTATCACTAAATCAGGGTTTTCGCTTAAAATTACCTTTTCAAATTCGAGCATAGTTTTGGCTGTAACTTCCGTGTGTGAACCCCCACCAATGCCCAAATAATAGTCGGGTTTAGGAATTTGTAATTGTTCAAAAAAGACATCACTCATGTTGTTATCATAATGCTGACCCGTGTGGACGATTTTGGAGGTTATTTTGGGATAATTTTCAAAAGCACGATGTAGCGGAGCAACTTTCATGAAGTTTGGTCTAACGCCAACGATATTTAGGATTTTTATCATATTAGTGGTTTGAGTTTAATTGATATACTCCCACAAAAATAGTGTGCGTATATTTTTTGTGTATGCCTATATAATGGAAGAGTTTGGTATAAAAGTGAGTGTTTGGATAGTATTGTAATTCTTTTAATTCAAAGCCTAAATCAGATAATTCTTTTGAGAAAGCCTCTGCTTTAACAACCTGTTTGAGATGTGGGAAATAATCTGGTTTTCCCGTAATTTGGAAGATATATTTTTCAATTTTTCGATACCAACAATCTTGATTTGGCATGGATACAATCAAGATTCCATTTGCGTTTAATATTTGCGAAATTTGAATAGTAATTTTCTTATAATCAGGTAAATATTCTAATACACTCGAACAAATAATTGCCTCTTTTTTAGCATATTTTAAATGGTTTTGAAAAGGTAAATCATCTTGAAGAAACGAAAGCGTAACATTCTCTTGAGCGTAATTATTTTGGCATAATTCAATCATTTTTTCTGAGCCGTCAATTCCTGTTACTTTACATTTTTTTGTAGCTAAATAATGACTAAAAATCCCTGAGCCACAACCCACATCTAATACGCTCATATCGGGATAAATATACTTGTCAATTAGGCTTGTCCAAACGAAATAACGCTCTTTAAACTGTTTTGATTTTTTGTATTTTTCTTGGAATTGAAAAGCTATCTCTGAATGAAAATCAATGGCATTTTGAGGTTTTGTATGAGATTTTATCACTTCTACAAGTTGCTTTAAATGAAGTTCTTTAGTGTATTTTTCTTGAAATTTTTGTAAAGAATTTTGGGATATTTTCTCAAATATTTGTGGATTTTCAATTAGATGAATGAACTGTTTTACGATAGAATTTGGGTTATTATATTCCACAAAAATGCCAGATTTATGGTGTTCAATCATTTCAGAAATTCCTCTAAAATTGGTCGTTAAAACCACACAACTATATGCCATCGCTTCAATGATAGAAATAGGCTGCCCTTCGTTTTTATATTGGGTGGGAAGAATGAAAAAATGAGCTTTTTGTAGTAATTCTATTTTGGTTTGTTCATCTATAATACCATGATATTTTACATGATTGCTTAGTTGATGTTTTGAAATAAACTCAAAAAAATGACGTTCAGCATCGCTTGCATTTTCAAAGCGAATGGCATCGTCATAATGGATAAATTCACCACAAAAATCAGCCTGAATGTTGATTTTGAATTGATTTACTAATATTTCGATGGCTTCTAAAACGCTCCAATATCCTTTAGATTCTATAAGATTTGATAAGAATAAAATGTTAATTGGTATTTGCAAATTAGAAGGTAATCGTTTGATTTTTTGATACTTACTGCTCGCACTCCATGCTAAACCATTATTCACAACCTTAATTTTAGGATTTAATGTTGGAGCAAAATCAAGCATTTTTTTGAGTCCTTCCGACAAAACAATAATCGAATTGGCAGAAGTCAACATTTTCAAAATCAACTTCTGTAAAATGTCATTTTGTGTTGCGTAAAAGTTATCATAATTCCCGCCATGAATGTGTAGAATGATTTTACTGCCGAAAAATTTTGCTAAAATCACGATTGGAAAATCTCTCAAAAATCCTTCCTTCGATTGTGAAATGGTATGATAAATCACATATTTTTTACGAATGAGTTTGAAAAATAAGGTTACTAAAACGCTAAGATAAGTCCAAGATTTACCCAAAAAACCTGATAGATTTTCATGTCTTTGGCCACTTAATGTTAAAATTTCACAAGACAATTCTTTGCTAAGGCTGTGAAAAGCAATAGTTTGTCCGTTGATAGGTGGCGGAAGTATGCCAATTAATAAAATTTCTCTATGTTTCATTTGAGCCAAGGTGCAGTAGGTTTTATAGAAATTTGATTTAAAGAATGAGCAACACAGGCAACTAAATATTTCGTGACGATTTGAATGTCAATATTTTGATTCATTTTTCGTATTTCTTTCATCATTTCAAGCTTTTCGTGAGGTGATAATTCAATAAAATTTGTCAATTTTTCAGTGATGTCATTCACATTATTTGCTTTGAAAATGAACCCATTTTTCCCTTCTCGTATTAATTCTTTTGCACCACATTGGTCGGAAATTAAGACTGAAATTCCGTTTTGTAATGCTTCATTTACCACAATTCCCCAACCGTCAAAAACCGAAGGGAGTACCAATAAATCGGCTTGAGCAATGTAGTTTGACACATTTTGGGAGTCAATTACGCCTAAAAGTTCAACTTCATTTTGTAAGTTTTGTGTCTTGATGAAATGCTGAATATTGTCTTTCAAAATACCACTCCCAATTATTGAAAGGTGAAAAGATTGATATTTTTCAAAAAGTTTTTCAATGGCTTCTAACAAAGTGAAAATACCTTTTCTTTCAATTAATTGTCCTACAAAAAGTAATGAAATACAGGACTTTTTAGTGGTTAATTTTAAGTGTATCTTCTCTTTCTGAAAATATCCAAAGCGATATATTCTTCGGTCGTTGATGCCTAAGTCTTTAAAATAATTTGAGGCAAAAATGGAAATGGCTAAAACTCCCTTTGCTTTGATAATCAGAAGTTTAGCTATTGATACAGACACAAAACGCAAAATTATTTTCTTCAAAAAACTGCGATTTTTGAAAGGATTTGAGGCTTCGGAATATATCAAAAAATTGATTTGAAACAGATTTAGAAGGATAATAACAAAGAAAAAAATGCTTTCTGCCCAAATGCCATTTACGATATGGGTTGATTTACGATTTTTAAATAAATATGGGATTATTTTCCAAATAGTTAAATCTCGTCCAATCGTTTTTGAGTTAAAATTATGTGCATTTTCAAAATTCCAACCGAGACTTTTGCGTGCATCATCGTGTGTATGAGCGTAAATAACCTCAAATTCATCATAGTATTTTGAAAGCTCAGTGAATAAATCATTTTGATAATGGCTTGGCATATTCATCCAAATATGTAGAGACGTTTTGATAGTAGTGGTTGTTTAATGATTAGGTGGTTATGGAAAATTTTTTGGCATAACTTAAAGCACAAACAAAAAAACCGGGCATATTATAGACTGATAAAAACATGAAAATGGCGTTTATTCCGTCTCGATAAACTTGAACTAAAATTGCCATGAAATATAAATAGAGAAATAAACTAACTGATTTTGGGTGTGCATCTTTAATGCTATTGTACCAGCGAGCAGAATATTTGGCGAATAAAAAAGGAATGACCAAAACACCTAAATACCCAAAATTTGCGTAAGATTCACCGTAAATAGTGGCGACTGCTCCTAATTTTCGAAGATTTCTGGAAGGCGTAGAAATATCTGTCATCCATTGCATTAAAGACGGTTTGTCTTCCCAAAATGGTCGTGGAATGGGAGCTAATAATAGGGTAAAATAGGTTGAGCCATAATAAAAACTGTCGTGCTGGTCTATCAAGGTTAGAATAGACGAGTACATATCTAAAAACGAAAAATCAGCATTTGCTCCAATGCCAAAACTTTCCTGATATTCAATAGAAAATTCTATTAAATCATTCACATTTGCTCCTTGTTGAATGAGTTTTCCAACGTATTTGAGAGGTAAAAAAATGACGATTCCAACTAAAATCAAAATGGCGAATCTTAGAGAAATCCAATTTCGTTTTTGATGATATAAGTACAAAAAAAGGAGAAAAATACAAGGTGTTAAAATTCGATAACGATGCTGACCTTGGAAAGCAAGAATAAATAAACAAATGCCAATTATGTACAAAAATGACTTCTGAAAACCGTAATAAAACACTAAAATCAAACAACTTAAAATTACCCAATTTTGCGTATTTGCTATGTAAGAAGAGTCTTGCCAAAGCCCAAAATCTAATTGAGCTTTGCCTAAAAATGGGATATAGAGTTGGGAGAAAATCCCCCAAATACCTATTGGAATGGTAAAAATAAGTATAGTTTTTAAGGCAAGTTTATCTATTAAAATGACAGATTTCTCAGAAAAACCTTGTGATATACGATTGGCTTCTAAAATCCAAGCGACAGTCATAGACACAAAACCAATATCTGCTAATAAAGTTGCACGAACAATTTCCTGATTTTCTATGGCTGAAAAGTAGTCGCTTTGTTCGCCTAAAAATACATTTGCACCATTAATTAGAAAGAAAAGTCGAGTAGAAAAAGTAAAGAAATGAAAGCACAAATAAGTAGGAGCAGGGTGATATATCGACAATTTTGCATATCGAAATAGCAAAAATGAGCATATCAAAAGTACGGTTGTATCTATGCTAAAAGCAAAAAATAAACTTTCTTTCATCAGTGGTTAATTGTGCAGTGGTAACTTTTAAAATGCAATTATTTAGAAAAATTAATAATTGCCATTGAGAACTAAAACGTTGATTTTTAGGTCAAAATTTACTTACTTGAAATAAGTGTTTGGTAAATATTCAAGACTTTTGATGCGTGGTTATTCGTTTCCTCTTCTTTAATGAAATTGTCAATATTTGACTTTAATAATTGCCTGTACTCTTCATAACACATTGAAATGATGGATTTTAAAAGAGATTCTACACATTGTGCTTTACAAACTTCTCCAACTTTATATTTCCGAATATCATCTTTATTGCCAACGTTTTCTGTAACAATCACAGGAATATTACTCGTTAATGCTTCTGACACTGCCAATGAATAAGCATCGCTAAGGCTTGGCATTACGAAAACGTGGTAGCTTGGCAAAATGGATAATAGTTCTGAATTAGGCATTTTTCCCAAGAAACGGATATTTGGAATGTGCCGATATTGCTTGAAAACGGAAGTTTGAGAAGGTTCTATTTCGCCAATTACATCTAATACAAACTTATCTGAAGGTAATTGTTTCATTGCTTCAAAAAGGTATATACAACCCTTTTCAATAGATACTTTTCCTGTAAAAATAAGTTTTAGCCGTTCGCCAAATGTCCTATAATGTCCTTTTCTTTTTTTTGTTTGAGGAGTAATTTGAAGTCCAAAACTTGCCGTAAAAATATTTGCTTGAGGTAAATATTGCCTATAAATATGAGCCATATATTCAGAGGGAACGACTATATTTTCGGCATTTTCGAGAGAAGCTATTTCTCTTTCTTTACTTCTATAAAAATGAGATTTGGCAAAAGGAATACCTGATTTTTCAAATTCTGGTTCGAGGAGTTGTTGCGTGTAGGTTGGGTGAGCCGCATACACATCGGCTAATAATTTTACTTGAGGATTTAACTTTTTAAAAGTTTCAACAGCCTTGTAACAGTAAACAGGCCAATAATGTAGTACATCTAAATCATCAATTGACTTTTGGATAAATCTATTGAAATAATATTCCGAAATTTGATTTTCTGTTTTATAATAATCGAATGAAAAGTGTTTTTGAAGAAAATACAACAGTCTATGAAAAGCCGTGAACTGGTATGAAATATCAGCTTGGGAGTTAACCGTTTTTACATAAGGTTTCCATGCACTTAATAAAGATTTTTCCTTAAAAACGCCAAATGTATGAAATTTTACATCGACTTCAGTTTCTTGACTGAGGTGACGATATAAATTAATAGAATGGTCTGGGCGAGCTAAAAGCAAAGTTTTCATTATTTCCGTAGAATATTCTTTTTGAATCTTCTAAGATAATAATTTATTTCCTTTTGAGAAGCAAATAACAAATTTTTGTAAATAATTCCCTTTTTATTAGCGAAAAAAACAATGCCTATAAATTGACTAAAATACGCCAATGAGATAGCGATTGAGACACCTATTAATCCCATTGAATTGATTAAAAAATAGGTTAAGATTAGAGAGAGAATCATGCCTGAAAATTCGGCAAAACTAATGGCTTCTGGAAATCCCATTCCTTGAATACCTCCTGCTAAAACGGTTTTGGCATTAATGAAAAAGCTTCCAATGACTAATAATTGGCAAATTTTAATTGATTCAGAATAAGCAGAACCAAATACAAAAGGAATCAAAAAACTCAGACTGAAAGCAAATAAAATGTGAAAAATAATACTAAAAATCCAATATGATTTGAATAGTAAAATCGTGCTTTTGATTTGTGCTTGTAAATGGTCTTTTTCAGTAACCGAAGGAACGATAATTGTTCTGACAGCGTTGGCAAATATTCCTGTAAAACCCGCTATACTTACGGCTACGGTATAAATTCCTAAATCATGACTGCTGAGAAATCCGCCAATTAAGAATTGGTCTATTCTGGAATTTGCCAATTGAGCAACGTCGCCAAACCACACTTTTACTCCGTAATTCAATAGCTTTCGGGTGTATTGAAAATCATATTGGAAGGAAAAATAGTGTAAAATTAATCGGTACAAAAAGAAAATAGCAACGATTAAATAGCATGATTGTAGTAAAATTTGGAGATATACCAAATTTGTAATGGAGAGAATATTAGTAATTTTTAAAATGATAATACCTGTACAATACCCTATTGGAACAACACATTTCAACATATTAGTGGTCTTAAAAAATGATGCTCCTTGCAACATATAATTGGCGTACATTCCGAAAAGCCCTAAGGGAATAGTCAGTAAATATAGATGCCCTAAGTGCGTAACATTTTCATCGTATTTTTGTAGATATAAGTTAGTAATAGCCCAGCCTAATAATATGCCGATTAAGCTCTGAATTGAAGCAATAACGAGGAGATTATGCCAAATACTATGTTTATTGACATTGGGTTTTGCCGAGAAATAGACGGTAGCAGACGAAAGTCCGAAATTAACAAAATACTGTAATGTTGATGGAATAATAATGATAGTGGCAAATACTCCTCGTTGACTTGGTCCCAACCAACGAGCCAAAATAATAGAGCCAACCAGTCCGAATATAGCAATCAGAAGGTTGGCTCCAATATTTTGTATAATACTCTTAGCTTTCACTAAAAGCCTAATTCTTTATAATTTATCCCTAATACAACAAAAGTTGAAAGAATTAATCCTAAGAAGGCAAATCCTAAAACCATGACAGAACGCTTTGGTTCACTCTTTTTCACTGGAATCTGAGCAGGTTCAAGCACTTTGAAAATTGGCGTTTCTCTATGAACTTTAATTTTTGCTTCTTCCAATTGTTTTGCCAATTCTGAATAAAGATTGTAAGATAAATCTACTTCGTACTGAAGTTTTTTCCCTTCGTCCTTAGCAATATTCAAAAACAAACTTTTATTACGGTCTTGATAACTTGAATATGCAAATAATGCATTATCGTATCTTCTTTTAGCCTCGCTTAACCTCTCCTCCAAGAATTTAATGTCTTTTAAGGTTTTCTCAGTACGATATTTTACAACATATTGTGTTAAATAATCTTGGCAATAACGAACAATCGTTGCAGCAATTACAGGGTCTTGCATTTTAGCAGAAATACTAATTACGCCTGTTTTTTTATCTAAAGTAGCCCCAACACGCTTCTGTAATTCCTTGATAAGATTATCTTGTTTTTTATTAAGATGAATTGTTTCGAGAGGAATATTTTTTGAATTAATCACAGGCATATCTTTATCGCTATCGTCAGATTCCCCCAAGATTTTAGTTGCCAACTCTTGTTTCTTATTTTCTTCTAAAAATGCGTTCATCGTCATTTTTCGTTTATATTTTGAAACGAAAACCTCAAGATTTAATACATCCATCAGAAAAGGCGTACTTTGGATAATATTTGGGTATAAATCTGGACGAACAGCTTCTGTTGAACTTAAACTCCCTAAATCCACGCCTGCTAAACCAGCTAAAGATTTAAACTTACTAAGTCCACCAGCACCATCTTTTGATTCCAATTCTGGCAGTATTTGTACTTGCGAAGAATATTCGTTTGGAATATTAATAGCAATAAAAATCCCGAGTAATGCGGATATAATTGTTACAATTAATATTGCCCATTTTTTCCTTGCTATGACCTTGAATATTTTACTAATATCAATGGTCATTTCAGCGTCAGTATTTTGTAGTTGATTCGTTTCCAATTGATTAGTAATTATTTTAAAGCATTAATAATATTGATAGCTATTAGCGAAATAGATGATACAGCTCCTAAGATAGCAACTTTTTCTGCGGTAGATAGTTTACTACTATTATCATTATCAACAGCAGGAACTATAATTTCAGCACCTTGTTCTACTTTTGGATAAGTAGTGAAAAATAAAAATGTTTTTGTTCTATCTGAAAACCCATTGGCATATTTTACAAACACTCTTCTTTTGGCTGCTTTTTCTGTAAAACCTCCCGCTTGTGATATATAATCTCTAATACTTAGATTAGGACGGTAGGGAACAGAAATAGGATTTAATAATTCACCTGTAAGTTTTATTGTTTCCAACTCTCTTGGAATAAATAGTCTGTCTCCTTGTATTAATAACAAATTTTCTTTGACGTCAGGATTTTTCAATATTAAAGATAGGTCGATAGCAATTTTGGTACTATCTCTGCTAAAACTTGCTCCTTTGGCAAATGCCCCGTCTTTCAAACCACCCGATAATTCAATTAAGTCTGTAATTCTTTGTTTTTTATCTTTGATGGTAAATGCCCCTGGAAATTTAACTTCTCCTTCGATAACGACTGTTTTTTGCTGTACATATCTTGGAGCTTTTCTAACATAGATTTTGTCGAAAGGCTGAATAGTTATTTGGGCATCTAAAGCACTAATTTTAAGGTCTTTATCAATGTCAAACGACTTGATAATTACATCTTGATTAGGTTCAAGCCCTGTTGTGTCATCTTTTACTCTACGAGCTAATTCTATTTTGGCATAACTCGCACTTTCACTAAATCCGTTCGCTAAAACAATTACATCGGCAAGCGTTAATCCATCAACATAATCGAATTTCCCTTCTTTGTTAACTTCTCCACTGATAGAAATTAGTCGCTTTTCACGTAGGTTTTTTATACTCTTAATGAAAATGATATCTTCTCTTTTTAAAGGAATATCGTCAATTTCACCTTTCATAAGCTTTCCTAAATCGAAGGCAATGATGAGTGGGTCACTATCTCCTTTTTGACGATTAATTGTTGCACGATTCAAAAATGCGTCTTCCTTTAAACCTTCAGCTTTCTTGATAAGTTCTTTTACTGTACTTACTCCTGCTTCTAAGGCATATTCTCCACTTCTAAAAACAGCTCCATTAATTTGTACTCTATTTTCAAATCTTTCTAAAATTTCACCAACGGTATATTTATCACCTCTTTGTGGAATAAATGTTGAAACCTCATCTTGAGTAATATTTAATAATTTCAATTCTTTGGCAGTATTTCTTCTCAAACCAATTGTGTAGGTATAAGCTTTATCGGTAAAGCCTCCTGCAAAACGTAAAACGTCTTTTAAGGTTTCAGTTTTTTCAACTTCGAAAATCATTGGACGTTTAACTTCTCCTATAATTTCTACACGAGTTTCATAGTCTGCAATTCTGATTACATCTTGGTCTTGAAGACGGATATTATCTTTTTGGTCAGCACGCAAAAGAAAATCATACAAGTCTAAAACTCTTACAATTTTATTATCTCTAATTACTTTAATATTACGAAAAGAACCATTTTCTGATGGGCCTCCTGCAGCATAAAGTGCATTGAATACTGTTGCTAACGAAGAAACTGTATAGGTTCCAGGTTTAACGACTTCGCCTGTAATAGTCACTTTAATACTTCTAACATTTCCTAATGTAATTTGAGCAGAGACGCCACTTCCAGGCATATTGATACCTTGATAAAGTTGGCGAAGTCTTCCTACAATTCTTTCAGATGCTGACTCAATTGTTAAGCCATTAACGTAGATAGGACTTAAATTTAAAATTCTGACTGTTCCTTCTGGACTAACTTTAACTTTATAATTATCTAAAGCATTACCAAAAATGTCAATATTTAATTCATCATCTGGTCCTAACTGATAGTTGCGTGGCGTTGCAATTCTTAAATCTGGCTCAAATGATAAACTACCAGAGGCAAACATTGACATCCCGAAAACTTTTGATGGTTTGCGAATGACTTTTAAACTGTCTGTATCTGTACTATCTGAATTTGATTTTGTCTTAATAGCTTTACGAGCAACCGTAATATCAGATTCGTTGGTTGTTTTACCTTTCTTACTAACTAAAGCGTTAAGCCTTTCTCTCATTTTTGCCACATCTGCAGGAGTGTATCCTTGCATAATTGCCGCTTTTTCGATTTGGGCTTCGCTCATGCCGCTATCTTTTGCCTTTTGTAAAAAGGCAGCAACTTGTTCGTCAGTTAAATCGCCAACTTTGGTCTTCTGTGAGAAAGCATTTATTGTAGATAATAACAATAATAGGAAGAAAGCTAATTGGGGAAGAGATACAAATATCTTCGAAGTATTTTTTTTGAAACGGGTCATTTTCAGGTTTAATTTTCTGAATGATTGAGTTTGTTAAAAATTATATGCAAAAGTAGGCATAAATCTTGGTTTTATACAATATTGAATTATCAAGCGGTTATAGACGTTGCATTAACTTTACAACCATGCTATCTTTCCAAGTTTTGAAAGTTCCTGCAATAATTTGCTCTCTTGCTTGCCCAACCAACCATAGATAAAAAGTTAAATTATGAACGCTACAAATCATTGCACCTAACATTTCATCAGCTTTTAATAAATGTCTTACATAAGCTTTTGTATAAAAATTACTGGCATAGCTATTTAAACCTGAGTCTAAAGGAGAAAAATCGTCTTTCCATTTTTCGTTTTTCATATTGATTGTGCCTTCTGTGGTAAACAACATTCCGTTACGAGCATTACGGGTTGGCATCACACAGTCAAACATATCAATACCTAAGGCAATTCCTTCCAAGATATTAGCAGGAGTACCAACGCCCATCAAATAACGTGGTTTATCTTTTGGTAAAATATCTGTAACCATATCAGTCATTTCATACATCATTTCGGCAGGTTCGCCTACTGATAATCCTCCAATAGCATTTCCTTCACGCTCAAAACTGGCAATTACTTCGGCTGACTTTACTCGTAAATCTTTATAAACGCTGCCTTGTACAATTGGAAAAAGCGTTTGGCTGTATCCATATTTAGGCTCCGTTTTATCAAAATGGTCGCAACAACGTTTTAGCCAACGATGCGTCATTTCCATTGACTCACGAGCGTAGCCATACTCGCAAGGGTAGGGCGTACATTCGTCAAAAGCCATCATTATATCTGCTCCGATGGTTCGTTGAATATCCATTACGCCTTCTGGAGTAAAGAAGTGTGTTGAGCCGTCGATGTGAGATTTGAAAGTTACTCCTTCTTCTTTGATTTTTCTACCTGTTCCCGCCAATGAATAAACCTGATACCCTCCTGAATCTGTCAAAATAGGTTTATCCCAACCATTAAATTTATGTAAACCGCCTGCTTTTTCAATAATATCTAATGTTGGACGGAGATATAAATGGTAAGTATTCCCTAAAATAATTTGAGCCTTAATGTCTTCTTTTAGTTCTCTCTGATGAACCGCTTTTACTGAACCTGCTGTACCAACAGGCATAAAAATAGGCGTTTGGATTTGTCCGTGGTCGGTAGTGATGACACCTGCTCTTGCTTTAGAATTAGGGTCGGTAGTTTGTATATCGAAAGTCATATTTCGGTTATTAGTTATTGGTTATCAGTTATTGGTTGTTGGAAAAGTAAACGTTTACATCTACGCAATATCATTTATCAGCCCCAATAACTAATTGACCAGTAACTAATAACCATCCTTATATTCACAAAATTACAACATATTCACAAAAACTACCCTCTAATCTCCAATCTCTAATCTGTAATCAGCTATCTTTGCACTCCGATTTTACTAACTCATTGATATTGACGGCTTTGATACCACTTCTATTCGGCATATTTATTATATCTGTTGCATTTCAGTTATATTTTATTCTTTTTGTTTTTGCTAAAGTTATTCAGCACAACGCTCCGATAATTCCCATAGGAAAATCTCAGGGTGTATCTGTGATTGTATGTGCATGGAACGAATTGGCTAATCTTAAAGAATTATTACCCTTATTAAATAGTCAAGTATATCCAACTTTTGAAGTGATTATTGTTGATGACCGCTCTTGGGATGGAACATTTGATTATCTCTTGACTGAATGTGCTGAATTTCAGAAAGTTCGCTTTATTAGACTTGAACAAACGCCAGAGCATTTATCTTCCAAAAAATATGCTTTGACTTTAGGAATAAAATCTGCAAAATATGATACAGTTCTTTTAACAGATGCAGATTGTCGCCCACAAAGTACCAACTGGATAACAGGAATGGCAGAGTGTTTAACCCCAGACAAAGAAATAGTTTTAGGATTTTCTCCCTATTTTAAAGAGAAGGGATTTCTCAATAATTTAATAAGATACGAGACCTTTATTACAGCTATTCAATACTTTTCATTTGCCATTACAGGCGTACCTTACATGGGTGTTGGGAGAAATTTAATGTATAAAAAATCATTATTTCTCCATAACAAAGGGTTTGCAAAGCATACAAATATTTTGGGTGGGGACGATGATTTATTCATGAATGATGTTGCTAATGAAAAAAATACAGCAGTTTGCCTAAATCCAGATACCTTTATGTATTCATTCCCTAAAACAACTTGGGAAGCTTGGTATAGACAAAAAAGAAGACACTTGTCGGTTGGAAAATATTATCAATTTAAGAACAAAGCTTTGTTAGGAGGATTGGCATCAACTCAAATTTTATCATGGATTTCTTTTCTAATATTAGCTCCTATTTTTAGTCACAATCCGCTTATTTTCTGGATATTAGGCGTTTTTCTTCTCAGATTAATAAGTCAATGGGTTGTTTTTTCTAAAGCAAATAAAAGGTTTGACAATACACTTGAAATATTTACATTTCCTTTTTGGGATGGAGTTTACGCTCTATATATCTTAATAATGGGTATCAATAATTTTATTCCGAGAAAACGAAAAATGAGATGGAGATAATAAATGAGTTAGCAATTTGTTAGCATAAATTAGATTTTATCTCGAACTCAATTTTATATTTTATTCAACAGATTAGAAAAGCTCCGCTTGAAAACAATTTATCGGTGAGCTTATTCAATAATCCAAAATTTTTAAATTAAAGTAATGAACGATTCAAAAATTATAGAAAAATACTTTCCGCAACTTTCAGAAAAACAGAAGCAACAATTTGCTCAATTAGGCGATTTGTATGCTACTTGGAATGCACAAATCAATGTTATTTCAAGAACCGATATAGACAATCTTTATGAAAAACACATTTTACATTCTTTGGGAATTGCTAAAATTGTCGATTTCAAAGATTTTACCGAAATTTTAGATGTAGGTACAGGCGGAGGTTTTCCCGGAATTCCTTTGGCGATTTTATTTCCAAACTGTCAATTTCATTTAATTGATAGCATCGGCAAGAAAATAAAAGTAGTCAATGAAGTAGCTCAAGCTTTAGGATTAACCAATGTAAAAGCAGAACAAATAAGAGCAGAACAAGTGGAAGGAGAATATGATTTTATTGTAAGTAGAGCTGTAACTCGTTTGCTTCCATTTTATGGTTGGGTAAAAAATAAAATCAATATTAATAACTATAATAAACTTCAAAATGGAATTTTATATCTAAAAGGAGGAGACTTAAAAGAAGAATTAAAAGAATTTGGCAAGAAAACGAAAGTCTATGAACTATCAAATTTCTATGAAGAGGAGTTTTTTGAGACAAAAATGGTAGTTCATGTACCAATGAAGTAATTTTTTTTCAAACCTAAAAAACTGATAATCAAACGATAAAGGTAAATTAGAATTTTTTTTGCAAATTTTTCCTCCAAAACACTTGCAGAATAACCAGAAACCAACTAATTTTGCATCACGATTAACAACAATCCTTCTTAGCTCAGCCGGTTAGAGCACATGACTGTTAATCATGGGGTCCCTGGTTCGAGCCCAGGAGAGGGAGCAATTAATCACAAAAAGCCTTCATACGTTACGTATGAAGGCTTTTTTGTTGGAACAATTTTTATTTACTGTTCCAAGCGTTTGGAACAGTGCTTTTTTTGCGTGTTTTTGGGACTATTTCAGTCGTGAAACAAGGTTTAAAACAAGATGTTTGTTGTTTTAAACTTATACAGTAGTCGTTTAAAAAGTGTGTCTTACTTTGTCGGACAGGTTGTATTATCGTTTAAAAGTGTGTTTTACTTTGTCGGACAGGTTGTATTATCGTTTAAAAGTGTGTCTTACTTTGTCGGACAGGTTGTATTATTGATTAATAGTGTGTCTTACTTTGTCGGACAGGTTGTATTATTGATTAATAGTGCGTCTTACTTTGTCGGACAGGTTGTAATTTCTATTAAATGATTGTCTTACGTTGTCGGACAGTCATTCAACTCATTATAAAAGTTGTAAGACAATATTCATTAATAGTTAAACTTTGGTAGTTTGGAGTTAAACTTTGGTAGTTTGGAGTTAAACTTTGGTAGTTTGGAGTTAAACTTTAGGTGTTTAGAGTTAAACTTTGGTAGTTTGGAGTTAAACTTTGGTGTTTTGGAGTTGAACTGACTAAATATATCTATTTTTAATTCTCGTTTAATTAACGCTAATTAAGTTCTTCGTAAACTGTTCTAATGGTGCAGGTTTTTCACCATTGAAAAATTGAGAATGGTTAAAAACAAAAAATCCCAACGGTTTATCGTCAGGATTTTAGTTGTTTCGCTTTTTGCTTTGTCAATAAATTTACGCCATTTGAAGGAAATTTATTGAGCAAAAGGAATGAAAATGAATGATAGGGTTTCCTTTAAACAACTTTGGGTACGTGAATACCACTTAATGCGTATGATTGCCCTACTTGGTAATATTTAGGCTTTTTTGCCCATATAATTATACCTATGAATAGAAAAAATATTGCAATGCCCCCAACAAAAAAAAAGCCGTCTGTTTTTGCTTTCTTTGCCGCAATGATGGCTAATTCCTTCTCTTGTTCTGCCTTTGTTTGTGCTATTTTACGGGCATTATCACTTGTTACAACTGTTCCTATGGTTTGCCCTACTGTGTTAAGTCCACTACCTATTAAGTCAAAGAGTGGGTTTGTTTTGGGTTGTTCTTCGTCTTCCCACATATTTATTTTTGATTAGAATGTGTTTTCATTAATTAATAGCCAGTATCAGAAATGGAAACTTCTTTAACCCATGCTAAACGTTGTATTGTTGTATAGGCTGCCAATTCTTGATTATTAAATGTGATTTTATTGGCATCATATTGGACTTGAATGTAAGATACTCCACCAAGTGAGTATCTTTCTCAAGTAGCTATGCCAATGTAAGACTCAGGAAGCCAAATTCTTTTAATAATTGGAGAATTAACATAAGGAAGGAATGTTAAACTTTTGTATGGCTCTTGACTTTCCTGTTGTTCACCTAAATATTTTCGGTAGTGAGTAATACATGGATTCAAAACATCTGGACTTGCTTTAGAGAATACACCTCTTTTTTCAGCATTTTCAAACATTGAGACACCACTATTTCCAGCATATACTTTATCGTTTTTATTAAATTGTGCCATATTCTTTTTTGAGTTATTTATTATTTGTTTTTTCTGCTTCGGCAAATCCTCTTTTATAGGCTTTCTCCACCTCATTTTTAATTACACCCTTGCACTCTTGAATAATCTTAGATTGTAATTCGTTATATTTTGTTATAAGATTGGATTTATCCTTTTTAAGAGCTTCAATTTCGTTGAATGCTCTTCGTTTATATGTTTCAAATTCCGCTAAAATTTCGTTTAATCTTGCATCCTCTTTAACTCCGTAATTCTCAATGTTGCCCGTAATGTCTTCTCCATTTTTGTAGGACGTTAAAATCCAAATACAGAAGTCTGTCATGGATAATTCGCCACGATTAGCGTTGTCAGATAGAAATGTCTTTAACTCATCGGACAATCTGAATGATATTTTACTGGTCTTTTCCATGTTTCTATTCGTCATCTTCGTCGTCGTTTTCGTCCTCTTCTTCGTAATCTTTAAATGCTTCGTTCTCCATTTCTTCAAATTCATCACTATCAATTCCAAAGTCTTCAGAATCTATGTTAGCATGGAAATTCTTAACAAGGCATTGAATGAAGTCCTTTTTTGTTCTGATGACCATCTCAATATCTGTATTGTTAATCTTTAGCGTATGCCCTCTGACAAGGTCAAATAATAGATTGATTCTTGGATAGTTGATGATGCCGTTTAATTCTTCGTTAACATGGATGAGTTCATCTTCACGAGCTTTTACTTGGAGCTTTAATTCTTTAATGATAGAATCATTGTCAGATATGTCCGTAATACCTGTCAATTCCTCGTCAAATTCTTCGTCCTCTATTTCGGTTTCTTCGTCCTCTATTTCGGTTTCTTCGTCCTCTTCGTCTGGTTCTTCGTCCTCTATTTCGGCATATTCGTCCTCGTCCGATAATTCCATTAAATGGGCGAAATACTCTTCTTCGGTCATGCCTAAAGATTCTCTTTTTTGTTTAAATTTTTCTGCCATTTCCTCGTCGGGAAATATTGTAATTGGGTTGTTCATGTTCTTTGATTTTTAATAAAAAACCCTCCGATAATTCTTACTTATCAGAGGTTACAAATATTGAAGAAATGAATTAACAAGGGTGGAAAGCATGGAAAGTGTGGAAACAATGGAACTAAATTTTTCGCTTGGATGCTTCGAGTATTTCGGCTATATCTTCTAATGAATTACCTGTATATTCAGAGAATACATTTGATGGTATATTTTTTCCATTCTTGCATCTATCAGGGTATAGTATTCTTAATGTTTTCATGTAATCGTAGCAAAAAGACTTTTCTCTTCTGAGCAAAATTTTAATGTCATCGACAGTCAAGTAAAGCGGACATTTGAAAGTTATATTTTTCTCCATGTTTAAAGTCTTAAATTGTACTGGCTAAAAACTCATTGAAGTCTTTAAAATCTTTGTCTGAATACATACTTGAACAATCTTGAACGTTTAACCCTGCATCTCTCATTTTTTGCGTTGCTTTTCGTCCTGCTTCGTCATTGTCCATATAACTGTAAATCGTGGTTGCTTCCGTTAATTGTGGTATTGCTTTACTTAGGTTCGTTACAGAATTTAGTATGATAGCCGTACATCGTGGCGGACGCTTGTAGTATTCTATGGCTGATAGAAAATCAAACATTCCCTCAAATACTGATATGGTATTACTATTAGGGAATGTAAAAGTTTTAATGCCAGATTTACCCAAATTTATAGGTTTCTGCATGATTTCGCTCCTTAAAACATACCCTCCGTTATCAGTTTTGTATCCCACTCCAAAAAATTGCCCTTTTGAATTTGTATAGTGAATTTCTTGGAGGTAATTGAATGCAGTATTTAGGTTGATTCCACGATTTTTTACATATCGCATTAAAGCAGGGTGTTGTAAGTTAGCAACCGATTTGATGGTATAGCCTTCGGGGTCTTCCTGAGAGATTGGACGACAAGAGAGAGAAAGAGTTTGGGAGCCGTCTCTTTCTCTTTTGTCGTCCATTCTCTCTAATAAGCTACAAGCATCTACAAATCCGATTTTCTCTAACTTCATTACTAAGTCAATTATGCTTCCTTTATCGGCATCGTTACCGAAGTCGTTAAAAACGTTGAGGGTTGGACTTACTGAAAAAGACGGTGTACTGTCCTGACGGAGCGGAGAATGATACAGGAAATTACTGCCATTTCTTGAGACTGGACTTATGCCTTTTCCACTTAGATAATCTATGATGGATATTTGTTTTAGTTGGTTTATTTGTTCGTGGGTTTTCATTTTATATTATTGTTAAAGTACAATTTCAATTTTATTTTGAGTAGCAGACTTTTGAAAATTTGATTTATTCTTACTCTCTTACTCGAATAATTTCAATTAATTGATTGTCAGTTATTTATGGTTATTTTTTTCGAGTAGGATAGTATTCTCTATCTTACTATCTTACTCGAAAACTACTCCGTTTTTCGAGTAAGATACTTTTTGGAATAACATAATCTTACTCGATAATATATATATAATGTATTGGTTTTTAGTAATTTATATTTTTTTCGAGTAAGATTAAATATTATATCTTACTCGAAAAAATATATTTAAGTGATTGATATTCAATATATTATAATCATTCGAGTAAGAGAGTAAGTTGTTTTTACAATTCTTTGATATAATACCCTTTTATACTATATTTACATTCTTTATAATATTTTTCTGAAACTTGGAATTGTAATGTTTTTAAGGCTTTCCCAATTGAAATATGGCTTAGTTTAATTCCTTTTAATACTAATTTCAGTTGAATATCGGTTGCGGTTAAAAATTTGCTATTTCTATCATCTTCGTTTCCTGAGATAAAATACTTCTGGATTGCTTCCATCTCGGCACTAACTTTCATAAATCGCTGATTTCTTTTTTCTTGTGTTTGTATTTCATCTTTCGATAAAATAAAATCAAAATTTCCGCTAATCAATAAACTATACGCTTGTGACCATACTAAATTTATATCTATATTGGCTTGATAACCTTTTGATTTTCCGTTATCGTGGTTAATCTCCTTCACTACAAAAGGCAACCATCTAACGTTGCCTGTTTCGTCAGTCAAGAACTCGTATTGGTTTGTACTCGCCACGAAGTTTGCTCTTCTGCTATGAGTGGTTTCACTTTTAGCAAATAGACCTCTAAATTTTACTATTGATTCAGTTAAAATTGTCTTGAAATCGTTGTTTAGTTCCTTCTTGTCAAAACTTGCCAATTCGTCCAAATTGATTACAAAGTTTTGGCATAAGGAAATTTTACCGTCTTTGTTACCTCCAAAGTCAAAACCTTTTCGGTAGTATTTTGATAGTTTAGGGGGAACAAGAAATTCTAAGAAAGATGTTTTTCCGTCATTTTGTTTGCCTATAAGAGTTAGACACTGCTTATTAAAAGGTATTTTTAGAATGGCTTGAGCAACCATTCTGACAAGATGCTTTTTAAACATTAGTTCCCACCAATCACCACTGTCAGTAACTACAAAATCTGACAGTCTTTTGATATAGTCTGGTTGTGAATTATCCCACTTGGGAAGATTCTCGAAATACTCTTTTAATGGGTCATATTTAGGTACTTTTGTGGAAATTAACACGGATAGTTGAGTGTTGAATTTGTTAAATCCTTTTACAAAAAGGTCATAAGTCAATTGGTCTTCGCTAAATAAACCATATTCAGAATCTTTCTTTAATTTGCCTTCTAATTCATTAGAAACTATATTCATTCTCAGGTCATATTTATTGAAAATATAATCTTCTAATCTTAGAATTAATGGTTGATTGGGCTTGTTATCAGGGTTTGGATTTGTTGCTATAACAGGATTAGTATGATTAGTTTCATTTTTTTGTGCAGACTTTTCTCTGCCTTTTTCGGGTGTAACTCCTTGGATTTCACCTTTTTTAACTAACTTCGTCATTGTCTTTAGTTTTTTAAGATTTTAATGAGGCGTTTTCGTTTCTGGACTTCTTATGCCTTAAAATCAATTGCCCGAACAATCTTTAATTGTTCGGGCTTTTTTGTTTAGTCTTTAAGGCTCTTTAGTAGTCGTTTAAAGTTGAAGAAATCCTCCGTTAGTACCATTCGTTGCTCGTGGTCGTCGTTTTCTGCCATTTGCGAGCTTGAATAACCTTCAAATAGTCGTTCTAATGTGGCGTTCATTCTGTCTAAGTCTAATCCTTCTGCTACTGTGTTGGTTACTTCTAAGTTTTTCATTTTTTTGTTGTTTTAGTTATTAATTGAAAAATCCGTTATTGGCAGAAAAAGAGTTAAATAAAAGGCTGTTTAGTTTTTGTCCTGTACCTAATTTAAGCCCATTTTCCATTATATCCTCCTTCATTCTGTATTGCCAGTATTGACCATTTTCTAAATAGAAAAAGTATAAAATCTTACTTTTTTGGCGTTGTTTCCCTTTGCTTTTTAGCATCTGTTCACCCTGTATTTTGGCTTTTTTGCCATATTTTTCCATCAATTGAAAACATAGTAATTGATAATTTCTCATTTTGTTAAGCCCTCCTTTAGCACGGTGTTTATGTCAATGTGGGCGTAATACCCTATGGTTGTTTTTATGGAGGTATGCCCCATCATTAATTGGATAATTTCTATTCTCACTCCATCATTGATTTTTGTAGTGGCAAATGTTTTGCGACCAAACCCAAACGAAACAGGTTTATTTACTCCTGCCATTTTGGCTATACACTTTAGCATGATGTTTATTTGCTGATTGTACGTCATAATTGGTAATAATGAATCTCCTTCGCTCATAGCGGTAAATTTCTCAATTAGCTTTTCCGCTTTAGGACAAATAGGTACTACAAACTGATGATGTATGTCTCCGTCTGGTTTACCTCTAAATCCTTCGATATAGGCTTGACCGTTTTTGTCTTTTAGCCATTCCTTTTTTGCGACTCTTAGTGTAATTTCATCCATGCCAGTATAGCATGAAAAAAGGAAGTAATCACGAATCAATGCTAACTCTGGTTGTAAGTTGTCCAGTTGCTCAATGGCTTTCACTTCGTTTGGCGTTAGGAATTTGGTAATTGGCTTACTTTGGCGTTTAAATTTCTTCTCCATCAAAACATATTCAAATGGATTGCGAGCAATCCAACCATTATTAACACTAAATTTTAAAGCTCTCTCCAAGAAACCAACGCTTCTACGGCTATGCTCCTTCTCAACGCTTCGGTTTGCCATTACCCAGTTCAGAAGTTGTTCTGCATGATTAGCATTGATTGATTTTACTGAAATATCGCTTTTGCCAATATCATTAAGCCATTCTAATACATACCGCATCATGTAGCCGTTCTTCTCTATGGTTTTCTCGTCCTTTTTGCTGTCTTTTCCATAATCTTGGTCGAAATAATCTTGCATTGCTACTTTTAGAGAAGGTATAGGAGTAGAAGTTGTCCTAAAAAATATACCATCTTTAATATCCTCTATTGACGGTTCTGCTCCTCTCAGGATAAAGTTTTTGTAAGTCTCTCGAAATCGGTTACGATATTCTAAAAGCAATTGAGTAGCTATTGGGTCATTTTCTATGTAGCCAGTCTTTGAATCAATTTTTCGTTTTCCAATGGTCTGGTTCAAAGATAATTTACGGTCTTCTCCTCCGTGCTTAAACCTTATTTGTACTTTACCTTGCCTATTGGAAAAGGCAACATCGGGGATTCTCAGCACCCTTTCGGAGTTGTTCTGTTTTTTTTGTATTTTTGCCATTGTTTACATTTTTTGGTTGCATTGTCGGCAAACTGTTGCAATCAGTTAAATTAAAATAGTAAGTCCCTAACGGTTAAATCGTTAGGGATTTTTTTTTAGACTTTCTCATACTTTTAGACTTAAATAATTTGAGAAACAGGAACATTGAGCATCTCTGCCAGTCCTTTAGCTTCTGTTGCGGTTAGCGGTTTGGTTGTTTTGCCTGATAATATTCTTGTCAGTCTTTTTTTCTTAAACCCTAAGCGAGTTAGAGTTTCTTCATTAGGAGAAAAATTGACTCCTAAACGTGCTTCATAGGCGTTTTTAGCCGTAATTATTGGGTTTGTATTCATTTCTCTATCTATTTTGACACAAAATGGAATTATTTGTCCTCAAAATTGGATAATTTCGTCCATTTATCCAAATGATTTTGGATAAATTTGTATATTATTGTTGTCAAATAATGACATAACTTTGAATTATGAATATTGAAAATAGAATAAAGCAGATTAGAGAATCCAAAAGGATAAAGCAAATAGAGATTGCTGATGCCTTAAATATGGACAACTCACAATACGCAAAACTTGAAAAACGTGGAAAGAAACTGAGCTTAGAGCAAATTGAATTAATAGCTAATGCCTTAGGCGTATCGGTTACAGAGCTTATAGGTGTTGATATTTCTAATACCAACATCAATTCTGATGAGATGAAAAGGCTTTTGAAAGAGAATGAAGAATTGAAACTCAGGATTACGGATTTGGAGGATGATAAAAGACGGCTGAAGAAAGAGTTAGATGACTATGAGTATTCAAATGCAAACCCTACGATATTACTTGCCTATAATATTGCAATGCAAGAAATTGAAAATGTAATGGAATTTCTGAGCAAAAAATATATGTTAAATCAAGAAAATAGCTCAAATTCATCAGACTTATCAAGTGATATATTTAGGAAATTTCGACGCAGTTTTAACGAAGCCAGAGAAATTGAAATTAGCAATGTGCTTGATGGGGACGAAACCCGATTTACGATAAAGAGTTCTATTTTTAATACGATAGTGGAAAATACAAAACGGTTAAAGGCTATTATTGGAGAAATTAATATTACTTTATTCAGAAAAGAATATTACGATTTTCTTGTTAAATATCAAGCGAACCTTAAAGAAAATGAAAATCGTTTTTAAATAGCAGTTTCATGTAACTTTAGATAAAGTTTTAGTTACTAATAATTGGAACGAAGTCAGGAGCAACAGAAAATCATTTTGGAACACCAAAATAGCGTTTAACTGTATTTAAGTGTAACTTTGTTCTTTCAATGGTGATGATTCGGTTGAACAAAATTAGGTTCATTCTTTATATAAAGTTATTTTATTCCTTGATAATCAAGATGTTATTCGGTTGCTTTCCACTATTTGAGAGGGAGCAAAAAGCCTTAAATCATTCGATTTAAGGCTTTTTTGTTGAATTTTTTTCCAGAATAAGTGATTCTTTTCCAAAACGCTTTTTCAAACTAATATAATCTTCTTGATTTGTGATGATATACAACAAAAAACAAAGCCTTTCAAGGGGCTTCGTTTTTTGTTTGCTTGATAGCATCTTGAACGTAGTCTTCAGATGCACCGATATGTTTAGCAAAATCCTTGACCATTACATATTTTTTGGAATCAGGGTAGCAGTCTTTAATTAGACGCATTACCTTATAGGTGTGCTTTTTCGACCAGCCCATTGTGGACATTACTTCGTCTGTGTGAATTCTTAATCTTTTCATGTTTTATACTTTTTTTAGTTATTATCTTACAACCGTACTTTTTTTGAGATTAATAGTTTGGTATTCAAAGTTTTGATTGTTGTGTGGATTTAGAGAAGTTCTTACAACCTATTGACTATCTATCTTACAACCGATTGCTTTTCTGTAAATCTTTCGGTTTGACTACAAATAGATACCTGACTGACCCATTGATTTTTTTCCCAAAACGAATAAATTTGAGTTTGCTTAGGGCATCGCCCAATTTTTTACTACTAAGCTTTGTATTGAAATGACTTTCAATATTATGTAGAATGATACTTGATGTTAATTCCTCTGATTCTGGACTATTTCGTGGCACGGCTTCATATAATTCTAAGAGAAGTTCTGTTTCGGTATCAGTAACTTCAAACTCCTGATTGTGGTTATTTATTTCAGCAATTTCTTCTTTCGTAAACCAGTACCTAAAACCACTGTGAAATAATTGTAATGCTTCTGTCCAGACTGCATCTATGTCTATTTTCTGAAACTCTTCTAAATCAATACTCTTTACCTCAAATGGTAAAAACCTGCGTGAGCCTGAAGGGTCAGTTAAAAAATCATTGCCGTTGACGCTTCCACAGAATGATGCAATTCTCGGTCTTTTGGTAATCATTCGGTCATAGGGTTTCCTGACTTTGACAGATTCAAGTGTGATAAGCGTCTTTAGTGCATTTTCATCTTTACGGTTAAGATTTCGGAGTTGGTCGTCGATATTGATTATTAGAAACTCTGATAGCATACTTTGAGTATCATTTTTATCTACGTCTATTTTACCCGTGAAAATATATTCTTTTAAAGAGGGTGGGCATAGGTTGGTTAGCCATGTCGTTTTATATGCACCTTGGTCACCTGTCAACACTAAACAGGTATGGTTTTGACAACCTTCACGAGTTAAGCTATTGGCAATTACTCCGACTATCCATTTTGTAAAGTGGTTTTCAAATAATGTGGGGTTTTCAACTTTTACAGTTTGCGTGAGTTTTTTGATACTACCTGTTACTTCCTCTTCAAACTCTAAGCCTTCAAAATATTCTTTTATAGGATTTACAAGCTCAACAAAATCAGATTTTAATAACTTGAAAATTTTCTCCGTTGATACATTTGAACCTTTACTTTCTAACTCAAAAGACAAACTATTGAGTTTGTAATCATCCAGAGGCTTAAATCTTGTATCTGTTATTGTCCTCCATTCTGGTGTATCAGTAATGGTATTATACCTAAACTTATAATTTGCTTTAAAATATTGCCTGACCAGTTCTGTATTACTTACCTTCAATGGTTTGCTATCATTGGTATTTTGAGGCAAATTGCTACTTTTGGGTTGAGTGTGAGTGTTACTAATTCTGATGAATGTCCTAAAACTTTCGCAACGATTGAAATAGGAACGCCATAATTATACAAAAGACTTGCACAGGTTCTTCGTGAGCTATGGTAAGTGACCTTTTCAGGATTTTCAATTTTAGCCAGGGCTGCAATATCTTTGATGGTTCTATTAATTTGCTGGTTTGTAATACGTGGGAAGTAGAATCCCTCTGGACTTAGTTGAGCAATTTCTTCATACTTCTTTAATATGTTTTCTGCCTCAGGAAGAACAGGAGTAAAGAATACTTTCTTCTTAAAATTGCTATTTTCGGCTCCTTTTTGTCTTGCTTTAGAAATATAATCAAAGTCTTCTTCGTATCTCTGAATATCTGAAGCCTTTAGGTTCATTACATCTGCAAAGCTCAATCCTGTATAGCACGAGAATATATAGAGGTCTTTTACCAGTTGTAGGTTTGGACTATAAAGTTTCAATTCTACAATTTGTCGAATCTCTTTTTCATTTAAAAAATGTATCTCCTTTTTCACGCCTCTTTTGTAAGATTTATTAGCAAACTTACTATAAGGTATCCAGCCATTATCTTGAGCAAAAGCGAAAACAGATTTTAATGTTTTGGCATGTCTTACAGCATGGTCTTGTTGGTTGCCACGTACATTTTTGAGGTAGTTAATTAGGTTGTCTGCTACAATTGGCTCAACTTCTTCCAATTGAATGTTTTGCCCCTTAAATTCAACTTTCAAAAAACTCTTAATATTTTCAATAATATATCTTTTCAAAAGAGATGAGACAGTAGTAACTCAGGCGAATTTTGAAAAACTCTTGGCTGAATATTATAAAGACCCGTGGGTGAAAACTATATTAGAACAAGGGTTGGCTACTGACAACGAGCAGACGGAATGGGAAGAATGGAAGAAGAAAAATCCGCCACAGGCGGCAAGTCCATTAGATAGTTATTTAGAATCTTTTTCAGAAGTTGGCTCTATCGTTTCTTCAATGGCTCGAAATCCGTTCCAAGTAATGGGTACAATCAGTAACTATGCAACATACAAATTTGAATAGAATGAAACCCTGTAATACCGTAAAATTGCGTGTTTTACAGGGTTTTACATTGTATTACTCATATAATAGCCAACCTTTGCCCTTTACAAACTCTGCTTTTCCCTCTTTTTTCTTTGCTTCCAAAAGTTCTAAATCCCATTTAGCTTCATCTGCTAAGTCGAGTCGTATAATTATTTTGTGTTCAGGTTGTAACTTAAATGATTGAGCTGTTACCGCTGGGAGCTGTTTTAAAACTTCATCATTGGGTTCTACTTTTTCGGGTTTATCATCTACGTCATCAGTTTTGGGAAAGAAGAACTTATAAATGGTTTCTCGGAATAATATGCCAAGTCCTAATATTAGCAAGAGTACAATCCAAAGAACCCATCCCCAATTTGATTTAGGAGGTTTAGGTACATAGCGACCATTTTTACTATTAAAATCAACCAGACCAAAAGGGTCATAAGAAAACCTAAATTTATTGTCCAATTGCATATTGAGTTGTTTGTTTAAATTGTTGAGAGTAACAATGAACTAAAAAATAAACGACATCAGGATAGTCTCTAATTTGAGGATTTTGAGATACCATCATAAATACTTCTTTTAATAATGGTGTTTCGTAAGCATATAAGCGTTCTTGTAAGACTTTAATTTGTTGATTAGTCCCATCAAAATCGTTTCGAGTTCTTTCTTGATGAACCCTAATGGCTTGGTTTTGTACTTGCTGAATTTTTTCAGTTGCCATTCTTTGAGCTAACTCAACCGCTTCTTGTAAAATACTTTTCCTTTCAGAAGTCATAGTTTCTTGTATTAGCCTTAATTGGTTAGTTGTGGTCGCTAACTGTTCTTGAAGTTGTTGGACAAAAGAATTGTCAATATCCAATTTAGATTCAACAGGATTCTGATTATTTCCACCGTTCAGAAAACTCTCAACAGCATAAATAATAAACTCAGACTGGTTCATACCTTTTTTGTCGGCATGGTCTAATATCCGTTTCTTCATATCGAAGGTTGTACGGATATTAATTGTTTGGGATAATTCGCTCATGTTGTGTTACGATGTATTACGTTGTAATACGTTTGATTATCAATTGATTGCATTTTTCGTAATACGGTAAAACGTCATTGTATTACGGCTTTACAGACTTTGTAAAACGATGGCAAGTTGGTAATTATAGACTTGAGGGAAGGGGAAAAAAGAGGAGTATTGAGAAGATATTAAGGGGTAGTTGTTGACATTAGGTAATTCTACGCTAAAACCAATACGTAATTCTACGTTTCTTTGTAGGAATTAATATTTTACATTTTAACTCTATAATTTCTATATGAAACATTTTCTACGAATTTGGTTTGTTTGTTTATTGTTGTTTGTTTTTTTTGATGGGGTTGGGCAAAGTTCTACAAACTTAGATTGTGGTACTAAGCCACAAACACATGAAGTTTCAAAAAATCTGTTAAAGGCATATCAAGATTATCAGTCTCGTACAAAGACCGCCCTTTCTCCATCCCCAACTAATATCGTATATGTTCCTGTGATTGTTCATGATATATACAAACTGGATGGCACAGGAAAGATTAGTTCATCTGATTTAACGACCATATTTACAATATTAAATAGTAAATATAGTAGTGTTGGCATTCAATTTTATAGACCTTATTTTACAGACTTTATTCAAAGTGATTATTTCTATAATTATGGTGATGTTACTTCTTGTGGTAGCTCAAAAGAAGCAAGTCTTTGCTCAACGAGAGATTATACAAATGCAATAAATATCTATTTTGTAGGTTCTATAACAGATGCGAGTGGTTTTGCTAAGTTCCCAACTTTTTGTGATGGCAATACAAGTAGAAAAGAAGATAATAGAATTTTTATAGGTAAAAATAGTAGTTTAGATTTCATCTCAAAATATGTTGTACCTCATGAATTTGGACATTATTTTAGTTTATTTCATACTTTTAGAGAAGATGGGTTAGAGCCGTTTGAACTTGTTACAAGAGGGTCTGGGAGAAATTGTTATTCAGTAGCTGACCAATTATGTGATACAGATGCGGACCCATACATAAGAAATAGCGGTATGGATAATTGTAAAAGGTTGAATATTTTCACTGGTAATTGCTTTTGGGGTGGTTCTACTTATGGATGTAATTATATTGACTCCAATAATCAAAGTTATACACCTCCAATCAATAACCAAATGAGTTACTGGACAAGAGATTGTTTAGATAATTTAGGATTTACTTACGAACAATATCAACGAATAGCTTCAGGCTACGATTTTAGAGTTTTAAATCCAAATCCAACTTTTTCTCAACGCTACTACCTCGATGGTCAAAGAAGAGTGGTAATACGTCCTTTTAGTTCCAATCGCTTACTTTGTGCAGGAGGTTCATTCTCTTTTGAGTATAATTTATATGGAGAGCCTAATTTTGTCAATGCTTCTTCGACAGCCAGACTTTATAATAGTAGTGGCAGTTATTATGACTTGGGTAATGTTTCTGCTGGTCTGAAAACCATTACGATACCTTCAAACATTACAGCAGGATATTACGATTTGAGAATATATAATTCGTATGCTTCTCCTGATGCTATGACAACTATTACGCTTTACATCAATGGAGCAAATAACACTCCCACAGGCAGCCCAATATACTCTCAATATTCAAATGCTACATCCACAAATTACAACGCTACTTCAACTTGTGCAGGGAATAATATCGGTTTAAATGTAAACGAAAGCGGTTATGATACTTATTGGTGGACGAAGGATGGACAAAATATTACGGCATCTTCAACAAGTAGTTACTTTAACGCCTCATCAACGGGAACTTATACCTTAAATATGATGAAATGTGGAAATGTTTACCGAAGTTCAAACTCGATTTATCTAAGATTTTATGAACCCACACCTTCACTCACGGCATCATCAAATGGTGCTTTGACCGATTTCAGACTTGCTACCTGCGAGGGTTCTCCAGTGATGCTTTCTGCGGGTTGCCAATCGGGGATGAATACTTTATGGAATGACGGCTCAACGTCATCCATTCGTTATTTGACTGCTTCCAGTACGAGAGATTTTTTCGTGAATTGTAATAATTATTTCTGTAATAAGGGTTACGCCCCACCCGTCAGGATAATTGCCTTAAACCCCAACGTTCAATCCACCAAAACAGGTAATTGGCAAGATGCTACGCTTTGGTCGAGTAATCTCGTTCCCCTCAATTGCCAAACCGTAACTATCCAAGCAGGTCACACGGTAAATGTGCCAATAAACGATGCTAAGGCAAAAAATATCATTATCAGAGGAAATCTAAACTTTCAAAACTTCTCACCAACTATCAAAGGGAAAGTTGGTTTAGGTATTTAACTATTGGCACGCAGATAACGCAGATGTCCCAACGCAGATTTTTGCAGATTGAAAAAATCTATTAAATCTGCGTTGCCGATAGGCATCAAGGCGGACGGCAAGTCTTATCAGCGTGCCATACTTTAACACAAATCATGAAAAAACTTCTATTCATCCTAATTCTACTCATTACGCTTACTCCGTTAGTTCTTTTCGAGAAATTACCATTTCCGTTTGTCACTGAAAAAACACTTTATTTTCGATTATTAGTGGATATTTTGTTGATTGTTTGGGCGATTATTGCCTTTCGAGATGCAGAATATTTACCACGCAAAACGCCTTTGAATATTGCTTTATTAGGTTTGGGAATCGTAACTTTTTTGACGGCTCTTTTCGGGCATGATTTCCACAGTAGCTTTTGGTCTGGTTTAGAACGTATGGAGGGAGCCGTTGGGCTTTTTTATTCCTTAATTTTCTTCTTTGTACTGAGTAATTCATTCAAAAAAATAGAGCAATGGCATCTTCTCTTTCTGATTTCCTGTAGTGTGGCTTGCGTGGTCGTGCTGATAGGAATATTCAAAGAACTTGAAATGCTTAAAACTGGCGAAAGGCTTTTTTCAAGTTTGGGAAACCCTACGTATTTGGGTCTTTATTTGATTCTACACTTGTTTTTAGTGGGATTTATTTTGACAAATGCTTCGGGTAACATTAGAAAAATCTCCCTTTTGTTTATTCCCATTCTCTTGATTGGAGTCATTTTAACGCAAAGTAGAAGTGCGTTTTTAGGCTTATTTTTGGGCGGGTTAGTTTTGATGGGTTTTGTACTGTTTTCTGCTAAAATATCTGCTAAAATCCGATGGAGTATCGGTTGTTTTGTGAGTATTTCAATATTATCCATTGCGGTTTTATTCAGTGCTGATGATTCTAAATTGGTAAAACAGTCTGCATTGTTATCACGGGTTGTTTCGGTAGCAAAGTCAAAAACTACGGGTGTTTCTCGACTCAATAACTGGAAAATTGCTTACGAAGGCTTTAAGGAAAAGCCCATTTTAGGTTGGGGACAGGAGAATTATCAATACGTTTTTGCCAAACATTTTTTACCCGAAATGTATAATGATGCTCCGTGGTACGACCGTTCGCATAATTTCCTTTTAGATTGGCTTGTCTCGGGCGGAATTCTTGGGCTTTTATCTTTTCTCGCTCCATTTGGTTTAATGTTTTGGTTTACTATGCGTTCGGGTAAATTTTCTAATATTCAAAAAGGATTATTTATCGGTTTTATCGTTGCCTACTTTGTCAATAATTTCTTTGGTTTTGATAGTTTAACGGGTACAATAACGGTTTTTATGGTATTGGCTTACTGGCAATTTGAAACGCAATCTGATAAAGCTCATATCTTCCCTAAGCTAACAATTTGGGGAGTTTTTATTTGTGTTCTATTGTCTTCTGTTGGTTTTTATTACGGTTATTTACAACCCTTGCGAACGAGTAAGCAAATCGTAAAAATAATGCAAGAGCCTGATTTACAACAAACTATTCAGCAAATTCAATTGGGTTATTCAAACGCCATCGGTACAGGTACGAGCGATTTTGCCGAGCAAGTTTCTTTCTTATCCGAAAAAGTGGGTAAAAGTGAAATTGCTAACGAAATGAAAGGTGGCTATTATCAAGCGGTATCAGATATTTTAAAGAAAGAAGCAGAAAAACACCCCGAACATCCACGTTTATTATCCATTCAATCTTCCATTAATGCCGACCGTGGGGCATTCAATGAAGCCATAACAGGTTTTGAAAAAGTACAAGCACTCGCACCTAAACGCCATATCAATTTGATGCAATTAGCGGGCGTTTACACCCGAAACCAACAAACAGAAAAGGCTCTAAAACTTTACGATGATATTTATAAAATCAATGGACATGGTGAGGTTTTTATATTCAAATCCATGATTTACAGCGAAAAGAATGACACGCTAAACATTTGGAAGGAGTTGCAAAAGGTTGATAATAAGAATTTTATCCAAAAAATAGAAATGATTCGCTTTATCTACGGTAAGCATAACAACTTACAGGGTTTGGTACAGGAGTTTAATCGAAGAGAAAAGCAGACCGCAAAACTTTCGTATCAATATACCAAACAAATTTATTTTGAATGGGCAATGGCGGCTTATGTAACGGGGGATTTAAAACAGAGTGCCGACCAAGTATTTCGATATTTATGCCTATTCGGTAATGGAATGGATGTCAACACTACTCGCCAGCATCGGGAAGCTGTCAGAAACGGGCGGAGTCCTGCGGAGTATTTTCAGTAATTAATCAGTTCAATATCAATAGTGTATAATGATTGTTTCAACCTTAAATTTATCAATATCATGAGAAAAATCTATTTCCTAACATCTATGTTGATGTTTACCCTATTTCAAATAAAAGCCCAAATGGGTATTAATAAAGATGGTACTGCTCCTCACCAATCAGCGATGCTGGATATTAAAGCATCAGCCACTACAAACGCAAAAGGGTTTTTAATGCCACGGGTAACTGACCACACCGTAATTACCTCGCCCGCTACGGGTTTAATTGTTTTCAATACAACAACCAATACTTTTTGGTATTACAATGGAACCACTTGGACAGATATGGGCAATGGCGGAACTAATGGGGCATGGTTACAGAATGGAACGAATGTTTATACCAATAATAATAATGTTGGGATAAATACTGCAACTCCTCAAACTACGCTTGATATTAAAGGGGATGGTTTTTTAATTTCACAGAAAACGAAATTGACTACGGAAGACCCTAATTTGCATTAGTATAATATGCCCCTTAGTAATACCACGTACACGGATGCTGCTGGTATATTATATGACCCAAGTGGCCCTAATGCTCCATATCCAAGTGGGAGTATAAATACAACAACAACTATTTATAATTCTTTACCCAGTATAGTAAGTATCAAATTGGTCTTTGAGACATTTGATACTGAGGCCAATGGAGATTCAGTTATAATATTAGATAATGGAAGTAAAGTGATTGCTAAATACTCAGGGAATAATTTGCCTCCTGATTTATTGTATGATGGCTCCTATATAGGAATTAAGTTTAAAACGAATGGAAATTCTGTTGTCGGACAAGGGTTTAAAATAAGATGGTATATGATAGAGCAAGACATTACATCTACACCCATTACAGAAGCGGTAGGGAATGCTTTATTTTTTGATTCTACAAAAGGTGCATTTAGAAGTGGCCGTACAGTTACATCAGCAAATCAGAGTGAAATTATAGGAAAATACTCTATTGGAATAGGCTATAATAATCACGCTCAAGGATTTAGTTCTATCTCCATGGGAACGCAGACATTAGCATCAGGACCTTATTCAACTGCTATAGGCTCAAACGTAACAGCCAGTAATTACTATACTGTTGCGTTGGGATTTGCAACAGAATGTAGAGGTTATACCTCAACTGCTTTGGGGTCATTCTTAAAATCTTTAGGACAAGCATCGACTGCATTAGGTTATTACGGAACCGCATCTGGAGATTACTCTACTGTAATGGGTGCTTATTCAAACGCTACTGCAAATACTGCCACATCAATGGGTTACTCAACAAGAGCATCTGGAGATTACTCTACAGCGATAGGGGCTTACACAAATGCTTCTGGATATGTTTCAACTACAATGGGATATAGTACATACGCTTCTGGTTATGCCTCATTAGCAACAGGTTATAATACAAACGCAACTTCAAATGCTTATTATGGTACAGCCATGGGATATTATACCACTGCATCATCAACCGCCAGTTTCGCATCAGGTTCTCAAACAATATCGAGTGGTTATGCTTCTACTTCAATGGGTTATAATTCTAATGCCTCTGGTTATGTTTCAACAGCTCTTGGAAACAATACCAACGCATCGGGATATATAGCTACTGCAATGGGGACAGGAACGGTTGCTTCTGGCTTTGCTTCAACTGCTATGGGATACAATACGATAGCAAATGGTAACAACTCAACCGCAATAGGTAGTAATGTAAATGCCTATTACGAAGGTTCTTTTGTCATCGGAGATTCCCCAAATAGCAGTAGTTATCTGTATAGCTTTAATCCAAATACTTTTTCTGCAAGGTTTAGAAATGGTTACTATCTCTATACCAGTGCAACTTTGGGAACGGGTGCTATTCTTTACGGAGGTAGTAATAGTTGGTCGTCAATATCCGACAGCACCAAAAAAGAAAACTTCCAACCCATTGATGGTGAAAATGTTTTAAAGAAAATAGCCAATATGAGAACAGTTACTTGGAATTATAAAGGACAAGACCCGAAACTATTCCGACATTATGGCCCAATGGCTCAAGAGTTTTTTAGTGCTTTTGGTCGTGATAAATTAGGTGTTGTTGGTAACGATACTACCATTGCATCCGCTGATTTTGATGGTGTCAATTTCACCGCCATTAAAGCTTTAGAAAAAAGAACCAGTGATTTACAAGCTGAAAATGAATTATTGAAAAAACGATTAGTATTATTGGAAAAATCAAACGCTGAAATCTCCATTTTGAAATTAGAAATGGAAGAGCTAAAGGCTTTACTATTGCCCGAAAGAGAAAAAATATCCGCAAAAAAGGTTTCAGAAAAATAGGTACTTATGGGTTAATCCATCTTCAACATTATTCACAAAAAATGCTTGTTCACGTTTTCGTGAACAAGCATTTTTTGTGAACAATATCTAACTGAACCAGTTTAAACCTACGTATTACAATGTAATACAGTTGATTATCAAGCGTTTGCCACTTTCCTGTAATGTCGTAATACGAAGATTGTATTACGGCATTACAAAAACTCCTATTTTATTCCACTTGTTAAGACTCAATAATTTCTTGATTCTTTATGTCATATTTATATTTTAAAATTTCTCCCGATATAATCATTTCAATAGCACTTTCAATAATGTGCAACGGAGCTATGAACCATTCTCTTGGCGTATGCCTATTCCCATTTTTATCAAAAATATCAATATCTAAACACGCCTTTCCAAAAAAGATATGTAAGAGTTGTTCTAACTTCTGAGGGTTAATATTATAGCATTTGTATGTCTGAAGAATTGATACATCTGCCATCAAATAAGTAGGCTCTTCTTTCGCATTTTTGATTCTTTCTTCGACGGTTATTTTTGAGTAACCAATCTTATAAAGGTTGTTAATCTGCTTAATTTCTTGATTGCTACTTTTAGATTTTAAGACATAGATATAGCCAAAGGCTTGGTCTTGTTCGGTGATATTATTTACTTTATTGACAAAACTTTCAGCAACTTCGTCGGCATTTTCTGTGACCACTTTGCCATTTGCATAAAGGATTTTTTCTACTGAACGTTTGAGCATATTTGACTCTGTACCGTTTTCAAATATACATCGAGTTCGTCCATCTTCTCGTACTCGTGTGCCATCTTCACGATAATGTTCTTTAAATGAAATATTGATTTTCTCTAACAGAAAAAGTACACCATTGTGAATGTAAAAAGCACCTTCACGCAGATTTCCTTGATTAAAATCTACTAATTTTCGCTTACCAATTTTTAGGTCGTTTTGTACATCTCTTAACCGTTGTTCATACTTATTAAAGTCTTTACAAGGCTTTCTTCTTGCCACAAAATCTGTTTCAGCTCTGTCTTTATCAGGGGCATTTATATGTTTAAAATCAAATAAGCCTAAGTTATCATTTTCTAATAGTCCAAATGAATCATCGTTGAAAATATCATCAATGGAATTGATTTCAACATTCTTGGTAGTTAAGAATCCGTAGGTATCATACTTTTTGAGAATTTCCATTTTGGAAGGATTCTCCCGAATAGATTTCAACCTTGAGAATAATTGATACTCTTGTATATCTTCACTAACTGGTAAAGGCTCTCGATTATTTTTTTGATAAAAGTCAACGATTGGTTGAAACGAGCTGAACAGCCGCTCTTCGTCATTTCTTGTTCCTGATGAAGTAGGCTTAATATTCAGCATCTCGAATGGGTCATTCGAGAATATTTCATCTAAAATACGATTCTTATCCATTGGCTCTTTTTCGTTTTTCTTCTTTCAAATAAATAATACATTCCGCCATTCTACGTTCCAGTGGGTCGCTTGACTGTAAATTAGGTTCTTTGTTATACGTTTGTTTGAAGGCAATAATTTTAGGCCATAAAATCTTCGCTTCTTCAAAATCCATCGTGATTCTCGTCGCTTCAATGACATCTTGAATGATTCTTAGCACTTGCGTAGTTACCGATTTTGACAATACTTCAAAGGCTCTCTGAAATGGATTTACTTGGTCGATTAAATCAATATGGATGTCGTCGATGTTAATAAACTGTCCTGCCATTCTGATAAATCGTTTATCACTCATGGCTTCGTCAGTTTTGGATTCACCTTTAGGCATATTAACCATCAATTTACTAAAGGCTTTTGCTTCATCATCGCTTAGGTCTGGATACACTTTTTTGACAATTTTAGGCACTAATTCACTATCAATGGTTTGTTGAGAGGTTGCTTTTTGAACAGCTTTATCTTCTTGAATCGCTTTTTTAATTACGTCAACATCGACCATCAAGGTATTTTTGATTACCGAGTCTAACACTACATATTGACGGACTTCTTCAATTTCTTCTTCTGATAAAGTAGGGTATTTTTTCTCAATAATTTTTGGAATAAGTACCTTGTTTATAACCTCAGCGTCCACATTCCCTGGCATGGCTTTTAGCATTTGAGGGTCTTGTAAAATCGTTGCTTTTAAGTCGTTCAAATCAGATTCTACAATACTTTTTACTCGTTGTGAACTGGGCTTTTTAAAACCTCTAATATGTAATTCTCCTTTTTTAGGAGGTTCGCCACCATCTACTTTTGTTTTGAATTTAAAGTTAGGAGCAAGGACTTGTTCCATCAACAAAGAAGCCGTTATGGCTTTAAGCATATTATTGACCGAAAGTTTTACCTCATCATCTTTAGCATCGGGTTGGGCTATGAGGTTGGTAAACTGGGCGTGAGTTTTGTTATTACTATCACGGGTGCAACGCCCGATAATCTGAATAATTTCTGTCAACGAACCTCTATAACCTACCGTCAGGGCGTGTTCGCAATAGGGCCAGTCGAAACCTTCTTTTGCCATGCCTAAAGCAATGATTAAATCCATGTCGTCTGCGGACTTGATTTGGTCACGCAAATAGTTCTGGATTTTGTCTCGGTCTCTTTGGTTATCGTTTACTAAATCGGCTACTTTTAGTATTTTCCCGTCCGAATGTCTTTTCACGGAAATAACGCCTGTTTCTTCATCCACTGAAATAATATCACCAATGGCATCTAAAATGGTATCTACTTCTTGGCGTTTATCTTTGGTTGACTCGCCCGAATTGACGTTTGGAATGTGTAAAATTGTCTTTTTATCGGTATCTAAAATCTCTAAAATGGCGGACGTATATCTACCCTGATAGAAATGATAGCCAATTCCTAAAGATTTTAAATACGTGTAGCCGTTGAGTTGCTCGTAATAGTTGTAGGTTACATTAGTGAATTTGGCTTCGTCTTCGGGTTTTAAGACTGGAATGCTATCTCCACGAAAATATGACCCCGTCATGGCTACAATATGTGCCGTTGATTTTGCCATGATTAACCGCAACAATTCGCCCAAACGGTTATCGCCATCGGCTGAAACGTGATGGAATTCATCAATCGTCAATAAAACATTATTAAACTTCTTTTCTTCCAGCTCATCACAGGCAAAACGTAAGGTAGCGTGCGTACAAATCAGGATTTTTTCGTCGTTGTCCAAAAACTTTTTAAAGGCTTCTACTTTACTTTTGCTACCGTCCATACCTGGGGTACAGAGGTTATAAAGTGGATTGGGTTTCCAATCGGCATAAAAACCGTTTTTACTCAAGAGGGTTGTACCAAATGAACCGCCGATAGACCTTTCGGGAACGGCTACAATGACTTTTTGTAAGCCTTGATTTACCAATTTATCCAAGGCGATAAACATCAAAGCCCTTGATTTACCAGAGGCAGGTGGAGCTTTTAATAATAAATATTGAGCATCACGGGCTTGGTATGCCTTTTCTTGCATTTCTCGCATTCCGTAATGATTGGTTTTGGAGCTTTGTCCCGTTTGGGCGTAGGTAACATGGACTAAATCTGGCATAGGATTTATTTGATATTTGATTTATACTTTTGAAATGGATTATTATCTGGGAACAATTTAATTAACTCTCCGTTTTCTATCAATTTGGGTAAAATGAAGTTTTTTAAATATTTAACAGCTCTGTTGATTTCTACAGCTATTTCTTCTGCCGATTTATACTCGTTTGAGCAAGAGGCTTTTACTAATTTTGCCATTTCATTAAATGATAATCTCTTATTAGAACTGTCCATATTAGAACTATCCATATTAGAACTGTCCATATTGGGACTGTCCATATTAGAACTACCCTCATTAGAACTATCCCCATTAGAACTACCCCCATTAGAACTACCCTCATTGGAACTACTCTGTTTAACATTATAAGTTTTATTAAGATGGTATGTCGTCCATCTTCCTCTGTTTTCAGATGTTAGAAATCCACTTTTGCATAGCTCTTGTAATAACTTAGATAATCTGTATGCGTCTCTAAAGCATTATTGCATGGCATTAATCAACTATCGTCTACTTTTTACGATATGTTAAGATTTTTCGATTTTCTTAACATATTATAAAAACGTGTTAAGATTTTTCGATTTTTTACCCATATAATTCTCGATATGGGTAAATTTTTCAATTTTTTACCCATATAATTCTCGATATGGGTAAATTTTTCAATTTTTTACCCATATAATTTATTATTCGGGAAAAGATTGAGGCTTTTTTAGGATTATTAACCAATCCTTCCTGACTCTATAATGGGTGTGTCGGCTTTATAAAGGTCTGGAACATTGAGAAATAAATCAAAAAGAGGTTTGTTCAAATAGAAATTACTCCTCCCAATTTTTATCAATTCTAAGTAATTGGCTTCTACCAATTCTTTTAGATAAGATGACGCTGTTTTACGAGTGATTCTTAATGATTCTTCTACAAATTCTATTTTAGTGTATGGATGACTAAACAGGCTATTGAGTAGTTCCTGACTATAAATTTTGGGAAATTGAGAACGGATACGCTTTTTATAATCCATCATTAATTCTTTAATGTTCTCAATAAGTTTTATTGTTTGAATAGCTGTTTGTTCAATGCCCGTAAGCATAAAAATCAGCCAATCTTCCCATTGATTTTTATCTCTTACCAATTGAAGGAGACGATAATATTCTCCTTTATTTTCAATCACATAACGACTTAAATATAAAACAGGAATGTCGAGTAAGTCTTTGCTTACTAAATAAAGGATATTGATAATTCTGCCAGTTCGTCCATTTCCGTCATAAAAAGGGTGAATACTCTCAAATTGATGGTGAATAATAGCCAATTTAACCAAAGGGTCAAGGTCTGATAAATCATCATTGTTAATGAAGGCTTCTAAATTTTGCATTAATCGCAAAATATCCTCTGAGTCTTGTGGGGGAGTATATACAGTTTCGCCTGTTTGTTGATTTTTTAGAGCTGTGCCAGGTAGTTTACGAAAACCAGCCTTGTTCTGTTCAAGTTCTTCCTGAATCTGTAAAATATAATTATTACTCAAAATCTTATTTTGGCGAACCAATCCAAACCCTTTTCGTAGAGCATTGGCGTAGCTTTGAACCTCTTTTGCGGCTGGACTTCTCAGATTTTCAATATATAGTTCAGCCTTGAAAATTTCATCGTGGGTCGTCACGATATTTTCAATAGCAGAACTATCTTTTGCTTCTTGCAACGTGAGGGTACTGATAAGAATTTGCTCGTTGGGTATTGTCAATGCTACACCTTTCAATTCTGCTAAACGTCTGTGAGCCTTAGCAGCTTGTTTCAAGACTGCTTTGGTTTCTACATCGTTCCCCAAAGGCAACATTGGTATCTGATAATTCATATTGTTTTAAATTTATTCCGACAAAATTATACAATCCTTTTTACTTCTTCTTCCCCTTCCCTTTCCTCTCCATCGCAAACAAAGTCCCCTTCGTCTTCTCTTCTTCAATCATTTTTTCGTAGAGTTTAAAGAGGTATTCTAAACGCTCTTCGTCGCTTTCAAAGGGTTTGGAACGGTAACAACGCTCTACCGCCAAATCGTTCTGACGGTGGGCTTCTCGTAGCCCCTCGGGCATTTTTTCAGGGTCATAGAGTTGGGCTAAGGTCTTTTCTGAATCTTGTTCCCGCTCTCCAATAATCTGAAACACGTGCTTCTTTAACTCGTCTTTTTGTGTGTCTGATATGGGTGGGAAGGGGAAGGTGTTGTAGCAAAGTGCTGATGAATAACGATAATCTGACTTTAATCTTCCTGCTACTGCACGTACCCACGTCATGTGCATACGTGAAGTGAGTACTGCAAATAACCAAGTTTCGGGATTATAGATAGCAAAGGCAAGATTTGTAACAACAGTATGATTATCAACAAACCCTATTGGGATGTAAATGCGATTTTCTGACGAAACAGATGGAATAACGAGTGCTTTTTCAGGTTCATGCTGAATTTGAATGAATCTATGATGTCCTCCAGTAAAATTTACTGTAGATGGGGCAGGACTTTGGCTACGGAAATACTTGACATTATTGATACGAGTCTTAATAATGTCCACTTGAGTAGCTTCAGATAGAGTTTCATCGTTTATCCAAAGACACCATCTTTCTTTACTATTTATAAGTTCGTCTGACCCAATAAGCTTTTTGATGAATTGAGACGAATTAGAATTCAATGATAATAACTCAGAACGCTCTTCTTTATTTAAAATAAAGTGACCTCCGTCGGTTGGTTGATTACCTTTTACCATGGGAGTCAGTAAACTTATAGATTTTGTAGTTCTAACAACAAAAGTACTTCGTCCCTTTGTTAAATAAGGATTAATATTATCGACTATAATTTTATTAATACTATTAATAATTAATTTAGTTTTGTTTAAAGCGGTTGGTTTGATACTTACAATCACAACAATTACCGCTGCATTAGCTTTAGCATTATTGTTCCATTTGAAAGAAGTATGAGCAAATCCAATTTCAAGATTACGATTGAAAATATGTGGCCATAAAAGGGCTACTTGTTCCCCTTGACAAATAGAATTGGTACTTACAAAAGCGAATTGAGCGTTTTGGTTTTGAATAAATTTAGCCCCTTTTAAAAACCAACAAGCGATATAATCTAAGTTTTTATAATCTTTTATTCCTTTGAAAACCAGAGCCATATCTTCTTTTTGCTCCGCAGATTGCATACTGCTTCCCAAATACGGCGGATTTCCCAAAATATAAATCTCGTCCTGTTCTTTTTTAGGGCAAACCACTTCCCAGTCCAAACGAGTAGCGTTTCCGTGTACGATATTGCCCGTAGCTTTGAGGGGTAAAGCGGGGCGAGTTCTGCCAAATTCCTTAAAAAATTCTTGGTTCATTTGGTGTTCGGCAAGCCACAAAGACAGAATTGCGATTTCATGGGCAAAATCGTCCAACTCAATTCCGTAAAAATTATCTAAACGAATTTCAGAAAAAGAATTTCCTCCAAAATCAAAAATTCCAGAACCAAGTTTACCTTTAATACGGTCAATTTCCTTGAAAATAGCCATTTCCAATTCCCGCATTTTTTTGTAGGCAATAATCAAAAAGTTACCCGAACCACAAGCAGGGTCAAAGATTTTGATACTCCAGATACGTTTTAGCAATTCATTGATTTTCTTGATATTACCTTTTGCAGATTCAAATTCTTCGAGCAAATTATCCAAGAAAAGCGGTTCAATTACCTTCATAATATTGGGTACAGAAGTATAGTGCATCCCCATACCGCCACGGTGTTCGGGCGTAATAACCGCCTGAATCATCGAACCAAAAATATCAGGATTAATAGCAGCCCAATCCAGTTCCCCACATTCAATCAAGATTGCACGGCTACGTCTGCTAAAAGTGGGTGCTTGGTGTTTTTGTTGAAAAAGTCCCCCGTTTACATACGGAAAATCACGGAGGTGTTTCGGCAAAGAATCGTCTCGGAGAGGCGTATTCATCAACTCAAAAAGGCGGTCGAGGTAGGTATGTAAATCGGAGCCGTCTTCTTGGGTATGGTCTTTAATATCGTGGGTAAATTGGCTTTTCTCAAAAATGCCCGTATCCTCCGCAAAAAAGCAAAACAACAAACGGCTGAGGAACACATTGAGCGAATGAACATCCTCTTTGGTGAGCGTTGCTACGTTTCGGTTATCCTTACTGATTTCGTCGTAAAGCTTTGCCATTTTTTCGGCAGCCTTTACGTCGGCAGGATTTTCGTATTGATGCGTAGCTTTTTCCATGCCCGCCCAAGGCAAAAAGAAGTCGTAGTGTTGCACCAATTGCGTCAGGGGAATATCCAAAGCCTCTGCCATTTTCACGTCCCAAGCCAAAAGCGTCGTAAAATCCGTCACCACCATAAACCGAGGGGAGTTTTTAAGAGCCTTTCCATTGGCTTTGAGTTCCTCCATGATTTCATGGACATTCTCGGTAGGTTCAGCAATTTTATAGAAAAGTTTAGTTTTCCAGTCTATTTCATTTGGGTTTTTAGAGAGGTTAAGTCCCCCTTTTTTCAGTCGTGCAATAGAGGCATTCGGGATGTTATAAGCACGGAGCAATTGGTAGATAAATTCGTCTTTATCAAAGTTATTCAGTAGGTTTTGTAAACTATCGGTTATCTGGGTAATATTCATTTTTGAGGATTAATGATTGTGGTTGCAATTTATGGAAAAAAGAGGGAATTGTTGTTGGGGAATGTGGAATAGAACGATTTAAGGTTTGGAAATCCCTTTTCTTTCAATCCAAGTTAATAGCCAAATGGTAAATGCCTTTAGCACTGAAAGAGAGTTTGTGAGCAATATTGATTTTAAAACAAAAAAGCCTTAAATCACACGATTTAAGGCTTTTTTGTTTTAAAATTTAAACTTTACATTCACTCCACTAAAATAGTAAGCTTTGCTTGGACCTGGGTTTACGTCTGTTGCAATGCCTGTTGGATAGTTACTTCCTGCATCTGAGTCGTTGATGTTGTTCCCCAAAAATAAGAACGTGTAGTTTACTTGACTGGTTAAGTTATTGCCTGCAAAATAAATATCGAAATCTACCTTTTTGCCTGTGTATTTGTAGCCAATTTTACTGTTTAACAAAGCAAATTCTTTTACGTTATTGGTATTGGCAAAGTCTGTGTAAACATCCCCCATAAAATTGTAGGTATTGTTGAGGTATAAACCTGCTTTGGTTACAATGTCTAAGCCAAGTGTATATTTAGTTTTAGGAACTCCTACCACTTGTTTATTAGAAAAATCTACAACATCACTTCCAAATCGTGTTTTAAAGTCGCTGTATTTGAAATTGTAGTTCGAGTAATTGAGGAATGGTTCAATTTTTTTGATAAACGACTTCGTTCTCGGAATGAATAAATATCCCAAACTAAGTTCTAATCCAGAGTTACTTTGATTGCCTGTATTGGCAAAATAAGTGTAAGTACCACCTGTTGGAATAACACCCGATAACTGTGTTAATTTATTGGTGATGTCGATGTTGAATAAAGACACTTGGTAGTCTAAGTGATTATTAAATAACAATCCTTGAATCCCTAAATCAATCATTTTTGCTTTTTCTGGCAATAAATTATCATTGGCTTTATTGATTGTCCCGATGAATGCCGTAGAAGCCGTTGGGGCGTTATAACCTTCGCTATAACTTAAATTGATGATTTGGTCTTTGATATTTTTCTGCAAAGCAATGTGTGGATTGAATGATGTTGCAAAGCTTTTCTCAAATGATAAATCTTTATTATAACCTGCTACTAACCCAGGGTTTGCCAATAAATCTAAACGACTATAACTGATATTGTTAGCACTCAAACCCAAAATTAATGATAGGTCGAGTGGGGTTATGGTAGTACGATTGTGGACGAAAAATGAGGTTTGATTGGTTACATATTTGAAATACGAGCCTTTAGAAATATCCTGTACTTTTAACGGATTGGCATCGTCTGTTCCAAGAAAACGGTAGTTAGAAATCTGTGAGCGTGATTGTTGAATTTCAGTTCCAACGTTTAATTCGTTAGTAATAGTTGGAGAAAAATTTGATTTTAAAATGAAGATTGACCGAACACCATAATTAGGATTCATGCTCATTTCATACGCACCCGCAGCAACTCTTGTAAAGTCTTGATTGGAATAAAATGCCGTAGTATAATTACTGAAATTTGACGAGAAGTTATAACGATGTGTTACCCCAAAACGAGTGGCATATATTTCGTTTCGAGCATTTTTCTTGGCATAAGCAGTATTTCCATTGTCTATCCCAGCGTAATAATCAGCATACGGAATTTGCCCAGTTACCCCTTCGTAAGAATAGTTCTGACTCATATAAACGGATAGCATTTGTTTCTTATTAAACTTGAAATCTCCCAAGAATGTCAAATAATTTTTTAAACTATTTCCCCTTGGACGGTATCCGTCAGACTGTAAATGTCCATAACTTAAAGCAATGGCAGAACTATCTCCCACAATATCTAAACGAGTGTTCGACTGAAACAAACCAAAAGAACCTGCTGATGCTTTTTCGGTAATGGAAACGCCTTTATCCTCTGAAGATTTTAAGTAAAAACGAGCTACGCCGCCAACTCCACCGCCATACATGGTTGCTGCTGCTCCTTTTATTACTTCGATATTATTGACTAAGGCAAAATCTATATCATCCAATACCGTAACACCGTCTGCGGTAGTAATCGGAATGCCGTTATAGTATGCTTTTATGCCCCAGTTGTTGAATTTTTGGTCGTTTCCGTAACCACGAATTACCAAGCGTTGTCCGCCCAATTGCGTCCGTTTATCTACTTGAACACCCGCCATTGTACCTAAACTTTGTTCGATAAATGCAGGGTTATTTCTATTTAGTTCCTCTTCTGTAAGAGCTTCAACTGTCTGTGCATGGCGTTTAAATTCGCCTCTTTCTTTAGCAGTTTTACGTTTTTCTCTGACGATAACTTCATCAAGAGCTTTGCTTGTAGAATCTTGAGCAAAGGCAAATCCAGCACTAAGCATTAAATATGATAGTATAAATATTTTTTTCATGGAATATATACGTGAAAAGCAGTTTGCGGAGCGTGAATCACTCGACAGCTATTATGCTCTAAACTTTTCTGATTATTAAGGTTAGTATTTTGCGAGAAATGAACATCTGTCCAACTTGAAAAAAACCTCTTTTTTCGTTGATGAAATAATGATAAAGTAAATATACAAAATCACCATTTATATACCTGTTTTCTAAAGTAGCTTCTTCATAATAGCAAAGGTAATTTGCACCAAGAAAATGTGTAGAATTGTAGTTTTTGAAATTGTATTTTAAAAAGTTGTTACATATTAATAAAATAGTTGTACCTTTGCACGCCATTTAAAAAGACAGAGTGGTTAAATCGTTGAAATATAGATTTTTAGCTAATTTTAATTCGTATTTTAGAGATTTATTATCGTATTTATTTACAGCAGTGATGTTGCAATATTTTAACAAACAAAAAAATGAGAAAGCGAATCGAAAAAGAAGATTTGAACTTTGAGAGAAGAGAACAAACTCGTCAAAGAAAAGATGAATTAAACCGTGAATTAGGACGTGAAGTTCCTGTGAGAAGAACTTACGGCGGCGACGAATACAGAAGAGAGTTTAATGGCGAGCGTTCAGAGAATAGAGGAGAAAGAAGAGAGTTTAAGTCAGGCGAGCGTAAACCTTACGGCGATCGTTCAGAGAATAGAGGAGAGAGAAGAGATTTCAA
>NZ_QGGO01000002.1:89182-184975 GCF_003148625.1 Arcicella aurantiaca | reverse complement strand
GAGAGAAGAGATTTTAACTCAGGCGAGCGTAAACCTTACGGAGAGAGAAGAGAATTTAATAGTGAGCGTCCAGAAAGAAGAGAGTTTAATCGTGATGATAAAAAATCTTTCAACGGAAGAAGAGAAGAAGGTTTTGATAAAAGAAAACCTGTTGCAAAGCGTTTTGATAAAGGAGATTTTAATAAACCTCGCACAAACTCGTATTCTGACAAACCAACGGAAGCAAGAGAAGAAAGAGGCGATAAAAGAACTGGTAAATCTGAGAAAACGTATGGTTCTGCCAAGGCAAATTTTGGTGGGAAAAACCTTTTCAAAGCTCACCGTCCAGTAGAAGAATCTGATAAATGGACTCCTACTTACAAAATCGGAGGATATAAAGATACTGCTCCTAAAAAGGTTCAGAAAAAAATTGAAGAGTCAGAAAGAAAAAGTAACGGAGATGTTCGCTTGAACCGTTACATTGCCAATGCAGGGATTTGTTCTCGTCGTGAAGCTGATGATTTGATTAAAGCTGGAGAGATTAAAGTAAACGGTAAAATTGTTACTGAAATGGGGTATCAGGTTCAACCCGGAGACGTTGTGAAGTACGGAAATCGTAAATTGAGCCGTGAGAAGATGGTTTATGTTTTAGTAAATAAACCAAAAGACTTTATCACGACAACTGAAGACCCAGACGACCGCAAAACGGTTATGGATTTAGTGAAAAACGCTTGTGAAGAACGCATTTATCCAGTAGGTCGTTTAGATAGAAATACAACAGGTTTATTGCTTTTGACAAATGATGGAGAATTGGCAGATAAGTTAACTCACCCATCAAACGAAGTTGAAAAATTATACCAAGTAGAACTTGACAAACCTTTAGCAACTGAACATTTTGACCAAATTTTGAAAGGAATTACCCTTGAGGATGGCGAAATTAAAGCAGATGAATTAGGAATTGTTACGCCAGACGGAATGGTAGTTGGTGTGAAAATTCACTCAGGACGTAACCGTATTGTTAGACGTATTTTTGAATCGTTAGGATACGAAGTTCTTAAACTTGACCGTACCACTTTTGCAGGATTGAACAAAAAAGATCTTCCACGTGGTTCTTGGAGATTCTTGACTGAGAAAGAAGTAGTAAAATTAAAATTCTTTATTTAGGAAAAAGATTTTGATTGTTGGTTTTAGTACACTCAGACAATCGAAATAACTTTACAAAAAAAATAAGCTACTGATTTTCAGTAGCTTATTTTTTTTGTTGATTCTGGAAAATTTATTTTTATCTTGAATTCTTCTTCAATGGCTCTAATAAAATAAACACGATTGGGACTTCTTTTCATCAGACGGTCAAAATATACTTGGGCTGATAAATTCAGTTCTATCATATCTTCTCTATGACCATTTACATATTCTTTTCGCTCACGAGCAAGTTCTAAATCATCTAATTTGAGGAGTTTTATCAAATTTTCAGCTTCTCTATCTCCAATATTAAAATCATAATAGCCGTCTTCATAAATTACTCTTTTTTCAAAATCATCATTCATTGGGCTCAAAATAGGTTGGAATTTTTCCCATTTAGTCGATTTCTCAGAATTCCATTGATGTTTTACTAAAAACCAATTGTGGTATCCGTCTTCGTCAGTTCCTTTCAAATTGGGGTTAAAATGCTCAATATCTCTGGTATCACTTCTTCCAAAAAAGGTTTCAGTATAGACACAAATTTGATTTTGTTCTGTCAAAAGGGTTTCTCTAATTTTTTCGCTATGAGTTCCATATTTCCATTTATTCGATAAAATCAGTGATTCGGTGTTTTTAATTTGTCTTCTCATGCTGGAAAAGTATATTTATTGCCAATCTCTCTTCGCTCGTCCATGTAGGTCTCTTTTTTGTCGATATTTTCTTCTGCTCTAATTAACCTTTTCAATTCTTTATATCTTTCCCAAGCCTTAATCTTCGGGTCGCTCATATATTCTTCTAAATCAAAAATGTCACGAAGCATCGTATCGGAAGATAGAGCTTGAAAATCAATATCCACTTTTTCAACGGTGATTCCTTCTTCAACGGTTCGATTGACTTTTAGTAAAACAGAATTTTCGGGAGCACCCAACAATGGCACAAGGCTATGCGTAGAAGCAATGAATTGTACTTTGGGAAAAATGGACGAAAGCAAAGAGGGGATTTCTCTCTGCATTTTAGGATGCCAATGCAAATCTAATTCATCAATAATCACGATTCCCGCCAATTCAGAAGGCTCGGTAATTTCAGGTTGAGATTTGAACAAACGAATCATCATGTCGCCCACCATTGCCAAGATACTTCTAAAACCAGAAGCTAACTGATTGAAAGTTACACGATTATATTTTGAGCCATTTTCGGTTGGTTCTTTTTCGATGTAAAAAATCTTTCGTTGGGGTACATCTACTTGAATATCAGATAGGTATGGGATTAATTTTAAGAATGTTTGTTTGACCGCATCAAATCTTGGATTTTTTTCCAAATGCCAAATCAATAATTCAAATTCAATATTTAGCAATATTCCATCTGAATTAAAAAGGCTATATGTAGTTGTACTTTTCTTAGCTATATCATTTTGTGTTTGGTCAGTTTGAATTTGTAGGCGTGAGGGACCGTAACAGGCGAGGTGTGATAGAGGGGTAAATATATTCCCTCCCAAGTTATTAATTATGCTTTTACTTAAACTAAAATATTCTATTCCTATAAGATTTTCTTTCAATTCATATTCGGGAATAATTTCCTCAGATTCTCTGACATCAATAAGTGGAAGTGAAATAGCTTTCAATATTGTTGTTTTTCCATAGCTATTTTCTCCAATTAAAAATACCCAACTGGTATCAATCGGTAAGCCTTCAAATCCTGTTTTTTTTACTCCTTCATATTGTTCAATTTTAAGCGATTTTAGTGCATACGGTAGAATTTTGTTTGCATTGGAATAACAATCTTTTGAAATAGATTGAATTAATGAAATTTTAGTTTGAGTTTTTGCGGTATAATGAATTTTTGCATAAAAATGAATTGCCTCCTCTGCAAATTTCTTAACGCTTTCATCTTCTGTGTTAAGCGTATATTTAGGATTGAATAATGCTTGTTTATCATCATATTCTAAAAAAGTGAAATATTTTTCAAAAATAGAATATGCTTTTTCTGCCTCAGAAAGTAGTATTTTGTCTACTTTTTCATCTTCTTCAAGATATTTGTAGGCACTTAACATTGTTTTAACTTCTTCTAATTGAGCATATTCTGTTTTGGGAGAAACTTTATAATGGAAACTATTGTCCTTTTGATATATTCCATCAATGGTAAAAGGTTGTTCTCCAAAACGTTTTTTTGCTTCATTTGTAACGTTTTCAAAACCCGAACTCCATTCCTTTAAAACCTCCCCATCAACCTCCAACAAGCCCTTTATCTCATTAATCCCTTTCCCTTCGTTTTTGAACTTGATAAAAAGATTATGTAAACGTATTTCTTCTGTTTTTGTCATTTGATTATTGCTCATTTACCCCAAAAATAAACAATCCACAAGAAAAACCATGTGGATTGTTTATTTTTATTGATTTTACTTCCAGTTACTAATTTCTAAACGGAAGTATATACTTAATGTCGCAAGTTAAATTTGAGTCGAAAAAACCTCACCCCCAACCCCTCTCCGATGGAGAGGGGAGCATTCGACCCCATTTTTCTCCCCTCTCCATCGGAGAGGGGTTGGGGGTGAGGTTTTGCGACATTAAATACATACTTCCGTTTCTAAATAACCAGTAACCAATACTCATTCCCACCTAACCTTCACAAAAATATCCGTATTTCTCCCCTTATCATCACTACACGAAATCTTGATTTTGCCTGCTTCTGGAACAAAGAAAATGGGCGTGTTGGGCGTTGCTTTTTGTAGTAATTTATCGTTAATATACCAATAAATTTCCTTCACATCGTTTCTGACTTGGGCATTTAGCATTAGTTTTTGCGTGTCATTTTTATCCAAAATATATTCTGAACCATCCACAGGATAGACAATTTGTGGAGCATTTTCTGCAAAAACTCTTTCGCATTTTGGGTTATGCGGAGGTATTCTTTCGTAGAGAATATGCTTGGTTTCAAACCAACTGACCAACTCAGGCGAATGATTTGGATACGTTTTTTTCACGGCACCGCTATCGGGTAAACAGTGCGAACAATAACTCATGCTTGCATCGGCATTTACGTACACATATTTGGCGTGTGTACATAAAGTCATTTTTGAAACACTTGGAATATAATAATCCGTTATTTGATTGACACAGAACTCGTTAGGCACGTCTCCACTTTCCGCACAAACCTTTCTTAAAGCGATGTTTTCGGGTGATTTGAACCATTTTGAGGAAGAATTATAATCAATCGTATTGAAAATATCGAATAATAATGGCGTAGCAATATTGGCTCCCGAAAGTTCTGGAACGCCCTCGCCAGAGAAATTTCCAATCCAAACGCCAACGGTATATTTGGCATTGTAACCAATACTCCAAGCATCTTTTTTACCAAATGATGTTCCTGTTTTCCAAGCAATTTTGGGCATTCTGTATGTGTAAGCGTAGTTGTTGGGTAAATCTGGACGGGTAATTTGGGTTAAGATTTGGTTGATTAAATAGGTAGATTCGGGACTTATTAGTTCTGAATTGTGAGTTGTGAGTTGTGAATGATTGCTATCAATTAAATATATTGATTTTTGAAAATTACCCTCATTAGCAAAACTTGAAAACAAATTTGTCAGCTCTTCCAAAGTCACGCCACAGCCACCCAAAACTAAGGATAATCCTAATTTGGACGAATTCTTTTTCACTGCTTGAAAATCAGCTTTTTTGAGTTTATCTACCAAAACAGGCGTAGAAATTTCTTTCAAGATTTTTACCGCAGGAATGTTTAAAGAATTTGCCAAAGCGTATTCAATCGTTATTTTACCATGAAATAATTTATCGAAATTTTCAGGCTCAAAACCTCCAAAATTCGTTGGAACATCATTAATCATGGTTTTTGGCGTGATAATTCCTTTGTCGAAAGCCGTTGCGTATAAAAGCGGTTTCAGCGTACTTCCTGGTGAACGAATCGCTCGTACACCATCTACTTGTCCGCCGTCCACAGGATTATTAAAATCTGCCGAACCCACATAAGCCTCTACTTGGTGCGTTTGGTTGTTCATTACCATCACCGCAGCGTTGTGAATATTCATGGCATAAAGCCGACTAACATAGTTTTGTACAATTTTCTCAATCGTCAATTGCTTATTCCGAATCAAGGAAGAATGAATATTTGCCTCGGTCGGATACTCGTTTTTTAATCGCAAAGATAGATGCGGAGCAAGTTTGGGAGCTTCGTGTCTTTGAACATTGAGAGGCTCGTTTAAAGCATCGTCAATGTCTTGATTATGAAATACTTCCGAGTCTTTAAATTCATTTAGCCAACGATTTCTTTCCTTCAAAATAAAATCATTATTAATACCCAAACGCAAACTTGATGGGCGATTAGGAATAATTGCCAAAGCCATTACTTCTGCCAAACTCAGTACATCGGGCGACTTCTGAAAGTACAAAACCGAAGCCGATTTGATACCTTCGATATTTGAACCATAAGGCACAAGATTTAAGTAAAGTTGCAGGATTTCATCTTTGGAATAATGTACTTCCAACTGAAAAGCCCGTAGCATTTCAATGATTTTATTGAAATAAGTACGATTTTGAGGATTCAACAAACGTACCACTTGCATCGTGATGGTACTTGCTCCCGAGGTGCGTCTGCCCGTAAATATGTTGCGTACACCTGCTCGTGCAATGGCAAAAGGATTTACTCCAAAATGCCAACGAAACCAACGGTCTTCTTTATATACAATCGCTTTTTCCAAAGTTGGCGTAATCTCCGAAAGCTCCGTTTTCATCCGCCATTTATCCTGATTATTCAAAAAAGCATGAAGAATTTTTCCGTCAGAATCTGTAATTAAAGTAGAATAATTAGGTTGAACTCTAAAAGGAAAAATGAGGTCTAAAACAATGAAAAGCAATAAGCCGTAAGAAATGACTCTCACGGCTTTGTATTGGAAAATTCTTTTTAGGAATGGGATTGTGTTTTGTTTTAGGTTGTTGAGATTCATTTGGTCAATTTCATATTGATTATAATTTGGTGTCATTGCGAGCGTAGCGAAGCAATCTGTTGGATTGATGAAATGGAGCTTGAAAGCCACCGCCCGTAAGCTAACAGATTGCTTCGCTACGCTCGCAATGACAGCAATTCTAACATTTGCAAAAAGCACAATTTTCCGCTGACATCGATTTGCAATCGGTTGTCGCATGGTATTGCGTTTTTAACGCTCCTTACGCCTTCGTTTCTCTCAAATACAACTGCACTGTATTCTCCAGCCCCAAATACAAAGCATCACAAACCAAAGCGTGACCTATGGAGACTTCTAAAAGATTGGGGATATTTTGTTGGAAATAACGCAAATTATCTAAACTTAAATCGTGTCCTGCATTGATGCCCAAACCTAATTCATTGGCTTTTTGAGCGGCTACGATAAAGTCTTTAATCGCCAATTCACGGTTTTTGAAGTAGTTTTCGGCGTAAGGTTCGGTATATAATTCTATTCTGTCTGTTCCTGTTTCTTTTGCACCTTCTACCATGCGTGGGTCGGCATCTACGAAGATTGACGTTCTGATTCCTGCTTCTTTAAATTGAGCAATCAGGTCTTGCAAACGGCTTTTGTGCGTGATGGTGTCCCAACCTGCATTGGAAGTAACTGCTCCCAATGCGTCAGGTACAAGTGTTACTTGTGTTGGGCGATTGGCAAGGACTAATTCCACAAATTTTGCTTCGGTAGGGTTGCCTTCAATGTTAAATTCTGTGGTAACGACTGCCTTCAAATCATACACGTCTTGGTAACGAATATGGCGTTCGTCTGGGCGTGGATGAACCGTTATACCTTCAGCACCGAAACGCTCGCAGTCAAGAGCCACTTTTACAACATTTGGATTATCGCCACCACGTGAGTTACGAAGAGTAGCTATTTTATTAATATTTACGCTAAGTTTTGTCATTTTATATTAGGTGTTAGTGGTTTGGATTTGGGTGTTAGTGAAAATACTCACAACCAATATCCAATAACCAATAACGGTTTTATTATCTTTGTGAACACAGAATAACAATTTGATGTTCTCTGAATGTCCCAAAGTTAAGGGCAAATACAAAACACAGAACGTAAAACTTAGAACTTTTTATAAAATGTCTTTAAAAACTAATATCGACAATAGCATTAAAGATGCTATGCGTGCCAAAGACCAAGACCGTCTTCGTACACTTCGTGCTATCAAATCATTGATTTTATTGGAAGAAACTTCCGCAACAAATACAACAGGAGGAGAATTGTCAGCAGATGTAGAATTGAAACTTTTAACAAAAGCGGCAAAACAACGTAGAGATTCATTAGAAATTTTTATTTCACAAGGACGTGAAGATTTAGCTGAAAAAGAACAAATCGAATTGTCAATCATCGAAGAATTGTTACCAAAACAATTAAGTGAAGATGAATTGAAAGCAAAATTAGAAGAAATCAAAGCTCGTGTTGGTGCTTCTGCTCCGTCGGATATGGGTAAAATGATGGGCGTTGCTACGAAAGAATTAGCTGGTTTAGCTGATGGAAAAGTAGTTTCTGCGATGGTTAAAGCTCTTTTAGCGTAGTTTTTAGTGATGAGAGATGAGTTAAAAGTGATGAGTATTGACTTCATTTTTACTCATTTCTCATCATTTATAATTCATCACCAAGTATTCGTGCAAATTTAGCTTGCGGTTGGAAAGATTATGATTTACAGATGAGTAACGGCTTGTGACTCTAAATCCTAAACCCTAAATCCCAACCCCTATTTACATGAAATTAATCGACATTCTAATCCTTCTTCCAACGCTTTGGGGAGCATTTATTGGTTACCAACGGGGTATCATTATCGAGGTGATTTCTATTGCTGCCTTTGTGCTTTCCGTGATGATTGGTTTCCGTATTTTAGGTTACGCCACCGACTTGATTTCTCCCTTTATTAGCAATCGCCTGACCGAGAAACTCATGCCGTATATTGGTTTCGGGGCGGTATTTTTTCCCATTGTTTTTCTGATTAATAAATTAGGTTGGTTACTTCGTAAATCTATCCGCTATACTGTTTTTGGTAGTTTCGACTCGCTTGCTGGCTCAATTGTGGGAGCATTTACATGGGCGTTTGGGATTAGTATTTTTCTGTGGTTAACTTCATCAATCGGCATAAAACTTCCCCAAAAAGAAACAGAAAACACTTATCTTTATCCAATCGTAAAGCCACTTGCACCCAAAGTTATTGAAAAAGCCATTGACGTTGTACCGAAGCAAATTGATAAATGGCGAGGATAGGCTTCATGGAACGCAGATGCTTTCAGCAACGCAGATTTTTGTAGATTTTTTTGTTCGAGAATAAAATAATTATGCTCAAAAAAGAACGTTACAATTATTTGATACAAAAGTTTCGTCAACCGTCCCTTTAATTTGCGTAAATCTGCGTTGCCGAAGGCATCTGCGTCATCTGCGTGCCATACATTATCTCATGAAAAAACTTTTCACAACCATATTTTTATCCATCACCATTCTCTCAATTCATGCCCAAGAAATCAATTTTGAAAAAGGTTCTTGGCAAGAAACCGTCGCCAAAGCAAAAGCACAAAGCAAACCCATTTTTATTGATTTCTTCACAACTTGGTGTGGACCTTGTAAGCAATTGGAACAAAAGGTTTATTCTAAGCCCGAAGTCATTCAAAAAATGAACGCCAACTTTATCAATTTCAAAATTGATGCAGAAAAAGGTGAAGGACCAGATTTAGCTCGAAAATTTGACGTAAGTGCTTATCCATTTTTAGTTTGGGCAGATAAAAATCAAAATGTTTTATTGACCGATGCAGGTTATATGCCTGTAAATGAATTTCTAAAATCGGTAGATAATGCCTTAAATCAATACCGAGAAGGACGTTTAGAAGATTATGAAACTCAATACAGGGCAGGGAAAAGAGAGGCTAATTTCTTAGTGGATTTCATCAATAAACGTCACGTAATGGTGATGGATAATCGGGAATTGGTAGAACAGTATTTATTGGCAACGCCAGCAACAGACCAAACTTCAGAAAGAACCCTAAAACTACTTTCTCAAAATACATTTACGCTCAATGGTAAAGCCATTGAATTATTACAAAATCAAAATGCTTTCCAAAAATACGGAATCTCAACGCTCGAAACCGTTTCAACAACCATGATGGAGTATTTTCGGAATGCGTTGAGAACGAAAAACTTAGATTTGTTGGAAAGATTGGCAGGTTTAAACCTAAAACTTAATCCCGTTGAAGCAGGACGACAAAACGAGCGTTACCGCATGGAGTTTTATAAATCCACCAATAATACGCCCAAATATTTAGAAACGGCACAGAATTTAGCGGATAAATATTTGATGAATGTTTCGCAAGAAGAACTAAAAAAACAGAATTTGGCTCATTTTCAAGAGTTTATGTTACCGTATCGTACAGGTAAAGACGATTCTGTAAAAATTGGAAAAGTAAGATTTGATGCCATGAAAAAACTGCATAGTCGCTACGCAAGTATTAACTTTGCGTCGGATTTAGATGTTTTGGCGGAGGAGTTTTATAAAAATGTTAGTGACAAAACCATTTTACAGAAAGCAATCGTATGGTCACGAAAAGCTAACGAAATAGATGAAAATCCCGATTATTTGAATACCTATGCACATTTACTCTACAAAATGGGCATCAGGTCAGAAGCCATCACTGCCGAAGAAAAAGCATTGGATTTAGCCAAAAAACGAAAAGGCTTAACTTTTAAATATGAAGAAGCATTGGCGAAGATGAAGGATGGGAAACTTTGAGTTGTTGTCATTGCGAGTGAAACGAAGCAATCTGTCTGACTGATGAAACGAAGTTGAAATGCCTTATCAAAATACTAACAGTTTGCTTCGCTACGCTCGCAATGACAATTTTTAAAATTGATAATCAATCGTATAAGAACATAGAAAACAATAATAAATGAAAATACTAATAACAGGCGGGGCGGGTTTTGTCGGTTCGGCACTTGCCATCAACATTAAAAGTAATTATCCAACTTACGAAGTTATCTGTTTGGATAACCTCAAACGTAAAGGTTCTGAACTCAATTTGCCTCGTTTGGCTAAAGCAGGAGCCGTTTTTGTTCACGGAGATATTCGTAATAAAGAAGATTTTGACGCTCTTCCAAAGGTAGATTTTGTCATTGAAGCATCGGCTGAACCTTCTGTTTTAGCAGGATTAGACGGAACGCCTGACTATTTGATAAATACCAATTTGGTCGGAACAATCAATTGTTTGAACTATACCAAAAAGTGCGGTGCAAGTTTTATTTTCCTATCAACGAGCCGTATTTATCCCATCAAAGCCATTGAAAAACTGAATTACGAAGAGCAAGAAACTCGTTTTGCTTTGACGGATAATCAACCCGTTAGAGGTGTTTCTGCCAAAGGAATTGCAGAAGATTTCCCATTAGACGGAGCAAGGTCTTTATACGGAGCCACAAAATTGGCGTCTGAGCTAATGATTCACGAATACAACGAATTTTACGGAATGAAAACCGTAATTAACCGTTGTGGCGTTTTGACTGGACCTTGGCAAATGGGTAAAATCGACCAAGGTGTAATGGTGCTTTGGGTAGCAAAACATTATTGGGAACAGAAATTGGCATACATCGGATACGGTGGGTCGGGCAGACAAACTCGTGATATGCTACACGTGAAAGATTTATATAAACTTGTTGATTTTCAGTTACATAATATTGATAAAGTAAACGGAGAAATCTTGAACGTTGGCGGTGGTGTAGAAGTAAGTGCTTCGTTGCAAGAATTGACCAAAATTTGTCAAGAAGTAACAGGAAAGACTATTCCAATTACACCCGTTACCGAAAATCGTGCGGCGGATATTCCTTTGTACGTAACGGATAATTCAAAAGTAACGGCTTTGACAGGCTGGAAACCTGAGATTTCGATGAAACAAATCGTGCAAGAAATCACGGATTGGATTGCTGAAAATGAAGAATCTTTAGCTTATGTTTTGAAGTAAGAGAGCTTTTTTTATGAGTTTATGAGTTTAAAGTTTATGAGTGAATAGGTTTATGAGTTTAAAGTTTATGAGTGAATAGGTTTATGAGTTTAAAGTTTATGAGTGAATAGGTTTATGAGTTTAAAGTTTATGAGTGAATAGGTTTATGAGTTTAAAGTTTATGAGTGAATAGGTTTATGAGTTTAAAGTTTATGAGTGAATAGGTTTATGAGTTACCGTAACTTTACTCATAAACTCATGAACCCTTAACTCATATACTCATAAACTATCACAACTTTTAATTAATTGACAATCAGTCAAGTAGCGTAATAAATAATTTCCTATATTCGTTAAATGTTTTCAAGTTCAACAGATTCGTCAAACTGACCCTCCAAACGATATGAAAAAACTATTACTACTTTTCTTATTGATACCTTTTTTATCTACTGCTCAAATTCAAGTCAGTACGAGTTTTAGCTATGCCGTTGAAAAAGGTTTTGGGCATGAAGCTAATTTTGCGGGTTCGGGCTTTGAATTGAGTTTAAGAAAACATCTTTCTGATAAATTCAGAACAACTGCAACAACGGGAGCTTACGATATGCGTTTGGCTTTGGTGGCAGTTTCTAATTACGATTATTCTTCAAAAGTGTTTGGGTATTCTTACAAAACCGTTGTGCCGTTGACGGTAGGAGGGGAGTATTATCTTTTAAGCAAAACCTTAGTAAAACCCTTTTTAGGACTTGAAACGGGAGCTTTTTATACAAAATACGATTCTCAAATCAATGAAGTTTATCGTAATTATGTACCACCATTGGAAACAGGTTCGAGATTGAATTGGGGATTTTCTCCAAGTTTTGGCATTCATTTACAAGAATATGCCGACCGTTTGGGCATTTTCGTAAAAGTAAAATATACAGGAATTACGTATTCCGAAGGCTACAATAATTTAGTGAGTTTAAATGCAGGAATTACGTTCAAATTTGGCAAGAAAATCCTCTGGAAACCACCCGTTATTGAAGTTCCAGAAAGCACTCCTTATTATGAGAAAAAGTAGTTTGTAACATCGGACAGCCTTGTCCGATGAATAAGTAATTTCAAATTAAATAATACCAATCCATCACCTCATCGGGTTGAATTTTTATTACGTTGCTCAAAACCAATAAAACCAAAGTTCTGGAAGCCAACCAAAGAGGAATTTTAGCAATTTCTGAAAATTTCTCAATCGTAATTTTCTTGTTTTCAGCTAAATATTCCATCAAAATTTTCTCTTTATCTCCGTAAGTAAACTTAATTCCTTCCTCATTTTCACGGCGTAAAATTTGTCTAACTTCACGGCTTGCTTGTACAGAACGGTCGTTGACACGTACATAAGCTTTGCCTTTTTCTTCATTTTCGAGTTGAACAAAATGCGGTTTCTCGGTACTTTTCGGAATTGAAAATATCAATACGTCCCGTTCGTCAGTAACCGAAACCCTTTCTATTTCATAATGTAAAGCAGGGAAACAGTTGCGTTCAATGGCACGTACTAAAATGTATTCTTCTTCATCGACAAATTTTAAACCTGGAATAGTCTTGTCATCGCCAACACCTACCAAAAGTTTTCCACCTTTGGTATTGGCAAATGCAACAATTTCACGGACGATTTTTTCGGGATGATTGGCTTTTAATTTAAATTCGAGGGTTGAGTTTTCTCCCTGCCGAACCAGATTTTTTAAATCCTTCAAATTCATGTCCGAAATACGGCTATGGCTTTCTGACTTTTCGAAAAAGGCTGCAAGTCCTTGATTCATAATTGTTTATGATTTAGGTATGCTTGTAAATAATGCAAGGATATATTTAAAGATAATAAATAATTATTTACAAAAACCTATACTATTATCAAATAATTTTCTTTTAAGACTACTAATACAATAGACTTTATCTATCTTTGTAGAAAAATTTAACTCGAAATATAGAAAGTATGTTTCGAAATGCGAAGATAAATACTTCGTTTGGCATTCATTCTCAATAAATATGCAAGCGTTAATCGAAAAATTAGATAATCTTTCATTGGAGGATGGTCTAAAATACATCACTGAAAACTACAAAAATGTAGTCTTTTCAACATCTTTCGGACAAGAAGACCAAGTAATCACAGATGCCGTTTTTCGTAATGATTTGAATATCAAAGTTTTTACTTTGGATACAGGTCGTCTCTTTCAAGAAACTTACGAATTGATGGATTCTACCAAAACGAAATATAAAAAAGAGTTTGAAACATACTTCCCAAATACTGCAAGAGTAGAAGCGTTGGTAAAGGAAAAAGGTTTCAATAGTTTTTATTTTTCTGTTGAAAATCGTAAAGAATGTTGCTTTATCCGTAAAATAGAACCGTTAAAAAGAGCTTTGACAGGTGCTGAAATCTGGATTACAGGTTTGCGTTCTGAGCAATCAGAAAACCGTGCCGATATGAAAATTGTAGAGTGGGACGAAGGCAATAAAGTAATCAAATACAACCCATTAATTCATTGGACTTACGAACAAGTGCTTGATTATTTGAAAGCCAATCGAGTACCAGACAATCCGCTTCACCGTAAAGGATTTATCTCAATCGGTTGTTTACCTTGTACACGTGCCATTCAAGAAGGAGAAAATCCAAGAGCAGGACGTTGGTCGTGGGAAGCCTCACAAAAAGAATGTGGCTTACATAGTTGATAGAGAATAATTAATAGAGAATAGTTGATAATTTTGTTAGAATTATCAACGCTTAATATTTAATAATCAATGTACAATATTGAAGAAAAAGAATCTGTAATGAAATTTATGTGCTTCTTGATACTTAATAATTAGTACATAATACATACAATACCATATTATGAATTCTGAAATTCCAAAGCACGGATATTTTCCACGTGAACTTGAAGACGAAGCCATCTATATCATGCGTGAAGTAGTGGCACAGTTTGAGAAACCCGCTTTACTTTTCTCAGGAGGTAAAGATTCTATCACACTTGTACGTTTGGCTCAAAAAGCATTTTATCCAGGAAAAATCCCATTTCCATTGGTTCATGTAGATACAGGTCATAACTTCCCAGAAACCATTGAATTCCGTGATTGGCTTGCCAAAGAAACTGGAGCAGAATTAATTGTACGTTATGTGCAGGATTCTATCAATCAAGGAAAAGTTAAGGAAGAAACAGGTAAATATGCTTCAAGAAATGCTCTTCAAACGGTAACACTTTTAGATGCTATCGAAGAATTCAAATTTGATGCGTGTATCGGTGGTGCAAGACGTGACGAAGAAAAAGCTCGTGCCAAAGAACGTATTTTCTCAGTTCGTGATGACTTTGGTCAATGGGATGCAAAACGCCAACGTCCAGAATTATTCGATATGTTGAATGGTCGTATTTCGATTGGTGAAAATGTTCGTGTTTTCCCAATTTCAAACTGGACAGAATTAGACGTTTGGAATTATATCAAAGAAGAGAAAATGGCGATTCCGTCAATTTATTATTCTCACCAACGTCAAGTAATTGAACGTGACGGTATGCTTTGGGCTGATTCTGAACACCTTAATAAAGATGCAGACGAAATTCCTTTCGAAGCAACGGTTCGTTTCCGTACCGTTGGCGATATGACTTGTACGGCTGCCGTAGCTTCAGAAGCAGTTGAATTAGATGATATTATCGGTGAAATTCTTTCTGCCGAAATCTCAGAACGTGGTGCCAGAATCGACGATAAACGCTCGGAAGCTGCCATGGAAAAACGTAAACAACAAGGATATTTTTGATTTCGGATTTTCGATTTCGGATTTTCGATTTACTGAAATCCGAAATCGAAAATCGAAAATCCACAATCAATAAAATGGATATACTCAGAATTGCAACCGCTGGTTCGGTAGATGATGGCAAAAGCACATTAATCGGACGACTTTTATACGAAACAAAGTCAATCACTAAAGATAAAATTGAAGCATTAGAATCTGCTTCAAAACGTAAAGGCTTAGATTTTCTTGACCTTTCTTTGTTAACTGACGGACTTATCGCCGAACGTGAACAAGGTATCACGATTGACGTAGCTAATATTTATTTCTCAACGCCACAACGCAAATACATCATTGCGGATACGCCAGGTCACTTTGAATACACTCGTAACATGGTTACGGGAGCATCAAATACCAAAGTTTCCATGATTTTGATTGACGCTCGTAACGGAGTTTTGGAACAAACTTACCGCCACTTTTTCATTGCATCCATGTTACGGATTCCGAAAGTAATCGTGTGTGTGAATAAAATGGATTTAGTGGGATATTCAGAAGAGAAATTCAACGCAATTAAAGCTGATATTCAAGCCATTGCCGATAAAGTTTCTTTTGATGAACAAGAAATTACCTTTATCCCAATGTCGTCTTTATACGGACAAAACATTTCGATTCAAGCAACTGAAATGCCTTGGTATAGTGGTCAGCCTTTATTGGCAGAATTAGAATCGACTTCTTTTGACGAAATCAAAAAGCCTGCTCGTTTCCCTGTTCAATTTGTGGTTAGACCAAAAACAGAAGAATTCCACGATTATAGAGGTTATGCAGGAAAAATTGCTTCGGGTTCATTCTCAGTTGGCGAAGAAGTAACGGTTTTACCAACGGGACAAACGTCTAAAATTGCCACCATCGAGAAATTCGGAACACAATTATCATCAGCAGGAGCGAAGGAGTCAGTAGTGATTACTTTGGAAACTGACGTGGACGTTTCTCGTGGAAATATGTTGGTAAAAGCACACAATCAGCCAAGCCAATTGAAAGAAATCGCTGCAAGAATTTGCTGGATGGATTCACAAGCTTTGGTTTCTGGTAAAACTTATATGCTTCAACACGGAATTAACGATTCAAAGGCGAAAGTTGTTTCTTTGAGTTCAAAGATTGACGTAGTAAATCAACAAACCATTGAATCAGGCGTTTCAGAATTGAAATTGAACGAAATTGGGGATATTATTATCAAAACAGCCAAACCAATTTTTGCTGATAAATATGAAGATAACCCTGCCAACGGAGCATTTATTTTAATAGATGACCAGACTAATTCAACGGTTGGCGTTGGGTTTGTTTTGTAGGAAGGAATCCTAAAATTATTATATTTGTTATAGAATCACTCTTTCATTGATTTGGGAGAGTGATTTTGTTTACTAAAACTTTGTAAAAGATGACACGTACAAGTATAACTCCTCTCCAAACAGACATTTTATTGTCAATCCCACAAAAATATATTGGAAAGAAAATAGAGGTTCTTCTTTATGCTGTTGATGAAATTGTGGAAGAATTACCGAAAAAAGTTACTATGGCTGATTTTTGGGGTAAACTTTCAGATGAATCTGCTAAAAAACTTCATGAGACTACACAAATAATGAGAGAAGAATGGGAAAGAGATATTTAATAGATACCAATGCTGTGATTGACTTCTGTAATGGAAAAATGCCTGAAAATGGGAGAAATCTATTGTTAGGAATTAATCCTGAAATATCAATTGTTACCAATATTGAGTTGTTTGCCACTAAAAATATTTCTTCTCAAGAATACGAGTTATTAGAAAGATTTGTAGCATTTTCAACTGTACATGATGCTAATAAAAGCCTAATTGATAAGACGATAGATATTCGTCAAAACTATAAAATTAAACTTCCTGATGCACTTATAGCCGCTACGGCATTAGTCAATAATTTGACCTTAATTTCCAGAAATACGAAAGATTTTGAAGGAATTGAGGGTTTGGCGTTTATCAATCCTTATGATTTTACATCTTAATTTATTAGAAGATATTCATCTGTCATTTCAACCAATCCATCCACTCTTTTGTCTTTATAATCTTTAAATTTCTTGTACAAAAACGTCACTTTTCTCTGTGTCTTCGTGCCTTTGTGGCTAATATTTTATTTAAAAACCTCCTTTTAACCTAATTTTGTACTTCGTTAATGGCAATCACAGGCTAAAACCCGAACTACTTCGTATGTTTTACGGTTTTGATTGAAGGAATAAATACCACACAAAAAATGGCAAAACGCAATTTCGGGGCAGAAGTAGCTCCAGAAGACAAGAAAAAAGTAACCAAAGAGGGTTTTAATAAGGCTTTAAGTATTTTCAAATTTACGCTTCCCTACAAAGGAACATTCTTTATCGGATTTATATTTTTAATTCTTTCGCAAATCACTTCCATGAGTATTCCATTGTTGATGGGGCAAATGGTTGGAGCGATTGTTTCTCCAAATAAAGCCGTAACTCAGGAGTTTGCCAATATGCCAAATTCAGGCGTAAGTCAGCGAATACAACATTTCCTCAATCCCGATTCTGTAACTTTAAGTCTCAACAATGTTACTGCATTATTCGTCTTTTTATTGATTTTACAAGCTGTTTTCTCGTTTTTTAGAGTTTACACTTTTGCCAGAGTTTCCGAACGTTCTATGCGAGATTTGCGTAGAACTCTTTATACAAAAATCATCACTTTGCCTGTCCCATTTTTTGAGAAAAACCGTGTTGGCGACCTCATGAGCCGCATGACGACCGATATTTCTCAATTGCAAGATGTTCTTTCTATTACATTGGCAGAGTTGTTCCGTCAACTTTTTACGTTGATTGGTGGTATCATCCTTATTTCATATTTATCGAGCAAATTGACACTTTTTATGTTGATGACTTTTCCATTTTTGGTGGTTGCCGCCATTATTTTTGGAAGATTTATTCGTAAAAATGCCAAGAAAGTGCAAGATGAATTGGCTTCTACCAATATTATCGTTGAAGAAACTTTACAGTCAATTAACGTTGTAAAAGCCTTTACGAATGAAGATTTAGAAGCAAAAAGATACAGTTCGTCTGTTCAACGAGTGGTTGATTATGCTTTGAAAGCAGCAACTTTCAGAGGTGGTTTTATTTCATTTGTAATTTTTGTGTTGTTTGGTGGTGTTGTTGGTGTGGTTTGGTACGGCGGAAACTTGGTTTTGAGTGGAGAGTTGGCATTTAAAGACCTTTTTACCTTCATTATTTATACAGGATTTATTGGTGGTTCTGTTGGCGGTTTGGGTGATATGTACGCACAAATTCAAAGAACGATTGGTGCTTCTGAAAGAATTTTGGAAATTTTAAGAGAAGATTCTGAAATTAATTTAACGGAGAAATCGGTAGGAAAGACTGAAGCTCACACAAACCCTAAAATTGTCTATCAAAATGTTGCCTTTTCATATCCATCTCGACCAGATGTAGGCGTTTTGAAGAATATTTCTTTGGAAGTAAAATCAGGTGAAAAAATCGGTTTAGTGGGTTATTCGGGAGCAGGGAAATCAACGATTGTTCAGTTGTTGATGCGTTATTATAAACTGTCGAGCGGAAATATTTTAGTAGATGGAAAGAATATCAACGACTACGATTTAACAGAATTACGTAAAAAAATTGCCATTGTACCGCAAGAAGTTATGCTTTTTGGAGGAACGATTTATGAAAATATCTCTTACGGAAATCCAAATGCAAGCGAAAAAGAAGTGATTGAAGCTGCTCGTAAAGCCAATGCTTTTGATTTTATTGATTCGTTTCCTGAGCAATTTCAAACCATTGTTGGTGAACGTGGCGTAAAATTATCGGGAGGACAACGCCAAAGAATTGCCATTGCTCGTGCTATTTTGAAAGACCCAGCTATTTTAGTGTTAGATGAAGCCACAAGTGCTTTAGATTCTGAATCGGAGAAATTGGTGCAAGATGCCTTAGATGTTTTGATGCAAAACCGCACTACCATTATCATTGCTCACCGTTTGGCAACCATTCGTAATGTTGATACCATTTATGTTTTGAAAGAGGGAGAAGTAGCGGAAAAAGGCTCACATGATGAATTGGTAACGATTGAAGACGGAATTTATGCCAACTTGGTAAAATTGCAATTTGAGAATAATTCGGCTTTAGAAACTTCATTATAATTTGAATCCGTTATTTGAGCTTTAAATTATTGATTTTCAGATATTTATTGAAAATATCGAGTAGATAATCAAATCGAAGATTCTTTACCACATGATAATTAATTGAAAAAACGCAGACTAATCTGAAAAAGTCTGCGTTTTTTTGTGAACAAATTTGTCTTTTATAAATAAATTATATATTTTGTACAAAAAAATAATTATATATTCATATTTTTTGAATACCTATTTATTTGATTTGCCGAAGTAAAATTTATTAAAACTTATGCTTATCAAATTTTTTGTACAAAAAACATTACTATGAACAAATGTATTTTCTTAGACCGTGATGGCGTTTTGAATGTAGATAGAGTCGATTATGTTTATCGTCTTGAAGATTTAATTATTCCAGAAGGTACGATTGAGGCTCTCCAAAAATTAAAAGCAGCAGGATATTTATTGATTGTAATTACCAATCAGTCGGGAATTGCGAAAGGAATTTATACTCGTGAAGATGTATTGATGTGCCATAATTATTTCCAAGAGCAATGTGGAAATTTATTAGATGATATTTATTTCAGTCCACATCATGAGAAATTTACGTCGGCTTCGTTGACACGTAAGCCCGATTCTTTGATGATTGAAAAAGCAATGGCAAAATATAAAATTGACCCGAATACTTCGTGGATGATTGGTGACGCTCACCGAGACATTACAGCGGGGAAAAAGGCGGGCGTAAAAACTATTCACTTAACTGAAAAGCCAGAAGAATCGCAATCTGAAATTACAACCAGTGATTTACTAAGAGCAAGCGAATTAGTTTTGGCGTAGGGTAACCCAGACTTTAGTCTGGAAAAAATTAATTCATTTGCAAAAGTAAATAAAACGCCCACTGATTTAATTTATTAAACCAGTGGGCGTTTTTATTTGAGACAGACTGAAGTCTGTGTTACTTCTTCTCTGGCAACATAATTACTTTAATCATGTTTTCAGCGAAATATTTTTTAGCAGCGGCTTTTGTACTTTCTACCGTTACTTTTTTCAACATTTCGTCTTCTTTCAATACTTCTTTTACGTCTTCGCCGTCTTGGTATTGTCCTTGTAAATAACCTAACCAGAAGCCATTATCACGCAATTGTGTTTCAGTTTGACGTTTCGTTTCAGCTTTAAATTTCTCAATATCAGTAGCTTCTGCTCCAGCATCTTTCACTTTTTGAATTTCTGCTAAAGTACGGCTTACCAATTTTTCCACATTTTCAGGGGCACATTGGAAAGCAATTCTGAAATTATAACGTTTTGCAGGAATTTTAGTCGTTGAACCACTTACGCCCACGCCATAAACGCCCGATTCTTCCTCACGTAATTTTTCAATCAATTTGATTTCTAACACTTCCGAAAGTGCTTCAACTTGCGTTTCGTTTTCTGGCGTAACTTCATAATCACCCGACCAAACCATGGTTACACGTGCTTTTGGTTCTGTACCTTTATAAAGTGTTTTTTCTATTTTTCCTTTTGGAGTACGAATGCCTAAATCTTTGAAGGTTTCCTTACGTTTTGTTGAAGGTAAACCGCCTAAATATTTCTCTAACAAAGGTTTAATCTCTTCATTTTTGAAATTTCCAACCAATACAAACGTAAAATCAGAAGCATCAGCGTAGCGTTCTTTATAAATATCAAAAGCACGTTGAGCGTCAATTTTTTCCATTCTTTCTACCGTCATCGGTAAATTTCTTGGAGCGTAGTTACTCAAAATAACGCTTAATGAATCGTTATAAACTTTCTCAGGCGTAAGCGTTTTTTGCTGATTTGCCAAGGCATCACGTTGATTTGCTAAAAACCCTTTGATAACTTCTCCGTCAAAACGTGGTTGCGTAAAATAGCTGTAAACCAACTGTAAAGAAGTTTCAAGGTCTTTAGGTGAAGTTGAACCGTTGAAGTTTTCAGAAGTCCCTGTGATATACGGCATAACTCTTGCTACTTTGCCCGTCATCATTTTACGAAGATTGATTGAAGAAAACTCTCCCAAACCACCAATTGAAGCAATTGTAGAAGCCAAACGAGCGTTATCTGCATCTTTATCAGCGTACAAATTTGTTCCGCCCATGCTGTATGCACCAATCAAAATTTCATCATTTTTGAAGTCAGTTGGTTTCAAAACCGCTTTTACGCCATTGGCAAAAGTCAATTCAGTAATTCCTACTTCTGGAATTTGTTTCGTTGCCGTAACTTTTGAACCCGTTGGCAATTTAGCAATTAAAGGTTTGTCAACCGTTTGGTCAACATAAGCTGTTACGTTTTTGCCCGCAGTATTCAACCATTCTCTGATTTGTGCTTCGGTTGGTAAAGTTGCTTTGTCTTTTTCAGGAGCCATCAAAATTACCGCACGATTATCAGCCGTAATTAAGGTGCTACTCAAGGCGTTTACTTCCTCTAATTTTACGCCTTCCAAATATTTTTTCGTGAAATCGTAGCTAAAATCTGGTGAAGTCAAATTTTCATCTTCTGTGAAAGCACCTACTAATCCTTCAGCCATTTGTTCAGAATCCGTTTTGTCTTTTTCCTTGTAGGCACGTTCTTGTCCGACCATATATTGGGTTTTCGCACGAGCTAATTCAGAAGCATTAAATCCGAATTTCTTCGCTCTTTCGGTTTCTTCCAAAATGGCTTTTAAACCTTTTTCGACGTTTCCACCTTTGGCAACCACGAAAGACGTAAAGGCATCAAGATTTCCTAAAAATCCACCATAACCTGCATATCCAAATTGGAAAGGAGGGTCAGCTTTTTGCGTAAGTTCTTGAATACGAGACGATAACATTTGGTTGAATAATGAACGCACCATTCCTTCACGACGGTCTTGATAAGTTACGTCTTTGCGTTTTGGTTGTTTGTTCAAAATTTGGATAATCGTATTTGGTTGTTCGGGGTCGGTAACAATGGCAACGTCCGTTCCGCCAGTCAAAGGAATATTATATTTTGTTCTTTCCTTTTCGTTTGCAGGATTTTTGATACCGCTGAATTTTTCAATAATCATTTTTTCAACCATATCCACATCAATATCTCCTACAACAGCAACTGCTTCTAAATCAGGACGATAAAAGTCTTGGTGGAATTGTTTTAAAACATCATATTTGAAGTTTTTCAAGATGTCATCTTTACCAATCGGCAAACGTTTTGCGTATTGCGAATTATTCAAAATTACAGGAAAATATTTGTCACGCATACGTGCCTGAGCCCCTTTTCCTGTACGTGATTCTTCCAAAACTACCCCTCTTTCTTTATCAATTTCAGAAGGGTCGAGGGTGGCATTATGAGCCCAATCTTCCAAAATTTGCATTCCTTTTTTGAAAACTTCAATCGAGTCAGTCGGAACAGGCAACATATAAACCGTTTCGTCGAAACTCGTGTAAGCATTCAAGTCAGCACCGAAGCGAACCCCAGATTTTTGCAAGAAATTAACTAATTCATTTTTTGGGAAATTTTTAGTACCGTTAAAATTCATGTGTTCCATGAAGTGAGCAAGTCCCTGTTGCTCGTCATTTTCCAAAACAGAACCCGCTTTAACTGCCAAACGCAACTGAGCCCGATTTTTGGGTTCAGCATTTTTCATGATGTAATACTTTAAACCGTTGGGAAGAACGCCCGTTTTAACTCGAGAATCCATTGGAAGAAGCATTTTGCTCAAATCTTCTTGAGCGAAAGTTGCATGGTTGGAAAGCAGTCCCAACGCCAAACCAGCAACCAGTGTAGTGATTTTTTTCATTTGAAATAGAGTTCCTCTGACCCCAACAGAGGTGTTTTTATTTTAGATTAGGGGGCTAATTTGTAGCACAGGAATCTTTCTTGTGAAATCTTGTGCTACAAGCACAATTTAGTAATATTTGGTAGAATAACGGTGATGAGAATTGGAAATTGTTATTTGGGAAATATCTAACGGTCAAATTTCTTTAAATACTCTATTTTTGCATAGAAATAAGTGCTAAGAAATGTTATCGATATAACGGCTAATACTAAATACATATATTCAATTCCAATGCCTTTTGGAGAATAATATAACACAGCAAACAAACCTATTAGACCAAAACTAAATATTAGTCGCCCTCTAAAAATGCTTACTTTACGCCAAATATCTTCATCTTCGAAATACATAGAAACATTAACAGGAGGCATTGGAATTAGAGAATAATAGTTGCCATAAAGCATGGTTACAATAAAAATAAAGGCTTCTGATAGGCTTACTATATCTCCAAACTTAATGTAAAAGAGGTATAAAAGTCCTGCCAAACATACTTGACTGATGGTAAAAAGAAGGTCAACTCTTTTTCCTAAAAAAACCATTTTATCATTTCCGTTAAAAAAAGAATCTCTTTGCGTAAAAATATAAACGCAAGTCATAGAAACATTTTGAATAGAAATGAATGCTAATGGATAGGTTGATTCTTTGTTGCCAGCTTCATTTCTTAGTAGATTTGAAATAAAAAATAGGGAAATTGGTACGATGCAAAGTGCAATTTTTTGTGCTAAATTTTGGGTTTTCATAGTGTAAATATTTTAAGTGGATAACGTTTTAAGGGAGTAAATTTACAGATTATTGATTCTTCAATTCTTGCTCTATAAAATTCAAAAGCGTTTGTTTATCAGGTAGTTGAAGCATATATTTTGAGATAAATAATTCATTTTCAAGCCCTGCGGTAGCGTATTCAACCAAAGCATCGTCTTTGTCTGCACACAAAATAATGCCTACGGGTGGATTGTCGCCTTCGGTCATTTCGTTTTTACGGAAATAATTTAGATACATCAACATTTGCCCCGAATCTGCATGGTCAAATTTTCCTAATTTTAGGTCAATTAATACATGACACTTCAATACTCTATGATAAAAAACTAAATCTATTCGATAATGTGTATTGCCAAAAGTGATTCGTTTTTGTCTGGCTTCATAGCAAAACCCACGCCCCAATTCTGTCAAAAACGATTGTAAATGGTTGATAATAGCAGTTTCTAAATCAGTTTCCGAATATTGAGATTTCTCTTCTAAACCTATAAATTCTAAAAAATAAGGATTTCTAACGATGTCTTTGGCTTCAAAAGGCTTTTGGTCTTTGATTTTTGCAATAACCCCTTTTTTATCTGTTGAAAGTCCCGTTCTTTCAAATAATAAAGTATCAATTGCTCTCTCCAACTCTCTAACTTTCCACGCATTTTTAACCGTTTCTATTTCATAAAACCTTCTTTTTAAATCGGAATCAAGGCGTAATAATTCTATAAAATGAGAGAAAGAAAGTGTGTTGATGAGCGTTTCAACGGGTAACATCAATTCCTGATATGAATCATCATTTGGATTTTTCAATTGCTCAGATACCGACTGGGTAATTGCATTTTTGAATTTGGCAGACACTGTCTGCCAAATTTGAGGATAAGTCAAATAAAACTGTCGGAATTGTCGAAGATTTCGGTCTGAAAACCCAATATTACCTTTTGATTTCATTTGTTCTGAAATGTTTAAGAGTAATTGTTTCCCATAGGTTGCCCTGTCTTCGCCCTTCTGTTCAAACTCCACGATATAGCAACCAATCAGCCAATTTCTAATGGTTTGTAAACTATTTACCTGCTTAACTGCCTGCGAGGATAATTGGATGTGAGTAGATTCAATCGAATTTATTAATTGTTCAAAATTCATTTGATGATTTTTTAAGGAGTAAAATTATTGTGTTTTAAACTGAACAAACCAAGCCATAATTTCGTCCATTACGGTCATATTGAGGGAATATTCTACAAATTGTCCTTTCTTTACGGCAATGACCAAATCGGCTTGTTTCAGTAAATCGAGGTGATGCGAAATACTGGGTTTTGTCATATTGAATTTATCGGCAATATCGCCCGCATTCATGTCTCCGTCTTTGAGCATTTCCAAAATCTCACGTCTGGTAGTGTCATTTAAGGCTTTAAAAAGTATGTTCATGATTACTTGTAAATAAATATTTAGGCAAATGTCTAAATAAAATGCCTTTACTTCCAAATGTTTTGCTGAAAATATTTAGAAGATTGTCTAAATACTCAGAAGATTATCAGTTATTTTATGAGATTCTGATAAGGAGGATGCTGAACCTGTTTAAACTTATTCCTTTTGTTGTAAATGGTTTGATTTGAAGCCTGTGAATTTAAAATTTACTCAATGTAGCGATGCTATATGTCGCAAATTTTAAACTCACAGTCATAAAATCAATTCAATTTCCATTCAAAACGAAAAGTTTAAACAGGTTCGCTAAAAAACCTTTTTCTTTGTATCAAATAGTTTGGTAATTCCCATTTTCTAATTTCCAATAACTAATCACCAGTTAAATAAAAAATGTATCAACAAACCATCAAAAATATTACCTACCATTTCCCCGACCTCAAAACTTTGATGGCGAAGGCAACGCCTCTGCGGTCGGGCGATGAGTTGGCGGGAGTGGCGGCAAAATCTGCTCAAGAAAGAGTGGCAGCTCAAATGGCTTTGGCGGATATTCCACTCAAAACCTTTTTGACGGAACATCTAATTCCTTATGAAAAAGACGAAATAACTCGGCTCATTATTGATACGCACGATGCACAATCTTTTGCTCCAATTAGTCATCTAACAGTTGGGGGTTTTAGGGATTTTCTTTTGCAAGAAACCGTTGATAAACAAATATTAACGAGTTTTCAAAAAGGTTTAACTCCCGAAATGGTGGCGGCAGTAAGCAAAATTATGCGAGTGCAAGATTTGATTACGGTGGCTTCAAAATGTGAAGTGGTAACGAAATTCAGAACTACAATTGGCTTGCAAGGGCGGTTTTCGACTCGCTTACAACCTAATCATCCGACGGACGATTTTCGGGGAATTGCCGCCAGTATGATTGATGGACTTTTTTATGGAAGTGGAGATGCTGTTATTGGTATAAATCCTGCAACGGATAATATTCCAACGGTTATTCGGCTTTTGGAAATGTTGGATAGTGTTCGGCAACGTTTTGATATTCCGATGCAATCGTGTGTTTTGAGCCATATTACAACGACTATTCAAGCTATTGAACGGAATGCTCCTGTGGATTTGGTTTTTCAGTCGATTGGTGGAACGGAAGCTACCAATACTTCTTTTGGCGTTAATTTGAATATTTTACAGGAAGGCTACGAAGCTGGGCTTTCGCTAAATCGTGGGACGGTTGGCAATAATTTGATGTATTTTGAAACGGGACAGGGCAGTTCACTTTCGGCAAATGCTCATCATGGACTCGACCAACAAACCTGTGAAACTCGGGCGTATGCCGTGGCAAGACATTTTAATCCGCTTTTGGTAAATACCGTTGTGGGTTTTATTGGTCCAGAATATTTGTACGATGGAAAACAAATCATTCGGGCGGGTTTAGAAGACCATTTTTGTGGTAAATTATTAGGACTTCCAATGGGCGTGGATGTTTGTTATACCAACCACGCCGAAGCCGACCAAGACGATATGGATACGCTTTTAACGCTTTTGGGTACGGCAGGTTGTAATTTTATCATGGGTATTCCGGGGGCAGATGATGTGATGTTGCATTATCAAAGTACTTCATTTCACGATGCCCTTTATATCAGGCATTTATTAGGCAAACGTCCCGCTCCAGAGTTTGAAGAATGGTTGCTGAAAATGAATATTTTTGATGATAAAATGAGATTAAAAGCAGGGGATATGAAGTTAATAGAGGCGATGAATTTGTAGTGGCGAATAGCATTCGTCAAATATCCAAACTGGCGAATGCTATTCGCTACTACCTACTATCTAAAAGAAATCACTTCATTGAAAATCCCTCTTTTGGCTTGCCAATCTTGTACGGCTTTGCCTGTTCCTGCTTGCCAAGGCTGAATTTCATGGTCTTTTTTACGTTTGTAATCCACTAACTCTTCGCTCAATTGTATCTCGCCTGTTGCACGTACATGATAGGCAATAATGAGCTGATTCATTCGGTGAAATTCATATAAACCGACCAATTCCACAATTTCAGCATCAAGGTTTAATTCCTCTTTTACTTCACGTAAAATGCCTTCCTCGGGCGTTTCGCCAGCTTCTAAAAATCCTGTGATGAGAGCGTACCAAGTTTCTGGCCAAGCAGCATTGCGAGCCAAAATAATATCGCCTTCGTGTTCAACAATGGCAGCCACCACAGGCGTAGGATTATTCCAAAAAACATAACCACAAAGTTCACTTTGGTCAGTGCATTGAATACGGTCTTTGCCGTCTCTAAATTGGGTTTCCAACGGTTTGCCACATTGTGGACAGAATTTCATTTTGGACATTTTTTAATTGTGATTTAGTGAGTTGTGATTTAGTGAAATTTTATAAATCCCTCCTTTTAAATCTGCGTGCCATAAGCTATAAATTTTAGCTTGGGAAAGATATTTTACCCATTGACACCGAAGGAATTCCTCTGCGAGAACCAAAATCTGATTCTCCACCTGATACCGTTTCATTGGCTAAAATGGCAAAAAGTACCGCTTCTTTTGCATCTCCCGAAATGCCTAAATCGTTGGTTTTCAGGAATTCACAAGGTAACAATTCCTTTAACCATTCAACTAATAGCGGATTGTGCATTCCTCCACCCGACATATAAATACGGAAATCTTTGAGGTCATAAGAAGTATTATTTATCGTAAAATTTATCGCTTCCGCAATTGTCTCGGCACTAAAACGAGTTAAAGTTGCCAATAAATCATGGACAGAAATATCGGAAGTGTTACTTTTTGTTTGTGCTTTTTTGACGTACTCAATACTAAATAATTCTGGGCCAGTTGTTTTGGGATAAGGTCCTTTAAAGAAATTATCAGCTTTTAATTCTTCTAAAAGTGCTTGATTGACAGAACCTTGTAGAGCAATTTCGGCATCTTTATCATAGGCTTTTTCTGGAAAATAGAGTCTTGTAAAAGCATCAATTAACGTATTTCCCGTTCCTGTATCTGTCACAAAAACCTCCTCTGGATTCATGGTTGCAGGTAAATACGTAAAATTGGCAATTCCACCCATATTGAGCATAATTCGGTTTTCGCCCTTTTTGCCAAAAATAAAATAATCACCATAAACAGCCAGTGGAGCTCCCTCTCCACCTGCGGCAAGGTGTTTTTGTCGGAAATCAGAAATCGTAATAATTCCCGTTTTTACGGCAATATGGTCGCCATCACCAATTTGTAAAGTGGCATTCGGAAATTTCTCTTGTAGGTGTAAAATTTTAGGAGCGTGCATGACCGTTTGTCCGTGTGAGGCAACTAAATCTATTTCGTCGGTAGAAATATTCCAAGATTTTAAACAATTCAAAATCATATCGGCATGAAGTACGCCAATCCATTCATTCAACAAAGCAAGATGCTGAAAATCAATAGTTTGTTTAGCGAAAACTTTGCGTATTTCTGTTTTGATTTCTTCTGAATAATCAACTGTATCAAAATGTAATAATTTAACTTCCGTGTTTTCGCCCGCACCCGAAATCTCGCATAGAGCCACATCAAGTCCATCCATTGATGTTCCTGACATTAATCCAATAATTTTACGAGTAGTTTTTTGTGCAATTTGATAGAGCGATTGGAGGTTTTTATTCATGAGGTTAATTTTTATTGATGATTTTCAAATTTACGAAGTTGAAATGTATTTATGATAATTTTCAATAAAAGCCTATCAAAACAAATAATTAATTCTTCCATACGAGTAATTTTGTATTCTAAAAAATACCATAATCATGCAAAAACTAAACCTTTACGGTATATTATTGGCGGTTTTATTGACCGTAAATATGCCTTTATTTGCCCAAACGCCAGATACAAGTTTGCGGAAATATCCCAAGACTTTAAATTTTATTTTGATGGGAGATTGGGGACGAGTTGGTGAAGACCATCAAATTCCAGTAGCCAAACAAATGGGGAAAACTGCGGCAGAAATTAATCGAGATTTTATCATTTCAACGGGAGATAATTTCTATCCGAGAGGTGTTATGAGCGAATTTGACCCTTTATGGAAGGCGTCGTTTGAAGATATTTACAAGGCTTTTTCTTTACAGTGGGATTGGTATTCTGTTTTAGGAAATCATGATTACGGCGGAAATCCAGACGCACAAGTGGCTTATTCAAAAATTAGTAGAAGATGGAGAATGCCCGCCCGTTATTTCAGCAAAACATTTGCCATTGATGGCGATACGACCAATCAGGTTTTAATAGCCTTTATCGACACCAATCCGTTGATTCCAGAGTTTTATACTAACAAAGATTATGGTCCAAATGTTGTTACGCAAGACAGTACCGCTCAGAAAAAATGGTTGGAAAAAACTTTAGCGAATAAATCCCCTAATATCAAGTGGAAATTGGTGGTAGGGCATCATCCCTTATTTACTGCTACCGAAAAACGTAGAGAAAGTTATGATACTCGTGCCATTAGAAATTCTTTGAAAGGAATTTTAGACCGATACGAAGTAGATGCGTATTTATGCGGACACGACCACGATTTACAACACCTTTTGCCTACGGGAAAAACACATTATTTTGTATCAGGTTCGGCTTCAGAAGCAACCCCGATTGGACAATTACCCATCAGTAAATTAGCTTTATCTGACTATGGATTCATGACATTTTCGATAGGAACGAAAAGTATGAACGTACAGGTAATTAATGAAAATGGAAAGGTAGTTTATCGAACAGAAGTGAAGAAGTAAGTACAAGCACGATTTGAGAATTACGATTTACGATTGTCAATGATTTATGAAATAAGAAAGACAATTTGTTTTGTCGTATTGCTTTGAATCATAAATTATAGTTGCTCTTCGAGATATTTCTAAAAACTACCTCGAAGAGCAATTTAGATTCTATTTTGCCGCTGCAATGGTGATGTTTCTAAACTCAATTGGCCCGTGGTCGCCTTGGAACATAATTGGACCTGCTTCTGACTCATTGCTATCAATTGCTCCCCCCGTAATTCCCGGTATTTCAGCTTTATAGATAGTTGTCTTGCCGTTTAGCATTACTGTTACCACTCTTCCCACTAAAGTAATATCATAAATTTGCCATTCGCCCGCTTTTTTAGCAGGCATTTCCAAAGGCTTCACAAAACCATAAATTCCACCTAACTCAATAGCAGATGGTTCTATGCCAAAGCCATCAGTAATTTGAGTTTCATAACGTCCACGTAGATATACGCCACTGTTGCTACCTTCTGGCACACGGAATTCAACGTGTAATTTGAAATCACCAAAGGTTTTAGTCGTTCTGATATTTGCACCTGATTTTGGACTTCTCAAAACACCGTTCTCCACAACCCATTGGTTTTCGCCTACGGCAGGGCGGTCTTCTCTTCCAATAATTTGCCATCCATCTAAGTTTTTACCATTGAAAATAGCCATCGGTTTTCCGAAAATAGGTTCTTGAGACTTTATCAATTTTGGAGCTTTTACACCCACCCAATTCACCACTTCGCCATTGGGCTGATTCATTGTTCCCTCCAATTTTCCATCTTTCAATTCAGCCTCTACTACAAGGTCTTTATCTTCTCTGTCCCACTGTGGCGGAATGGCAAAAGACATTTTATTGTCTTTAAAATTAACTCTTGAAATAGGTCTGGCACTACCGCCACTACCCACAAAACGCCCATTGAGGTATTTTACCCCAGAGTGATTAATTTCTAACCAAGACGGGATTTTTTTATTTCTTTTAGTAATGGTAATATCCCAACGTCCTTCTACACTTTGGGCTGAAATTGCCAACGTTGAGCATAAAATACATAGAATTATCAAATGTACATTTGTGATGAGTTTTTGCATGATTTTTCGATTTTGTTTTTGGTTAAATGGTTTACGAATGTATTTGTCATTGTCGGAAAGACAGCGATTCTAAATTACTTAAAATTTTGTAAAGTAAGATATTGGGCTTTCTGTGGAGGCATACAGATAATGGTAGGAGGGGGATTAATTTTTGAATGTAGTAAAGGTTTTGAATCTTGACTACGTTGGGATTCTCTGTAATTCTCAACGTTTCCTCCAACAACTCGTGCGAAAGCAGACAATTATTATTTCTCCTTTGTTGGTGGAAAATACCAACAAAGGAGAAATAATTTAGTAGGTAAATTTCACTCAGTTGGTTGCATCTAAATATTTTATACCTTTACTAAAAATTAAATTAATGGCTAAGGATTTATATCACGATGTTGTAAAAAAAGCACTTATCAATGAAGGTTGGACAGTTACACACGACCCTTATCCTCTCAAAATAGGTTCAGTAAGAATGTTTATTGATTTAGGGGCAGAGAGAATTATTGCCGCTGAAAAAGATAATGAAAAAATAGCCGTTGAAATAAAATCGTTTTCTGATGATTCGCTTATTTCTATGTTTCATGAAGCGGTGGGTCAATACGACAATTATCAGATTGCTTTGGAAGATGAAGAACCTAATAGAATTCTTTTTTTAGCTGTTCCAGAAAGTGTGTATGATAGTTTCTTTCAAGAGCCATTTATACAAAAGGTTATTGCTAAAAGATGTATAAAAATTATTGTGTATCAACCTGATAATGAAAATTCAGTATTATGGAAAAGATAGAAACATACCAGGAAATTTTGCTATCGTTCTTAGAGGATTACGCTAAAATCACGTATGCAAATGCCCCAAATTTAGAACAACAAATCTTAGTGGATACTAAAAGAAATCACTTCCAATTAGTGAGTGTTGGCTGGCAAAAGGGTAAATTTATTTATGATGTTGTTTTCCACTTCGATATTAAAAATGAGCAAATTTGGATTCAACAAAATTGGACAGACTTAAAACTTCGTCAAGAACTTGTTGAGAGAGGAGTTGAAAATCAAGATATTTTTGTTGGGTTTTCGCCTCTGCAACAACCGTTGGAAACTACTGTTCAAGGTGTTGTTGCTAAATAATTCGTCAAAAGTCTTTCTCTTCACAGACGACCATTTTAGAACAATCATTTCACAAAATAAACCATTGAGTTGTCAGTGTCTCCACCATAGCCGTCAGGCTAAGAGTTAAATCCTATCTTTGCGATATGGAAAAAAATTGTTTTAAAGATATAAATTTATCATCAACTTGTTTTGGCGAGTTAAGTAAATTTTTTAAAGCTGAAAGCATTGAGCGTTTAGGAAGAGAAGTGAAATTTGTAGAACGAAGTACATCTCGTTTAAGTGCTTGGATGTTTTTGCAATTGAATACCTGTTTAGTCAGTAATGGTAAAGTGGATAGTCTCAATGATTTAGGAACAGAACTATTTAATAATTTTGGAGTTAAGCTAACCAAACAATCTTTAGACGAACGTTTTAATATTCATGGCGTTAGCTTTATGCGAAAATGCTTTGAATCAATTTTTGAGAAGGTTTTGTCAGCTTCAAGTAAGCAAAAACATTTTAGTTGTGGGTTTAAACGTATTATTTTACGAGATGCTACCAGTTTTCAATTACCTTCAGATTTAACCACTTACTATCAGGGAAATGCAGGTGATACCACAGGTAGTGTTATAAAAATTCAACACGAGTTTGATTTATTAAGTGGTAAAATACTCAAATTAGATTTTCGTAATGGCAAAGAAACAGATACAGATTGGTTGAATCAAAAAGGGATAGATATTTCTGCTAATGATTTACATCTAATGGATTTGGGCTATTATAAACTGACTCATTTTACAGATATTGCTCAAAAAGGAGGTTACTTTATCAGTAGATATAAAATAGGGACAAGTCTTTTTACTAAAAACCTTGAAGGGGAATATCAGCCAATAGAATGGGATGTTATTTTTGAACAGATAAAAGGAGATAATTTTGAAAAGGAACTATATTTAGGGTGTTCAAAAAATAAACTCAAAGTACGTTTACATTTACAAAAAATACCAGAAGCCATTGTTCAAAAACGGCTAAAGAAGTATGAAAATAAAGAGAAAAACCAATCAAAAAAGAGACGTTCCCCTTACCGAAACTCTGATTTTAAAAAAGAATTAGCTCATTATAATGTTTTCATTACAAATGCACCACAACAACTCTTGAAAACAAGTCAAATATACCCTTTTTATATGCTTAGATGGCAAATTGAGCTACTTTTTAAAATTTGGAAGAGTGTTTTTGAAATTGATAAAATAGGTAAAATGAGTATTGCAAGGTTTGAGTGTTATCTCTATGGAAAGCTAATCTCTATTCTATTGAGTGGATACATCCAACGCCTTTTTAATGATTTTACAAAACAACAAACAGACTTTGAACTTAGTGAATGGAAAGCTTATAAAATTGTAAAAAAAACTTGAAAGTATTATGGGGGCATCTCCAAAAAAAATGGTTGACCTAAAAAAATGGTTGCAGTGTATTTTCGAAGAATTATGGACGAGAGCTAAAAAAGAGAGAAAAAAGATTGGAATTAAACATTATAAACCTTACACAAAAGATATTATTAACTCTTAGCCTGACGGCTATGGTGGAAAACACCAACAAGGGCGGGAACACCTATAAAATATAGAACCTAATTCATTTTAAGATATTGACAATATATTGTATAAAACGTTAGTCCAAGCAGTATAAATAATGCTACATTACGAATTTTATGATGAAAAAAACCAGCTATACACAAAATAAATCCTAATACTAAATTATTATCAATGCCTAAATAATTGGCTAAATAATGTGCCAACTCAGTATTTGAAAACCATTTATATATTTTATGAAATGGCATAATCGTATTAATCATCATCCAAATTGCCATTATTCTTAAAAGATTATTTTCTTTTAGAAATAATATAGGGATTAAGCCAATAATAATTATTATTTGATATGCCTCTAATCCAAAATATTTTAAAGGTCTTTCTCCAGAAAAAACATGATTGACAAAATAATTCCCAATAAATATAATTGAGAATGGAATTATATAAGCTAAGAACGTAAAACGATTCTTGTTGAATAGTAATTTAATTTTTTCCATCATGATTTTATTTTTGAATTATTTACAATCTCTTATTTTACGTCGCTTGAACCAGAGGGGACAATCATTTCACAAAATAAACCATTGAGTTGTCTGTGGAGACACAGACAACGGCAGAAGTTAAGCCTTAATATCCATTGCACAATATTCAACTTCGATTTCTAATTCTTTAAATTCGTTATCCCACAAATCATTATCTTGAAAGGCTCTTTTGACAAGAATATAGTTGTCATCATGTAGAATAATAGTAGCAGCTACGGCACTAAATTCATAATCTTTTGTACCTTCTCGCAGAATATTTTTTAAGGTTTTTATTAATCTCCTTTTTGTTTTATCTGTTTGTAAGTTTGGTAATTGTTCTTCAATTTCTTCTAATTTTTCTTGAATTTTGGAACCCATATCAAATCTTGGATTAACCCAATGTTGCCTATCGTTTAAATCAACGGCAATAATAGTGTTTTTACCTTTTTGAGTACGACCATAGAGCCGAAAATTCTTCAGATAGAGATGGTCTTTGGGATTATCTAAAACGGGATGAATAATTGGCTCAGCTATAACATCCCAATTATCTTTTTTGCCATTACACCTTTTAGAACTTGGGAGAAGATTTGCCCATTCTACAACCTTGTCTGGATAAATACTTTTAGCGTGAAAATGCTCTATTTCCATGTAGTTGCTTTTTTCATCAAGTTTACATTCAGAATAACAACATTTAGAATTGGACATTTTTAAAAGAGCCTTTTTTATGTATGGTTTATTCCAAACATTCTCCTTTTTATTAGCCTTAAATTTATTTGTTAGTTCTTCTCGCAATTTTTCTGTTAATAATTTAGGTAGAGGAACTGATTTTAACTGAATCATGCTTCTATGGGGGATAAGGACGACATTTGTATTCTTAAAATCTTACGCTGTGGACTTGACGGATGCAGTATTTTATCCAAACCTTCATAAGCCGAATGAGCTTTTTCGTAATTGTCTTCGTCTAAGGCTTCATCAAATTGTTTCATCAATTCGAGGTAAGTGTCAGACATCGTTTTATCGTCCATTCCCATTAATTCCGTCAATATTTCATCGACTGTCCAACCTTTAAAACTGCCAAATTGCTGACGAATATTGATATGGTCGCCATCTTTTTCGAGCATTACCAAATTAACATTCTCAGCAGATTGCACGACTAATGGGCTATGTGCCGTAACGATGAATTGAGTATTTTTAAAAATATTACTCAGATAGCTAATGATTTTGCGTTGCCATTCTGGATGAAGATGTAAATCAATTTCATCCACCAAAACCACCGCAGGTTCAGCTAACGGATTTTTTGAAGTTGGATAACGGTCAAACATTCGTTTTGCCAAATCCATTACCCAAGCTAAAGTTGCTTGATAACCATAGCCCAAATCTTTTAAACGAACCCAACCATAATCTGTTTGGAATTCGATATAATTTTTAAAATCTTGGGTTGAACGAAATCTAAAATCTTGAATATCAGGTAAAATCTCACTGGTAATTACTTCTCGTACTCTTTTCTCAATGCTTTTAGCTCTTTCTCTATCTGATTTTGTAGAATCATCATTTTTCGAAGCGTAATTAATCTGCAAAAGCCATTCTTCAACATTAATTAACTCAAAATTATTAGTGAAAAAACTTTGGACAGTTTCCGTATTTTCTTGTTCTGAAAGACTACTTTCTGAGGTTTTTCTTTGGGTGCTGTAACCTTGGAGGAAGATATTTTTAAAAAAAAGAGTCTCTTTTACTTCGGTAGCGGGATAATTAACTGATTCATCTTTTTCCTTTAAAATTCCCCAAATAAAATCACGTTGAAAATGCCAGCCTAAACCTGATTTTTTAAATAAAAAATTCAAAAAATAATGTCCCTCTGAATTATTAATTAATTCAACTTTGTTTTTATCTGTATTGATATAATAAAGACCTTTCTGCCCAAAATAAACATTTTGAGCCATTTCATCAGAAACTTTTTCTGTTTTTAAGTACAAATCAGCAATACACTTTAAAATAGTAGTTTTCCCTGTATTATTATTTCCTAAAATTACTGTCCATTGAGAGGGTTTTAATAACTGTCCTGACAATGTTAGTATCTCAGCTTTGCCTCCGTTATTCTCAAATACTGCTCCTTGAGTAGAATATACAGGATTTTCAGTAGTAAATATAATTTTGCTACTGTTCTTAAAACTTCTTACATTTTTTATTGCAAGTGATTTTAAGTACATTACTGGTGATTCCATATTTTCAGCAAATCCACTCATATTTTTAATTATTTTTCCAAATATACTCAATTCACTCGAAACCAAAATCCGCAATTCCAAATCCCAATTCCAAAATCAAGAAAGCTCCTCCTTCAAAAACTTCGCCGTATAACTTCCTTTTACCTTCGCTACTTGTTCTGGTGTGCCTTCTGCGATGATGTTTCCGCCTTTTTGTCCTCCCTCTGGACCGATGTCAATTACGTGGTCGGATACTTTGATTACGTCTAAATTATGTTCAATAATCAAGACGGTATTGCCTTTGTCTGCCAATCGGTTGAGGACTTCCAAGAGTTTTTTGATGTCTTGAAAATGGAGCCCAGTGGTGGGTTCGTCCAAGATATACATGGTTTTGCCCGTGTCTCTTTTCGAGAGTTCTTCGGCTAATTTTACTCGTTGGGCTTCTCCTCCCGACAGCGTGGTGGCTTGTTGTCCGATGGTGATATATCCCAAACCTACTTCGTTGAGCATTTGTACCTTACGAGCAATTTTAGGCTGATTTTCAAAGAATTCTACCGCTTGTTCCACCGTCATATCCAACACATCGGCAATTGATTTCCCCTTAAAACGAACTTCCTGAGTCTCCCGATTAAAGCGTTTCCCTTTGCAGGTTTCGCAAGCCACATGAACGTCGGGCAAGAATTCCATTTCGATTTTTTTCATGCCTGCACCTTCGCAATCTTCGCAACGTCCGCCTTTCACATTGAAGCTGAAACGACCCGCTTTGTAACCTCTAATTTTAGATTCGGGCAACTCGGCGTACAAGGTGCGTATGTCCGTAAACATACCCGTGTATGTAGCAGGATTCGAGCGTGGTGTGCGTCCAATAGGCGATTGGTCAACTTCAATAACTTTATCTAAATGTTCTAAACCTTCTACCGATTTATGAGCCATTGGTTCTTGTTTAGCATTGAAAAAATGACGGTTCAAAATCGGGTACATGGTATCATGAATCAGCGAAGATTTCCCTGAGCCACTTACACCAGTTATCGAAATCATTTTTCCCAAAGGCAATTTTAAGGTAACGTTTTTGAGGTTATTTCCTGATGCTCCTTTGATAATCAGCGTATTGCCATTGCCTTTTCGGCGTTGTTTTGGAACTTCAATGCCTATTTTGCCACTCAAAAAATTAGCGGTTGTCGAATTGTTCTGCAAAAATTCAGTTGGCGTTCCTTGTCCCACAATTGCTCCGCCATGTCGTCCTGCTCCCGGTCCAATATCCACGATATAGTCCGACTCCAACATCATGTCTTTGTCGTGTTCAACGATGAGAACCGAATTGCCCAAATCACGTAAATCTTTGAGAGCTTGAATCAATTTTACGTTGTCTCGTTGGTGCAAACCGATACTTGGTTCGTCCATGATGTACAACACGTTGGTCAGTTGCGTACCAATTTGCGTTGCCAAACGAATACGTTGTGCTTCACCACCCGAAAGCGTTCGTAATGAACGATTTAGCGTTAAATATTCTAAGCCAATACCCGTCAAAAAGCCAATTCTTTTTCTGATTTCCTTCAAAATTTCTTTGGCAATTACGTTTTGACGTTCCGACATTCTTGGCTCTAAACCTGTAAACCATTCCGCCAACTCGGTAATGTCCATTTCGGCTAATTGAGCGATATTTTTATGGTCAATCAAGAAATGAAGCGACTCCTTTTTCAAGCGTAAACCTTTACAATCTGGGCAGGTACTCACCACCATAAAATCCTTTATCCAGTCTTGAATTTTCTCCGAACCTGTTTCTTGCTGACGTTTCAAAAACGTTACAATACCTTCGTATTTGGTGTTCCAATCCGTTCCTTCGTATTTTTTGGAAGGAACAGCCACGGGCGTATCCGTTCCATGCAACATAATTTCGATGGCTTCGGCAGGGAATTTTTCAATTGGCGTTTTCAAATTTACCTTGTAGGGTTTCAATAACACTTCCAATTGCTTAAAAATCCACATATCACGAAATTCTCCGATGGGAGCAATTGCTCCTTTTTCAATGCTGAGGGTTTTGTCGGGTAGAATTGAATCTTCGGTAATTTCTTCCACTTTTCCCAAACCTTGACAAGTCGGACACCAACCGTAGGGCGAATTAAAAGAAAAATTATTGGGCGAAGGTTCGTCGTAGCTAATGCCCGAAACGGGGTCCATCAAGTATTTTGAGAAATTGCGAACCTCATTTTTTTCATCACGAGTCATCATGATGCCTTTTCCTTGATTCAAAGCAGTTTGAACGGATTGCGATAAACGAAAACGGTCTTCGGTTTTGACGATAATTCTGTCAATCACAATTTCAATATCGTGAATTTTGAAACGGTCGAGTTGCATTTTGGGCTGAATATCCATCACTACGCCATCCACACGCACTTTTGTATAGCCCAACTTCTCAATTTGAACGAATAATTCACGGTAATGACCTTTACGCCCTTTCACGACGGGGGCAAGAATAATCAATTTTTGGTTTTGATAATCTTGCAAAATCACGTCAATAATTTGGTCGATAGACTGCTTAATCATCTTCTCGCCCGTGACGTAACTAAACGCTTCGCCCGCCCGTGCGTAAAGCAAACGCATGAAGTCGTAAATTTCCGTAACCGTTCCAACGGTTGAGCGTGGATTTTTGGAAGTCGTTTTTTGTTCAATAGAAATTACAGGAGAAAGCCCATTGATTTTATCGACATCAGGACGTTCCATGTTGCCCATAAAACTACGAGCATACGCAGAAAACGACTCCATATATCGGCGTTGTCCTTCGGCATAAACCGTATCAAAAGCCAAAGAGGATTTTCCAGAGCCAGAAATTCCTGTAAAAACGACTAATTTATTGCGGGGAATGGTTAGGTCAATATTTTTGAGATTGTGTTCTCTTGCACCAAGAATTTCAATATTATCGTGTCCTGTAATGTCTGAATGATTGTTTGCCATATTTTAGGGAATGGGGGTTGGGATTTAGGGGTTAAATAAACCTGAGCCTCTAAAACCTAACACCTAAATTGACTATAAAGTTAAAGAAAAGCCCACGTTTTTGGCGTGGGCTTTTGGGGTTTTTATTGATTAAATCCTGATTGCGACTTTTTCTGTAATCGTTTGGCGGTATCTATTTTCCCATCAATATTTTCGGGAGTAATTGTTGCTTTTTCTCTTTCCCAATCCAAAATACTCACTAATTTCATTATTCTGACCGTTTCTTCTCTTGGTAGAGTATCGTCTAAAAGTTTAGCGTCAAGAACTTGAATGAAAGAAGTCAGGATTTCTTCGTCAAGTTCAGAACTTCTTGGAGAAACATTTGTATTCTTAAATTTCTGAAAGTCATTGACTAATAATTTAGTCAAGCGGTCAGGTTGTGTTGTCGAAATATTTTTTTTATGCTTTTCCATTAATCTCCTTCATTATAATAACATCCTGATTATGAGAAATATCTAAAATTTCAAAACAAGTGTTATGTCTAAATAATACTTCTCTTTCATCTTCAAATTTAGCAATTTCTCTAATACTTTTTCCTTTTTTGCTGATAATTTGAAATTGAACATTTCGTCCAAACATTCTTGATGCTAATTGAGATTCACTTGTTGAAATAAAAAAAGATTCAGTAATCAGAATATTGTTTTGAAATGCTTCTAAATACCTATTCAAATCATATTTGTTTAAACTTACTCCTCTATAAACTCGTCCCTGATAATCAGGTAATTTGTTTAAACATTCATCTAAAAGTATTCCAAAAATAGAAATGTCTTTGCCTCCACTCAGGCGTAATTTTTCGTTCAAATCTTCATATCCGTCTTCTGAATATTTAAAAATAATAGCTTTTTCATAAACAGTCAATTCTGGTAAAATGTTCAGCCGTTCTTGGCTGGATTCGATGAGTTGAATTTCAAGAGAAAGGTATTTTGTGGCGTATTCCTCAATGGTCATAAATCAAATATAGGTATTTTAATAATATTTTACGCTCAAAAACTTACAACTCCCCCAAAATCCCCAATACCAAACTTGCTGAATTATAAGCCGCAATTGAACCAAAAACATTCATATCAACGTGGGCTTTTGAGTTGGCATTATCGCTGATACTTCTGAGGATTAAACATGGTATTTTCAACTCGTAACAAACCTGTGCTACTGCTCCACCTTCCATTTCGGTCGCATCGGCTTTTACTTTATTTTGGAGTTCTTTTACTTTTTCATCTGAGTTTACAAAAACGTCTCCCGTAGCAACAATTCCTGTCATAACCTTCACTTTTCTACCTACAATTTCCTTGAATTTCGTCAGATTTGACACTTTTTGAGCTTTTTTTAACAACACGGAATCAGCAGGAAAATAAAGCGGATTTCTGGATTTATCGGTTGGATTAAAGGTCTGCCAAAGCACCATTCCTGTGGAGTCTATTTTGCCAAAATCATGCTGAATCGTTGATTGGGCAATGACCATATCGCCCGGCATAATCTCTGGATTTACGCCTCCTGCAATACCTGTAAAAATCAATTGTTGAGGTTGCCAATTCATCAATAAAATGGTGGTAGTCATGGCGGCATTTACTTTGCCTACGCCTGTAAGAGCCACCACTACCGAACGTCCACGTAACTCGCCTGTAAGAAAACGTATTCCTTTCAGATTGATGATTTGTTTATGTTGAAGAGAATCTTCTAACAATTTTACTTCGTCACTGAATGCACCCAAAATAGCAGTTAAGGGTTTCTGTGCTTGTACTTGAAAAGAAAATAATAAAAATAATATGATTAATTTTTTCATAAATGTGATGAATTGCATAATTCTTGTTCTGAATATATTTGTTAGTAAAATTACCATTTACTCATTTTCAAACACCACGTTGTACCAAAAAACAATGTTATTTACTAAATTTAGTCAATAATTTAACACTGAAATATAATGAACCTGTTTAAACTTATTCCTTTGATTGTAAATCGTTTCATTTGAAGTCTGTGAGTTTAAAATTTATTTAATGTAGCAATGCTATATCTGCTCCACAGCGGAGCAAAATTTTAAAAATACAGTCGTAAAATTAATTCCCATTCAAAACGAAAAGTTTAAACAGGTTCAATTCTAAGCTATTCTACTTGCTCAAGCAAATTTGCTCTTCACCCAGTTTTTGAATACAAACTTCCATTATTAAATCCTTAACTCGCTTAACAATGAACTACTCATTGAACGCCTATGCACAACCCCTTACGGTTCAACAGGCTGCTCATTTACTACGCAGGGCTACGTTTGGTCCTACCCAAGCCAATATTGCGGCATATACTGGAGTTAGCTCAACGCTGGCAATTCAAACTTTAATAGATAATATTAACTACAATCCACCTCCGCCTGTTGATTTGAATGATGCCAAAACGACGGTTGGGCAAGAGTATGTAAATTCTTCCTATGACTCGACGCTTGCCCGAAATTTTGATTTTAGATTTTATTATAAATATTGGTGGATAAATATGATGGCTACTCAGAGTGGCAATCCGTCAATTATTGATAAAATGACGCTTTTTTGGCAAAATCATTTTGTTACTACTGAGGCTGCCGTTGATGAATATCGAGCTATTTATAAGTATTTTATGAAGGTTAGAAGTCGCTCCTTAGAGAATTTTAAAGACTTTGTTCGTGATATTACTTATGACCCTGCTATGTTAAAGTTTCTGAACGGACACGATAACCAAAAGGGAACGGGTGGAGCCGCTTCAAACGAAAATTATGCTCGTGAATTACAAGAATTATTTGTGGTAGGAGCAAAGGATTTTGCAGGAAATAGTAATTATACTGAAAATGACGTAAAAGCCGCTGCCAGAGTTTTGACGGGTTGGAGATACCGAAACTTTTATACCAACGGAACAACTTTTGTGGAGAGTTACTTTACCTCAACTCGACATGATACTGCCTCTAAGGTTTTTTCCGCCAGTTATCAAAATAAAACGATAAATACGCCTACTACAGCTCCTGTGGGTTATAATAATGCTGGTGAGTTTGAAATAGATGAATTGTTGAATATGCTTTTTGCTCACCCAGAAACAGCAAAATTCATTTGTCGAAAATTGTATCGTTTTTTCGTAAACCCAAATGTTACGCAAGAAATAGAAGACAACGTAATTATTCCTTTAGCCAATATTTTTAAAAGTGTTGACCCTACAACGGGACGTACTTTTGAAATTAAACCAATTATTCACAAACTATTATCTTCTGAACATTTTTATGATGTTGGAAATATTGGAGCAATCATAAAATCTCCTGCCGAATTCATTGTTGGGGCTCATCGCTTTTTCAATTTTCCAGTGCCAATAATTGACTCTGCCAATTTGATTAATAGCGTAAAAAATCATAGAACGTATGCCCAATATATTTATGATAGGATGACCGAAATGCAAATGGCTTTGCTTGACCAACCAACCGTTTTTGGTTATGATGCGTACTTTCAAACAGGCTATTCCCGAAATTGGATAAACACCTCTCAAATTGGTCTTCGTAATTCATTTACTGATAAACTCATCTCAGGAAGAACGCTCGTTTCTGGTATTACGCCTTTGGTAACTATTAAAATTGATATGTTGGCAATGGTGGATTTAACCAATGTTAATCATAATCCGAGCATTCCACTACCTCCTAATTATGATGTAACCAATTGTGTACATATTGTGGAATTGGTAACTATGAATTTGTTTGCCACTGAGCTTACTGCAAATCAGAAAACATTTTTGATTGATACCATTTTTATGATTAATCAGCCAAGAACTAACTGGACAACCCAATGGGCATCATATAAAGCAAACCCTACCACAACGAATATCAATACGGTGAAATCTAAATTGGAGGCTTTAATGAAGTATTTACTCAGAATGGCAGAGTATAGTATTTGTTAAAGTAACTCAGGATTTTTTCCTGTAAACAATCAATTATCCATAAAACTCAAAGCATCAAAATATATAATTATGAAACGTAGAGATTTCCTTGCTGCCACGTCTTCTTTTTTAGTGCCAGTAATGGTAGGAGGTATGGGAGTTAAAGCCTTCGGAGCGAATTCTCCACTTGTGCAGTCTTTAATGAAAACAGATGCACTCGCCAAAGACCGTGTTTTAGTTATCATATATCTTAATGGCGGAAATGACGGATTAAATACCGTTATTCCCCTCGACCAATATTCTCAATACAATACCTTACGAAGTAATATTGCTATTCCGCAAGCTTCGGTTTTACCGATTGGAAGTGGCGTAACAGGTTTACATCCAAGCATGACAGGCTTGAAACAATTGCATGATAACGGAAAGTTAGCCGTTGTACATTCTGTTTCTTATCCAACACCAAATTATTCGCATTATCGGGCAACTGATATTTGGATGACGGGTTCGGATGCGTCTGTGCAAGCGGATACAGGCTGGGCAGGAAGATATTTGGAAGACAGATTCTTGAATTATCCAACGCCACCAATTACCGACCGTGATGCAGCGAATGCCACCATGGAAGACCCTCTGGCAATTCAGATTGGGTACTTGACTTCTACTACTGTTTTGGGAAGTAATCAGTCAATGGCAGTTGCTATCAATGACCCCGCCAGTTATGCCACTTTGGTAGGTGGTGGAAGTGGAGGAACAACGACTGATTTACCTTGTTGCGAAGCAGGAGATTTAGTCGCTTTTATTCGTCAACAACAAGCTTTGGCTATTGGCTATTCTGCTGAAATTACGGCAGCTCATAATGCAGGAAATATTACGCCAGCACCAACCTATCCTACAAGTAATTCTATTGCTGACCAATTAAAAATTGTCGCAAGATTAGTAGGAGGAGGCTTAAAAACGAAGGTCTATTTTCTATCCATTGGAGGCTTTGATACCCATGCAGGACAAGTACAATCGGGTGGAGGAACCAATAATAATTTGGGAGGTCATGCTACTTTATTAGGAAGAGTTTCGGCAGGAATTGCCGCATTTCAAGCCGATTTGCAACAAAGAGGAATTGAAGATAAAGTCGTTGGATTTACTTTTTCAGAATTTGGAAGAAGAGCAAACTCTAACTCAAGTGCTGGAACTGACCACGGTGTAGCTGCTCCAATGTTTGTTTTTGGGTCAAGTCTGAAACGCCAAATGGTTGGTAGAAATCCCAATATTGGTGGATATTCTAATTTACCCACAGATTTGAATGGTACAACGGGTAATCAAGATTTAAAAATGCAAATAGACTTCCGAAGGATTTATTGGGATATTCTCATCGACTGGTTCGGAAGAAGTAAAACAGATGCAACGTCATTATTATTCAATAAAAGTTTTGATACCGTTTCATTATTTACCGATGAAGTCTGTACCATAAAAACAGGAAGTTGGCATGACGAAAAAACATGGTCGTGTGGGCGTGTACCTTTCACAACGGAAAATGCCAGAATTTGTGCAGGTCATACCGTAACGCTGAGTGCCAATGCAACGATTAAAAATTTGCAAAACTACGGAAACTTAAATGTTGCAGCAGGAGTGAATTTATCTATTGCGGGCATTTAACTATGATTTTTGAGATGACAAATCTTTAAAGTATATCTATCTAACAAATCGTAGTTCAGACAAACAAAAACGGTCAAGTGATTTATTTCACCTGACCGTTTTTTATATCAAACCCTAAAATGAATTAGCTTTCTAAAGCTTCTGCTTGGCGTTGTTTGTTCACTCTCGCAGATACACCAATACTGATTTCGTAAAGTCCTAAAAGAGGTAAGGTTACCAAAAGTTGAGAAATCATATCGGGCGAAGGCGTAATAATTGCCGCAATAATCAAAATTACCACCAAAGCATGACGACGATATTCACGCATGAATTGTGGCGTAAGAATACCAACCATTGACAGTACATAAGCAATCATTGGCAACTGGAATGTAATACCACAAGCCAAAGTCATCGTTGAAAGTAATGAGATATAATCATTAATATCAAATTGATTTTGGATTGCGTCATCTAACTTGAAACTTGCCAAAAAGTTAATTGCCATCGGCGATACCACGTAATATCCAAAAGCAACACCTGTAAAAAATAATACTGAAACCCAGAATACAGCTCCACTTGCCGCTTTTGCTTCTTTTACTTTCAATCCAGGTTTAACAAAACGCCAAATTTCCCAGAAAAAATAAGGGAAAGAAAGTAACAAACCCACCATGATTGACTGTGTAAGAGCCATCATAAATTGCCCAGAAACTTCACGACTTTGCAGAATAAAATCTGCTTGTTTAAAGCAAAGTCCTTCTACACCTGTCAAATCAGCTAATTTACAAAGCATTCGGTTTGTCCAAAATTCTGATTTGGAAGGAGCCATAATAATTCCCCCAAAAATCTCTTTCTGGAAAATCCACCCAATAATTGTAAAAACAAAAATGGCAATCAGTGAGCGAATGATATGCCAACGTAATTCTTCAAGATGGTCAATGAAGGACATTTCATTGCCTTCTGTTTCGTCTATTTCGTGTTCAAAATCTTGGTCTAAAGCCATTTGTGTTTATCATTATTTCGAGAAATGATTCTCGTCATATTTCTTGGATTAAAATTTATCTCGTAAAGTTACATCAAAAACACAAAAAACCCCGACAACGTTTAGTATTGTCAGGGTTTTTATAATGTACTATGTATGTAGTATCAAGTATTAAGAGAAAAAACATCATATACTAAATCTTAAAACTGGCACTCAACCGATTGAGGTTTAGTAAAATAGAAATTAAGTAAATCTATGATTTTGTGTCGTTTCCTTATTCGCTTTTTCGCAAATCGCTTTTCGCTTGGTATAATACCCAATACTTTGTACTAAAATTTATACATATAATGGAAATGCTTCCATCCATTTGTTTACTTCTGTTCTCACTGAACCAATGAAAGTTTCATTGTCGTGATTCATCAAAACGCTGTCAATTAACTCCACAATGTGCAACATTTCTGCTTCTTTCATACCACGAGTTGTCATGGCTGCCGTACCTACACGCATACCTGAGGTTACAAATGGCGATTTATCATCGAAAGGAACCATGTTTTTGTTGATAGTAATATCAGCTTTTACTAAAGTATTTTCAGCTAATTTTCCTGTCAATCCTTTTGGACGTAAGTCAATCAACATCAGGTGATTATCTGTACCTCCTGAGATGATTTTATATCCTTTATCAACAAATGCCTGAGCCATTACTTTTGCATTACGTTGTAATTGTTCTGCATAAGCTTGGAAGTTATCCGTTAAAGCTTCGCCAAATGCAATTGCTTTTGCTGCGATAACGTGTTCCAAAGGTCCACCTTGAGTTCCTGGGAAAACTCCACCGTCTAATAAAGCAGACATCATTTTCAACTCTCCTTTTGGTGTTGTTAAACCGAATGGATTTACAAAATCGTTACCCATCATAATTAAACCACCACGAGGACCTCTTAAAGTTTTGTGCGTAGTAGTAGTTACGATATGGCAATGTTGCATTGGGTTATTCAATAAACCTTTAGCAATTAATGCCGATGGGTGAGAAATATCTGCTAATAAAATTGCTCCGATTTGGTCAGCAATGGTACGTAAACGAGCGTAGTCCCAATCACGAGAATATGCCGAAGCACCACAAATAATCAATCTTGGTTTTTCTTTCAAAGCCGTAGCTTCTACTTTATCCCAATCAATCAAACCTGTTTCTTCTTCAACTCCGTAGAAAAATGCTTGGAAGTATTTTCCTGAAAAGTTTACGGGAGAACCATGTGAAAGGTGACCACCATGAGAAAGATTAAAACCTAAAATTTTATCTCCCGGATTTAAGAATGACAAGAAAACCGCCGCATTTGCCTGAGCTCCAGAGTGAGCTTGAACGTTTGCCCAAGATGCTCCGAAAAGTGCTTTTGCACGTTCAATAGCAATAGTTTCTACTTGGTCAACTACTTCACAACCACCATAATAACGTTTTCCTGGAAGCCCTTCCGCATATTTATTAGTCAAAACAGAGCCTTGGGCTTCCATAACTTGTTTTGAAGTAAAATTCTCAGAAGCAATCAATTCGATTCCGTACTCTTGACGGTGAGCTTCTTGATTAATCAAATTAAAAATTTCGGTATCTCTTTCGAGCGTGAAAGTTGCTGTTGCCATTGGTAAATTCAATGAGTGAATGTTTTGGGTAATAGGTTTTAGGAATTGGGTTTTAGGGATTAGTTTTCTAAGATTTTCCCAAATAAGGAATATCTCAAAATGCTAAAACCTAACATCTAATACCTAACACCTCTGAATAAGCAAATATTCTTCAAAAACTTCTTGAAATATTCACAAAATCAAATGATTAGACTGTTTTATGATGTAAAAATAAGGCTTTAAAATGGATTGTGAAAACAATTTTTTTGAATGTCTCTAAGCTTGCTTTTTGAAGAATAAATCCCGAAGATGTTTTATCAAAAAGGGAATCAAAAAAATCTTATTAGGTAAGATTTTAATTTATAAAAATATTTTTGGTATATTTTTTGCTACTTAAAGCTGTACACTAACAAGTATAATTAACCCATGAAAAAAACGTTCCTTTATGCTGTATTGATGATTTCTGTCGTCAATTCATCTTTCGCTATTCCCGCAAAACCGTTCAAATTGTTAGCCAACAAAGAATATAAGTTTTTTGATGTAAAATTATTTGATGAGCAACAAAGCCGTGTCGCATCAATTCTTTCTAAAAAATCTTATGAACCAATCAAATCATTAAGCAATTCTAAGATTTCATTGAAAGCTACACTTGATGAGAATTATAAAGCAAAATTATCGTGGGTTAGTGCTGTGGGTAAGAGTGCAAAGCTTTATGTAATTCAAATTAGTCATGATAGAGAGACTTTTTATGATTTAATAGAAGTAAAAGTTGAATCGAAAAACGACGAAAGGTCTTTGTTTACATTTGTTGACCCTAAAATGTATGTAGGTACAAAATATTACCGTATCATGGAAATTGACGAAGAAGATAAAACCATTATTTATGCTCCTGTGAAAATGACTTTAGATGCTGTGCCTGCTCCAAGCGAAATTGTAAGATGCTTACAAACAGATGAAAATAACGTTATTCATATCAAAACTGGTGACAGCAGATTAGTACCGATTTTGACTACCGAAACAGGTATGGGGATTCCTTGTGATTATAAATACAGTGAGGCTACACAAACAGGCGTTTTGAAACCTTTATATTATTTAGCAGGAGGAAATTATCATTTGAAAGTGCGTATGGGAAATAATGAAGCTAAATATGTGGTTTCGGTGAATGATTTAGAAGGAATGCAATTCTAATGGTAGTGGTGATTAGAAAACGGGTAAAATGCTTATTTCCTATTTATTATATTTTGAGGAATGACCCGATAAGTTTGAAAATATATTGAAAGAAGAGTAAAAAATAACAAAGTTTCTATAAATACAAATCCCGCTGAAGGTAGATTTTTCTATCATCAGCGGGATATTTTTTTGTTTAGTTTTAGAGATTTCCTAACTCTCGAAGAGTTAGGAAATCTGAGAAGTATCATATATCAATCTTCTCCGCCACGTACTCCCGAAAGAATCGTTGAACCGAAGAACATCGCATTTAAAAATAACTTATTCGTTCCGTACCAAAATGCTCTGAAATTGGGATTATCCGTCATCACAATTACTTTTCCAGCACCAAAACTCGTGGCTACCACCGATGGCGTATTTTTCAATAATTTCTTATTACGCTCTGTAACATAGCCACTTACTAAAGGTTCGTTGGTGTAAATTAACGGAGCGTTGTATGGGTCTTTTATCTTTTCCAAGAAAATAGTATTGTCTCTGAAAACGCTTAACGTATTTTCCTTAAATCCATAACCGATTGGGTGCGTTGGGTCGATTTTTACTTGGAAAATTGCCCCACCAATTTGTTGAGCCCCTTTGTAGCGTTCTGCCAAAGCGTAAGGTTTTGGAGCAGAAGTATCGGCTGGAATTGCCTTGATTTTTACAGGAGAAAGTCCTTTCGCAACCACCCAATTTACGGCATCTGTCATAGCAATTAATACGCCGCCATTACGTACCCAAGTTTTGATTTTCTCTTCTTCCAAAGCACTATAATCACCACTTGAAAGGATTAAAGTATTATATTTTTCCAAATTCATGCGGTTGGTTTGCGTAATATCCGCCATTGTTAAAGGGAGATTTACACGAGTATCCAATAAATGCCAAGTTTCGCCCGCATCGTTTGGATTTACGTTATAACCAGTCAACATCAAGGCTTTTGGCTGACGAATGGGAGCAAAGTAACTACTGCCCAAATCAATTCCTGTAGGTGTTAAACCTGTTTTTACCCCATAGAAATTCACGCCGTCACGTTCTGCTAACGTTTGTAAAAGCGTATTAAGCGACTCAAAATTGGCTTGCTGATTTGAGCCTGCCGTAATTTCGATTGTGCCGTAGCTAAATTCTTTTGTTCCACCTTCAATTACACCTGTGAAAGGTTCGGTAGCAACTTTCAATTTGTAGCCTTTTTTCTGTAATTCGTAAGCGGCTCTTGGGGCAAAATAACTGTTCCATTCAAAAACATATCCGTAGGCACTTTTACCAATTACTTTTCCTTTCGGGAAATCATTTGCCGTCAATTTTGTACCTAAAGTCAAAGGCATTTTCACTTCTGAATATGGTACGTTGAAACAATGTGGCATCGACCAAGCTGAAATATCGTAGAAAAGTGAATCTTCAAAAGTGGTACGTTTTTCAAAAATTCCTTGAATTAAACGATACTGAGGTTGATTTAATGGCACAACAAATGACGTTCCTTTTTTGAAAGATTTTCCGTCTAAGGTTTCATCTTTGGCAACTTCATACACATCAATTTCGTGCTGACGTAAAATTCGGGTCATTTCCCAAACTTTTACAGGGTCATTTCCACCGCCAAAAACGTAAGATTGAACAGGCGAAGCGTTCTTTTCTTGGTAAAAACTACGTTGATAATCCAATAATTCTTGGCGTAAATTTCGAGCTGATTTTAAGGTTGAAAGCGTCGTAGTGAACTGATTTCTGACGGTAAATGCAAAACTCATATTTCCGTTTTGCGTTTCTTGCAAATGTCCACGAGAACTGGCTTGTTCAAACAAAATACCGATACAACCTTGCACGTCGGGGAAAGTAGAGCCTTTTCCGTAGTAAAAATCGTCGTAACCTTCTTTGGTGAAATATAATGAACCAATTTTATCCAAAGCTTCAGCGTGAAATTTGCCAATTTTTTCGGTTAAATCAATATTCTTTTTGGGCGTAAGTGGGTGTGTACGAGCAGGAATCCCCGGTTGAAAAAAGAACGAAGAATTGGGACCCATTTCGTGGTGGTCGGTCAAAATATTCGGTTTCCATTCGTGGTATTTCTGGATTCTGCCTTTACTTTCTGGGTGTTGCGTATAAAGCCAATCACGGTTTAAATCAAACCAATAGTGGTTGTATCGCCCCCCAGGCCACATTTCATTGAGTTCACGACTGTTTGGGTCGGATACTAAGTTTTGGCTTTTATTGGCATTTACCCAACTCGAAAAACGTTCTCCGCCGTCGGGATTAATTCTTGGGTCAATTAAAATGACCGTTTCGTTCAAAAGCGAGTCAATTTCTGCACCCTGAGCCGCCGCTAAATAATAGGCGGCTAAAACCGAAGCATTTGTTCCACTGGCTTCGTTTCCGTGAACTGAATAACCCATCCAAACCACAATCGGCATATTTTTGGTGTCTAAACTTGCCGATTTTTCGGGTTCAACCAAAGCGTGGTGGTCGGCTTTAATTTTATCAATATTCGATAAATTTTTGGGTGATGAAACCGTCATCAGTAACAGAGGACGATTTTCATAAGTACGACCATATTCAGTCAATTGTACACGGTTTGAGAGTTCCGCAATTTTCTTGAAATAACCCACCAAAGCATCGTGCTGAATGTGCCAATCTCCCACCTGATAGCCCAAATACTGTTGAGGTGTTGGGATTTTTGGGTCGTAACTGACATTTTGAGGTAAATAATAACTGTTGGGAACTTGTCCGAAACTGAAATGAGCCAGTAGCAAAAACAAAAAAGCGGCGAACCGCTTTCTGTGAGTTATTTTAGGTAAATGGTTTTTCATTATTTTGGTTTGTTGAAATAGACTTCCTGCGAAAGTGTTTTATGATTGAAAAATGGTATATTTTCGAGTGAAAATAGCGGGAATTTTGAAAGCATAGCAGAGAAATGGGGGGATGCCCAATCTTGAAAAATTTTCGCTATTTGTAGCCGAAAAGATGTTGTTTTACGACTTAAAACACTTTCGTAGGAAGTCTAATAAATTATGTCATACAATAATAGTTAAAAATTGTGTTTTATCCAACCTGCTTTGTTGGTAATCGGTTGTTGAAAAACATAAAATGACTTGTAATTTTGATAATCAGATGCTTATCCCCAACACGACTTCAATGATGAAAACGCTAAAAACTCTCATCATTGACGATGAACAGAAAGGACACAATTTACTGAATGAATTGGTGAAAAGATATTGTCCTGACGTTGAAGTTTTGGGTTTAGCAGAAAGTGCAACGGAAGCAATTAAATTGATTCGACAATTGAAACCTGATTTCATTTTCTTAGATATTCAAATGCCAGAAGTCAAAGGTTTTGAGATGGTTGATATTGATTTTGAAATTGTTTTGTAACGGCTCACAACGAATTTGCCGTGAAAGCCTATAAATATGCCGCTTTTGATTATCTCCTAAAACCCATTGCCCCCGAAGAACTGTGTAAAACCATAGAAAGATTGAAGGTAAAACGGCAACAAGTGGGTTTGCAAGAAAGACTTTCGTTATTGATGAAAACGTTGGAAGAACCTAAAAAATTACCTTCTAAAATCACCGTGAGTAATTCTGATGGAATTTCGGTTTTGAATATTTCTGAAATTGTTTATTTGCAGGCGGATGGTCCTTATACTACGTTTTACTTAATGAATGGCGGAAAAATCGTGTCGTCTCATAATTTAAAGGAGTACGAAGATATTTTATCAGAACAAGGTTTTTTCAGAAGCCACCACAGTTTTTTGTTAAATCTAAATCATACAGTAAAGTATTTAAAATCTGATGGTTATAACGGGAAACACGTAGAAGTGAGCAAAAGACGTAAAGATGAATTTGTACAGAGGTTGACGAATTTGTGATTGATTTGTTACTTCTACTGCCGTTGTCTGTGTCTCCACAGACGATAAATCGGAGTCGTCTGTGGAGACACAGACAACGGCAATTTTTTTTATTTGTACCAAAATAGTTTCAACGCTGTCAGGGTTCAAACCCTGACAGCGTTAGAGGGGTAAAAACATTAATATATCCAAATTTTAAGAGTAAAATAAATTAGAATGACTGTCTCAAAAAAAATGAATTTATTTAATATGCTTTGACTTTTTATTTGGAGGTGTAAAAAATAATTAGTCAATAAAATTTGAATTAAAATCCAACTGAAAGCAGAAAAACATTTAACAATAAAAAAATAGTTAAATTGTCTATCTATTGTTTTAGGAAGATAAAACAAATAAAATATTCTATCAATGATATAATCAAATGGAAGAAATCCAATTAAAAATAAAGTAATTATTATTAAAATTTTATAGTTATTCATCGTGAATATATTTTAAATTCTACTGTCTGTGTCTCCACAGACGATAAATCGGAGTCGTCTGTGGAGACACAGACAACGGCAAAAAGGATTAAGTAATGGATATTTATTCTTTCTCAATCCTAAAATTTTTAAATCTTACCAATCTCAGTTCAGACAATTTTAATGTCCCCAAAACAACGCCCCAACCGCAAATAAATCAATAATCCACAGCGTTGTGGATACTTCTTTATATTTTCCTGTTCCAACTTTTAAGATTGTCCAAGACAGAAACCCCCAAATAATTCCTTGCGTGATGGAGTACGAAAATGGTATTAAAATCATGGCTAAAAAAGCAGGAATGGCATCATCTAATTTCGACCAATTGATTTTTGTGATTGGTTTTACCATAAAAACTCCCACAATTACCAAAGCAGGAGCGGTGGCAATGGCGGGAATAATGGATAATAAAGGTGATAAAAACATGAAGGGTAAAAACAAAACTCCTGCCGTGATGGCGGTCAGTTCACGTCGCCCGCCTTGCTCAATTCCTACTGCGGATTCTATGTATGCCGTCCCCGGACTTGTCCCTAAAATTCCTGCTAATAAAGTGGCAACGGCATCAGTCAAAAGAGATTGATTGACATTGCGAGGTTCTCCGCTTTCATCGTATAAATAAGCCGCTTCGGCAAGTCCCACAAAGGTTGAAAGGCTATCGAATAAATCCGTAAAAACGAAAGCAAAAATTACAGGAAGTAGCGAGAATTTCAACGACCCAACAAGGTCTAATTGACCGATTAAACTAAAGTCTGGTTTGGCAAAAATTCCTTGAAAATTAACCAAAGCTTTTTGTCCGAAATTGACGGCAGAAGCATCTCCCCAATATCGCCCAATCGGAATGGCGAGCAGAGTAGTCAAGACAATTCCAATAATGATTCCGCCTTGAACTTTACGAATTATCAAGATTGAAGTCAGAAATAATCCGAATAAAAACGTTAATACAATCGGGTCTTTCAAATTAGCAATCCCGATTAAAGTGGCAGGATTCGACACAATAAATTTGGCATTTTCAAAACCTATTAAGCTGATAAACAAACCAATTCCTGCGGAAATAGCAAAACGTAAAGGTTTGGGAATTGCTTTAACAATATGCGTTCTGACGTTGAAAACCGATAAAATCATGAACAAAACGCCCGCCCAAAACACAGCACCCAAAGCCACTTGATAACTAATACCCATTCCTTTTACGGCAGTGAAAGTAAAAAAGGCATTCATGCCCATTCCGGGAGCAACGACGATTGGGTTTTTGGCATACAAACCCATCATCAAACTACAAAAAAATGAAAGTAAAACCGTTGCTGTTAACACCGCCGCAAAAGGCATTCCTGTTTGAGAAAGTATCGCTGGATTGACCACGATAATGTACATGGTGGCTAAAAATGAACTTACACCTGCAAGAATTTCAGTTTTTTGTGTGGTTGGAGACATATTTTAATTCAGTAAATTGATGTTTTGATAAATTTAATCAAAGATTTTTTGATTGGCTAATCAATATGAGGTATCTTGAGAAAGTAGGTGGCAGTTTGGTTATTTGTACTCATAATTACGATTTTACGGCAAAACTTTCATTCTATTTTCTACAAATCCAAAGTATCAAAAAACGAACATCGAACATCAAAAATTATGGCAAAACACCTTGAAACTGGCAAAAATGGAGAAGATTTAGCGACTCTTTTCTTAGAACAAAAAGGCTATGAAATCCTTGCACGAAATTATCGTTATGGTCGTGCCGAAATTGATATTATCGTGAAAAAGGATATTTTTCTAATATTCGTAGAAGTAAAATCATTGACAAACACTAAATTTGGCAACCCTGAAATTAATGTTACAAAGAATAAAGTAAAATTGGTAACAAAGGCGGCAGGAAACTTTGTTTATAGTACCAATTGGCAACAACAAATTCGATTTGATATTATTTCAGTCGTTTTTAAACCCAACCAAGAACCTGAAATTATCCATTTTGAAGATGCTTTTTATTAAGAGAGTGATGAATTATGAGTGATAAGTTATGAGTTTTACTCTTTCGATTATCGTTTCATTTATAACTCATCATTCATATTTCATAACTTAAAAACAATGCTCAAAAAAGACCGATATAAACAACTGATTAGCTATTTCTCTGAAAACTTCCCGATTGCAGAAACTGAATTAGCTTATCGAAATCCTTATGAATTATTAGTTGCCGTGTCTTTGTCGGCTCAATGTACCGATAAGCGTGTGAACATCGTTACGCCTCCACTTTTCGAGCGTTTTCCTGATGCAGAATCTCTTTCTAAAGCAGAATTTGACGAAGTTTTTTCATATATCCGTTCTATTTCTTACCCAAATAACAAAGCCAAACATTTGATTGGTATGGCTCAGCGTTTGGTGAAAGAATATAATTCGGAAGTACCAAGTTCAATTGAAGAATTGCAAACCCTTCCCGGAGTTGGTCGAAAAACGGCAAATGTGATTGTTTCGGTCATATATAATCAGCCTGCAATGGCAGTGGATACGCACGTTTTTAGGGTTTCTCACCGTATTGGTTTAGTGCCAAAATCCGCAACGACTCCTTTGGCAGTTGAAAAAGAATTAATCAAATATATTCCGCAAGAATCTGTACCCGTTGCTCATCATTGGCTGATTTTACATGGGCGTTATATCTGCGTGGCTCGCTCGCCCAAATGCGGAGAATGTGCTTTGAAAGGCTTGTGCAAGCATTTTGAAGCATTGGAAAGAAAAGTGATGAAAGCCGCAGAGAAGGAAGCAGCTAAATAGTGATTATTTATAGAAACGTAGTCAGCGTTCAAAACGCTGACGACGTTGTTAGTGTCATCGTGCCTTAGTGGCAAAACCAAACATACCTCAAAAATGATAGAATATTTACAACAAAATTGGATTGAAGTTGCTGGAATTATTACCTCTGTTCTTTGCGTTTGGCTTAATACTCAGCAAAATGTTTGGGGCTGGTTTTGGGCAATTGTTGCCTCTGGAGTTTATGCAGTAACCTTTTTCCAATCAAAATTATATTCCGATATGGAATTACAATTGGTTTTTATCGTTTTGAGTATTTATGGTTGGTACGAATGGAAATTTGGCGGGAAGCAAAAAACAACACTTTCAGTTAGTAAAATCTCGAAGCAAATGGCTCTATTTTGCTTTGCTTTTTTAGGCATTTTTACCTTGGCTTCGGGTTATTTTCACAGTAAAAATACAGACGCAAGTATTCCGTATATGGATTCATTCTTGACAGCCATGAGTTTGGTAGCTACATGGATGGCGGCTCGTAAATACATCGAAAACTGGTCTGTATGGATTGTAGCAAATATTTTTTATGTGGGAGTGTATTTTTCACGAGGACTTTACGGAACAAGTATTTTATATTTCATACTCATTCTATTGCCCATTAAAGGCATAATTGATTGGCGAAAATCTATGCAGGTAAGCTAAACTAAGATTTTTATGATTGATGATATTTTATGATTTTAAGTAGTTGAAGAAAAATTTTCAATGATAATAAATATGGAGATTTTATGTAGGGACGAATAGCATTCGTCTAACTCCTGTACAATGGGCGAATGCTATTCGTCCCTACTCAAAAATATCAAATCCAATTACCAGAAAACTTTTTAAAATCTTAGAGATTGTTTAAGCATTAGTTTTGAATCTTGTTAACATCCTTCAAAAAAACGCCATCATTTTTTACCTCCAAAATTACTTCCCGACCCACAGGCATAGCCCAATTTTCGGGTTCATGCCCAACAGGGAAACCATAACAAACAGGGAAATTATAAGTAGAAACTGCTTCTTGAATAATCTCATTGGCAGTTTTCCCAAAAGGAACGTCATTGTCTTGACAGTCTGAAAAATGACCAACAATTAAACCTGCTAAATTCTTCAGTTTTCCTGAGCGTTTCAACTGAATCATCATGCGGTCAAGACTGTAGAGATATTCATTGACATCTTCCAAAAACAAGATTTTACCGTCGTAATTTATATCAGACTTTGAACCCGTAATATGAGATAAAATGGCAAGATTTCCACCGATTAATTGCCCTTTTGCCATGCCCAAACGATTCATTTCATGGATATTAACTTCATAATTGAGTGCTTCTCCAAATAAAACCTTTCTCAGACTTTCTAATGATTCCTCTCCGCCTTCTTGCAAGAATAATTTGGGCATGGTAGCGTGTAAACTTTCAATATCAAGGAGGTGGATATGAGATAGAACAGCCGTAATATCTGAAAAACCAACAACCCATTTTGGTGATTTTTGAAAGTCCGTAAAATCAATTGAATCTAATAAACGAGAACTTCCATAACCACCACGAGCAGAAAAAATAGCCTTGATTTCTGGATTATCCAACATCAACTGAAAATCCTCTGTCCGAACGTCGTCAGTGCCTGCAAATTGGTGATATGCACTCATCACAGATTCACCGATAACTACATTCAAACCCCATATTTCCTGCATTAATTCAATAGAAGGTTTTAGCATTTCGAAATCTACTTTGCAGGCTAATGCTACAATGCCTACGGAATCACCTTTTTGTAATGGAGTTGGTCGCAAAATATGAGAGTTTTAATTTTTACAAAATTACAGAGACTTACTACTAATTCAAATTTAAGTCTTCGGTAAAATCCGTAGAATAAATAACCCCAAAAATACTGTTTAGAAGGTAGAGAAAAGTAAAAACATACTGTTTAGTCAGTATTTTATCTTCAATGCTTAGAACTGAAATTTGTACAGTTAAAAAAGGTTGTACTTTCGCAATTTTTTTTATAAATTCCTGAGTAACAAATGCTTTGATATGCCATCTATAAAAATTTTAATTGCCGATGACCACCATTTAGTAGCCGAAAGTTTGAGTATGCTTTTGGAAACGACTGAAAAATTTGAAATTGTAGGAATGGTAAGTAACGGCTGGCAAGCCCTACAATTTATTGAAAATAATGAGGTAGATGTTGTTTTAGCAGACATTCACATGCCTTTGTTGAATGGGTTAGAGATGGCGATAAAACTAAAAGAAAAATCGTCTTCAAGCTCCATTATCATGCTCACCATGAGCGAAGAAGCACAACACATCAGAGAAGCCATACAGGCAGGCGTACACGGTTACGTAATGAAAAGTGCCGAAAAACCAGAGCTTATCAAAGCCATCAAAACAGTAGTATCGGGCGAAAAATATTTCAGTGAAAAGATTATCAAGAAATTGGCAGAAATCCAAGACGTTCAAAGTCCGAATGGGAAAACAAGAGTAGAAGATATTTTACCTCTAACAAAGCGAGAAATAGAAATCTTGAAGCTCATCGTAGAAGACCTCAGTAACATAGAAATAGGCGAACACCTCCATATAAGTAGTACCACCGTAGAAACACACAGGCGAAATTTAATGAAAAAAGTAGGCGTAAGCACTGCAATAGGACTTATGCGTTGGGGACTGAAGCATGGGTTGGTTGAGGGGGTGTAGGGTTTGATTTTTAACTTTTAAATATAAATAACTCATGAAAGTACAAGCATTGATTAGTAAAGAATTATCATCTTTCAATGACGAATTGAAAAATTTTACTGGGAGTACTGAAGATTTTATTACGCTTCAAGTTCTTCTTACAAATGGTAATTCTATCAACAATAATAGAGATAAAGATTCTGAACTTTATATTTTATGGCACGTCATAAAAAGTACAATTATTAATCGTGAGGAAACTAAACATGAGATTGTTGTTACACAAAATGATGTTGCTGCAACAGAACATAAAGTTTTTACAGTTGAGGTAAATTTGGAAGATGACACCACAGGTTATCTGGTAATATCAAATTCAGATAAGACATTTAAAAGTGCTGACTCCTACGAAATTTCTCGGCTAAATGATACAAAATTCAAGAATTACATTATGAAAAAAAGGGAAACTTTAAAAGACCTAACATTTACTGCAAAAAGTGTCAATTGTTCTACTTCCAGATACCCTTGCTAAAACATAGAAAACAATATGGTTATTTTATCTAAATATTCTGTTCTTGAGTATTTAACTTGGGTAAGAACTAATAATTATCTTGAAAAAAAGAGAGATAAAGAATTTAACTATTTACTGACTAATTTATCAAACTATATAGTTTTAGATGTTGATTCAGGTACAAATAATTTAGTTTTTGAATTACAAGAGTCTGCTTCAAATTGCTTGATTTTCAAGCAATTTGGAATTGACGTTGAAGAAAAAAATAAATTCTTCTTGTCGGAAATTACAGCTTTAAGGCAAGACTTAGATTTTATGCCTAAGCTACATTTCTATGATTATCAAAATAAGATTATCATTATTGAAAAGTTTGTTGGGTATGAACCTATTTCATTAAAATTGAGAAACTGTAAAAAACTTGGCTCTGAAACAATTAAAAACATTTTAAAAACGCTTGCAACGAGATTAAAAGTAATTCATAAGAAAACAATAATTCATAGCCAAGAAAATCCACAAAAATATCCTCTTGAAAAATGGGAGGAACATATTAAAGCCAATTACCCTATTGCTCCATTTTGGAAACTATTTGAAAACGTTTGGAATTCTTCTCAATGTTTGGTTCATCATGATTTGAACGGGGCTAATGTTCTAATAAAAGATAGCGATGTGAAGATTATTGACTGGGAAATGTCTGAAATGGGACATCCATATCTTGACTTATGCTCTGTTATTCGAGTAATCTGTTTGACGATGGGAGATTCTCCATTTTTTAACTTAGAGTTAACAGGTAATTTCCCCCAAATAAAAGACTATGTTGAATATTTCCTTTTACAATATGATTCTAAATTTGATTTCACTAAAAGAGAGCAATTAAAAGTTATTTTCAAAATTCATAGTTTCTATTTATTTGATGAGGAATACTATTTTAAGAACATTGATACACTATTAAGTTGAACCAACAAAAACTCTATTTATACTTTTTAAATCCCCTACTCAAATGTCAGAATTATTAAAAGATGATATAAGAACATTATTGCAGGCTTTTCCTATCAAAGAAGATATAATTGATATAAAAAACATAGTAGGTTGTTCTAATGCTAAGGATAAAATGTATGAGAGCTACAAAAAAAACATCCCTCTTTTGGGAGTACAGAGTGACGAAGTAATTGAAAATGTAAAACCTTTCTTTCAAGATTTCAATATTAGACGCTTTTGGTTTAAGGATTCTCAAAATAAAATAGCCATAAAAGAAGGGCAAACAATGGCTTTTCAAGAAGGTATTAACATTATCTTAAAGCCAGGAATGTATGTTGATGGAGGAGAAGCAGAAGAAAGCAAGAAAGAGGACAGATACAAAGAATTTGTTTATGTTTACTATCCTCAGAAAATCAAATTAGCTATTGAAAACTTTTATGTTTATACCTATGGTGAATATCTTTTACGGAATACAAATCAACCTATCATTAGGTTTTACTTCAGTTTAGTGCCTGATGTATCAAAAGTAAGAACGTTAACTAACGAAATCAGAGAGTATTTTAACCAACGGAAGATTCCTTTTCAATATAAAACCCCTCACAAATTAGCCAATTTTGGACGTGCAGATACGCTTGTGCTTTACGTTGCACAAAATCATTATTTTTATGTTATTGAATTTATAATTTCATTAATAAAAGCGAATACGGATATTTTACGTAAAGAGATTCCACTTTTTGTGAAGGAAATTGCTAAAGGTGTTGGATTTGCAGAAGACCCTTTTTTTGCTGGGAAAGATAGTTTTGGAGAACACAGGTGTGCGTTAGTTTATGAAGCCATTAATGAAATAGCAAAGAATAATAAAACAGTTTCTATTGATGAAATAATTGATTATATTAAAACTAAAGGATATAATACCGAAGAATTTTACAGAAATCCATACACTAATTTTGATTATAGTTTTGATAAAGAATCGAAAGAAAACGTTTTCGATATGAGGATAGGGAAGATTTACTATTTTCCTTATAATCGTGTTGCGTTAAACTGCGGTCTTGAATTAATGGAAAGAGCTGTTTGGATAGACAAGAATACCTTTACATGGTTTTCGTATAATGAAGACGGTGGACAGAAGTTTTATAAAATGTTAGATGAAAATGAGAAGCTTGAAATTTTTAGCTTTTTAGACAAATTATTGAAAATTAAATACAATAGAAGTAGATTTCCCCAAAAAGTTATAAGAATTATAGAAGAAAAAGTAGGTGATTATAAAAAAAACCAGACCAACTATAGTGAGAACCTTAAAGAATTACTAAAAGAGAGTAAAGAATCATATCAAGAAATATTGGATAGTTTAAGCTCGATTGATGAAGCCGATGTTTCTTCATTGTTTAGTAAGTCAAAGACTTTTCTCCAAAAGATTGCCATTGATAGAACAAAAATATACAGTATGATTGAAGATAATGTCAATGAATTTATTGATTCTTGGAGTTCCGCTAATACTACTTCTGAACATATTCATGGCATTGATATTATGAAGCTTTCTAAGAGTGAGGTATTTAGAGAAGCAACAAGAATTTACTATAAATATGCCAAACCTAATTATCCTATTACTAATAAATTTACTAACTACGAATACTGTCCAACTTCAAAAGGAAAATTACAAATGGGTATAATTATGTTATTTGTCTATTGCCCAAGTTTGTTTGAAGAACCGCCTCAGCAAAAGGAATCTTAATAATAATATCTGTTCCAAATTCATCTTGTTGGATATCTATTTCTCCTTCTAATTTTGAAATACGAGCTTTTATATTCTTTAACCCAAAACCCTCTTTTAGTTCAGAAGAGGGTTTTCCGTTATCTTTTACATTCAAAATTACATTATTAGCTGTTGAAAATATCAGAATCTCCCCTTGGTTACCTCCAGAGTGTTTGATGATATTATTAACTAATTCTAAACAAATACTATAAAGTTCTATTTCTATTTTCTGACCTAAAGGTGATTTTGGTTGCTTGAAAGTTAAGGTTAGTTTAAAATTATTACTAAAATTTAAGTCATGAATTAATTTATCTAAGGCTGATTTTAGTCCCTTCTTTTCAAATTCATCTGGCAGTAAATTGTGCGATATTAATCTTACTTCTGAATAAGCATCAGTCATCATTTGCATAATACTGGTGTAAATTTCCTTTTCTTTCGATGTAAAACTTACCAGATTTAATGCTTGTAAACGATATTTAATTCCTGAAATGGTACTTCCTAAATTATCATGCAATTCTTCTGAAACTCGCTTCCTCTCAATTTTTTGTCCTTCCACTAAAGCTGCCATAATTTCATCATTCTTTTTGAGTAAGTCTGCATTGGCTCGCTTCAATTCTGATGTCCTTAATTCTACTTTCTCTTCCAACTCATTATTAAAACGCCCTAATTGTTCGTTAGCCTTAACAATTTCTTCTTTTTGACTCTCAATAGTCATATTTTTTGAAGCTAATTTTTTATTTATTCGAAAAAGTATTATCCCAAAAATTACTAAGATTGAGACAACTCCGAAGGCGATAAGTCCATTTCTTTTCAAAATTTGAATTTCCTTTTGCTGATTCTTATTGTCAAACTCAAATTGCAAACTTTGGATTCTTTTCTCAACATCTTGCTTAGAGTTTCTTTGTTTTATCTCATTGTAGGTAATATAATTTTTGAGTGCATTTTCGGGTTGATTCAATTGACTGTAAACCTTATAACTTACCTCTGAAAAGAATAGCAAAATATCGTCGATACCTTGTATTGTTTTCATTTGGGTTTCAGCACTTTTTAAATAGTCGAGTGCTTTTGCTGGTTGTTTTTTGTATGCAAATGCTTCCGCTAATGAAATCAGGATAATTATATCATTATAGCCGTAATTACCTTTATGGTTCTCCAATACTTTATTATAGCAACTGATAGCTTGTTCATACTGCTTTATTTGTACTAATGATAAACCAAGATTAGCGAGAAAAATATTGTCAAGATTATAGAAATGAAACGTTTTATTTAGGGCTAATCCTTTCTGAAAATACATGATAGATTTTCTAAAGTCTTTTTTATCATGATACGCTAATCCTAAGTTGTTTAATCCTCTTACGTATAGTTTATAATCTTTAAGGTTTTTATAAATAGCTATTGTTTTTAGATTGAAATCGATTGCCTTTTCATAATTTCCAAGTAATGAATAACAGTCTCCCAAAGCTTGGTAGTTTTTTGCGATTAAATATTTGTCATTTATTTCAATACTGATTGATAAGCTTTTATAGAAATAATCAATTGAAACCATGTATTCATTTTTTATCTCATGGAGTAATCCCAAAACATTTTGAGCATTTGCTATTCCTTTTTTCCAATTGCTATTAATAGAAATATTAAGAGCTTTTTCTACAATAGGAAAAGCCGAATCTCCTAAAGAAATACCTCCACGCTCCCCCATCTCACACAAAACCCGCACCCGCAAAGTATCCCCCGCAAAAGACTTTCCTTCTGCTGGCAAATGAGCTAATACTTTTTTCAGGCTATCAAGTTTTGATGGCTCTTGGGCATGAGAAAGGTTTATGAATAATAGAAAAAGCAGAATTGTATTTATGGACTTCATTAGGGCTATGTTTTGTCTTGAAAAATACGAATAATATTTTGAAAATACGACAAAACTACCTGATAGACAGTAGTTTATTTACTGAAAATACTACTTTGATGGTATTTCTCAGATTGAGTTTCTAATCTAATTTTGAATAGGATAAAGTCCGAAAATAATAATGGATGAAACGAATAGTAAAATACACAATAGGCTGGGATATAGAGGGTAAAGAAGGATACTTTACTGCCATTGATGAAACGCAAATGTCTCATGTTTTTGGCAAAATTCCTCCATCAGAATTCCATATTCTTGTTGATATGCTGAAAGAAAGCAATGTTTTTATTGACAATAATAAATGGATTATTAGTGGATGGGAGGGTGAAAAACACTGATTGAATATGAACCTGTTTAAACTTTCTCTTTCGGCTAAAACTAAGTCTTTTAGAATCCTTTAAACCAAAATTTTATCAACGTAGCTCTGCTATGCAGTTCCACTGGGGTTTAAAAATTTCAGTTTAAAGACTTCAAAAATACAATACTTTATATCTCAAAACAGAAAGTTTAAACAGGTTCGATTATAGCTTACCAATCTAACTTATAAAAAAATGCAAAAAACTATCGCTAATTTATTCGGTATGCCTTTGATTTTGGGTAATAAAGTGAAGTATTATACCAACGAAATCCTCTATTTTGAAGGAGATATTAATTATACTTGGATTCACTTCAAGTCTGGACAGTCAAAAATTGTAGCACATACATTATTATTTATTCAGCAAAAAACTGAATCTGAAAACTTCACTCGTATTAGTCGCAAGCATTTGGTCAATCGTAAGTTTATCGTGGAGGTTGGAAGTGATTATGTGGTGCTTGCTAATAAAACAGTTCTTCCCATTGCTCGTAGAAGAAGAAGGAATTTTTTATTGGGAGAATAAGGCGTTATTACCCAATAAAAAAATCACTCTGTTTGCCAATTTCTACTTCTTTTACAGTAGGAACGTATTCGCTACTTAAACTAACTTCTTGAATATCTGAGATTTTTGTTAAATCTAATGTTACAACGCCTGCCCCTTCTTTGTCGCTAAACATAGGCGAAAACTTTGCACCTGCTACAATTTCACGAGAATGATAGGAGGTACGTGAATGAACAGTCTGATTAAAAGTATCTTCGGTTGCTTTTATCAAAATCAAGAACTCTGCATCTAATTTTACTAAATCTTCTTTTCCTAAACCAAACATCGGACTCGTCTGGGTAATTGGATGAACAATTGTCCAATTAGTCGGGAAGAAATTAACTTTACTTCGTTCTAAATCTAAGCCATAATATCGTCTCAGAAGTTTGCCATTAGGTTGTTTTTCAAGAATTGACATGGCAACTTCCACTTGTAGGTCAATGAGCTGATTGGCTCGTTCATTGACAATTCTAAACATAAAACCTGTTACATCAAGGTATGGTGAAATAATGGCTTTGTCGGAGTATAAAATATGTGCCACAGGTCTTGAAAAACGTCCGTACAACAAACTGGTAGCTAAGGCAAAAATCAATAATCCTAACAATGACTCAACCGCTGCGACTGTACTTGCCCAAAAACCAATCGGAGCAATGCGTCCGTAACCAACCGTTGTGAGCGTTTGAGATGAGAAAAAGAACGCATCCATTAATCTACTTCGTACCGACGTCATGTCTGCCCCTTGTAGATTTTCAATGCCAACTATTTCGTAAATGCCTGCAAAAATTAGATTTAGAACTAAGTAAAATGAAGCAATTAATTCAAAAAACCTTCCCCACGAACACACCACCAAACGATTGAAAATGTTTAGTTCACTCCAAAAACCGCCACCTTCACGTTTTACATTGAAACTCCCATCACGATTCAACAAACGAGTATCGGGGTCATTTATCTGAGTTCCAAAACCTAAGTCTCGGCGTTTTTCCTCAGCTTCAACAAGTTTATCTTTTTTGGGGTGAAGTAAATTCATATTTGAGCAGTTTTAATAAATCACTAACCTATTTAGACAGATTTTCGTTTCATTATTCATCTTTCTTCCAAACGTATAAAGTTAATTACCGTGAAAATATTGATTGTCAGTGCAAAAACATATACGAAATGAATTATTTTTGTCTGAAATTACGTTACAATGACTAAACATTCGTCGTCTAAGGAATGTGTAAAATTTAATCATTAATTCAAATGAGAGTTTTTTTATTAATTGCCATATTTTTTTCATTAACATTTGTCGTTGATGCTCAAACTGCTAATCTACACGCAGGACAAAAAATCCATTGGATGACGCTTGAAGAAGCTTTTGCTGCAACCCAAAAAGAACCACGCAAAATTTTGGTAGATGTTTATACAGGCTGGTGTGGTTGGTGTAAAGTGATGGACCAACGTACTTTCCCGAATGATAAAGTGGCGAATTTTGTCAATGAAAAATTTTATGCCGTAAAATTAGACGCAGAGATAAAAGATACCATTAGAATTGGTACGCAAAAATATATTTGGCAAAATGGTTATAATCAAGCAGGTGTGGCTCTTTTGCAGGGGAAAATGTCTTTCCCAACTATCGTGTATTTAGACGAAAAATTTAATATGATTCAGCCTGTTCCCGGTTTTCAAGAAGCACCGCAGTTTCATCAAGTAATTACGTTTTTTGGAGATGACCACTACAAAAAAGGTAATTGGGAGCAATACCAAAAAGATATTTATCCAAAACAATACGGAGAAGGAAAGAAATAAACTGCCTTTCAATCCTGAGAAGCCTTGCCAACCGCAAGGCTTTTTTTATGGTTAATACTGAATTTATACCATTAAATATCTCTGAAAATCTCCATTGAATTTTCCTTTTTCTTGTTTAATTTCCCTTTTTAGTAGGGCGACCGTAGCTGGTAAGGATTTATTAAGTTATCTCCAAGATTATTGACGATTGATTCGATTTAGACGGGGTACGTAACCTTGACGAACAGGGGTTTTAATCGTAAATCGAATTAATCGTAAATAGTAATTGTAGGTATAACTTAGCTAACCAATTCACCCAATCCCTACTTATTTCCTCCAAAATAAAACTTCTATTCTGATTAAAATGCTATGCAAAACTTCTTAAAAATCACCTTATACTTTCATATTGTCGCAGGTTTTCTTGCTTTAGTTACAGGACTTATTCCGATGTTCTCTAAAAAAGGAGGCAAAGCTCATATCCTTTGGGGCAGGGTTTATTTTTGGGCAATGTTTGTGGTTGCCCTCACGGCATTATTACGATTTCAGATGAAACTAAATCTTATTTTCTTGGCTGGAATCGCCGTTTTTAGTTTTTATAATACTTTCACAGGAGCGAGATTAGTTCATCGGAAAGAAAATGGAAAACCTATTTTTCTCGATTGGTTTGCGTCAGTTTTAGGGGTAATTTGTTCTTTAGCAATGGTCTATTTTAGTTATTTAGCTTTCAGAATGGACAATGTTTTTTATACTGTTTTGTTCCTTGTTTTCGGGATATTTATGTTTGTTTTGGTTTTTGAAGATTTACAGATTTTTGCAGGAAGAAAGTCAATAAAAAGTGAAGAAGGAACGCCTGTTCCTGTACGTTACTGGTTTCAAAACCATATTTCACGCATGGGAGGTTCGTATATTGCTACGGTTACGGCGTTTTTGGTGGTTAATAATCCACCTTTTATTCCGGGTTTAGTGGTTTGGATTGCCCCGGGAGTTATTGGAGGAATCATTATTGCCAGAACAAGAGTTTATTATTTGAAGAAATTTGAGAAAAGGGAGACTGAACTATGATTAATAAGATTTATGGATTTTATGATTGATAAATCTTAAAATCCATGAATCCTAAAAATCATAGTTCAGACACTTATCTACTTCATTTTTCTACGTGCTTTTTTCGCTTCTGTTAATAGTTTTTTTGCTTCGTCACGCTGGGTAGCTTTGCGGTCGGTATCTTCAATAACTTGTTTGAAATACTCGATTGCAGTATCATAATCTTGTTCTTGCGAAGCAATTTTTCCCAATGCCAACATCGACGACCAATAATATCCAGAATTTGTTGTGCCTGTATTTTTAGCAAAAGTCAGCGTTTTCTGATAATATTCTTTGGCAGTTTTATAGTCTTTATCATAATTGTAAGCGTAATATGCCAAAATGTAGGCTGCATAACGTCCGCTCACGCCTTCATAACCAGGATAATGCTCGTCAATTTTAGCTAAAATGCTTTTTGACAGTTCTTTAGCTTCCCCGATTCTGCCCGATACAAAAGCACAACGAGCATGAAAACGATGAAAAAATGGATTGTCAGGGTATGCCTCATGGGTATATTTTGATAAATCTAAGGCTTTATCATTCATGTTTTCTAAGCCATAAATTTGCAAAAGAAAATAGCGTGCTTCGGTACGAGTGTAAAAGGCATTATAACTCACTTTTTCTAACTGCTTGATTCCCTTTGGTTTATCACCTTTTGGAAATAACCAAAGCACAGGACGAAGCAAAGGATAATTTTCTTTTACGTAATAAAAATAGTAATTGTAAAGTCCGTCACCGAACATTAATTCTGGACTAAAATCTGCAAAACTTCTTGATTTATCTAAATATTTCAAAGCGTTTTTAGCAGCAAAAGTGGCTTTCGACCAATGTTTTCTCTCAGAATGTAAACGACCTTTAAAAGCAAAAGCGGCTGCCATAATAAAGGCGGCTTCGGGGTTTTCAGAATCATCCCAAATCTTCATGGCTTTGTCGATACTTTTATCCATGTAGCCCAAACACTTTTCGTCGTAAAGAGCATTTTCTGTATTGGGTACAATCTTCCACCATTCCATCAATCCCAATAAAAAGTCTGGAAGCGGATGGTCTGGATATTTTACTTTTAAATACCCAAATTCTCTTTCTGCTTCATAAAACTTAAAATTATACATGTGATTGATAGCCGTGGTTGCTTCAATTTGTACTTCATTGGTAAGCAATAACATTCCTTTAGAACGTTCATTTTCGGCTTTTTCGGTGTCTTTCCACCACTGAGCCGTTACCGTTTGTGACTGTACCAATAAGCACAAACAAAGGGTAAATATTTTGATGATATGATGAGATTTCAATATGTTTTTCATGTCAGAGTTTCATTCTTTTTGTGCAAAATTAACGAAAAGCGACGGTAAAAAGTATCGGAATAAGATACTTAAAAAATCACTACATTCATTTGACCTTAATTAATCAATGACGTTGTTTTGATAAATACAATTTCGCTAAAATGAAAAAGTCCCAAGATAAATTACCTTGGGACTTTTCTCGAATTTTGATTTTACTTACTAAAAACCTGTTCCTACTGTAAAAGCTCTTACTGAACTTGGTAAATCTGCTAATTTGGTAGCTGCACCAGAAGTAAGATTGATTGTATATATTGATGAAGTGTTTCCAACTTTTAGGGCTGCGTAAGCCACTCCGCCACGACTTGTAATATCAAATCCTCCTGCGGTTTCAACGTTAATTCCCAATGCTCCAACTTCTACTTGCGTACCGTTATTGGGTGGGTCTTGTTTGGTTAATTTGTCGGTTGTGGCATCTATATTGAACAAGACTGTTGTCGTTGCTCCCGCAAAATTGTTCGTATAAGCCGATGCTGCAATGTTTGGCGTTCCCGGATTTAACGCTCCATCAACCGCAGCAATTGCTCCTGTTTCAGGGTGTAAACGAAGATTTTGTCCAGAACCACTAATACAACGAATTCTGTCAACGGTGGGGTTAAAGTCAAAACCGAAAGAAGTACCTGATAATAAAGTTGCAAATGGGGCAGTGCCTACTACTGTTGCCGCTCCTGAAGATGTGTTAAGAACATAAAGGCGACTTGTACTTCCTAAACCGTATAATTGACCTGTTGTAGGACGGAAATCTATGCCTAAAATCATTTCGCCCGTTTGTAAACCTGTGATGGTTTTGCTAACAGGTGTACCAATATTCATGGGATTGAAAATCAATAAATTGTTAGTTTCATCAATCGCATAAGCCACAGGTGATGTTGGAATTGCCAAGCCTGTAATGTTTCCAGTTGGTAAATTACCCAATTTCGTTAATTTGCCCGTTGTTAAATCTACTTGATGCAACTCCCATTTCCCAGCAACCATTACGGCAGTAAGAGCAACGTCTCCCGCAGGATTAATATCAAAACCTGCTGACATGGTTACATCTACGCCCAATGCTCCAACTTCTACCAATGTACCGTTATTGGGTGGGTCTTGTTTGTAAAGTTTATCAGATTTTGGGTCAATGTCGTACAAAATAGTTGTGGTTGCACCTGCTACGTTATTGGTATAAGCTACTGATTCAATCGTTGGAGTAGTACCTCCATTAATTGCTCCATCAGTTGCCGCAACTGCTCCTGTTTCTGGATGCAAACGCAAATTTTGTCCTGTATTAGTTACCAATCTAATTCTATCAACGGTTGGGTTAAAGTCAAGCCCTACGGCAGTTCCGCTAATGGTTGGATTAAGTGCTGCTGTACCAATAACTCTTGCCATTCCTGTTTCTTGATTGATAACATACAAACGATTCTGAGAACTTACGCCATATAATTCTCCCGTAGCAGGACGAAAATCTATGGCAGTCAAAGCATCATTGGTCATCAAGCCAGTAATGGGCGTTGTTGCCGTTGCCATTTCAGAATTCATGGCATTTATTTTTAGTAATTGTTTGCCGTCAGCGAGAGCATAAAAAGTTACATCTGGTTTAGCAGGTGTAACAACAGAATCGTCTTTTTTACAAGATGATACAATAGAGCCTACAACAAAAGTGGAGGCAACCATCAATAAGGTGAATTTCGTTGATTTCATATATAAAATCTTTTAAGGTTTAATGTTCAAATCAATATACGAGACTCTCAATGTTTCGGTTTGTTTCAGTTGATAAATGGGTAAATCAATTGCTTCACTGTTAAAGATTTTTTTAGCCAAAGCCTATTCCTTATTTTTGTTAAAACTGAATCAACATTTATGAAACCAACTATTCAAGTACACGATAAACATTTTGAAGTTTTTATTGAAAAATCCGTTATCGAAAATCGTATCGCTGCCTTAGCATCGAGTATCAATCAAGATTATGAAGGCAAACGTCCACTTTTCTTAGCTATTCTTAATGGCTCATTTATGTTTGCTGCCGAATTGATGAAATCTATCAGCGTGTCCTGTGAAATTACTTTTTTGAGAGTGTCGTCTTATCAAGCCACAGAATCGTCGGGGAAGGTGCATCAAATCTTGGGATTGTTAGAAAATATCGAAGGAAGAGATATTGTGGTGGTTGAAGACATCGTGGATACAGGTTTAACCATGATTGAAATTAAGCAACAATTAATGGCTCAAAATCCTGCCTCATTGTCGGTAGTAACTCTTTTTCAAAAACCAGAAGCTTTAAAACAACCCCTTGAAGTTGAATACGTAGGTTTTGAAATTGAGAATAAATTTGTGTTAGGCTACGGATTAGATTATGACGGATTAGGCAGAAATTTATCGGATTTGTATGTCCTCTGTCCCGCCTAAACGTTAATGTTTTGTTAATAGATAATTTCTACAAAAAAGCCTCGTTAAACAGAAAACCAAACAAACCAATACAATGAACAGATTAATAAAAACTCTTGCAATTAGTACTTTAATGCTCGCAACAGCTTTTGTGGGCAATGCACAACAAACAATGGAAAAACCGCTCGTTAAAAAAATCGAAGTGAATGGCAGTGCCGAACAGGAAGTTCTGCCAGATGAAATCTTTGTGAGTATTTCTCTACGTGAATATTTCAAGGAGAAAGACAACAAGAATAAAGTGGATATTATGGTTTTGGAAAAACAACTCCAAAAAGCCGTAGAAGAAGCTGGCATTCCGAAAGAAAACTTTACTATCGGAGCAATCAATGGGTATCGTGAATGGTGGGGCAAAAAGAAACCAACAACCTTTTTAGAAACTAAAAACTATATCTTGAAAGTACCAAATCTATATAAAATAGACGGTATCGTTTCTAAAGTTGAAGAAAAAGGCGTAGCTGGTATTAATATCGACCGCTATGAATTTTCTAAAATAGAGCAACTTCGTCGTGACATCAAAATTAAGGCTTTGCAAGCAGCGAAAGAAAAAGCCAAATATCTTTTGGAAGGCATAGGCGAACAATTGGGAGAAGCCATCGAGATTATCGAAATTGACAATGGATATAGCCCTCAACCCGTTGCGTATTCAAACATGATGATGCGTAGTGCCAAAATGGAAATGGCTGCCGATGCAATGCCTGAAAGTACGATTGACGTACAAAAAATTAAAGTTCGTTACGAAATCAAAGCAGTTTTTAGGATTAAGTAGAGACTTTCTAAGTTTAAGGTGATAGTTCTCTCATAAACTTTCAACTCAAAAACTCATAAACTCCAAAATAATATTATCTTAGTAGCACGATTCCAAGAGTCGTGCTATTTTTATTTATTACCTTATTAGATTTCAACCCAAGACTATGTTTTTAGAAAAAGATTTCACCCAAATTCATGAATTAGGAATTGATTTAGAGACTGTTTACCAACAAATCAATGATTTTAAAGAGGGCTTTCCTTTCATGCAATTACAAAAAGCGGCTACACCAAATGACGGCGTAACGCAATTATCAGAAGAAGAATTATCAGAATTGAAATCTTTGTATGAAAGTAAGGTCGCAAAATTAACTCCTTTGAAATTTGTTCCTGCTTCTGGAGCTGCTACACGAATGTTTAAATCCTTGTTTTCTTTCTTGGAAGAAGGAAAATCGGATAAATCAACTGACCAATTTTTTGACAAATTATCAGACTTCGCCTTTGCCGACGACTTGAACAAAGTAGTACCTGAAGGTGCTGATAATACAACCGTTGCAGACTACTATCTTACCCGAAAAGGTTTAGAATATGGCACTTTGCCAAAAGGCTTATTGAAATTCCATAAATATGAAAATGGCTCAAGAACAGCCTTAGAAGAACATTTAGTGGAAGGAGCAAACTATGCGAACAATAACGGAAAGGTGAAATTACACTTTACGGTTTCTCCAGAGCATTTAAGCCGTTTCTTGAAATTATTGAACAAAGTTGTACCAGATTATGAAGCAGCTTACGGTGTAAAATACGATATTTCATTTTCAGAACAACGCCGTTCTACCGACACCATTGCGGTAAATATGGACAATACGCCATTCCGTGAAAAAGATGGTTCATTATTGTTCCGCCCAGCAGGACATGGTGCTTTGTTAGCAAACTTAAATGATATTTCTGCGGATATTGTCTTTATCAAAAATATTGATAACGTCGTTCCAGACCGCATTAAACAACCAACTTACGCTTATAAAAAAGCATTGGCAGGTGTTTTATTGAAATATCAAGACCGTATTTTTGACTACCAATATCAACTGAAAGAATGGGCTTCTGAGCCACTTTTACTTGAACTTTCAAATTTCTTCGAGAAAGAACTTTGTGTGTTGCCTCCAATTGGCTACGAAGGTTTCAATCATAATGAGAAAGTAATGTATTTCCAAAGAAAACTCAATCGTCCGTTACGTGTTTGTGGTGTTGTGAAAAATACAGGCGAACCCGGTGGAGGACCTTTCTGGTGTAAAAATCCTGATGGAACAACATCACTTCAAATTGTAGAATCAGCACAAGTTGATATGGACGATGCTGCACAAAAAGCAATTTTCAATAACTCAACGCACTTTAATCCTGTTGATTTAATTTGTTCGATGAAGAATTATCGTAACGAAAAATTCGATTTATTGAAATATCGTGACCCTAAAACGGGATTCGTTACTCAAAAATCAAAAGATGGGAAAGACCTTCAAGCACAAGAACTTCCAGGACTTTGGAATGGCTCAATGGCTGACTGGAATACCATTTTTGTCGAAGTTCCTTTAATAACTTTCAATCCTGTTAAAACGGTAAATGATTTATTGAGAGACGAACATCAATAATTAGGGGTTAGGATTACCATTCTAAACTTCTTCTTTGGCACTTTCAAAATAAAGATGAGAATTTGGAGTTTACTGTTCAATTTCCCGAAAGTTTTAAACTTTCGGGAGGTTCCTATTTTCCAAAACGTACCATAATATTCATTGTGGTACGTTTTGATTTTTATTACTGCTGATAACCACTTGTTCAAACGCCAACGTTTGAACAAATTTGAGCGTCCACGCTCAAGTAAACTATGAATAAATCCTCTCTCCGAAAATATTATCTCGCAAAACGAAAAACGCTTTCTCCAGAAGAAGTAAAATCAAAAAGCGAAGAAATTAAAGACTTGTTTTTTCAAGAAATAAATCTTGAATCGGTAGAATATTTGCATATTTTTCTGCCGATTGAAAAGCAAAATGAAATAGATACATTTTTGATAATCAAAGAATTGAAGCGTAATTATGCTAAAATAAAAATGGTAGTTTCACGAATTATTCCTTCTACTTTTGAAATGCAACATTTTCTTTTAGACGAAGAAAATCTAACTAAAAATCATTGGGGGATTTTAGAACCTTCTGGAGAAAATTTAACAGAAATTCAGCCCAATCAAATAGACTTAGTAATTATTCCGCTACTCATTTTCGACCAACAAGGCAATAGAGTGGGTTATGGAAAAGGATTCTATGATAGATTTTTAAACCAATGTCGCCCCGAAACCTTAAAAGTTGGCATTTGTCTCGAAGAACCAATAGAACAAATTGAAGACGTAAATAAATTTGATGTAAAAATGGATTTTTGTATAAGCCACTCAAATTTTTACAAATTTTAAAATGTCGTAATGTTTTGATAATCAATTGATTATGCTGTTTGTCTCTAAACTCTAAACGCTAATCTCTAATTTCCCTTTTCTCTTCCAATTTTATAGAGTAATTTTGCGGACTTTTTCATGAGAATTGTAACACGAAATAGACAAATAATATTTGTTTTCGTGGTTAGATAGATAAAGCCTTGAAAACAAGAATATTACTTTTTTTATTGATAGGTGTTTTCTCAAAATCTTATGGTCAACTTGATAGGAAAAGTTTGTTTCCTATTGAGGTAAGACATAAGTTTTTGAGTACAAAATTTATCTATGATAGACAAACTCTTGAAAATCCTTTAGCCTTACAAATTCCATTGTTGCAGGCGAGAGATACCGAAGTAAATGTTGAGTTTTTGACTTTCAAAAAACAACGAAAGTTAGTTCAAACGCTTAATTTACTTACGGCAGGTTTTTCACTTTATACAGTTCTGAATCGTGAAAAAGTATCGAATAGAATATACTGGAGCGTTTTTGGAGGAACAGCTTTAATTTCAGGTTATTTGAATTTTAAGTCGGGAAAGCATTTAGGGAAAGCCATAAAACGTTACAACGAAATTATTGCAGAGAATAAAGTAGGCTTGGTTTTTGATAAATCTTTTGATAATCAAGCGATAGTAGGAGTGGGGTTTGTGCATAGTTTTTGATAATGTAGAGCAGGTTTCTAAATTGTCAAATAGGTATCAGTTTCTCTTGACAGGTTGAAAATCTGTCATACGTTTAACAACTAATTCAATTAAAGTATTTTATATAATCATTTAATAATCAATTAATTACAATGAAAGTAGCAGTAGTCGGAGCCACAGGTTTGGTCGGTGGCGAAATCCTAAAAGTATTAGCGGAACGTAATTTCCCTGTAACAGAACTTATTCCAGTTGCCTCTGAGCGTTCAGTGGGTAAACAGGTTGAGTTTAAGGGTAAACAATATACCGTAGTAGGTTTTGACGATGCTATCAAGATGAAACCTAACGTAGCAATTTTCTCAGCGGGTGGAGGTACTTCTCTTAATTTAGCTCCAAAATTTGCAGAGGCGGGAATCACAGTAGTTGATAATTCATCAGCTTGGAGAATGGACCCAACTAAGAAATTGGTTGTTCCTGAAATCAACGCTCACACACTTACATCAGAAGATAAAATCATTGCAAACCCTAACTGTTCAACGATTCAGATGGTGGTAGTAATGAATCCATTACATAAAAAATACAAAATCAAACGTGTTGTTGTTTCTACGTACCAATCAGTAACAGGTACAGGAAAAGCAGCGGTTGACCAACTTTTTGCAGAACGTGAAGGACGTGCAGACGTTCCTGCGGTTTATCCACACAAAATTGACTTAAACGTTTTACCACACATCGACGTATTCTTGGATAACGGTTATACCAAAGAAGAAATGAAAATGGTGAATGAAACGAAAAAAATCATGATGGATGACTCGATTCAAGTAACTGCAACAACTGTTCGTATTCCTACGATTGGTGGTCACTCAGAATCAGTAAATATTGAGTTTGAAAACGATTTTGATGTAGAAGAAATTAAGAGCATTTTAGCAGCAGAAGAAGGTGTAATTTTACAAGATGACCCTAAAAATGCTGTTTATCCAATGCCAATCAATGCACATGGTAAAGATGAGGTTTTTGTAGGACGTATTCGTCGTGATGAAACTCAACCAAATACCGTAAATATGTGGATTGTAGCTGATAATTTACGTAAAGGAGCTGCTACAAATGCAGTACAAATTTGTGAAGCATTAGCTAAAAACGGTCTTATTTAGTGATTAATAAGGTTTGATTTATTTATGAAGAGACAAAGCACATTGCTTTGTCTCTTTTTTTGTGATTTTGAAACAGTAAAGTAGTCAGTGTTTTAAACGCCGACTACTTTGAGTTATTGAATAGATTTTATAAACCTTTTCTTATTTTTTTACGTTAGAACGATACTAAATATTCAACAAATGGAAAACGAAGAAATTCAAGATAATAAACTCGACCGTATTATTGAAGCCCGCATGAAATTGAAGGCTCGATTTGAGGAAAAAATGAAGTTGACCCCTTCCATGGCGGATGAAAAACCGCAGGGAAAAGGAGAAATTAATCGTCATGGAATGCCAAATACACCCGTTGGGCAAACGTTGACAACTAAATGGCCTGTTTTAGATTTGGGTTACCAACCGAAAATTCCTTTGGATAAATGGCGTTTAATTATTGACGGAGAAGTTGAAAATCCTGTGATTTTAACTTGGGACGATTTCATGGCTTTGCCTCAAACAGAAGATGTTTCTGATTTTCACTGTGTAACAACTTGGTCGAAATTGGATATGGCTTGGAAAGGGGTAAGTTTGATTGATTTGGCGGCATTGGTACAACCTAAAGAAACTGCTACGCATATTATGTGTTACGGTTATGATACTTATACAACTAATATTTCTTTGGAAGAAGCTTTAAAACCTGATGTATTATTAGGTCATACCGTTGACGGTCAGCCACTTGCAGTAGAACATGGAGGTCCTTTACGCATGATTACGCCACAATTGTACGCATGGAAAGGCTCGAAATGGATAAAAAGATTGGAATTTATGCCTAAAAATAAATTAGGTTTTTGGGAGGAAAGAGGATATTCAAATACGGCATACCCTTGGAGAAATGACAGATATTCGTAGAGACGTTGCCTGCAACGTTTTTGTATTATGTTGCCTGCAACGTCTTTGTATTATGTTCCCCGCAACGTCTTTGTATTATGTTCCCCGCAACGTTTTTGATATTATGTTGCAAAAATCGTTGCTTTTCTTGATAAAATAAAAGAGACGTTGCAGGCAACGTCTCTACATATTATTTATCTTCTTTTTCTTCTATCAGAATCTTTTGAATTTGAGCGTTTACCGCCTTTTGATGACCTCGAATCACTTGATTTATGTCTTGATTCTCTACCTCTTGGAGCTTTAGATTTACTTTTTCTCATTTTCTCGTCACCACCTACTAATAATAAATCCATACTTCTGCGAGCCAGATTACATTCTTTTACTTTTACTTGTAATTTATCGCCAAAAGTGAAAACACGTCCGTTTCTTTGTCCAACAATTCTATAATTTTCACGGTCGTAGTCGTAGAAATCGTCTTTCAAATCTACCATTCTAACTAATCCTTCCGAAGCCGTTTCTGTAATTTCAACGAAAATTCCGAACTCCGTAACGCCCGAAATGATACCGTCCCAAACTTTGCCTTCGTCCATCAAACTCATGTATTCCACTTGTTTATATTTGATAGAAGAACGCTCGGCTTCGGCAGCCATTTTCTCTTGCTCAGAACTATGTTTACAACGTTGTTCCCACGAGGCACGCTCTAAAGGTTCGCCACCGTCGAGATAATGTTGCAACATTCGGTGAGCCATCATGTCTGGATAACGTCTGATTGGACTCGTAAAGTGCGAATAAAATGGAAATGCCAAACCAAAGTGACCGATTGGGTCGGTGCTATATTTTGCTTTTGACATCGTTCTAACCGCCAAATTCTCTAAAATATTTTGCTCTGGTTTTCCTTCTACATCGTGCATTAATTCATTGAAAGATGCACTTATTTTAGTAGTATCAGTATCAACTGTGTAGCCAAAACGCTTAGCAAATGTTGAGAAATTTTTGAGCTTTTCTGGGTCTGGAGCATCGTGGGTACGATAAACCATCGTGTTTCTTGGCTCAGATTTCTTTAGATTAAATACATATTCTGCTACTTTTTTATTGGCAAGTAACATGAATTCTTCAATCAATTTGTGCGAATCAACACGTATTTTTTGATAAATTCCCAAAGGTTTTCCGTCTTCATCTAATTTGAATTTAACCTCCACCGTCTCAAAATTTACCGCACCTTTGGCAAAACGCTCATCTCGCAATTTATGAGCAAGTTGGTTGAGGATTGTAAGTTCTTTTTTGAAATTAGGTGTTAGGTTTTGGGGGTTAGGTGTTAGTGTTTCGCCCTCTTCAACCTTTTTCTTTCTACCTTTTTTCTTTGGTTCAATTTCAATGTCCGTCGCTTGATGTTCGATGTTTGAAATTTCTTCCGATTTCTGCTCACTGATTACTGCTGACTGTTCACTGTTCAACTGCTCCTGTGCTTCTTCGTAAGTGAATCGTTTGTCGGAGTGAATAATTGTACGTCCAAACCATTCTTTCACAACTTTTGCTTCTGGCGTAATTTCAAAAACTGCCGAAAAAGTCAATTTATCTTCATTTGGACGAAGCGAACAAAGTCCATTAGAAAGTTTTTCTGGTAACATTGGCACAACTCTATCTACCAAGTACACCGAAGTCGCACGTAAATAAGCCTCTTGTTCCAAAATAGACTCGGGCGTAACGTAATGCGTAACATCAGCGATGTGAATACCTACTTCGTAATTTCCGTTTTCCAAAAACTCAAAACTCAAAGCATCATCAAAGTCTTTTGCATCCACAGGGTCAATGGTGAAAGTTGTGATGTTTCTAAAGTCTCTACGTTTTTTAATTTCGGTAGCAGTAATTTTTGTTGAAATAGCATCAGCAGCTTTTTCTACTTGTTCTGGGAAATGATTTGGAAGTCCAAACTCTGCTAAAATGGCGTGCATTTCCGTATTATTTTCTCCCGATTTTCCTAAAACTTCTTTTACGAAGCCTTCCATTTTACGCTCGCCTTCTGCCCATTTCGTGATTTTTACAATCACTTTATCACCATGTTGAGCATCTTTTAAGTCATTTTTAGAGACAAAAATATCTCCATAAATTTTCTTAGAACTTGGTACAACGAAGGCATAATGAGGCATAATTTCAATAGTACCAACCATTTCGGCACGTCCTCTTTGGAGAATTTCTACCACTTCTCCTTCGGCACGGTCTGAGCCTTTTTTCTTTTTTGCCCAAACCAATACTTTCACGATGTCTCCATCGATAGCTCCATTCAAATCACGAGCGTTGATGAGAATATCGCCTTCACGTCCTTCTACAACCACAAATCCAAAACGGACATTTACGTGGTCGATACGTCCTTCAACAAATTCGGTGGTGGTATCTGCTAAATAATGACCGTCTTGTTGACGAATCAATTTTTTGTCTTTGTGAAGTTCCGTTAATAAATCTCCAAAAAGGTCTTTCGTTTTGCGGTCACGGATGGCAAACGCTTTATGTACTTGGTTCAGTGACCAAGCAGTATCTTCATTTAGTTGGAAGAATTCAAGGATTTCAGCCTTAATTCTACTTCTAAAATTTTGTTCTTTTGATGGTTTTAAATCTGTCATTTTTTGGTTTTGGTTATTTAGGTGTTAGTGAAGTGTTTTGTTGTTTTTGGCAATAGCATCAATTGCTACTATCCCGCAAGGTCGCTATTTATTAGCCAAATTCCAAAATATCAGTCGATTGACGGCGAGAATTGAGTAAATGAGAAGGAGTGATTTTGAGAGAAATAATTTGTTTTTTCGTTGATAATATACCGAGAAAAACGCTGGCAGGGTTCAAACCCTGTCAGCGTTAGCCCATATTCATAATTACCTTATAAATCGTTGAAAAACCAATAATTTTAAGATTCTGAAAGTTTTATCTTACGCTTTCCAACGTTTTGCCACTTCCAAAGAATAGTCAATAAACGCTTTTACGGTAGTTTCATAAATGGTATTTCCTACTGAATCTGCGTTTTCATCAAGGTTTTTGTATGTCTCGTGTGACTCGTATATGCGTGGAGAAACTACCGAATATTGATTGCTGAAATTGATGATTTTGTTAATCACCGTCGTTAATTCTAAACAAGGAACTTTACCGCCTCTTCCGCTTGAAACGCCCGCCAAAGCAAATGTTTTATTATTGAAAAGATGTGCAAAGTCTTTTGAACCTAACTGATGAAGAGCGTTTAGTAAGTCTCCATTTACGGTAAAATTGTATTCTGGTGTTACAAAAAATACTAAATCAGCTTTTTCCCAAGCTGAAATTAATTCGTTTTGAAAAGTCGTTAAATCATCTTTTTTAACTGTACCACGTCCAACCGATGGAATGTCGTAATGATGAAAATCTACAACGGTAACGTTTTTATAGTCAGAGGTTTGTAGTGTTTTTTGAATATATTTTGAAAAGCGTAAAGAGTTGCTATTGTGTCTTGGGGATGTGGCAATTACTGCAATGTTCATGTTTAAATATGATTTTTTATTTGAGAATACTTATTAATAACCAAAGCTCGTACCAAAAAGTTACAAAACAAAAGGAAGTCTTCGCACTGAGCAAAGACTTCCTTTGTTGTTTATCCGAAAATAAAATTTCTAACTGGTTCAAACGCCTACGTTTGAACTGATTTGAGCATCCACGCTCCTGTAAGCGAAGACGCTTTGTGGTACAATTGTGGACAATTATACCCGTTACTTAAATTAATAACCAAAAACCTCTTCCAAAGTTAATTTCTTAACCTCGCCGTATTTTTTGAGGTCTTCTAAATTTACTTTTTTCTCAGAAGCCACAATACACATATTATATGGTTTGTTGGCAAGTTGAGAGTCTTGCAGTTTTTTCAAATCATCAACCGTTAATTTATCCAAAGCCTGATAAATGGCTTGGCGTTCATCTCCCGAAATACCTTTTTCTTGGTTGTTGAAATACGTATTGATGATATTGTCTTGCGTGATTCTTTCGGTTTGATAATTCTTTTTCATGCTGGCTTTTGCCGTTTCTACGTTCTTTTCAGAAGATGGAAAAACGTTTAATAATTCGTTCATTCCTGCAATAGATTCATGAATTTTATCTGCTTGTGTTCCTACATACGCAATCATTCTGTATTTTTCGTCTTTGGTTGCAGGTGTGAAATAGAACGCATAAGTTGAGTACGCCAAAGCTTTAGATTCACGAATGGTTTGGAATACAATTGACGACATTCCTCCACCAAAATAATTATTGTACAATTCTACAACTGGTGTTTCAGCTACATTGTATTTAACAGTTGGACGAACCCAGTTGATTTCTGCCTGAACCATGTCGTAATCTGTAAATAATACAGTTGGTTTTTCTGGAGAAGTCGCTTCAAAATTAGCTACAAGTGGTAAATCAGCCTTGAAACTTGCAGGTGTTTTATGAATTCCACTCACTGTTGAGGCTAAACCTTCCATTGTTTGTGGCCCATAATAAGTAATAGAATGCTTATATGAGAATAAGTTTTGAAGGAAAGAAATCAATTCGTCAGCCGTTAGTGCTTTCAACTCTGCATCGGTGAATTGTAAGGTATTTCTTGGGTTTTTCGCTCCAAAAGTTGCATAAGATGTTAAGCCTTGAAGAATTGCTCCTTTGTTCAATTTTGCATCATTTCTTTGTTTCAAAAGTCTGCCTTTCAATAATTCTAAAGCGGCATCATCTTTTTTACATTTTGTCATTAAATCTTCAAAAAGACTTACTGTTTTGGCAAAATTTTCATTCAAACCAGACATTCCTAAAGTGATATGGTGGTCGGTATAGTTTTGGGTGAAACTGCTTGCTAAACGATAAAATTCGGTACTGATTTGTTCGGCATTCATTTTGTCAGTTCCTACAAATTGTAAATATTGTAAAGCAATTGGCAAGATTTTACTATTCCAAGAACCCATGTCAAAACGATATGACATTCTGAATAAATCGTTATCTGTATTTTGAACATAATAAGCATCTAAATTCCCGATTTTACCTTTTTTCATGTCTTTCGAGAAATCTAACCATTTAGGCTGAATGTTTGCCATTGGTGTTTCATTGACATCTTTCAAAAAGGCAGATTGTGCCTCACGGTTTACTTCTACTGGCGTGATAGTTGGTTTATCAACTTTAGTAATTTTAGGGTCAGTTCCTTTGCGTTTGTACACAACTACGTAACCATCACCACAATATTTTTTAGCAAAAGCCATTACATCTTGCTTGGTAACTTTACCCAAAGCATCGTTCATTGCCGCATTGTCGTTCCAGTTGGTTGCTTTTGATGCAATGAAACTTCCTAACAAACCATACGCTCGTGAGGTATTATCTTCTAAACCTTGAATGGCAGTTAATTTATAGTTAGCCGCAATTGCTTTGATGATAGATTCGTCAAAATTGCCTGTTTTTAGTTTATCTAATTCTCCTAATAACAAGGCTTTTACGTCGTCTAAACTTTGGTCTTTTTTAGGCGTTGCCGTCATCGACCAAGTTGAATAATCTTTGTTCCACTCAGGACTTGAACTTGCTCTTAAAACCTTTTGAGCTTTTACTAAATTAAGGTCAATTAAACCTGCTTTTGAGTTCGACATCAATTCATCTACAATTGTTCCAACGATTTTCTCTTTCGCATTTACAGAACTTGACCAACGCCAAGAAATAGAAAGATTGTCGGGAGTTGGTCCAAATACTTCACGCACAACTGGAGTTGTTAAGGGAGCTTCTGGAGCAGGTTTGTATTCTGTAACTGGCTTAGTAACCATGTATTTGAAAGAAGCTTCAATTTTCTTGATGAGTTCATCAGAATTAAAATCTCCTGCCATGATAATTGCCATGTTGTTGGGTACGTAATATTTTTTGAAATAGTTACGAATTTCCACTAACGAAGGGTTTTTCAAATGCTCAATCGTACCGATGGTTGTTTGTTGACCGTAATTATGCGTTGGATAAAGTGCAGCGTTACGAGCTTCATACATTTTCCAGTTATCGTTATCAAGACTACGGTTTTTTTCTTCGTAAACAGCTTCCAATTCCGTGTGGAAAATTCTAAGAATTGGATTTCTGAAACGTTCAGCTTGTAATTTCAAGAAACGGTCGAGAGCGTTTGCGGGAATATCTTCGGTATAAACTGTTTGTTCATAAGAAGTAAAAGCGTTTGTGCCTTGTCCACCCATCGAAGCCATCATTTTGTCGTATTCGTTGGCAATGGCAAATTTGGCTGCTTCTCCAGATTTCTGGTCGATTTCCTTGTAAATGGCTTTACGTTGAGTAGAGTCAGTTGTTTTGTTGTACTTTTCGTAAAGAGCATCAATTTGGTCGAGCAATGGTTTTTCTTTAGACCAATCCAAAGAACCATATTTATCAGTTCCTTTAAAAAGCATGTGTTCCAAATAGTGGGCTAAACCCGTGTTAGTACGTGGGTCAGTATTTGAACCTGCACGAGTAGGAATAAGAGCCGCAATGCGTGGTTCTTTATGATTTTCACTCAAAATAACCGTTAAACCGTTTGTTAGCGTATAAAAACGGGCTTTCATGGGGTCGTTGCTCACGTATTTATAGGTATATCCGCCAGAGGTTGCAGTTTTCCATTCATACGTTTTTTGAGCAAATGTTGATGAGAAGCATAGCAAAAAAGCTATTGCTAAGAGTTGTAAGCGTCCTTTAATCATCGTAAAAGTAGATTTTAGATTAGATTTAATAATTGCAATAAAGTGATAATTCTTGAAATAAACTTGTTCTTTTTGATAAACGGTCGGTTTTTTAATATGTTTTAACATAATTGATTGTAAGCACAAGGACGATTTAAAATAATCTTTATAAAGCCTGAAAAGTCCATCGTAAATAGTAATTTTTGAATACATTTTCATCAAATGAAAAGTTGCGATATTTTCCTTATTGAAAAATATTTTACTCTATTGGTTTGATAGAGTAAATAGAATGATTATATTTGTGAAAAAATTGAGTTGTACTCCACAGTCAAAAACTTTTTCTTTAAAAATAATAATAACTTCCCAATGAACGTAGAATCCCCTTCGCAACCAAGCATTACGAATGTTTCTAAAAATAACATTTACTCATCCAAGTTACTTTGGATTGGTATTCCTGCCTTTTTATTGGTTGGTCTTGCGAGTATCCTGATATATAACTATCACGCATTGTTTTCGGTAGATAAATTGGTTGCAGGCTTGAATCAAGATTTTTTCATTTATTTGTTAATTGGCGTTTTTGCTCAATTAGTTGACGGAACTTTAGGAATGGGCTATGGTGCAACTTCAACATCTTTCCTTTTATCAGTAGGCGTTCCGCCCGCTATTAGTAGTACGGGTGTACACGTGGCTGAAATGTTCACAACGGGGGCATCGGCACTTTCTCACTACAAATTCAAAAATATAAATAAGCGTTTGGTGACTTATTTATTAGTTCCAGGGGTAATTGGTTCAGTTGTGGGTGCTTATTTACTTTCGGATGTTATTGATGGAAAAGTCATCAAGCCATTTATTGCTGTTTATATGATTGTGTTGGCGGTGATGATTATTATTAAAGGTTTGAGAAATAATAATGTTAAAAAGAAGACTAAAAACTTAGGTGTTTTAGCCGTTTTTGGTGGATTTATGGATGCCGTTGGTGGTGGTGGTTGGGGTCCAATCGTAACTTCAACGCTTATTGGGCGTGGTCGTGACCCACGTTATACCATTGGTTCTGTAAATGCGGCTGAGTTTGCCATATCATTTGCCAGTGGTATTACCTTTTTACTTTTTGAAGGAATTAACGGTTGGCAAGTAATTGCTGGTTTGATAATTGGTGGCGTTGTTGCTGCACCGTTCGGAGCATTTTTCGTTAATAAAATCAAAAGAAGACCAATGACCATTGTAGTTGGTTTATTGATTATTTATTTGAGCAGCCGTACTTTAATGAAAGCATACTTTTAGTAATAAGTAGGGGCGACCGTCGCTCGGTTAGGATTTAGGGGTAGAACTTACCGAATAATCAAGCATAGCCTATATTTACAAGATTTCTTAATTTCAATAAATAGAAAGGTCAGCATAATTGCTGACCTTTTTGCTTTTTACAAGGTATTTTGAGCATTTACAATTTTTCAACAATGACCAAAAGATAAATTTTGTAATAGTTTTATCTTAAATATTACCCTTTTCAATATTTTAATTTTACATTTGAAGCCTTACACAAAACTCTTCAATACAATACTCGCCCGAGAAGTTCTAATATAATCATTACATTAATTAGCCACACTAACTAAAGCCTCATTTTATGAAGTCTAATTTTACGTATTTTACTTTTGGGTTCAAATTTAAAATAATACTGTTTTTGAGTTTGTTTTTTTCGGTATCCTCTCAGGCACAAACCGAAATTGAATCCGCCAAAAAATATTTGTCAGACCATACCAACCAATATAAACTACTTTCTTCTGATGTAAACGAAATGGTGGTTTCGAGTGCCTATTTATCACCAACAACAGGCTGGTATCACATATATTTTAATCAAACTTATCAGTCTATCGAAGTGTATAATGGAATGTTAAATTTGATACTAAAAGATGGGCAAGTTCAGTATGTAGCCAATAAATTTATTGAGAATGTTGCAGAAAAAGTACCCGTTAGCTTGAAACAACTAAGTGTTAGTCCAACGCAGGCATTAAACAAAACTTTAACGAAACTCGGAATCAGTGCGGCTAATTTACAGGAGATTAACCCTAAAAATTTACTCAATGGCATAGCGACTCAAACGTCATTTACAGATGCGACTATTGCTGATAATAACATAGAAGTCAAACTTTATTGGTTGCCTTATGATATACAAGAAAACAAAGTGACGAAATCTAAATTGGCTCTTGCTTGGAATGTAAAGTTTTTAGCAAAAAATCAGCAAAATGCGTGGAGTTTTCATATTGATGCTAATTCTGGAGAAATCATTCGTCAACAAGATAATATCATTCACTGTAATTTTGGAACACCAGAACATTTGACGACTCCTCACGAATGTGCGGAAAATTCCTCTCCGCTTGCTACTCAAAATACTGCAAAATTGGCTGTGGCGGCAAATTCCTATCAAGTTTTTGATTATCCAATTGAAAGCCCAATTCATGGAACAAGAACAGCCGTAACAAGTCCATACACTCGTTTTTTCCCTGCATCAAGTGGGCCGGGTGCTACCAATGGTTGGCATAATGATGGAACGACCAATTATACCACCACCCGAGGAAATAATGTGTGGGCTCAGGAAGATGTGAATGATGATGATATTCCTGGAAATAGCCCAACGTCGGCAACTTTAGACTTTAACTATGCTTACACAAAAGGATTAGCCACTTCTACGGGAAATCAAAATGCAGCCATTACCAATTTATTTTATTGGAATAATTTAATTCATGATGTGCTTTGGCGATATGGTTTTGATGAACCAAGTGGTAATTTTCAGAATAATAATCAAGGAAGAGGAGGGCTTGGCAACGACTACGTTTTTGCAGATGCACAAGATGGTGGTGGTACAAATAATGCCAATTTTTATCCGCCCGCTGATGGTACAAACGGACGTATGCAAATGTATTTGTGGAGTAATGTTGGTTCTCCTTCTTTTCAGCCTGATGGAGATTTCGATAATGGTATTATTGCCCATGAATACGGACACGGTTGGTCAATACGTTTGACGGGAGGTCCTGCCAATTCAAACTGCTTGGATAATGTAGAACAAGGTGGAGAAGGTTGGAGTGATTATCTTACCCTAATGCTAACTACTAATTGGGCATCACTAACTCCTACGGTGACAAGTGCCAATATTCCCAGAGGAATCGGAACTTACGTTTTAGGGCAAACTACTGCTGGGGCAGGAATACGTCCATATCGTTATTCGTATGACATGGCAAATATTAATGCTCCTGTAACCTATGCAAAAGTTGGCGATGTCAGTTTTTCAGAGCCTCACGGAATAGGTTCTATTTGGGCTACTATGCTCTGGGATATGACATGGGCAATTATCTTGCAGGATAACCAAATTGTGAATAATATCTATGAAACTCCAACGGTAATTGCTGATTTGAGAGGAAATGCTGCTGCCCTAAAATTGGTTAATGAAGGCTTGAGATTGCAACCATGTAGCCCAAGTTTTGTAGATGCCAGAGATGCAATTTTACAAGCAGACCAATTATTATTTAATGGACGTTATCGTTGTGCTATTGGGCAAGCCTTTGCACGTAGAGGTTTAGGCGTAAATGCCTCAACAGGTGCATCGTCGAATGATAGAATTGTTACAGAAGACTATAATCCCGTCGGAAATGCCCCTTTGACTTCTGCCAAAACCTTCAATATTTGTACAAATACTGCTTTCGATTACGTGGCAACTTCATCAACCGTTGGAGCAACTTTTAGCTGGACACGTCCTGTGGTGGCAGGAATTAGTAATTTGGCTTCATCAGGAAATACGCCAAACATCAGCGAAATATTAATTAACACAACCAATGCCCCCATTATCGTAAAATATAATTTTGTATTAGCTCCTAATACTTGTTCACCCATTACACAGGTGGTTTCAGTTACGGTAACTCCGTCTATTGTACCAACAGTTTCGGATTATGCTGTTTGTCAGAATGGTGTTGTTCTCAATGGAGAAGGTTTAGTTGTTCCTGCATCCACTACAAATGTTGTTGATGGTGTATTAACAGTAGGAGCAACTTATAGAAGAGGTGGAGGCGATAACACAACTACTTATATTACAGAAAGTACCATTACGGCGGTATATTACAAAACATATACTTTTGTAGCTCCAAGTAACGGTGCCGTTAATTTTGAAATTACACAGGCAGTTTTGGGTAATGCAGGCAGTGATGATACTTATATGACCTTGTATAAAACTTCATTTGACCCCGCCAATCCTGCTACCAATTTTTTAAGAGGTGATGATGATAGTGGCGTTAGTCTGAAATCAAGTTTTACACATACGCTTGTGCAAGGAACTACCTATATCGTGGTTGTGAGTACGTATGACAATTTAACCACAGGAAGTTTTAGATTACAATTAAGTATTCCGATTTTCCCAATCATAAACAGTTGGTATAAAGATGCAAGTGGAGGCACTGCCTTGGCAACAGGAGAAATATTTAATCCCGTTGGTATTTCTGGCTCAGGCATTACCAATACCGCCACCGAAGGAACAACCACTTTTTATGTTTCTAATAGTTTGTATCCAACCTGTAAAACTGCTACCACTTTTACCATAAATCCGCCAAGCGTTGGAGGTAATATTACAGGAACAACTTCTGTTTGTGCAGGCACAAATACTTCTACATTGACACTGTCTGGACAAAAAGGAAATGTTCAGAAATGGCAATCATCAACTGTTGCCAATTTTGCTACTGCCACAGATATTGCCAATACAACGACTTCTTTAACGACAAGCAATTTATCGCAAACAACCTATTATAGAGCTATTCTAAAAAGTGGTGCTTGTGTAGCTGCAAATTCGCAGGTAGCTACAATAACGGCTGTGCCAATGCCAACAATTTTGTCTGGAAGTGCCAATAATCCAACATTATGTAGCTTATCAAATGGTAGTATAAATTTCACGTCAGTCAATCTTCCAGACGGTAGTTATTCGGTAAGTTATACAGGTGCTGATTCTCCTCAAAATGTTAATGTTTTGAATAATTCTTTTTCTGTATCTGGTTTAAAATCAGGCATATATAGCAATTTTTCTGTCAATAGATTAGGCTGCGTAGGTACGGATATTTCCACAAAAACACTGATAGATTCTTTACCTTCTGGTACAACCAATAAGACAATCTGTTACAATTCTATTGCCTCATTATCAGGTACTTGTTTAGGAAATACGATGAAATGGTATGATTCTACGGGAACAATTTTAAAAGGAACAGGCACAACTTTTACCACAGAAAATTTAAGTAATAATACCACTTACAAGACACGTTGTGAAAACTTGACCTGCCAAAGTGCTTTTATAGATGTTTTAGTAACGGTTAATGCTATTTCTCCAATTCCCAATATTCAAAAAGATACACTTTTACTGCTTGGCGATACGATTACGCTTAAAGCTACGAATTGTGTTGGAGTTGGCTCTGCTTTGAAATGGTATCAAGCTCTAAATGATGTTGCTGTAAATATGCCACTTTCACCCATCGCTTCATCTCAATATTATGCCACTTGTGAGAAAACCCAAAATACTTTAGCTTGTCCTTCTCTGAAAAGTAATATTCTCAACGTGGCACTGACTTCGGTGATAAAAAGTGTATCTTCTGGCGATTGGGAAATAGAATCAACATGGGATATTAGTCGTATTCCTAAAGTCGGAATTTCTGTAATTATTCAGCCTAATCATACCGTTATCGTTAATGGAATAGGAACTGCCAAAAACGTTGAGTATAATGGAACAGGCTCTTTAAAGTTTAATAATGCAAGTAGCAAATTGAATATTGGACTATAATTTAATATTATTTTAAGTAAATTTTAATAAGTTTTTAATTATTTGAAATAATTGTAAAGGTTATGTCGTTTTTGATAAACAACATAACCTTTACAAAAATGAAAAATATTCCCATCTCTGTGGCTGTCGTTATGATAGCTTTTTCATTATCAAATTGTTCAGAAAAGAAAGCAGAAAGTGCTTCTAATTTTGGTTTGGCGGATACCACATCGGTAGAAACCCAAGCTGATGCAGGAATACCTCTTTCACCGCAAGACCGCAAGTTTATTCGTACCGCTGAGGTCAGATTTAAGGTTAATAATGTTCAGAATGCCACTAACGTCGTGGAGGATTTAGTTGATAAATACAAGGGTTTTATTGTTCGTAACGAATTATCTACGCAAGTTTTTAATATCAATGACATAGAAATTAGTGAAGACTCAATTTTAAGAAGCAAGTCCTATGAAGCCAGCAATGAAATTACGCTAAGAATTCCGAACGAATATTTTGAGAAAACACTGAGAGAATTACAACCAATTATGGCGTTTTTAGATAATCAGACGGTTTCTGCTGAAGATGTCAGTTTGTCATTTATTAGTAATGAATTGCAGAAAAAACGCTTCTCAAAATTTGAAAAACGATTTGAAAATGCCATTGATGAAAAAGGGAAAAAGTTATCCGAAACCTCATCAGCGGAGGAGAATTTATACAATCACCAATCGTCAGCCGACCAAAACCAAGTCCTCAATTTAAAATTGAAAGACGAAGTCAATTATAGTACAATCACTTTGCATCTTTATCAGCCCATAGCAATTATGCAGGAAAAACTGCCCAATATTGAAAATACGCACGCATTTCAACCCAATTTATTTCTGAGAATTTGGCAAAGTGTACGAGAAGGTTGGTACATTTTTGAGGATATTGTGGTGGTTATATTCCGACTTTGGTTTGTGATTTTATTAGCTTTCGGGGGATTTTGGTTGTACAAAAAGCGAGTAAAAGTAAATTTGTAACACAGACTTTAGGCTGTCGTCAATCAAACAGGCTAAAGCCTGTGTTACTTAAAATTATCGCTCATAATTTTTGCCGAAGAAAGAGCCAACGGAATACCACCACCAGGGTGAACACTTCCACCAACAAAGTATAAATTCTTGATTTTTGAAGAGAAATTAGCGTGCCTCAAAAATGCTGCAAATCGGTTATTTGACGAATTGCCGTACAATGCTCCTTGTGCTGAGGAGGTTTTTGATTCAATCGTTCTTGGGTCGAGAATCTCCTCACATTCAATTAATGCTGCAATATTCTGCCCTAAAATTCTACTAACTTTTTGCAATACATTTTCTTTGGTCTGACGGATAATTTCGTCCCAATTTTGTCCTTCGTTGGCAGAGGCATTTATCAAGACAAACCAATTTTCAGAGCCTTCGGGGGCATCGTCAGTTTTATGTTTTGAGGTGATATTGATATAAACCGTTGGGTCGTGATAAATGGTTTTTTTATCAAACATCGTCCTAAATTCTTCTTGATAATTATCGCTAAAGAAAATATTATGCAAGCCCAATTCTGAAAATTGCTTTTTAATTCCCCAATAAAAAATAACTCCAGAACTCGATTTGGGCTGATTTAGTAAGAAATTCGGATGTTTTTCGTTCGGTAAAAGTTTACGATACGTATGCGTAACGTCCATGTTAGAAATGACGGAGTCGGTAGGTATGAAGTTGGAGTTATGAGGTATAAGGTCGTAGTTATGAGGTATAAAGGTATCTGCATTATCTTCTTCATTCCCCATTCCTTCTAACTCTTCACGCATAATTCTTACCCCCGTTACTTTTCCATTTTTCACTACAATTTCCTCCACCTTTGTTTCATAATAAAATTGAACGCCCAGACTTTCAGCCAATTTTACCAAAGAATCAGTAATAGAAACCATGCCTTTATTCGGAAAAAATGCTCCAATATTGTACTCTAAATGTGGAATAATATTGAGCGTTGCGGGTGTTTGGTAAGGGTCTGAACCGTTATAAGTGGCATAACGATTGAAAAGTTGGACGATTTTAGGATTTGAAAATAGCTTTTCATTGGCATCATTCATCGTTCCAAAAATACCTAATTTCGGAAGATTCAAATAACCTTTTAAAGCTTTTCGAGATGCCCAAGTTGATAATTTATGTAGAGAATCTTGTAGAAAAAGTCCGTCTAAAACGTCATATTTAAAGGCACTTTCTTTCAAAAATTGCACGATTTTTTCGGCAGATTCGCCTGTAATTTGCTCAACTTCTTGGGCGAATTTTTGCGGTTCAGCCCATGCCGTTAGTCGGGTTTGGTCTTCCCAAAAATACCGACAAACTTCATTAAGTTGTTCATATTCAAAAAAATCAGCGGGGTTTTTACCAACTAACTCAAACAGTTCAGTAACTAAATTGGGAAGTGTAAAAAGTGAAGGGCCAGCATCAAAACGGTAGCCGTTTAGTTCAAAGCTACTCAACTTTCCACCTGCGTAGGAATTAGTTTCATAAACGGAAACGTCTAAACCTTTGTGAGCCAAACGAATAGCGGAGGCAATTCCCGCAATACCTGCTCCGATGATGGCGACTTTTTTCATTTTTTATTTTGACTTTATGTAGAGATAACACAAAATCTTTTTTTGTTAAATTTTTCAATTGTCACCAAAGGCAAAATGCAGAACAAGGAACTAAAAATGTAGAAGTTTTATTGAACTCACTTTTACATTCTCAATTCCTTGTTCTGCATTCTAAAATCTATTTTACAATTACTAAAAAAACAGCCACTCCATTGCTTTCGGAAATTCTTTGCCCCATTGGTCTTCGCTGTGTCCACCTTCTGGGTCAAGAGAAATATTGATTTCGGTTTTTTTAACTCCTTGACGCTCAAAGGTTTGTTTTAATTTTTCAACATTGGGAATCATCGCCGTACTTTCCTGCCCTCCTGCATATACATAAATACGAGTGGGTAAATGTGAGAGAAAATCAATAGCGTCGAAATAAATATTAGGAGAAATCCAGAGAGCAGGAGAGAAAATCATCAATCTTCCAAATGCTTCTGGGAACATCAAACCTGCATAAATACTAATTAAACCACCCAAAGAACTTCCACCAATCCCCGTAGATTCACGGTCGGGAATGGTACGATAGTTTTTGTCGATGTATGGTTTTAAAGTCTTGGCTAAAAACTGAGCATATTTTCGTCCTTGTCCTTTGCCTAATTTGGGATTGCTGTACGGAGAATATTCCTCAAAACGTTCGTCACCGCCGTGTGCAATAGCTACCACAATAACATCACCGTGTTCACGAGCTGCCAAAACTGCCAATTGTTTGTCTATTCCCCAATTACCAAATTCAGAACCATTACCAAAGAGATTTTGGGCATCTTGCAAATAAATAACAGGATAACGTTTGGTTGATTTTTCGTAATTGTGAGGTAAAAGGATATAAACAGCACGTTTTTTACCCAACTGAGGCATTTCAAATTCATCAGAAATCAAACGAACTTCGGGCATAAGATTTTCTGAAAGGTTTTCACCATCTAATCTCCAATGTGGGACAAAATCATGGAAAACGCCTGTTTTATTTTTGGCTACACGGTTTCCTGTTGGATTCCCAAATTCGTCTAATTCAACTTGGTTCCAACCACCTTTTGTGTATTTATATTCAAAAGTATCGGGGAGCTTTATGTTTTCTGGAAATTTTAAAGCGTATTTGCCATCTTCGACTTTGTCTAATCTAAGCTCTTCTTTATCAGGTAGCCAAGCGTTAAAGTTTCCAGAAATATATACAGGGCGTTCATCTTCAACTGGCGTGGTTAATTCAAAGTACAATATATTCTTACTCATCTAATTTTTTACTGGGTTATCAATCCGTAAAAGTACGCAATATTCTCTTTCAGTTATCCTGCTTTCTGTATAAAACTAATTTTTATCAATAAGGTTTTAAGACTTTTTGGTGTTTTGGACTAAAAACGCTATTGTTTGGGCGTTTGTCGGTATGAATGTTTGAGTATTTATTTGGAAATTTGTAAGGTGAAATACTTAATAGTTTAAAAATGTTCAATCATCAATTAGTTCGCTTCCGATAAGCAAAACCTTAAAACAAATGGCAGATGTTTTCTCACAACTATATATTCATCTTGTATTCTCACCTAAGAATAGAGAAGCATTAATTAATTCAGATTGGGAAGAACGCTTGCATAAGTATATAACAGGCACGATTCAAGAAAGAGGTCATAAATTATTAGCTATTGGAGGAATGCCTGATCACATTCATATTTTTGTGGGATTAAAACCCGCTGAAGCAATTTCAGATTTAGTAAAAGAGATAAAAGTTGCCTCAAATGATTTTATAAAAAACGAAAAACTGTCAAAATTTAAGTTTGAATGGCAGAATGGTTATGGAGCTTTTTCACATAGTCGTTCACAAATAGATGCAGTTTGTAAGTATATTCTCAATCAGAAAGAACATCATAATAAAAAGACGTTTCAAGAAGAGTTTGTGAAGTTTTGTGATGATTTTGGAATTGAAATAGGTAGGAAAGAATTTTTTGAATGGTTTGATTAAACGTAGGAATTATCTGAATAGTTGAGGAATTGATTTTAAGGTTAAACTTCTCCGAAGTTTAGTTCCCATTCATATTTTTTTGCTACAAATGTTTAAACCTCTCCGAGGTTATACCTGTGATAATCTTAAGAAAATCAATTAATTAAAGATATGTGAGGATGTTTCGGAGAAACACAACCTTTGTAGAAAAAGGATTTAAAGTTGCGATTTATGCTTCGTAGAAGTATGACCTTTGTTGTTAAGGATTTAAAGTTGCGATTTATGCTTCGTAGAAGTATGACCTTTGTCGTTAAGGATTTAACCTTTCGTCAATGTTTCGTAGAAACACAATCTTTGTCGTTAAGGATTTAACCTTTCGTCAATGTTTCGTAGAAGCACAACCTTTGTAGAAAAAGGATTTAAAGTTGCGATTTTTGCTTCGTAGAAGTATGACCTTTGTTGTTAAGGATTTAACCTTTCGTCAATGCTTCGTAGAAACACAACCTTTGTCGTTAAGGATTTAACCTTTCGTCAATGCTTCGTAGAAGCACAACCTTTGTAGAAAAAGGGTTTAAAGTTGCGATTTATGCTTCGGAGAAGCATAACTTTTGTAGAATAATCAAATAGAGAATAAATTTAATAATATGAATAATCCAACAACCTTATTCGACAAAGTGTGGGATGCACACGTTGTACGTAAAATTGAAGATGGTCCAGATGTATTTTTTATCGACCGTCACTTTATCCACGAAGTAACAAGTCCAGTGGCTTTCTTAGGCTTAGAAGGTCGTGGAATTGGCGTTATGTACAACAATCGTACTTTCGCTACTGCTGACCACAACACGCCAACGATTAACCAACATTTACCTGTACAAGACCCACTTTCTGCTAACCAATTACAACAATTGGAGACAAACTCAGCGAAACACGGTATTTCTCACTGGGGCTTAGGACATCAGAAAAATGGTATCGTTCACGTAGTTGGGCCAGAAAATGGTATTACTCTTCCGGGTATGACTATCGTTTGTGGTGACTCTCATACTTCTACGCACGGTGCTTTCGGAGCAATTGCCTTTGGTATTGGTACTTCTGAGGTTGAAATGGTACTTTCTTCGCAGTGTATCATGCAACCTAAACCAAAGAAAATGCGTGTAACTATCAATGGTACATTAGGAAAAGGTGTTACGCCAAAAGATGTTACTTTGTATATTATCGCTCAACTTTCGGCGGCAGGTGCAACGGGATATTTCTGTGAATATGCTGGTGAGGTTTTCGAAAATATGACGATGGAAGGACGTATGACAGTTTGTAATATGTCAATCGAGATGGGTGCAAGAGGTGGTATGATTGCTCCAGACGAAACTACTTTCAACTACTTGAATGGTCGTGAGCAAGCACCAAAAGGCGAAGCTTGGGAAAAAGCATTAGCTTATTGGAATACATTGAAAACAGACGAAGGTGCAACTTTCGATGTTGAATATACTTATAATGCTGCTGATATCGAACCACAAATTACTTACGGTACAAACCCAGGTTTAGGAACAGGTATTTCTAAAAATATTCCTTTGGCAAGTGAAGTAATTGATGGTGAAGCAAGTTACAAGAAATCATTAGGTTATATGGGATTTGCTGAAAACGAGTCAATCATCGGTAAACCAATTGATTATGTATTCTTAGGTTCATGTACAAATGGTCGTATTGAAGACTTCCGTGCATTTGCTTCAATCGTGAAAGGTCGTAAAAAAGCGGATAATGTAACTGCTTGGTTAGTTCCAGGTTCGCACATTGTAGAAGCACAAATTAAAGAAGAAGGTATTTTGGACGTTTTGACAGAAGCAGGTTTCTTACTTCGTCAACCAGGATGTTCAGCTTGTTTAGCGATGAATGACGATAAAATTCCTGCTGGAAAATACGCCGTTTCAACGTCAAATAGAAACTTTGAAGGTCGTCAAGGTCCGGGTTCAAGAACGCTTTTGGCTTCTCCATTAGTGGCAGCAGCAGCAGCGGTGACGGGTGTGGTTACTGACCCAAGACAATTCTTGTAGGTTTTCACCGCAAGGACGCTAAGACGCTAAAAAAATAGAATCACCGCTAAGACGGGGAGGACGTTAAAAAA
>NZ_QGGO01000002.1:37704-89017 GCF_003148625.1 Arcicella aurantiaca | reverse complement strand
AAAAAATAGAATCACCGCTAAGAGGGGGAGGACGTTAAAAAAATAGAATCACCGCTAAGACAGAGAGGACGCTAAAAAAAATAAACCGTAAAGACAGGACATTAAAAATCTTGCGTCATAGCGTGCTTGCGGTAAAAAACTAATCATGTCAAAAGAAGAATATGAAAGAATTGCAAAAGAAGTATTTTTTGCTTCTTTGGAAGTTCATAAGATAATGGGACCAGGCTTATTGGAATCTGTTTATGAATTATGCTTAATGAAAGAATTACAACTCAGAAATATTTTCACTGAAAGTCAAGTATCAATTCCTTTAGATTATAAAGGTTTTTCATTATCGAAAGATTTTAGAATAGATATTTTGGTAGAAAAAGAGATTATTTTGGAGTTAAAAGCCCTGGATACTTTACTTCCAATTCATGAAGCACAAATAATTTCATATTTAAAATTGGCTGATAAACGTTTAGGGTTTCTAATAAATTTTAATGTCCCAATTATCAAAAGTGGTTTTAGAAGATTTGTAAATAATTACTAATAAATTTCAATCGTAAAGACGGAAAAACGCTAAGAAATTAAAATAACCACAAGGACGGAAGTACGCTAATTTATTTAAATTCTTGCGTCATAGTCTCTTTGCGGTGAAAAAACCTTGCGACATAGCGTCCTTGCGGTTAAACAATAAAATAATGGCATACGATAAATTTACGGTACTTCGTTCGACAGCAGTGCCACTTCCAATAGAAAATGTCGATACTGACCAAATCATTCCTGCTCGTTTCTTGAAAGCTACGAAACGTGAAGGTTTTGGCGATAATTTATTCAGAGACTGGCGTTATAACAACGACGAATCTCCAAAACAAGATTTTGTGTTGAACAACCCAACTTACTCAGACGAAGGGTCGCCCCGTTCAATCTTGGTGGGTGGTCGTAACTTCGGTTCAGGTTCAAGCCGTGAACACGCTGCTTGGGCGATTTATGACTACGGTTTCCGTTGTGTAATTTCAAGTTTCTTTGCAGATATTTTCAAAGGTAACTCCTTGAATATCGGTATTTTGCCAGTAACTGTTAGCCCAGAATTTTTACACAAAATTTTCTCTGCTATCGAAGCTGACCCAAAAGCTGAAATCGAAGTAAACCTTCCTGAGCAAAAAGTTGTAATTGTTGCCACTGGCGAAAGCGAAGGTTTCGACATCAATGGATACAAAAAACACAATATGCTCAATGGCTTTGATGATATTGATTATCTACAAAGCATGAAAGGTGAAATTGCAACATTTGCAGAGAAGAGTCTTTATTAAGAAGTTGTGAATTGTGAGTTGTGAGTTGAGAGTTAATGAGCAGTAAATTATGAGTAGTGAACTATTAATTTATGAGAAAAAACTCATAAAAAATTCACAATCATAATTCACAACTCACAATTCACAATTCATAACTCATCATTCGCTCATTCACAATTGAATATGCGACATATCGAAATAATGGACACGACACTCCGTGATGGTGAACAAACCAGCGGAGTGTCTTTTTCGGCTTCTGAAAAACTAACGATTGCTCAGTTACTTTTAAAAGAAGTAATGGTGGATAGATTAGAGGTGGCTTCTGCAAGAGTTTCTGCGGGAGAATTTGATGCGGTGAAAAAAATTACAGAATGGGCAGCGGAGAATGATTGTTTGGATAAAATAGAAGTTTTGACTTTCGTTGATGGCGAAACTTCTGTAAACTGGATGTTGGAAGCAGGGGCGAAAGTGATGAATCTTCTCACAAAAGGTTCATTGAATCACCTGACGCACCAATTGAAAAAAACGCCCGAACAACACTTTTCTGAAATCGCACAGGTAATTGCTTTAGCACGTTCAAAGGACATTTTATGTAATGTGTATTTAGAAGATTGGAGTAATGGAATGCGTAATTCTCCCGAATACGTTTTTCAATACCTTGATTTCTTGACCAAAGAACCCATCAAAAGAGTGCTTTTGCCTGATACTTTGGGCGTTTTGACTCCGAGAGAAACCTTTGATTTCTTAGATGCTATCGTAAAGCGTTATCCAAATACGCATTTCGATTTTCATGCTCATAACGACTATGATTTAAGCATTGCCAACGTAATGGAGGCTATTCGTGCGGGGGTACAAGGCTTGCACTTAACCGTAAATGGTATGGGTGAACGTGCAGGAAACGCACCTTTGGCAAGTACCATTGCGGTTATCAATGACTTTATGCCTGATGTAAAAACGGCAGTTGTTGAGAAATCATTGTATTCGGTCAGTAAATTGGTAGAGACTTTCTCGGGTTTCAGAATTCCAGTGAATAAGCCAGTTGTGGGTGAAAATGTATTTACGCAAACGGCTGGAATTCATGCAGATGGAGACAATAAGAAGAATCTTTATTTCAATAATTTGATGCCCGAACGTTTCGGTCGATTGCGTCAATACGCTTTAGGGAAAACCTCTGGAAAAGCAAATATTGAGAAAAATTTGCAAGAATTAGGAATCACTTTAGCCGATGCCGATTTGAAAAAAGTTACGCAAAGAATCATTGAATTAGGCGACCGCAAAGAAGCCGTTACTCGTGAAGATTTGCCGTATATTATTTCGGATATTTTGGATAGTAGTGCCATTGAAGAAAAAGTTGTCGTACTGAATTACGTTTTGACACATTCTAAAAATCTAAAACCTTCTGCCACTTTACAAGTACAAATTGGCGAAGAAATTTTTGAAGAATCTGCTCAAGGCGACGGACAATACGATGCCTTTATGAATGCTTTGAAAAAGATATATTGTCAAAAGAATATCGAACTTCCACAACTGACGGACTATGCCGTAAGGATTCCACCAGGAGGAAAAACCGATGCCCTTTGTGAGACGATTATTACTTGGGCATATAATGGTAGAAGTTTAAAAACTCGTGGACTTGACTCCGACCAAACTGTTTCGGCTATCATTGCAACGCAGAAAATGCTTAATTTGATTTAAGTAGCAAAGTGTCAAAGGAACAGAGGAGCAAAGATATGACGTTTGAAGTAGCAAAGTGTCAAATGAATAGAGCAGTAAAGTAATAGCGTTTGAAATTAATAGACAAGGAGATTCTATAACTTTGCTCCTTCGCTCCTTTGCCACTTACATAACAAAAAACAAAATATGCACCCAATTAGAACGCATCGAGATTTACTGGTTTGGCAGAAATCAATGGTCTTGGTTACTGAAATATACCTTAAATCACGGTCTTTTCCTGTTCAAGAACAATACGGATTGACATCACAAATTCGTAGAGCAGCCATATCCATTCCAAGTAATATTGCAGAAGGTTTTGGTCGCCAATCAACAGGAGATTATTTGCGGTTCTTAAACATTGCAGTTGGGTCTTTATTTGAATTACAAACACAAATAGAGATAGCATTAAATTTAGAATTTATCGGTCAAGCAGACTTTGAAATAATTTTTGAAAAAAGTCGTGAGATTGACAGAATGTTATCAAGTTTAATACAAAAATTGAAAATTAGAAAAGAGGGAGGAGTTAAGTAACAAAGAAGCAGAGGAGTGAAGTGAGAAAAGTAGCGGAGTAGCAAAGAAACAAAGTGGAAGTACAGCAAGCGATGTTAAGTGTAGCAAACACTTTGTCACCTTGTTCCTTAAATTCCCCGTCCCTCAAAATCACTTTGCTCCTTTACCCCTCTGTTCCTTTGTCCCTCAAAAATAAAAAAAATGAAAAAACATATCTTAGTAGTCCCAGGTGACGGAATTGGGCAAGAAGTAACAACCGTTGGTAAACAAGTTTTAGAGAAAATCGCAGCGAAATTCGGACATGAATTTACGTATGACGAAGCTCTTATCGGTCACGTAGCAATTGAAGCAACAGGCGACCCACTTCCAGAAGAAACATTAGTAAAAATGCGTGCTTCTGATGCTATCCTTTTCGGAGCAGTTGGACACATCAAATACGATAACGACCCACACGCAAAAGTTCGTCCAGAGCAAGGTTTATTGAAAATGCGTAAAGAATTAGGCTTATACGCAAACCTTCGTCCAATCAAATTATTTGATGAATTGTTAGAAGCATCTTCTATCAAGCCAGAAATTTTGAAAGGAGCAGATATTCTTTTCTTCCGTGAATTAACAGGAGATGTTTACTTCGGAAAAAGAGAAAGAATCGAAGACGGAAATACCGCTTACGATACCATGATTTATAGCAAATACGAAGTTGAACGTATTGCCCGTAAAGCATTCGAAGCAGCCATGACTCGTGGTAAAAAATTAATGTCAGTTGATAAAGCAAACGTATTGGAATCAAGTCGTTTGTGGAGAGAAACTGTACAAGCCATTGCTCCAGAATATCCAGAAGTAGAGGTTACACACCAATTTGTAGATTCGGCAGCGATGATGTTAATCAAAGACCCAAAACAATTTGACGTAGTAGTTACAGGAAACTTGTTTGGAGATATTTTGACTGACGAGGCTTCTCAAATTGCAGGTTCAATGGGAATGTTAGCTTCAGCTTCAGTTGGAGACAGTACAGGTGTTTATGAGCCAATTCACGGTTCTGCACACGATATTGCAGGAAAAGGTTTAGCTAACCCAATGGCTTCTGTATTGTCAGCAGCGTTGTTGTTAGATATTTCTTTTGGCTTGAAAGAAGAAGCAAATGCCGTAATCGCAGCAGTAGATGCAGTATTGAAAGCAGGTTTCCGTACAGGTGACATCGCTACCAAAGATACGCCAAAAGATATGATTTTGGGTACTGATGCTATCGGTGCAGAGATTTTGAGCAGAATTTAATGAAATTAAGATTTAAAATAGCCCACAGATTGTACAGATTTAACTGATTTCCACAGAGTTATAGAGAATGAAATAACTTATAGGAATAGGAGCTTCCCGAAATAACTCCGTTAGGGGTCAAACTTTCGGGAAGCTGAGCCTAAAACTTGTTAAATCCGTTTCACTTGTGGGCTATTTTGCTTTGCGATAAACAGTAGATTGTCTGATTAATGCCAGTTTCCATTCACTAATAACCATTCACCAATCTACTTCTTCCCTTCCAAACCTTCTTCTTCCATCCATTCTTCAAATGCCTCTGGCGAGTTCATTGCTGAAGGAATCATTGCTCTTCTCGAACGTCTTTCAGGAGTTTTTATCTCAAAATCTTTCTCTGATTTTACACCGTTTGCCGTTTCAAAAGTGATTTTGTATTTGCCCGCTTTGATGTAAAATGCTTTGTCTTCACCTTCTTCAACCTTGATAGCTTTATCGTCTTTTTTCTTGGTATCGTTTAAGTGCTTTTCATAGTCTGTCACAACCGCAGGATTGATGGTATAATTCCAAACAACGGTATTTATTCCTGCTTCGCTATCATCACTTAATTCTTTCAACACCAAGCCTTTATCGGTAGCGATTGTTACTTTCGTTTTGCCTGTATTTTTAGTAAAATATGAAATAAAATACTCTCTTTTTTCGGGTTCATCGTATTTTCTTGAAGCATCAACTTTACCCCAACGTGGATTCAAGTTGATAGTTTTCATCGTGAATAAATGCAAATCTTTATTCATTAACGAATCTGTTAATTGTTGCACTAAACTTACATCGGCAATATAAATTGAACGACCGTGTGTTCCCACAACTAATTCATTATCACGTGGATGAACAATTAAATCATGTACTGCTACCGCTGGCATATTACCCGACATACGCATAAATGATTTTCCTTGATTCACGGAAATATACAAACTGTGGTCGGTGCCAACGTACAATAAATTAGGATTTTTAGGGTCTTCTTTTACCACGTTTACGGGTTCGGCAGGGAGGTCTTCGCCTAATTTTTGCCAAGTTGTTCCGTAATCTGTTGAACGATACACATAACTGTTAAAATGGTCGTCACGGTAGCCGTTTAATGATACATAAACTGTTCCTTCGGCATGGTTTGAAGTATTTACTCTGCTAACCCAAAGGTTTTGTGGTAAACCGTCCGAAATTTTCGCCCAAGTATAACCGCCATCTTTTGAAATATGGATTAAACCGTCGTCTGTTCCTACGTATAAAAGCCCGAATTTTAATGGAGATTCGTCAATGGTTGTAAGTGTTCCGAAAGGCACATCGCCTTCTTTTCCACCTTTTGTTAAGTCGCCCGAAAGTGCCTTCCAAGTCTCGCCTTTATCTAAACTTCTAAAAAAGCGATTTCCACCAAAATAGATAATATCTTGATTATGACGTGATAATAAAATCGGACTTTGCCAGTTGAAACGGTTTTTTACTTCGCCAACTTCTTGTGGCATTTGAAGATATTTTTGAGAGCCATTCGCAGTATTCAATTTAAAATAATTTCCGAACTGAAAACCTGTATAAACCGTCTGATTATCACGAGTATCCACGGCAATTTGCATACCGTCGCCACCCATGATTGACTTGAACGGATAAGCTCCTTCTGCGTACCATTCATAGTTTGGTTTATTGGTTGAAGAACCGAACCAAACGCCATTATCTTGCAATCCAGCGTAAACATTATAAGGTTTTGCCATATCTACTTGCAAGGCATACAATTGCCCAACGGCTGGTGTATTGGCTTTAAACCACGTTTTCCCATCGTCGTAAGTGATATTGATACCGCCATCATTTCCCAAAATTTGGTGTTTTGAGTTGGTCGGATTTATCCAAACAATATGGTGGTCGGCATGAACATTTTCGGCATTCATAGATTGGAAAGTCTTTCCTCCATCGTCAGATTTAACGAGTTGATAACCCGGAATGACAATTTTATCGGCATTGTCTGGAGCAACGAAAACCGTTCCGAAATAATAACCATAAGTATTGAAAACCCAATCTAAATAATCTTTATGGGTACGTTTCCAAGACTTCCCACCGTCTTCCGAACGATAAACTTCTGCTCCTGTAATGGGTGTGTCGAATAAATCATCGTTGGCATTTTCCGTGAATTTCACAATATCCATCACTTGAATTTTTCCAACTTTTATGTCCGCTTTCAAACTTTTAGCGGTGTATTTTTCTGGAAAACGTTTTTCGTCTAAATATTCTGAAATTTGATTCTCTGATAAAGCCAAAAATTGCTCTGAGTTCATGCTACGCAATTTTTTAGCGGTCAAAAGATTGTCTTCTTCTTTCTTTTTCCCATCGTCAGGACGATTCTTTTGATTGTCTAAAACGGCATAAACAATATTTGGATTTTTCGGAGAAATTCCCACGCCCACACGACCGTTACCATCACCTTGTGGAAAGCCCGAACTTTCACCTGTGATTAATGTCCAAGTATCGCCACCGTTAGTTGATTTGTAAACGCCCGTTGTTCTCCCTGATTCTACAAAATTCCAAGCAGAACGAGTTTTATACCACATTCCTGCATATAAAGTATTGGGGTTACTTGGGTCGATTGTGAGGTCAATTCCGCCTGTGTTTTCGTCAATGAAAAGTGTTTGTTTCCACGTTTTACCACCGTCAGTTGTTTTGAAAAGTCCACGCTCTTTGTTGGCAGAATAAAGACTTCCTAAAGCCGCTACCCAAACCGTATTGGGGTCGGTTGGGTGCAAAATCACTTTGCCAATGTGGTGCGTTTCATTCAAGCCTTTGTGTTGCCAAGTTTTTCCGCCGTCTTCGCTTTTGTACATACCTACACCTGCGTAAGATGAGCGAGAAGAATTGGCTTCGCCTGTACCAATCCAAATAGTTTTGCCGTTGGTTTTCCAATCTACGGCAATATCTCCGATGGTCATAACTGCTTCATTATCAAATAATGACGAAAAACTAATGCCATTATTTTCAGTTTTCCAAAGTCCGCCTGAAGCATAAGCTACATAAAATTCTGTTGGATTTTGGTTGTTTACGTCCACATCAACTACACGCCCCGACATGACAGTTGGACCAATCGAACGGAATTTTACATTATTAACTAACGATTTAGCTTCTAATGCTTTACGAATTTCCAGAGCTTTGAGACGTTCAGTAGCAGTAGTTTTATTGAGAGATTGATTGATAAGAGGTGTTGGGGTTTCTTTTTTCTTTTTCTGAGCATTTACCGAAAAAGTCAAAGCAAGCCCCACACAGAGTAAAATTCTATTTTTCATTTTGGTGATTTTAGGTTGATGATTTTTTGTAAAGATAATTGGAATGATAATTTGTTGTTTATTCTATTCGTCAAACAACATATCCATTTTTAAACTACTCTGAATTAAATTAGTTGCATAGTCATTATCCACAATGCCATAAGTAGTAATCATCGTCAAAAATAATGTCTTGTTTGTATTCGTTTTTTGAAGAAATGCTTGTCGTTTATAGGATAATTCTTCAGCATATTTTTTGGTGATGAGATACTCTTTATTTGAAAATTTAATCTCACAAATATTTATACATTTATCGGCTCTGTCTATAAGTAAATCTATTTGACAGCCTTTATCTTCTGATTTAGAAACATATCTCCAAGCAGAATGTTCAGTATAAATTGCTCCAATTCCCAAGGCTTTTTTGATGCTTCGGATATGTTTTTGGCAAATATTTTCAAAAGCAAAGCCACTCCAACTTTTCCAAGAAGCAGTCGTAGATTTTTGTAACCAAGTTCCGTCTCCGTAGTTTTTACTTTGTTCAACAAATTTTAAGTAAAACAAAGAATATTCATCGGTGAGTTTATAAATTACATCTTTGGAATTTCTTTCGTAAGGAATATAGTTTGTGATAAATCCAGATTCCAATAATTCGTCCAATAATTTAGTTGCACTTCCTCCAGAAGATAGATTACAACTTTCTATGATTTCGGTGCGTGTAAGCCCTTCATTTTTATTGGCTAAACTTTTGATAACAGCAATATGTCTTTCAGGTTTGTCGAAAAGAGCAGGGTATAGATTTTGAAATTCATTTCGTAAAATACCATCTTTTGAAAAACACATTCTATCAATATTTTGGTCGAAACTTTGTTCTTTGCGAATGTCACGTAAATAATGTGGAATTCCGCCCATCACCATAAAAATTTGCAAGATTTGGTATTTGTCAAGATTAACAGATTGGCTTTTTAAATACAATTCAGTTTCTTTTAAGCTAAAAGGTTGTAATCTAATACGTTGCGTGATGCGGTTATGTAATCCACCTCTATTGCCAATGATATTTTGAATCATCCATGAAGCCGCAGAACCACAAATTACCACGATGATATTATCTCTTCGGGATGCCCAACTATTCCAAAAATGGTCAAATGCTGATAAAAAGCCTGATTTTCGAGAATCTAACCAAGGAAATTCATCAATAAAAATGACTTGTTTTTCATTGGAATTAATAGATTCTAAGTACAATTTTAATAACTGAAACGCTTGAATCCAATTGTTGGGAACACCTATTGGAATAGGGGATTTGGAGAAATTTGTTAAAGTAATGGCAAAATTTTCAAGTTGCTCTTTGAACGAACCATCAAGAATACCTGTAAGTTCAAAGGTAAGATTTTCTTCAAAAAATGTTCTAATTAAGAATGTTTTACCAACCCTTCGTCTTCCATAAATAGCCAATAATTCAGCTTGTTTTGAGGCTAAAAGTTGATTTAAAATATCCTTTTCTGATGCTCTGCCAATTATTTCCATGAGTCTAAAATTTTATAAGTCGCCAAAACTACTAATAAAATATAACTTTTGGCGACATATAAATTTTATATCTCGCCAAAACTTCTGTCAAATTATCTTTTTAACCAATTCTACCCGAATTTTCATGAATAAATTTTACTTTTGGATAAATATAAACTTATTCATCAAACCCCCTCAATGCAATATTTCCTAATTTTCTTAGCCTTTCTTTGTGGGGCAGTATTTCCGCTTCAAGCAGGTCTGAATACCCAAATGACCAAGCACGTTGAGCATCCAATTCTGACGGCTTTTCTTTCTTTTTTTACAGGATTGATTGGACTTATTATTTACGCCGTGATTGCTCGTATTCCACTGCATACGCTTGCTAATTGTAGAAATGCACCTTGGTATGTGTGGTTTGCGGGACTTTTAGGAGCATTTTATATCAGTACAGTTATTGTGCTGATTCCACGTTTGGGTTTTGCTTTGACTTTCGGGCTTATTGTTGCAGGACAAATGGCAGTTTCTATTCTATTTGACCATTATGGAATTTTGGATACGTCTATTCGAGAGATTTCTTTGGGTAGAATTATAGGGGCAGTATTTTTAATTATTGGTGTTATTTTAATTCGTAAGTTTTAATAGACTTCCTGCGAAAGTGTTTTATGGTTGAAAAATTTTCTCTATTGGTAGCCGAAAAGATGTTGTTTTACGACTTAAAACATTTTCGCAGGAAGTCTAATATTGATGCAACCTTTTGCTGTATGATTGCATCTCATAAATATAGATTTTTCATCTGAATATTATCAATAACTCAAACCGTGCAAAGCACATAATATTATGAAAGTATTATTCAACTTTTTAGCTATCTTCTTTTTAACTATTTGTTTTACAGATACTTATTCTCAGAATTCGGAGGAAATACGTAAAGTTTCAAACTTTAAAGGCATTCAAATTTCTGGTGGAATTGATTTGTATTTAAGACAAGGTTCTACTGAATCGGTAAAAGTTGTTGCTGATAAAGATAGAATGGATAAAATTATTACCGAAAATGAAGGAGGAATCTTGAAAATCTATGTAGAATCGTCTAAACATTGGTTTGATTTTGAATGGAAAAAAGCAAAAGAAATGAGAGTTTATGTTACCGTAAAAGACCTTAATGCTCTTTCTGCAACAGGTGGTTCTGATGTTTATACGGAAAATAAATTAGATTTAATAAAATTAGAACTTAGAGCTACGGGAGGTTCTGATATTAGACTTACGTTAGATGCGGATGAATTAACATGTTCAACCACAGGAGGTTCTGACGTGATTTTGGCAGGAACGGCTACGGTTTTTAAAGCATCTTCAACAGGCGGTTCTGACTTAAAAGCCAGTAATTTGAAAACCAATTTTTGTTCAGTTTCTTCAACGGGCGGTTCTGACGCTTACGTTTGGGCTGAAAAAGAAATCAGCATTTCTGCCACAGGCGGAAGCGACGTTTATCACAAAGGCGGTGCAAGAGTGGTAAAATCAAGCTCAACAGGTGGGTCGGATATTCATAAACAATGATGTTAGATAATAGAGATTAGATAATAGATGTTAGATTAATACCTCGTAACTTCTAAAACCAAATCTCTATTCTCTATTCTCTATTCTCTATTCTCTATTCTCTATTCTCTATTCTCTATAATCTATTCTCTATGAACCTATTCTCTAAAAAAATCACTGTTCATAATAATACCCAAAAATGATGTCCATTTCGTCATCAGAAGTTAAACCGAATGATACTTTCTGAGCAGAAGTATTATTAAAAGTTACTATTGAAGTTAATCCTTCCCCTTTATTCAAAGATATTGGTGTACTAAAGTTTATCGTTGCAGGATGTTCCCAATCCAAATTTTCATACACAACCTCTCCATCTCGTGTTCCTCCTTTTATTTTAATGACAAATTTTTCTCCGTATTTGTGCGTATGCGAAGTAAGCATGATAATTTTTACATTCTTATCAAATTTAAAATCCTTCGTAATCGTTGTTTTTGTATTAGCAGGAATACTAAAATTGGTATGATTCAAATTAATGGTTTTGACTATATTTTTAACCTTTGCTTTGTCGGTTGTATATAAATTGACATAGTTTTCACCGTAAAGATTTCCCGTTGTCTTATTGAAATAATGAGGGTTTAAATCAATCGAATAATTTGCGGGTAATAAAAGTGCAGTGCCTTCTGGGAAAGTATATTCTTGATTAGCTTGTGTGCCACCACCTAAAAAAATATGATTTGACATTTGGATAAAAGTCAATCCATTTAACGTATTATCTGCATTGCGTAAATCTCTAACTTGGTCGATTGCAGGCAAAGTTGTTTTATCATTAAAGTCATATAAAACCATGTGATGACTATTAGCACGAGATTGTAATTTGATGCGATTTACATAAATATCAGCCGTATTTCCGATGTTTCTTCTCACAAATAATTCACGTTCAAAATTGGGTTGAATCGCAAATTTGTCAACTTTCAATTGAAAACCAGCAACTCCTTCTGATTGTGGTGTTCCGATTGCCTTAAAGTCATCATTCGTTGAAACACTTGGCGTTTTGTCGTCCAAAAGTTTAGCGTCAACCACTTCACCAGTTTTGGGAGCTCCAGCTTCAATCCAACGACGCACAAATTCAATTTGTCCAACCGTCAAAGCGGTGCTTCCCAAAGGCATTGGTGAGCCATATTGTTTCCCGCCGTGGTGGGCAGCGTCCCAATTAAGTTTATGATACAAAAGACTTTCTAATGATTTATAGGCTTTCACTCGCCAATGTCCATCAGCTTTTGAGAGAGCGTTGTATGGTACAACTCCTACCAAATTTTCATAAGCAACCGATTTTTCCAAAACTAAACCATGTTGTTTGAAAGTAGCATCAGCAGTTGAAGCATGACAACCCGACGTAGCACAAGTCGGCGTAAGAATTCGGTCTTGCATTAAGCCAAAACTTGAAACCGTCGCAGGCGTTGTATCGTCAATAGCGTTTTTGGTACAAGCCGAAATCATCAGAAATGAGCCTGTAAGTATGGAAAGTGCTTGGTAAAATATTCGTTGCATAATTGAGTTAGCCTTAAAGCTCAGTTTCTAAGTAATGAGACAAAATAAAGTGCTTTGGTGTTTTATAAATGATTGATAATCAGGTTTATCGTATTACTAAATCCTAACACCTAAATCCCGCCCCCAATTTACTTTGATATAAAATTGATGAAAAGGTTTAGTTGTCGCTATCAAGACCAAATTGCATAGAAACGAAGACATCATTAACGGAGTTCGCCCTACGAAATATATAACGTAATCACTCCTCCAATGAGTGTAGGAATGGCAAAAATGATAAAATTAATCGTCATTGATAATCCCAAGCCAATTAATAAACCTCCTAACAGTGGACCAACGATAGCCCCAATTCTTCCTGCACCAACTGCCCAACCAACGCCCGTATTACGTATTTCGGTTGGATAAATGCGTGCTGCCACGGAATATAAACCCACAAAACCACCTTGAATACCAAAACCGATTAGCCCAAAAAGGATTAAAGTCATAACCGAGCCAGAGAAGAAACCAAAGATTAACATTAAGCAAGCAGTTGCTATCAGAAAGCCACAAATGGTCTTTTTTAGCCCAAATTTACTTGATAAATAGCCTTGTGAGATGATACCTAAAAATGCACCCAAGTTGAAAATTGTTCCCGCATAAATGGCTAATTCTACTGATAAACCTGTGGCAGAAGCTAATTTAGGAATCCAAGTTGTGAGGAAATATAAACTTGCAAAAGCCATAAAAATAGCAATCCAAAGGCGAATTGTAGCCGTTTTAGTTTCTGAAATTAATAAAGAAGTCACCGAAACTTTAATTTTTGATTCACGGCTAACTTCTGGTAAACTTGCCAAGACAGGTAATGCCATTTTACTTAAAATCGAATTGGCTTTATTTAGTGCATTGTTGGGTTGAGTTTTTAACAAAAAATCAAGAGATTCAGACAAGAAAAATAAGGTAATTGGTAAGGTACACAAAGTGGAAATGCCAGCTAACTGAAACATCGTTTGCCAACCATATATTGGAATTACTTTTGCCGCTACCATGCCCGACAAAACTGCCCCGATTGGATAGCCCGACATGACAAAACTAACCCAAAAATCCTTTTGTGGTTTGGGTGCGTATTCGGCAGTTAAGGTGGCAGTACTTGCCAACATTCCACCGATACCTAAACCACTGATAACTCTAAAAAATATTAAAGTCTCTACCGTATTCGCCAAAATGGTAGCAAAAACACTTATTCCCATTAATAAACCACAAATCAGAATCATGGTTTTTCTACCAATTTTATCAGCAAAAGGAGCTAAAAACATAGCCCCGACAGACATTCCTAAAAGTCCCGCACTAAAAACAACGCCTAAAGATTGTGGACTAATTGACCAAGCCGACGAAATGTGTGGGGCAACATAAGATATTACCATGACATCCATGCCATCGAGCATATTCATTAAAAAACAGATTAAAATAGTGGATAATTGTAAATTTGATAATTTCTGAGAATCCAGAATAGTGGTTTGATGTTGCATAAGATTGTTTTTGGGATATAAATAAGAAAATAAAGATACCTTATTTTGCCTAAAAAAATCTATAAAATTATTGATATATTACTATAACTTGAGACAGTTGGGGAAGCCTGATAGGCTTTAGAAGAGCTGAAGGAAATCAGAGAGAATAGATTAACAAATGTGGGTAATAAAGAACCTTATGGCGGTAAGGCTCAGGAATTCATCTACTTAGGCAATCGTTGCTACGTTTTCGTACTGTTTTTTTGAAAGTTCCTGATAAGAAAGGGTTCTCATCATTCCAATTTTAATTTTCTTCTTTAATGCTGCGGTCTCAGACTTATATGTATTATGACCTTTTAATAATTCCTCAGCGATATTCGCTACTAACGCTTCAACTGATTCTGGCGTCAGGATGATTGGAGTGTTTTTCATGGGCGGTGACTTGGTGGTTAAATAAATAATGTTGTTTAATAATAATGCAAAGTTAATGCTTCTTGTAATAACTTCATAATCAATACGATAACATAACGTAAAAGTCATTAAATAAGTTTAGGAATTTTGTTAAATCATGTTTTGTATAAAGTATTGATTTATTTTTTATACAATATAATCGACTTTTTTTAGAAACTTACAATTTTATCAAAAATTTACCTAAAGCTCCACCTTTCAAGATTAAATCTAATTTTTGAGGTACGTCTTCCAAACTGATTTCGGTAGCTAATGATTCTAAATCTGATGGCTTCCAATCAGAAGCTAATTTATGCCAAATTTCTTTGCGTAATGGCATCGGGCATTCTGCTGAATCTATCCCAAAAAGCGTATTGCCACGAAGTATGAAAGGAAAAACAGAAGTATGTAATTCGGGTGAAGCTACTAAACCACAAGCTGCGGCAGCTCCGCCATAATTTAATGATTTTAAGGCGGTGGCTAAAATATTTCCTCCAACGGTATCCACCACGCCTGCATAAATCGACTTCAACATCGGGCGACCCGATTGGTCATCAAGTGCTTCTCTCGTAACGATTTCGCTTGCACCAGTTTTTGTTAAAAATTCAATGGCATTAGGTTTACCTGTAACGGCAGTTATTTCAAAACCCAATTTTTTAAGAATGGCAATAGATAAAGTACCAACTCCTCCTGTTGAGCCTGTTACTAAAACTTTTCCTTTTTCGGGAGATAATCCGTTGTTTATCAGTGCATTGATACATAAACCTGCCGTAAAACCCGCTGTTCCAAAAATCATGGCTTCACGCATGGATAAACCTGCGGGCATGGGAACAACCCAACGGGCAGGTACTCGAATGTACTCGGCTAATCCGCCAGAGGTATTCATGCCTAAATCGTAGCTGGTTACAATGACTTCGTCTCCAATTTTGAAGTCGGGCGAATCGCTTTGTTCTACAATCCCTGCGGCATCAATTCCGGGAGTGTGCGGATAATTACGAGTTACACCTTTATTCCCAATTGATGAAAGTGCATCTTTATAATTGAGGGTTGAATAATGAATTTTTATGAGAACTTCGCCCGAAGGTAAATCTGATACTTGGCGTTGGATGATATTTCTAATATATTGTTTTTCAGTGTTTTCTGAAATTTGAAGAGCTTTGAATGATGTGTTTTGCATAATGTTATTGATTGTTTAAGATGAGAATTACCAACTTTTAAAAAGTTGGTAATTCTTTGGATTATTCATCTAAATTCCAATTTTCGGGAAAGTTGAAACCGTTATTAATATTATGAAAGTGTAAGTAATGTTCTCTATTTCCAAACCATTCTAACACTTCTGACTTTTTTAATTTACTTGGCTTTTCTATTAAGATTCGTTTAAAAGAACTCCATTGGTACTCTCTGAAATCAGATACAATGCCATGTTTTTGAGGGTTGGCATGAATATAATAAACCATGTTGGTGAAGTATTTTTCATTATCCACCAAAGCACGTTTAAATGGTTTTTGAAATAATGTGCCTATTCTATCTTGCTGTTTATTGTAAGCCATTGAATAAGATTGAAAAAATTTCTTTAATTGATGACTAATAATATCATGAATTGTTTTCTCTTTTGAAATAGTTTTTTGGGCTAAAATCTTTGCAGAATTAAAAGATTCAAATTTTTGTAAATTTTCTCTTACAGTAGATTCTGGTAAAACCTTGACCAATAAATGGAAATGGTTTCCGAGTAAACAGTAAGCATAAGTATCTAAAAATCCAGAAAGATATTCGTCATATTTTTTCAAGAAAAAAGCGTAATTACCTTCATTTGTAAATAGCTTTCCTTTATCAATGGTTCTATTATAAATGTGGTAAAACCTTTCTGATTCAAACTGGGTGTAATAGTGTTCTTTTTTTGCCATTTTAATACGAGTAGATTTGATGTTAAAGCAAAATAGCCAACCCTTCAAGAGTTGGCTATTTTGAGCATATTCTTGTATTACAAATATGAAAACAAACATATAAAATACAAGCAAAAACTATTCTATATTACCAAGTATAGCGAACGGAAAGGGCTATTTCATCGTTCAGGAAACTTGAATAATTGATTATGTTAATAGCTGGTTTCCAGTCTAAACTAACGGCTAATGGAACATTTCTTAACTTGGCTTCTAAGCCCAAAATTCCATCTAAGCCCAAAACGGTTCTTTGATTATTATCCAAAAAACTTGGACGGTCATTTCCCCAAACATAAATATGTCCACCACCGCCAATTAGCCAATTAAAATCTCTTGAATTAAAGGCTCTGCCATGAACTTCATAAAGTCCCGTCAGACCAAAACCTCGATAACGAAATGTACCAATTGCTTCAATAGCGGCATTTCTATTCACGAAAGTTTTATACGTAATTCCGTTTGTTGGCCCCAATCTGATACCCAATGCGGATTTATATAATTGTGCATTTGACAGAAAACTAATGCTTAAAAATGAGATTAATAGAATGATAGTGTGCTTTTTCATGTGTTGTGTTATTTATTCCTCGTCAGGCAAACCTTTGTATTTTGATGTCTCAAAAATTTTCTGAGCATCTGTCTGTTTCATTAAGTCTTGAATGGTTAGTTTTTCGTTTTCGTCAAAATACTTTCCCACAATTCTCCAACCCAACCATCTGCCAATACTTCCGGGGCAATCCTTTCCGATTTCTGGAGTCAATGGTCGTTCACCAACATATTTGGCTTTAATAGGGTCTTGCGTATTGTAAAGTAATTGACTATCAATAAAATGAGCCCAAATATTTTTCTGAAATTCGTAACTTCCAGCTAACTGTTCGCCACTGTAACCGATAAATAAAGTATCTGCTTTTTCGGGCAACATTGTGTGAGCAAAAACGTAACTTTTACCGTACCAAACCATGTCAGACAATAAGGTTTTATCTTTCGGATTTGTAAGATTATACTTCTCTGACAATAAAAGTATGCTAAGTGGAGCGATGGCTTCTGGTGTGGCTTTTCTTAACTGATAATCATAAATATCGGGGATGAATTTCCCCTTTTTGCCCATAAAATAGTCCAAACCAATATAAATAGCCGTATCAGAAACTATCAATTCACGGTTAGGTAAAGTTCCTTGTCCATAGAAACCCGAAAATATGGTATAGATTTTGGGTTCTTTAAAATCTGGATAGTAATATTTAAGATGTTGGAAAGCAGTACGAAAGTCTTTTTCCAAGTTTTGATTGCCAAAAAATCCTGCTTCTTGCGATTGATTATAAAAATCACGTAAGCCTTGATTTTGAATTAAAGGTAAAAGTTGGTCAGCTAATTTGTCGAAACCAGCGGCAGGAACTTGAAAGTAATTAGAAAAGAAGGTAGGTTGTTTTGTGAAGAGCGTCAACAACTCTGCTTTGCTTTTACAGGCAAATAATTCTTTATCAAGTCGTTGAATATTTACCGTAACTTTTACGTTATTAACATCGGGGTCAGAACTGGTTTGATTGTCTTGTGTTTGTGTACACGCACATACAAGGCACGTAAAGAGTAAAAGGAACGTATATTTCATGGTTGCATTGAGCCTTATGCGGTATGCAATTGGCGATAATTTTAAAGAGTTATTGTATTTTTTATTTGAGATTTTAGAAGAAATTAAGGCTTGAAGCTTTTGCCTAAAGCAAACCTTACTTGTACAAAAATATGAAGAATAACGTATTAATAGGCCTTTTTATTCTCTTAGTGAGTTTTCAAGGTTTTTCACAACGGTATAATTCCGATGCAAATTATGGAGGAGGCTTCTTTAGTAGATTTTATAAACTGAAAATGGGTTTTCGGTTTTCTCCCGGTATTATGATTAATTACGTGGAGGCTTCAAAAGCCTTTAAAGGTTTTGAGTCGAACGGAGCAAATGTACGTTTGAGTTTAGGACCAATCGCCGATTTTTATATTACCGACAAATATGCTTTCAGTACAGGACTTTGGTACACCGTTAAAAGTGTAAATTATTCGATGCACGGGAGTTTTTATGATAATGAACTTTTCAAAACGACACCTCTGACAGCCGATGAGATTAGAGGAACGGAAGCTAATTTCAATTTACAGTATTTGCAATTGCCATTGACGATGAAAATCTTTAGCGATAATATTTTAGATGACACTCCAGTTTATTTGCAATTCGGCGGTACAGTTGATGTGAAAATTGCAGAAAAACCTTTAGATAAAACCCGTAATCCTCTTTTCCAATATCAAGAACGTTTGGCGAGTTCACAAAGTATTTTTGCTTTTGGCGATGTCGGGTTATTATTAGGAATTGGTGGCGAAAAGTCCATAAGTAGAGGAGGAGATGCCTTTTTCTTTGGGATTCAATATCAAAGAGGTTTAGTTGAAATAAATAGAAGTCGCACCTTTGGCGATTTAGTTACCAAAAATGGAGCGTTTTATTTAGATTTTGGGGTGAAGTTTTAGGAGACTTTTTTTGTAAAATATTTCAATGATTGACTTTTCAAATCAGGGCATTGGATAGATACAGAAGGAAGAAAAACACTATATTTATTCTGAAAAAATGTTACTAAACAATCCAAATGTTTAATTGATTTTGCCAAATGAATATCATGGGTTAAAAATGCAGTAGTTGCACCTATTTGTCTATCTTTTTCATTGACTAAATAACGTGACCTACGTGATAACATTTGCAAGGCTGCATAAGCTATGTATTCATCTTCGGGAAGTTTAGAAATGGATAATGTTCGCTCAGGATTTAGGGCATCTTTTACATCAACGTGCTTTCGATATTGAAGGTCAAATGTAGCCAAATGAGCATTAATGAGGTGTAAAGCCGTATAAAAACAAACTGTAACTTGCCAGTCAATACAATCTTTGATATTATGGTTAATGGATTCTAAAAAAGCAAGATTTCGTTTTGCTTGATTAATGTGTTCTTCAAAAGTAGCCAAATGATTGGAGTAGAATTAATTAGGTTAATCAATGAAAGTTTTATAATGATTTGGAATAGCCATAAAATCACGAGCTTCAACAATAGTAGTAGTCATATCAAACCCAAACTCATGGTATTTTGCATTGATTTTAGCTTCCGCCATAATCAATTTTCTTTCCATAGCTTCATCATCGTTTGGAATTTCAGCCCATACTAATATTTCTGAGTCATTATAGTCAAATGCTAATTTTAGGGGCGAATTTTGATGGATAATTTTGACATAATCCACAATAATTTTACCAACAAAATGTTTTTGAATATGCGTTTTATTCATCAAAGCCATTGAATCAATATTACCAGAGAATATAGTATCATAAAAACTTCTTACTTCTTCTGAAGCAGTATTGGTTTCTAAAGCCAGTTCGTGGACTCTCAATTTAGCCACAAAATTATCAAACCACGTACTTTGTAAGTCTTGTTTAGGTGATTCTAATGTTTCCGTCATGTTGAGTAAATGCGTTTATAGGAGATAAAATGATGTTAAAGATAGAAATATAATTGGATTTAGACAATTGTTTTACGGAGTGTTTAGCCATTTGATACAACTTTATCAATCTTCTTTTCAAGATATAAATTATAAATTCGCATCAATATCCAGTAGATAGCTGGAACAATAAAAAGAGCAAGTATAATGGTACTTCTTGGAGAATATTCTTTTGTAGAAAATAAAGCTATTCCTAATAATATTTCAATCAATAAAATCCATTTCCAACTAACTCCAAAGCCCAAAATACGAGCAAATTTATTGGTCAGATAATAATAATCGTTGCTTTTAGTGTTTAGAAAACCAATGATTTTTTTATTTAAAGTTATCAAATGTACCTCTTGCCCAACGTATGCTCTTATTGCACTATATTCAGTTGTAAAGAAGAACTCTTGGTCAGTATTTTTTAGACGAAAAGCTAAGTCATGTTTAGGTGTATGCGACCATGAATTGTTGGTGATAAAACTACTTTCTTCATATTTGTCTGATTGAACTACCGTAGCAGGATGGTAATCAATTTCAAAAATTTGATTGTGAATTTGGATAGAATTATTCATGTAAGTATAATTTTAGATGATAGTAGAAAAAACGCTTCTTGATATTTTAAATAAATTTTCAAGAGAATGATAAATTAGAAATAAGCATTTTACCAATTTTCTAATTACCAATACCTAATCACCATATTTAAAATATCAAGAAGCGAGTATAAAATTACTTAAATTCAATCACTTCTGGCATCAACATCATTACGCCTTCACGTGCTTTTAAGTCTTTCAATTGTTTTACGTAAGGGGCTAAATCTCCAAATTGTGTTTGTAAGATTTTTGCTTCGGCTTCATCTTCTTTTTTATCCAAAAACTCTTCAAAGAAGTTTTTAGGTTGTGGATAAAATCTTGTTTTGAAGTCGCCATCTTTCAATTTTGCTTTTTTAGCAGCCAGTTTTACCGCATCTTCCAAACCTCCTAATTCATCAACTAAGCCGTTTTGTTTTGCTTCAATGCCAGACCAAACTCGTCCGCCTGCAAGCGATTTCAGTTTGTCAATGCTCATTTTACGACCTTTTGCTGCTTTTGAAGTAAAGGTTTCGTAACCTGCTTCAATACTTTTCTGAAACCATGCTTTTTCAAATTCGTCCATGTCACGAGTAACCGTTGGGAAATCTGAGTGAGCGTTGGTATTTACACGGTCGTGAGTGATTCCTAATTTATTTTTCAAGAAATTCTCAAAATTGAAAAACTGAGCAAAAATCCCGATTGAGCCTGTAATCGTTGTTGGTTGAGCCACAATTTCATCGGCAGCCATTGCCATATAATATCCTCCAGAAGCGGCATAGTCACCCATTGAAGCAATAACAGGTTTTACTTTTTTCGCTAATTCCACTTCTCTCCACATCACGTCAGAAGCCAATGCCGAACCACCAGGGCTATCAATTCTTAAAACAATAGCTTTGATTTTCTTATCATCACGAGCTTTACGAAGTTCAGCCACCCAGTCGTCAGAACCAATATTTCCTTTGTCGGCTTTTGCTCCCACAATTGCACCTTCACCCACAATTACCGCAATTTTATTTTCAGAATCATTATAAGGAATAGCTGATTCTGCTTTTAAAAACTTGCTTAAACCTACAAATTCAATTTTATCGTCTTCATCCGCTTTCAATTCTTTCTTTAAAGCAGTTTCAAATTCATCGTAATATCCAACATTACTAATCAATTTAGAAGCCAATGCACCTTGTGGTTTATAAGCGATTAAGTCGTCCGCAACTTTCTTTAAATCTGCAACTTGAAGATTTCTCGATTTAGCAATTTGACCGTAAATATGGTCGTTCAAAGAACCTAAAAGCGAAGTATATTGTGCTTTGTTGGCATCACTCATATTTTCACGTAAATACGGTTCAACGGCTGATTTGTACTCGCCCACACGGAAAATAACAGGTTTAATATCTAATTTATCTAACGCTCCTTTAAAGAAACTAACTTCAGCACTGATACCGTTGAAATCCATTCCGCCCGACGGATTTAAGTAGATTTTATCCGCAACAGAGGTTAAGTAATAGCCTTTTTCAGAGAACATTTCGCCATAACTATAAACGAATTTTCCTGATTTTTTAAATTCTATCAGAGCATTACGGATTTCTTCTAAAGTTGAATAACCTGCTTGTGGATAATGGGCTTGCAAATAAATTCCTTTGATATGGCTATCAGCAGCAGCACGTTTTAAGCCATCTCTGATTTGAACTAAACCCATTTCTTCGGTATCTTCTACAAAAGGACCTCCTAAGCTTTTGAAAGGATTGTTGTCATCAGAAGCATTTTCAACGATTGGACGATTAAGGTCTAATTTTAGAACAGATTTATCTTTTAAAGATGTAGCTTCCTCAGAAGAACCTACTGCCGCTCCGATACCCGCCAGAATGATAACCCCGATAATTGTAAATAGAAGTAACCCTATTATGGTTGCAAATACATATTTCAGAAATTGTAACATATTATTTTTAAGTTTTGGTTGTACAAATTAAAGAGAATAGCTCGTAGGATTTTACTCTTATCTGCTTATTCAATTATTGTTTATAACTCAAAAATAAATTATTCAGTTTTGAAAATTGTTTTTATGTGTTCAAAGGGATATTGAATGGATAGGAGGTTTTTACGGCTTAAACTTCTCGTAAACTTCTTTGTCTGTATTGGTATCACGTCCCCAAAGTTCGATATAAATTACCGAAGGCATCATACCGCTTTCATCTACTTTGACAAAAACCTTTTCTAAGATTTGCATTTTCCCATTGATTGGAAATAAAGCAATTGGTTCGCCTTTTGCGTTTTGTTTTACGACAAATCTACGTTTACGGTAAGCAAAAAAGTAGCCATCATAACTATTCACTTCTCCCACCACAGGTTTGGTGTGCAACCCATAAGCCAATGAACGTTGAATACCCGTAAGCTCTTGTTTTTTATTGCCTTCTGTATAACGAATCCAGTAAGTATGAACAGGATTTTTAGGGTCTAATTTTTTGTCAGAACCTAAGTTGGCATCGTAGATTATAGTATTAATGTTTGAGCTACGCTGAATATAAAATAATTGATTTGGAGTTTTAGCAGGAATCGGAAATTGTTCGGCTGAACTGGGTACTGTATTTTTGTTTTTTTGTGCTAAAATATTGAATGTCAATAAAATAGAAAAAAGCAGTGTGGTTTTGAAAAATTGCATTGTAATAGAGTCTATTCTCTTGTTGTTTTTGTGTCTGCAAAGTTACGGAACGTAAATTAGTTATTTTAAAATTCGCTCTATAATCATTTTAGAATGAACGTTAGTGGGCAGATTAATATTGGAAATACCACAGAAATCTTTCCTGTTTTGAAGAAACACCACAAATGCAGGAAAGATTCTCCTGATATGATAATTTTGAATATTTCAAAGGAAAATCGGTAACATCGGGGCTCATCTTTATTGTCATTGATAGGCTAACTTTTACTGTTTTTGCAATATTACATGGTCATTGAAAACATTGTTTTGTATCTTTGATGAAAAATAATAAATCAAAATCCCAAGATTATGTACGAAATTTTTCAACTTATTCACAAGACACTTTTTTTTGTTGTGATGATATTAGGTCTGGTTGTTTTGGTGAAAGCCGCAATGGGACTTAGTTCAAAATCTGAATTTACTGAAACAGACCGTAAATTGGGTCTTTTCTTCTTGATTTCAAATCACACACAATTATTGATTGGCTTGGTTTTATATTTATTTTTAAGCCCTTTTGGACTAAAAGCCTTTACAGAATTAGGTTCAGAAGTAATGAAAATTGCTGAATATCGTAAAATTGCAGTTGAGCATATTTTTACAAATATCATTGCCATTGCTTTAATTACAGTGGGTTATTCAAAAAATAAAAGAGCAACCGATTCAGCAGTAAGACATAAAAATGCCTTGATTTTCTTCGGTTTAGGACTTGTTCTTTTGTTAAGTCGTATTCCTTGGGATAAATTATTCTAAACGGTGAATGGTGAACGGTAAAAGGTAAACGGATTTGACGGTAAATTTTCCGTATTTCTGTTTTGAAAACTACCGTTCGCTGTGTACCGTTCACCCTTTTGCCGAAAAGTAATGAGCGAAATAAAAACCATACTCAAAGACTATAAACTCCGTCAAACAGATTGTCGGGAAGAAATCTTGCAGGTATTCATGAGCAAGCCTCATGCACTCGCTCATGCGGATGTGGAAGGGCAATTGACCGAGCAGTTTGACCGAGTAACCGTTTATCGAACCCTAAAAACGTTTTTAGATAAAGGCATAATCCATAAAGTATTAGATGATGAAGGTGGCGTAAAATATGCCATTTGCAAAGCGAATTGCCATACAGAAGACCACAAACATCATCATGACCATGTACATTTTAAATGTACAACTTGCGGGCTAACAACTTGTTTAGACCACGTGACGATTCCAAGTATTATTCTTCCAGAAGGTTATCTGCGTGTTGAAACCAATCTTTTAGTACAGGGTGTTTGTAAGAGTTGTAGTTAACAATAAAGGTAAAATCAGATGGAAACGATACAAAAAAATACCTCGATAAATGCTAAGAATTTCATTAAACAATGGAAAGAACGCAAAAAACAAAATGAGCAAGAGAGTAAAGAATTTGCTCTTACACCAGAATTTCAAGAATTAAAAAATAGACTTCGGGAAAAAAAAGCAAAAAAAGGAATTGTCATACCAAGGATATGAATTTGAATTTAGAGGTGGGAGAAGTAATAGCTATTTTTTTGAAACTGATAAAGAAATTTTTTACGAAGTAAGATTTACCCCAACAGATTATTTGTTTAACGAAGTATTGTTTAATGAAAATACTTATGAGTTTTCAATCATCGTTGCAGACAATCCTACAAGTAAAAACCCAATATTTGACGCAAGAACTTCTTATACAATTGCGGGTATTTTTAGAGATTTTTATGAGCAAAGCGATGAATATTTAACGATTTATATTTGTGATTCTTCTGACGAAAGGCAACTTGTTCGACATAGAAAATTTAGACAATGGTTTTTGTATTTCACTAATGATGATTTCCTAAAAATGGATGCCATCATTAAAGATGAAAATCATCAATTGTTTCCTGTCTCAATTATCTTTAAGGAAAAAAATCCTTATAAGGTAGAAATTTCTACCGCTTTCTTAAAACTGATAGAAAGCTATAACAGAGGGAAATAGCTTTTATAAAATTCCTTCAAAATCAAATGATACAAATTATTCCAGCCATTGACCTTATTGATGGCAAATGTGTTCGTCTTACACAAGGCGATTATTCCCAAAAAACAATTTATAACGAAGACCCTTTGGAGGTTGCTAAATCTTTTGAAGATGCAGGAATCACTCGCCTACATTTAGTGGATTTGGACGGAGCAAAACAAAAGAAAATCGTAAATCATAAAGTGCTTGAAAGAATTGCTACTAAAACCGATTTACACATTGATTTTGGCGGTGGTGTGCAATCAGACGAAATGATTACGGTTGCTTTCAATTCAGGAGCAAAACAAGTAACAGGCGGAAGCATTGCGGTAAAGAATCCGACCTTATTTGAAGGTTGGTTGAAAAGTTATGGTGGTGAAAAAATCATTTTAGGAGCAGATGCCAGAGATGAGAAAATTGCTATTTCGGGTTGGGAAGAAGCTACAACAGCCTCCGTTTATGATTTTGTAGGAGGATATATTGAAAAAGGAGCAAAATATACCATTTCAACAGATGTAGCCAAAGACGGACTTTTGCAAGGGCCAAGTTTTGATTTATATAAAAAAATGCAAGATAAATTCCCAGACTTGCACATAATTGCCAGTGGTGGCGTTGCCGTTTTTGACGATATTGTAAAGTTGAACGAAATGAATATTTTCGGAGTAATCGTCGGGAAAGCCATTTATGAGGGTAGAGTTACGTTGAAACAATTGGCAGAGTTTAACAGATAAAAGTGAATAGTTTTAATGCTAATGGAGTTTGTCGTTATTTTTCACAATCCATTAGAATCAGAAGCTTTAATTAAGGTAAGTTGTTCACTATTCTCTATCAACTATTAATTAGCAATCATGCTTACAAAAAGAATAATTCCCTGCCTTGATATAAAAGATGGCAGAACCGTAAAAGGCACTAATTTCGTTAATCTTCGTGATGCAGGTGACCCCGTAGAATTGGGAGCCATTTACGCTGAACAAGGAGCTGATGAATTGGTATTTTTGGATATAACCGCTACCGTTGACAATCGTAAAACATTAATTGATTTAGTTAGAAATGTAGCCAGACACGTAAATATTCCTTTTACTGTTGGCGGTGGTATTTCATCAATTGAAGACGTTTCAGCTTTATTGAATGCAGGTGCTGATAAAGTTTCTATCAATTCATCGGCAGTTAGAAGACCAGAATTAATTGACGAATTAGCATTAAATTTTGGTTCTCAATGTATTATTGTTGCCATTGATACACGTTTTGTTGAAGGTGAACATATCGTTCATACACATGGCGGACGCAAACCAACCGAATTACGTACCATTGCATGGGCAAAAGAAGTAGAAGATAGAGGAGCAGGAGAAATTCTTTTGACCTCAATGGATACTGACGGAACAAAAGCTGGTTTTGCCAATGAGCTAACTTCTATTATTTCAGCAAATTCATCTATTCCAATTATTGCTTCGGGTGGGGCAGGAACGATGGAACATTTTTACGACGTATTTACAGAAGGAAAAGCCGATGCAGGACTTGCCGCCAGCATTTTTCACTTTAAAGAAATAGACATTATTGATTTAAAGACCTATTTGAAAGAAAAAGGCGTTGCGATAAGATTATGATAATTTTGGTATCTTTACGAAAATAAAATATTAGTAATATGGGAGCTTTAACAATAGAATATCAACCAACGGAGGTTTTATTTAGAATTAAACGTCCTATTTCAGAAGCTACTCTTAAAGAATTTAAAGAATGGCTTGAAGTAAAATTATTAATTGATGAAGTTGATTTCGATGATTCAATTCAAACAATTGGCAACGAAATGAAATCACATTGGTGGGAGAGAAATAAGCATAAATTCATAAAAGATGAATAATGAAGTAATCATTGATACAAATTTAGTTTTTGCTTTTCTACATAAAAATCAAGCTAAAAGTGCCAGATTCTTCTTTTCTCAACAAGATTATAGCTTTTTGACTCCAAATTTGTTTGTCTATGAAACATTTTTGCATCACGATATGATTCTTGAAAAATCAAAAGGCACTCAAGAAGATACTCATACTCTTTTTGAGAAAGTTGTAGAAAAGTTATATTTCGTAAATGAATCCACAATTTCAGTTAAAAATTTCATAGATGCTTATTATTTATGCAAAGATGTAGATGATAAGGACACTCCATTTGTTGCTCTCTCACTCGAATTAAATGTACCACTTTGGACACGAGATGTTATTTTGAAAAATCATCTTATTTCGAAAGGCTTCACCAATTTTTTTGACGAAAGCATTTTATAATTAAACATGAACATAGATTTTAATAAACAAGGCGGACTTATCCCTGCCATTATTCAAGATGCCAAAACAGACAAGGTGCTGATGCTTGGTTATATGAACCAAGAGGCTTTTGAAAAAACGCAAAAAGACGGAATCGTTACTTTTTTTAGTCGTTCTAAACAACGTTTATGGACTAAAGGTGAAACGTCAAACAATTTTCTTCATGTGGTAAGCATCGCAAACGATTGTGATGAAGATACGCTTCTGATAAAAGTTAATCCAGATGGTCCAACGTGTCATACAGGTGCAGATACTTGTTGGAATGAAAAGATTAATGAAGGACAAGCAGGCTGGTTAAATTATTTAAAATCTACCATTCGTGATAGAAAAAATAATCCTTCTGAGAAATCATATACTGCAAGTCTTTTTGAAAAAGGAACAAATAAAATTGCTCAGAAAGTAGGAGAGGAAGCCGTAGAATTAGTCATTGAAGCAATGGATTCTAACGATGATTTATTCAAAGGAGAAGCTGCCGATTTACTGTTTCATTACTTAGTTTTATTGGAACAAAGAGGCATTGACTTTGACGAAATTATTGACGTACTTCGTAAAAGACACAAATAAAACCTTCAAATAGTTATGGTAAATTTTATTATCAAATACTTAATTATTGCCGTAGTAATAATGTTTGGTACAAAATACATTGTTGGCATTAAAATTGATAGCTTCCAAACTTCCGTTTTAGTAGCTTTAGCAATGGGTTTTGCGAACACTTTTGTAAAGCCAATTTTGAAATTTATAAGTTTTCCAATCACTTTTCTAACGCTTGGACTTTTCTTATTGGTAATCAACGTAATAGTTGTTTACGTTGTTGCTCATTTTATACAAGGCTTTACAGTTCAAGGCTTTATTCCTCCATTAATCTTTAGTTTTGGACTTTCTTTTCTATCGACTGTTTTGGGATGGTTCTTGGATAAAGACTAATTTCTTGAAAAAGTCCTAATAGAAATATTAAAATTAAAATAAAAAGCGTGTTAAAAATGAGCTAATGTCATTTTTAACACGCTTTTTATTTACACGAACACAGAATATTTCTATTTTTTATTTTTATTCAGCCCCTTTTTGATATTTTATATTAAATAATAAATTTAGGTGAAAAGGTATAACTTGCTGTTTTTCAACAAAATAGATGAAAAATATTTTTGGCAAAATGTTTGGAGTTATGAATTGTAATTTTATATCTTTGTACACCAAACAAAAAGTTGGCATACTTTTTGAAAATCCTTACTTTGTGAAGTTATTCCTATAAGCCATGATTTGGTATAAGAAAAATTTTCACGTTAAGATTGCTTGACCGTAACCGCCATGAAAGTCGAGAATCCAAGTTTGTTTAAAATTTAAAAATATTCAATCTTGTTTTCGTTTCAAGTAGTTACGTTTCTCAATGCTTAATTGTGGAAATTTTTAAACTTATAAGAGTCATGAAAAACTTTACCCTAATGTTAATGCTATTTGTAGCATTTTCTGGCAAATCACAAAAGAGTGTATTAGTGCCAACCACTTTCTCTGATAAAGATAAAGCGTTAATTGCAAGTGTATTAGATAGTGATAGTGAATTAGGTCTTTTAATTGATAAAGATAAAGCCAGAGCAAGTCGTTTCAAGAATATGACTGTTGATAGAGATTCAACGTATTATGATGTAGAGTTGCCAGCATCTTTTCCAGATGGACAAGACGGATTGAAGAAATTCATTAGTCAAAATATTGTTCGCCCGAAAGGTTCAAAAGGGGAAACTGTTTTAGTTAGATTTATGGTTGAACGTTACGGAGAAATCAGTAAAGTTCATGTTTTAGCCAGTAGCTCTGACCCACAATTAAGTGCTGAAGCCATTAAGGTGGTGAAAAAGATGGGTTCTTGGAATCCAGCAAAAATTCAAGGAATTGAGGTAGCATCTTATTATGTTTTACCAATAAAATTCTAAGTAGTCGAAAATCCTTACTTTAAATAAATATTTGTAGTCCTCATGTACATTGTACGTGAGGACTTTTTTGCTTCTAATCCTTTTATTTGGGTACTCCTCTTTGAAAAGTTGCTTCGGTAGCCATTCCCATTGCTGAAAAACGTAAAACCATAGACTGTGCATCAGACTTTTCTTGTAGGGTTTCGCAATGTTTTCCTTTTTCAAGAAAATAAATGTAATATTCCTGATTGCGGTCGGCTAATTGTTGAACGTCTGGTCTTCCCAAATAATCATCAATATCGTTTGAGCTAACCCCTTTTATCTCTTCTTTCAAAGATTTTAATTTTTCAATATTTTTGGTACGCTCGCCCGAACACCCGCCTTTATCGGCTTTCCATTTTTCGAGGTCAAGTCCTTCTAACTTAGGCTGTTTGGTACAAGCGGTTGCTAAGAAGAACATGGGTAATATGTATTTGATTTTCATTTGCTTGATTTTGCATTAGACTTCTTGCAAGAAGTCTATTTTATAACATTACACAAAGTTAAGTAAATGAAATAGAGGATTGCTTCTACAAGGTCAATTTATCATCAGGAATGTTTGGGAGTATTTATTTTTTGAGGGTAATAGCAATAACACCGTTAGCCCCACGAGCTCCATAAATACTGCAACTGGCTGCGTCTTTTAGAACTGCGACTGATTTTATGTTATTAGCATTACATAAATAGTAAACAGTAGAGAAGTTGTTCATTGCCTGACCATTTATTAAAAATAAGGGTTCAAGATTTGAAACAAATGAGTTAATGCCTCTAATAGTAACATTGGCACTTGCCCCTGTTCCTGTAATATTTACGCCCGCAACTTGTTGAAGATAATAGTCCATCGTGGCATTTTGCATGGTATTATTTTCTTCTATTACTACCGTTGAGCCTGTATTATTTCTGGAGTGTTGGACTTCTCCATACATTGCTGAATTGTTATTATTATTTGAACTTGAAGTAACACTTTGTTTACTACAACTCATACTCAACAATACTGTTGAGAAAAGAATACAGATTTTATATAAGAGTTTCATAATGATAATTGGTTAAATTGTATAAAAAAAATATAAGTAAAGATAAGAATTTTTATAAATCTAAGCTCAAATATCGTTTTTTTTAGAGTTTACATAAATGTTCTCCTGCACGTTCTAAGGTTTCATCGTCTTTGGCAAAACAAAAACGCAAAATTTTATAGTCATTTTTCTGATTATAAAATACCGAAACAGGAATACTCGCTACGCCAATTTCACGGGTTAGTCTTATGGCTAAATCATAATCTCCTTCGTCTGTAATATTTTGATAGTTAACACATTGAAAAAAACTGCCATGTGCGGGCGTGTACGTAAAACGAGAGTCTTTGATACATGTTAAAAACTTATCTCGTTTCTCTTGATAAAATTTTGGAATGGATAAATAATTATCAGGCTCTTTTAGAAAATCAGCCAAAGCGTATTGAATGGGTGTAACGGTGCTAAAAGTTAGCCATTGGTGTACTTTTCTGAATTCTTCGGTGAGGGCTTTAGGGGCAAGGCAATAACCAATTTTCCAGCCTGTTACATGAAAGGTTTTCCCGAATGAACCACAAATAAAACTACGTTCTTGTAAAATAGGATTTCTAAGTAAAGACCAATGTTCTCTTCCGTCGAAAATAATGTGTTCGTAAACTTCATCACCAATCAAGAAAATATTGGTATCTCTTACAATTTCTGCTAATTGTGTTAAATCATCTTCGCTCAAAACGGTTCCCGTTGGATTATGTGGAGTATTTAAAATTATCAGTTTTGTCCGTTCCGTAATTTTAGATTTTACTACGTTCCAATCAATTTTATAGCCATTTTCGGGCGTGAGCGTTACATAAACAGGCGTGCCTCCGTTGAGCGTAACGGCGGGAGCGTAAGAATCATAACAAGGTTCAAGTAAAATCACTTCGTCTCCTTGATGAACTACGGCAACAATGGCAGCGTAAAGAGCTTCAGTTGCTCCAGAAACGATGGTTACTTCTGTATCTGGATGATAATTGATTTGGTAAGCATCACTAATTTTTTGAGCTATCACTTCTCGAAATGGTTGAATCCCTGCCATTGGAGCATATTGATTCATGCCTTTTTTGAGATAATGCGTAACTAAATCAGTCAGTTTGGGAGAACAATCAAAATTAGGAAAACCTTGCGATAGGTTTAATGCACCGCAATCTGCGGCTAACTTTGACATAACTGTAAAAATAGTGGTTCCTGTATTGGGTTGTTTTGAGGTAATGTTCATTCCTAATTTTTTTCTGTTAAAACCATTCAAGGCAGCCATGTTCAATAATACCTTTCACCACAAAATTATCATCAAAAATGACCATATTTGCTTGGTAGTCAGGTTTTATTTTTCCGAGATAATGACCTGCGTTTACTGCTTCTGCGGGATAAGTAGATGCCATTCGGAGAGATTCTTCCAATGAAACTCCTACTTGTTCAACACAATTTTTAACACCTTGCATCATACTCAAAGCTGAACCCGAAAGAACCCCTTTGGTGTCTGTATAGTGTGTTCCTGCATGAATAAATTTGTAGTCGCCCGAAACATCATTGGTTACGGCATCTGTTATCATCAATAATCGTTTCCCCATCATTTTCTTAGAAATTCTAACGCTATTAAAATCCACATGAATGCCATCGGGAATGATACTTGCCCAAACGTCAGAATCATAAGTTGCTCCAACCAAACCCGGTTCACGACTTTGAAATTGTGACATGGCGTTAAACAAATGCGTTACACGTTTGATGCCTTTTTCAAAAGCTCCCATCGCTTGTTGGTAAGTGGCAGAACTATGACCCGCCGAAAGAATAATATCGCTGCTCAACAACATTTGTAATTGTTCATCGGTAAATTCTTCGGGAGCAACAGTCATGTAAGTGGGTAAACCTTTGCAAGCCTCAATAATGGTTTGTAATTCTTCATCGGTCGGTTTTCTGATAAACTCCGCTACGTGAGCTCCACGCTTTGGAAAACTAAAAAAAGGTCCTTCAAGGTGTAAGCCAATTAAGCCTTTTCCGCCATTTTTCAGATAATCTTTAGCTACTTTAATGGCTTCTAATATTTTATCTAAAGGCGTTGAAGAAAGCGTTATTTGAAAATAGGTTGTTCCCTGACGACGAACTTCAAGGTAAGTTTTTCTAATCGTTTCTTCTGTTGTTTTTGAATTATATAAACTTCCACCACCGCCATAAATCTGAATGTCTATAAAGGCTGGAGCGATATTAAAGTGTTTTAAATCAATAACTTGTATGTCTGTGTCAATATCTTCAATATCTTCTTCTACAATGAATTTGCTGATTTTTTTACCTTCAATTAGTATGATTTTGTCTTCGATGATTTCTTCAGAAGTGAATATTTTGCCATTTTTGAGTGCGTACATATCGTGATTGAATAATAGTTTTAAATAAATGCTTTGCTCTTTTAAACTTACTCTAAGTTAAGGTTTTTACAGATGATTTCCATGATTTCTCTGACCATAAATTAAAGCTTTGATGATTAAAAAGGAATGAATAATCCTTATCTTTGACGTTTAAATTGAACGATTATTTTATCAATTATCATGAATATTTTTGAAAGACAACAAGGACACATGAGAGAAATCTTAAAAGCTGAAATAGAAAGAGGACAAGCCTTTTTAGCAGAAAATAAAAAAAGACCAGAAGTTACTGAAACAGAAAGCGGTTTACAATATGAAGTTATTGTAGAAGGAAAAGGACAGAAACCAAGTGGACCAAGAGCGAAAGTATTGACGCACTATCACGGAACGACTATCGATGGCGTTATTTTTGATAGTAGCGTTTTGCGTAACGAACCTATTAGCTTTGGCTTAAACCAAGTAATTACGGGTTGGACAGAGGGTTTGCAATTAATGCCAGAAGGAAGCAAATACAAGTTGTTTATTCCTCATCATTTGGCTTATGGCGAGCGTGGTGCAGGTGCTGATATTCCTGGAGGAGCTACTTTGATTTTTGAAGTTGAGTTATTGAAAACGAACTAATACAGGTGTTAGGTTTTAGAGTTAAACCCAATGTTGTTTAGTTAAGAGAATTTATGAAACTTCCCGAAAGTTCTAAAACTTTCGGGAAGTTAATCAAAGGCGTTAAAAATGAATAAAATCATTTCTAACGCCTTTTTTATAGTCAAGGTCTTAGTTTCTACCTTTATATGCAGGCTTTTCTATGCTTGTACTTCCGTAAGCAGGACAATTGTTTTTTCTTGCACATGATGCCAATGAAAGCACTGCTAATAATCCAAAAATGATGGTCGATTTTTTCATGATTCAGTATTAGTATGGGTTGTGTAAGGATTAATTACATAACAAAATTACGAAAAACGTTTTTAATTATTGTTCTACAAGTAATTAATTTTCAATCGGTTAGTGAAATGCACCTTCCTCAGTTTTTCTTAATTTCTTTTATTATTGCTCAACCAATGACATTTGCTCAGCCAATGCCATATCTTCTTGACTAATCACTAATACTTTTTCTTCTTGCTCTTGAACTTTGTCGCCATAGCCCAAAATCGTCATCATACCTTCTTTACCTTGTTCGTCGGCAAATAAACGTGTTGTGATTGTTCCGTCTTCTAATCTGTCCACAATTACGTGTTTTGGAGCAGGAATCAAACAGTGCTGAATTCCACCGTAACCACCTAAAGATTCTTGGTAAGCTCCTGTATGGAAAAATCCTACAAATTGACGCTCTTGACCTTCTTCGTAAATTGGTAAATATAAATCTGAACTGTGTGCTTCTGTATTGTAAAAATCCATCGAATCGCAAGTCAAACCTCCTAAATTCACTTTTTGGTATGGACTTCCCCAGTTATTCACAGGCAACATGATGTATTTTTGGTTCATTCCCCACGAATCGGGTAATTGCGTAATGAAAGAACCGTCAATCATGTACCAAAGCTCTTTGTCGTTTTGTAATTTTTGGTCAATGATTTCATACAAAACTGCACCACTTTCTCCAACAGTATATGAACCAAATTCCGTAAATAAATTTGGAACAGGAACGTTATTTTTATTACAAATCCATGAAATAGATTCAACGATTTCATCAATCATTGACTGATAATCATAGTTGAATTGTAATGAAGTTTGAATTGGCAAACCGCCACCCAAATCAATAGAATCAAGGTCTGGGCAAACCTTCTTCATTTCGCAATATTTATAAATAAAACGGCTCAATTCTGACCAATAATAGGCACTATCTTTAATACCCGTATTGATGAAGAAATGTAACATTTTTAATTTATAACGCTCACTATTCTGGATTTTATTTTTGTACAAATCCATGACATCAGAATATCTGAGTCCAAGACGTGAGGTATAAAAAGCAAAGTCTGGTTCTTCGTCTGTTGCAATACGAATTCCTAAATTTACCGTTTCAGCCGTTACCGATTTATCATAGAAGTCAATCTCTTTTAGGTTATCTAAAATGGGAACGCAATTAAAGCCTTCGTTGATTAATTCGCTGATATACTGTGTGTAAAGGGGCAATTTATATCCGTTGCAAAGAATATAAGTTGATTTAGAAATTTTATTTTTTGAATATAAATCTCTAATAATTGAAATATCAAAAGCTGAAGATGTTTCGAGGTGAACATTATGGCTCAAAACCTCTTCGACGATAAACTTAAAGTGAGAAGATTTTGTACAATAACAATAAGTATAATTTCCTTTGTAATTGTACTTTTTGATGGCATTCTTGAAAAGACGTTTTGAATTTTCTATATGCTCACCAATTTTGGGAAGATACGTTATTTTGAGGGGCGTACCGTACTGTTTGATAATGTCCATTAAAGGCACATTATTGAACAAAAGTTCATTATCTTGGTCAATGTTAAATTCCAACGTTGGGAATTCAATCGTTTGGTCAATCAGGTCAATGTAGTTCTTCATCCTAAGCTAAAAAGCATAAATTGTTTGTTAGTATAGCTTTCAGCTTTTAGCTTTCGGCTATTGGATTTTAAAAATTTTCTGGGGCAAATTGTTTCAGAAATTGACACCCGATTACTGATAATCGATTGCCAAGTATTCCTACAAAAAGCGTGCAAAAGTGCAATAAAAGTATGACCTTTGCAAGTAAATAAATTGTATTTATTTTATATTTAACGTTCTGAAACGCAAATTAGTTTATTGATAGCGAAATGTAATTAGTGGATAGCGATTCTATACTCAACTTATCGCCATTCGCTTATCGCTAATTCGCTAAATTTTATTTATGCAAAAAATTCACTTCATTGCCATTGGCGGTGCTGCCATGCACAATTTAGCTATTGATTTACACAATAGAGGTTTTGTCATTACGGGTTCAGATGATGAAATTTATGAACCTTCACGAACATTATTAGCAGATAAAGGACTTCTTCCTGCTGAAATGGGGTGGTTTCCTGAGAAAATCACGGCTGATTTAAGTTGTGTAATTTTGGGAATGCACGCTCGTGTGGACAATCCTGAATTGGCTAAAGCTCAAGAATTAGGCATAAAAATTTACTCTTATCCAGAATTTATTTATTCACAAAGTCTTCATAAACAAAGAGTTGTCATTGCGGGAAGTCATGGGAAAACAACCATTACTTCGATGATTTTACATGTGCTGAAATACCATAAGCGTAAATTTGATTATATGGTTGGAGCAAGAATTGAAGGTTTTGATACGATGGCGAAACTGTCGGACGCACCTGTAATTGTGATTGAAGGAGACGAATATTTATCGTCGCCAATCGACCGTCAGCCTAAATTTTTGCATTATCATCCACACGTCATGTTGATGTCGGGCATTGCTTGGGACCATATCAATGTTTATCCAGATTTCAACGATTACGTTCATCAGTTTGAATTATTAGCCGATGAATTACCCAAAGCAGGAAGTTTTATCTATGATGAAACAGACGCTTTAGTCGCTAAAATTGGCTCGGTAGAACGTGAAGCCGTGAGAAAATTACCGTATCAAGCTCACCCAAGTAAAGTACGTGATGGCAAAACATTCTTGATTTTATCGAATAAAAAAGAACTTGAAATTGAAGTTTTTGGAGAACATAATCTCAAAAATTTGAACGGTGCAAAGTTTGTACTTTCTCAAATTGGCATTGAAGATGAAGAATTTTATGCAGCGATTCCATCATTTAAAGGAGCAGCAAAACGTTTGGAATTAGTGGGTCAAAATGCCGAAACAGTAATTTATAAAGACTTTGCTCATGCTCCTTCTAAGGTTGAGGCAACGACCAAAGCCGTAAAAGCTCAGTTCCCGAACCGTCAATTAATAGCTTGTTTAGAATTGCATACATTTAGTAGTTTGAACAAAGATTTCTTGGGAGAATACGCTAATAAATTAAATGCAGCGGATGTGCCAGTAGTGTATTTTAGTCCAAAAACGCTGGAACATAAAAAGTTGCCTGCCATCACGCCCGAAGATATTAAAGTACATTTCAATAATCCAAATCTACAAGTTTTTACCGATAACGAATCGCTGAAAGCGTTTTTGTTATCTCAATCTTGGCGTAATGCTAATTTATTAATGATGTCTTCTGGGACTTTTGGTGGGTTGGATTTTAATGAATTAGCTAAAACAATTTTGATGTAACACGAACTTTTAGTTCGTTAAAAATAAATCCCGATGCGGAAGTATCGGGTTACAAACAATGAAATTCAAAATTCTTCCATCCGATACCCTTTTACCTCATTTCTCTATTCAAGAAGATGAGCTGGGGAAACGCATGGCTGATTTGCAAGAATTTCAGAATACCATTCAAGATTTTACTTTTTATACGTCCAGTTCGGTCGTGTATTCTTCCAAGATTGAAGGCGTTGAAATTGAGTTGGATTCGTACTTAAAACATAAATTATTGGGCGTTAAATTTTTGGTGGATTATACCAAAAAAGCCGATGATTTATTTGAAGCATATTCCTTTGCAAGAAATAATATGCTGAATGAAAAGAATATTTTGAAAGCCCATAAATTCATCACTAAAAACTTTCTAAGAGCCTCAGAAAGAGGACGATGGCGAGTTTCGCCTATGTTTGTAATGGGTGGAGAAAGAATATTGTACGTTGCCACCAATCCCGAGCAAGTGAAGGGGGAGCTTGTAAAATTTTTTGCCGATTTATCACTGCTTTTGAAAAATGAATTAAGCATTCGAGAAACCTTTTTTTATGCTTCGTTATTGCATCTTATTTTCTTAAATATTCACCCGCTGAATGATGGAAATGGACGAACTGCAAGGCTTTTAGAAAAATGGTTTTTAGCTTCAAAGTTAGGGGATAAAGCTTGGCAAATTCCCTCAGAAAAATATTATTACCAAAACAAAAACGAATATTATCACAATCTACAACGCATTGGTTTTGAATATGATACAATGGATTATTCAAAAACCTTACCTTTTGTAAATATGCTTGTAGCTTGTGTGTAACACGAACTTTCAGTTCGTTCGTTAAAAATAAATTCCGATGCGGAAGCGTCGGGTAACAAAAACATGAACCGTATTAAACAACTTTTCCAAGAAAAAACAAATAACATTCTTAACGTTTATTTTACCGCAGGTTTTCCAAAAATAGACGATACAACCGTGATTTTAAAGGCTCTTCAAGACGGTGGAGCTGATTTAGTAGAAATCGGAATGCCGTATTCTGACCCTGTGGCGGATGGCGAAACTATTCAGCAGTCGAACCAAATTGCTTTGGATAATGGAATGACGGTAAAATTACTTTTTGAACAACTTTCAGGAATTCGTGAAGCGGGCATTACTGTACCTATTTTATTGATGGGATATGTAAATCCTGTGATTCAATTTGGCGTTGAAAATTTCTGCCAAAAATGCCAAGAAGTTGGTGTGGACGGCTTGATTTTGCCAGATATGCCAGCCAGCGTTTATGAGGAAGAATACAAAGCAACTTTTGATAAATATGGTATTTTGAATACCTTTTTGATTACGCCACAAACTTCAGAAGAGAGAATTAAGCACATTGATAGTATTTCCGATGGTTTTATTTACATGGTTTCTTCTGCGAGTACGACGGGGGCAAAATCAAGTATTTCCACTGACCAAGAAGCGTATTTTGCTCGTGTAAATGCTATGAATTTGAAAAATCCACGTTTGATTGGCTTTGGAATTTCTGATAATCAAACCTTTAAAAAGGCGTCTTCACAAGCAGCAGGAGCAATTATTGGTAGTGCCTTTATCAAATTGATTGGTCAGTCAACAGATTTAGCAGGTGATATTAAGGCTTTTGTGAGTAGTGTTAAAAACGGTTAAAATTAATCAATGGATTTTGGAAAACTTTCAAAATATGATGTAGAAAAAACAGATTTTACCTTGAAACCCGACAATGCTTTTAATGCAAAAGTATTGTCGGGGGCAAAGGTTGAAAAACCTGTTATTAAAGTTGGTTGTCCTGTTTGGTCGAATAAAGATTGGAACGGGAAAATCTACCCTCACAATGCAAAAACGCCCGATTTTCTGAAATTATATTCTCAACAATTTAATACAATTGAGCTGAATGTAACGCATTATCAAATCCCAAATGATGAAACAATTGAGCGTTGGAAAGTAGAATCAAGCCCCAATTTTACCTTTTGTACTAAATTTCCACAAATAATTTCTCACGATAAATTATTGCAAAATGCTGAAGGTTTGACAGACGAATTTTGTCGCCAAATCTTGAAATTAGAGGAGAAATTAGGGATGCCTTTCTTGCAATTAGCTCCGTATTTTTCGCCAAGACAGTTTGCCGTTTTTGAGAAATATTTGAGACAATTGCCTGATAATCTGAAAATTGCTGTTGAATTTAGAAATGAAGATTGGTTTAAAAACGAAAAGGCTTGGCAAGATGCTTTAGCTTTATTGAATAGTTTGGGACACGCAACGGTCATTACAGACGTGGCGGGCAGGCGTGATGTTGCCCATCAAAGTTTATCTTTACCGAAGGCTGTTATACGTTGGGTCGGCAATGAACATCCATCAGATTATAAACGAATTGATGAATGGGTTCAAAGAATAAAAACTTGGTTGGATTTAGGCTTAGAAGAACTTTGGCTTTTTGTTCATATTTGTGAAAATACGATTGCTCCAGAAATGGCTAATTATTGGATTCAGCAAATCAATTTACATTGCGGACTTTCCATTAAAGAGCCTAAATTTTTACCTAAAGTCGAGCAGATGAGTTTGTTTTAAAATGAAAATAGCCAACTTTTTGAAGTTGGCTACTCTTTTTTATTATCGTTGCTTCATTAATTTCGCTTCAATGGTTTGTTGTGTATGAGGAACTGCTCTGAGGCGTTCTTTCGGAATTAATTTTCCTGTATCAATACACACGCCATAAGTTCCGTTTTTGATACGGATAAGGGCATTTTCTAACTGTGTAGCAAACTTCTGTAAGCGTGCTGCCAATTGGCTCATACTTTCTTTTTCTGAACTATCAGCTCCGTCTTCCATCAATTTTGAACTTCCACCTGTTACGTCAGTACCTGGGTCATTACGTTTATGAAGTGCTTCACGAATGTAGTTTAATTCAGCTCGAATATCATCCAACTTTTTAGTGATTAATACCTCAAATTCTTTAAGGTCTTCACTCGAGTATCTGGTTTTTTGTTCTACTAATGTCTCCATATTAACTTTCGAATAGGGTTTGTGGGTTCAAGAATAAGGATTCTATTGACTTTGGAATCGTCTGTCCGTAAAAATTTTCACAAAGATAAAATCAAAATGTTTTAAATATCAATATTTCAAGAATTAATTAAATTTTTTTAAAATTTTATGATTTCTTAATTCTTATGTTTTACCAATGATTATTTGGTGAAAACGCTAATCTTCAATAAAGTTAAAAAGTAAAATACAAAAACACTTCAAATTTGTCTGTTTTGCCTGAAAATCAAGTATTTCTACTTAAAATAAAAACACTTGATTTATTCATTTCAAAGGTTGTAAGTTTGTGCAAATCATCAACAAACACATCTAAAATTGCTTGTTTGTAGTCTTTGGTCAATTAGTCGAGATTTACAAATATAGAGATAACAGCCTCTATGAATTATGATAATTTATGTTTTTAATCAAACTATTTGTCATTTCATAGAATATAAATAGGCAGTTGCAGATGGTTTTCTTTAAACATGACATACATAGAACCTGCTCCAATTAAGGACAAAGAAAATCCATTGGAATCCATGATGCAACGCTTTGATAAAGCCGTTGAACTTTTGGGAATTTCTGATGAAATGTATTATATCTTGAAAGTACCAGCTCGCCAAGTTACAGTTGGGCTTCCTATCACGATGGATAATGGCTCGATTCGAGTTTTTGAAGGACACCGAGTATTACATTCTAATATTTTAGGACCGGGTAAAGGCGGAATTCGTTTTGACCCAGATGTTAATTTAGATGAAGTGCGTGCTTTGGCAGCATGGATGACTTGGAAATGTGCCGTTGTGGATATTCCTTATGGCGGAGCAAAGGGTGGAATTGCTTGTAATCCTCGTGAGATGTCGGCAGGAGAAATGGAACGCCTTATGCGTGCTTACACCGTTGCGATGTTGGACGTTTTTGGTCCTGACCGTGATATTCCTGCTCCCGATATGGGAACTGGCCCTCGTGAAATGGCTTGGTTGATGGACGAATATTCAAAAGCGAAAGGAATGACGGTAAATGCCGTAGTAACAGGTAAGCCTTTGGTTTTGGGTGGTTCGTTGGGACGTACCGAAGCAACTGGACGTGGCGTAATGACTTCAGCTTTGGCGGGTATGGATAAATTAAAAATCAATCCGTATAAAGCAACGGCTGCGGTGCAAGGTTTTGGAAATGTAGGCTCGCACGCAGCGGTATTGTTGCACGAGCGTGGCGTGATGGTAAAAGCTATTTCCGATATTTCGGGAGCGTATTACAATGAAAATGGAATTGACATTGAAGGAGCAATCAAATATCGTGATTTGAACAAAGGGACTTTAGAAAACTTCCCCGGAGCTGAGAAAATCACCAATGATGAATTACTTACCCTTGACGTGGACGTATTAGTTCCTGCGGCAAAAGAAGACGTAATTAACAATGAAAATGCTCCTTATATCAAAGCTAAAATGATTGTTGAAGGGGCAAATGGCCCTACTTCGGCATCAGCAGATGATATTATCAACAACAAAGGTATCTTGGTTGTGCCTGATATTTTGGCAAATGCAGGAGGTGTAACGGTTTCGTATTTCGAGTGGGTACAAAATAGAATTGGTTATAAATGGACGTTGGACAGAGTAAACCGTCGCTCGGATAGAATTATGAAGGATGCTTTTGATAAAGTCTTCTTGACGTCTCAACAATTTAACGTACCAATGAGAATTGCAGCGTATATCGTAGCGATTAAGAAGGTTTCGGATACTTATAAATTTAGAGGAGGATATTAGCAGTTGGCAGTTATCAGTGAACAGTTATCAGTGAACAATAAAATTACTAATAACTGTTTACTGTTCACTGTCAAATTTATTTTTTTCAATAAATCAATTATCATCGAACAATTACCAAATTAAAGCTACTGATAACTGTTCACTGTCAAATTTATTTCTTTCAATGAATCAATTATCATCGAACAATTACCAAATTAAAGCTACTGATAACTGCTTACTGTTAACTGATAACTGTTCACTGATAACTGTTCACTGATATAGCTATTTCTTTCAATAAATCAATATTTTGCTCAATACCATTGCCTACCACAATGACATCAGCACCCGCTGAAAGGGCATTTTTTGCTTTTTTAGCGGTATTGATTCCCCCACCTACAATGATTGGCGTATCGACAGATTGTCTGACTGCCGCAATCATTTCTGGCGAAACAGGATTCATCGCTCCCGAACCCGCATCAAGATAAGTCAATTTTAATCCTAACATTTCTCCAGCCATTGCGGTACAGGCGGCAATCCCTGCTTTATCGTGTGGAATGGGTGTTGTGTTGGAGATATAAGAAACCGTTGTTGGCTTTCCGCTATCAATTAGCATATAACCTGTTGGGAGAATTTCTAAACCACTTTTCCGTAAAAGAGGGGCTGAAATAACGTGTTGTCCAATCAAAAACTCTGGATTTCTACCCGAAATTAAAGATAACAACAAAATGGCATCTGCTTGTACGTCAATGTGAAGGCTATTTCCCGGAAATAAAATAACGGGAATATTCGTTTCTCTTTTTATTTGGGCAATCACTTCTGAAATTACATAATTAGTAATCAAACTGCCACCCACGAAGATATAATCAGCACCATATTCCGTGCAGAGATTCAATAAGTTAGAAAAGTTATCAAGATTTACTTTGTCGGGGTCAATCAAAACGGCAAAAGATTTTTGACCTTGAGCTTTTCGTTCGTAAAGGTTATTTAGTAGATTTTGGGTCATTATTTTCTTTTAAAATCGCCAATGCTTCCATGATTTTGTCTTTGGCAACTGCCATTACAAACGCAATCATATAGCTTTTGATTGACGAAACTAACCACGATTCTTTGTCTTTTTCCTTCTTTACAACAACAGGTAAATTAGGATTTTCAACGACAACTTGTGTTGTTTTTTTCTTTTTAGAATCGGAGGTAAATAAACTAAAAATCACATAAACTCCTGCCAATGCCGTACCCACAATGAGGGCGGTTGTGCCAATACGAGCGGCTTCAGATTTGAGGTCATTTACCTGACCATCAATCGTTTTTTTATATGCTTGTGCCTCTTTGTGTAGTTGTATTTTACGTTCTGAGGTCTTTTTCGGGCTTACGGTTGGAAACATAATTGTAATGGTTTTAATCTCTTTGTAAGATAAAAACTACCCAAAAGTACAAAAATTGCCTTTTCGATGGAAAAAAAAGTTTCGATTAACGCTCTTAAACAGGTTTTAACAATTAGAATTCTTCATCTTTCAGAATATCATCTTCTTGTTGTGCTGTTGGTAAAAAGCGTTTTAAAACTAAAAAAGCAATGCCTATAATAATGGCTAATAGGATAGTAACAATCAAAAAACCGAGATAGTTGCTTGCTAAAACATGATTCAAAAATAAAGCCAATGTAAGTAAAACAAAAATGAAAAACATTGCTCCAGACAATACCAAAATAGCAATAATCGCTACTTTCTTGATGGTATCTTCAATTCTTTCTTGAACCTCTACCTTGGCAATTTCGATATTGGTTTGGACGTATTTGTACAGATTGTCAACCAATCCGTTTGGGTCTAATATTTTCATGGAATAAAATTAATTAAAAACGAAACTATAAACTATTTGTCGCAGACAAATTTAGACCATAGATTGAACAGATTTTATAGATTTACACTGGGATACACAATCGGATAAAATCAAGAAAAATCAGCGAAAATCAGTATAGTCCGTTTCATCTGTGGTCTATCGTTTGTCTTGTGAAAAACCTTTTATTGTTCCGATTAAAAAAGCGTATCCCACAGCAAATATCCGTTTAAACTAATGATAATGACGGCAATAATCCATGACATAATCTTTAACAGATTTGAGTTTACAAATTCACCCATTTTCAATTTATCGCTCGTAAACATAACCAACGGCACTACCGCAAAACTCAGTTGAAGCGATAAAATAACCTGACTCAATACCAATAAATCGCCTGTGCCTTGTTCTCCGTAAAGAATCGTTACGATAAGTGCTGGCACAACGGCTACTAAACGAGTTATTAAACGTCTGAGCCAAGGTTTTAGGCGAATATTCAAAAAACCTTCCATCACGATTTGCCCTGCCAACGTACCCGTAAGCGTGGAGTTTTGTCCTGATGCTAAAAGAGCAACGGCAAAGAAAATACCTGCAAATTTTACACCCAAAACAGGGTCGAGCAAATGATAAGCGTCATGAATATCAGCAACATTTTGATTTCCTGAATTATGAAATGTTGCGGCTGCCATAATCAAAATAGCAGCATTAATAAAAAAGGCAAGTGATAAAGACAAAGTAGAATCAATCGTTGCGAAATATATTGCCGAACGCTTTCCTTCTGCATTTTTCTCAAAATTTCGAGTTTGTACAATACTTGAATGTAAATACAAATTATGAGGCATAACAGTCGCTCCCAAAATCCCGATAGCCACATAAAGCATTGCTGGATTGGTTACAATTTCTGTTTTCGGTAAAAGATTACCAAATATTTGAGAAACGGACGGTTGAGAAACAACAATTTCGTAAGCAAAGCAACAAAAAATCATGAAGATTAATGAACCAACAATGCTTTCTAATGCTCTGAATCCTTTTCCTTGAAAATAAAGTAAAACTAAAACATCCAATACCGTAATCACAACGCCAACCGTCAGCGGAAGTCCAAACAACAAATTAAGGGCAATGGCTGAGCCAATAACTTCGGCTAAGTCGCAAGCTGCAATGGCAACTTCGCATAAAACCCAAAGAATAATTGCCGTCGGTTTAGAATACGCATTTCGGCAGGCTTGGGCTAAATCTTGCCCCAAGACAATACCTAATTTTAAAGAAAGATGTTGGAGTAACATCGCAAAAAGATTAGAAATTAGGATAACCGAAATAAGCGTGTAACCAAATTTAGCACCTCCTGCAATATCTGTTGCCCAATTTCCGGGGTCCATATAGCCAACCGCCACCATCAGTCCCGGCCCTGTATAAGCCCATAATTTACGCCAAAACGAGCCATTTTTAGGGACATTTATCGACGCATATACTTCTGGTAATGAATGATTTGTATTGTTGCCTTGTATTTCCATTTTTACATTAATCAATTTGTATTACTGTAAGTTACACAAAAGTATTTTCAAATATTTGTAATTCAAAATATTTTTTTAGGCTTGTCTAAAATTTATTTATTATGTTGAAAAATAATATCTTTGTTTATTGTTGGGATTAGGGGTTGGGTTTTAGGTTTTAGGGTTTTAAAGATTAGGTATCTAATTTCTAAAACCTAATTCCCAAAACCTAAAACCTAATTTCTACTACCTAAACACAAAGTCATGATTTCATTTACTGAAGAAAACTACTTAAAGATTATTTATAAACTGTCTGCTGAAACAGAAAGCGAAATCAGTACCAATGCCGTGGCAGAACTGACGCAAACGAAGGCGGCTTCTGTGACTGATATGCTCAGAAAACTTTCTGAAAAACAGTTGGTGAGTTACCAAAAGTATCAGGGTGTTCGACTAACTGAAAAAGGGGCAGAAGTGGCTTTGAAGGTTATCCGAAAGCACCGTCTTTGGGAGGTTTTTTTAGTGAATAAATTGGGGTTCAATTGGGATGAAGTACACGAAATTGCAGAAGAATTGGAACATATCAATTCGGAAGAGTTGGTGCAACGCTTAGATGAATTTTTAGATTATCCACAGTTTGACCCACACGGTGACCCAATTCCAGATAAAGATGGAAAAATGCCAGAATTAGGTTATAAAAATCTCTCTGGTATTGCCATTAATCAAACGGTAGTGATGATGGGAGTGGCACAACATTCAACGAGTTTTTTGCAATATTTGGCAAAAATTGGAATGAATTTAGGGGCGAATGTTACCATAATTGAAATCAATGATTTTGATAAATCAATGACCATAAATAATGGAGGAAACTCAAATTATTTTATTAGCCACGAAGTTGCCAAAAATATTTTAGTCAAAAAGAAGTAATTCTGTGCGTATAGATATAAAAAAAGACCTAATAAAGCCGCCACTTTATTAGGTCAAAAAAATTTGCGTTATTAAAACGCATGACAAAAATAGGAAAACTGCACTTGAAAGCAAGATAATTAAGACTAAAACTTGCCTAAATTTAGCAAAAATTACATGAGCAAAGAATTCTGTTTCTCAGTTGCATGAAAAAAAGGATAAAAAAGAATGAGTATGTTTTTTCTGTTTTCACATTAACAATTTGACACTCTTCTATTAATATTTTAAAGTCTAATACTAAGAATTAAGGAGTTAATTCAAGTATTTTGAGTCATTTGCTTCATCTTTCAAATGCACTCCACTTATCTTTTTTACTTTCATTTCATTTAAAAGGTAGATGATTTTATCAGAAGCTGTTTCAGGATTCATGCCTTCAGGGCGGATATTGGATACACAATTTCTACTCTCATCAGTTATGCCTACTTGAGGATTAAAAGTGATATACGCTCCCATACTATTGGGGGAAGTCAGTCCTGGACGTTCACCAATAAATACTACCACAATTTTGGATTTTAGTAGATAGCCAATCTCGTCTGCAACTGCCACTCGTCCCTGTTCTACAAGACAAATAGATGCAATTTTCCAATTAATTTTATTGAGTTTTGCTATAATATTTTCTAAAACTGAACCAATATTTTGATTGATAGCCTCAGCAGAAAGTCCGTCTGTAACGACAAAACAAACATCTGACTCCTCTGCTTTCATCGTCTGCAAGACTTCCCGAGACTCTTGGCTTAATGTTCGCCCTAAATCAGGTCTTTGTAAATATTGAGAACGATTTTCTATACCACTTTTTAGGTGAATGATTGGTAAATCTAAAGTCAATTGTAGGGATTCTGATAATGCAGGAATATTAAGGGTTGAATAAACAGCATCACGAGCTTGGGCGTGGTCTGCTTGAAATTTTAGGAGTTCATTTGTTGGAAAACTATGACCAGCCCGCCCACGAGCGATACGTGCAGGAGTATAATTTTGAAGAAACTGCCAATGGTCAACTTGCATGATTCAATCGAGTAATTTTGAATGATATTGATAGTCAAATATAGGCATTTTGTTGGATTGGTTTACCTTATATCAATACAAATTGTGGTGGATTGAGTTCTTGGAAAATGATTGTGACAAGGTGATTTTCTTTGTATATTTGACAAATTTCTTAACATTTAAAACACTGCAACTATGCTCGCTAAAACCTTCGGAAGTGCCGTTCACGGCGTTGATGCTACAATAATAACTGTGGAAGTTAGCGAAGGACAAGGACAACATTTCTACATCGTGGGACTGCCAGACGGAGCCGTCAAAGAATCTGAACAACGAGTGGAGTCTGCCATTAAACAAGTCGGTTATTTCTTTCCAAGAACAAAAGTTGTCGTAAATCTTGCCCCTGCGGATATTCGTAAGGAGGGTTCTGCTTATGATTTACCCATTGCTTTGGGGATTGTCCATGCTTCGGTACAAGCTAATTTGAAAGAATTAGAAAATTACGTTATCATGGGAGAATTAGCCCTCGATGGGTCGCTTCGCCCAATAAAAGGCGTTTTGCCAATAGCTATTGAAGCCCGCAAAAGAGGATTTAAAGGTTTTATTCTTCCTACGGAAAACGCAATGGAGGCTTCTATTGTGAATAATTTGGATATTATCGGCGTAAAAAACTTAAAAGAAGCGATTGATTTTCTAAGAGGTTCTCTGAAAATTGAACCTTTAGTTACGGATACACGAGATATTTTTGCCAGTTCTCAAAATGATTATGATGCCGATTTTTCTCACGTTCAAGGACAAGAAAATATAAAAAGAGCCTTAGAAATTGCCGCAGCAGGTGGGCATAATGCCATTATGATTGGGCCTCCCGGAGCAGGGAAAACCATGTTGGCGAAGCGTATTCCGTCTATTTTGCCACCGCTTACTCTTCATGAAGCATTAGAGACAACTAAAATTCATTCTGTTGCTGGAAAATTAGGCACAAAAGCCACTTTGGTTTCTACCCGACCGTATCGTTCTCCGCATCATACTATTTCTGATGCTGCTTTGGTAGGAGGTGGGAGTAATCCACAACCCGGTGAAATCTCTTTGGCACATAATGGCGTTTTGTTTTTGGACGAGTTGCCAGAGTTTAAAAAGACGGCATTGGAAGTGATGCGTCAGCCTTTGGAGGACAGAAAAGTGTCAATTTCAAGAGCAAGATGGGCAGTTGAATTTCCATCAAGTTTTATGCTGATTGCCAGTATGAATCCTTGCCCTTGTGGATATTATAATCATCCCGATAAAGAATGTGTTTGTGGACCGGGAGTCGTTCAAAAATATTTGAATAAAATTTCAGGCCCACTTTTAGATAGAATTGATTTGCACGTAGAAGTTACGCCTGTGAAATTTGAGCAATTATCTTCTAATCGGAAATCGGAATCGTCAGAACAAATTAGAGAAAGAGTGATTAAAGCTCGTGAAATTCAGACGAATAGATTTAAAGATTTTCCAGAAATATATTCTAATGCCATGATGCCTTCTCAGATGGTAAAAGAAATTTGTGTAATTAATGAAGTTGGTAATTTATTGCTGAAACGTGCTATGGAACGGTTACAATTATCTGCTCGTGCTTATGACCGTATTTTGAGAGTAGCCCGAACGATTGCGGATTTGGCAGGGACAGAAGACATCAGAACGGAACATATCGCAGAAGCTATTCAGTATAGAAGTTTGGATAGAGAGAATTGGGCAGGATAATTTTAGTTGCTCGATGTTGGGCTAATATTCTGTCAACATCGAGCAATTGAATTAAAATATTTCATCAAAAAGAACTCTCACATACACGCCCCAAGACTGATTGTATAGTGGTGAAGATGCAAAACTTGAAACATTATTAAAGCCCATATTGTAAGATATACCAACTTGAGCCAAACGGTCAAATTGTAAGCCAATTCCAAGATTTAAGCCATAATCAATTCTGTTTAGTCCATTGCCAAAAGTAGCGTTTGTTCGTGAAAATGTGCTATCTGCTCTTGTTTCGGTTTTGTTCAAGATTGTTCCAGACGTAACAGATTGCCCAACAATACCTATACCTAAATATGGACCTCCCCAAACAGATAAATGTGTAAAACTATAAGCTGGATTTCCAAAAGTATAATTGAAATTTGGACACAAATCAAGATAATGTAATGATAAGGAATTGCTTATAAAAGTAGAATCTGAAAGATTAGTTTTTGCTCGATAACCACGTGGAGTATAACGTACTTCAGGTTGAAATTGCAGATTTTTACTAAGTTGATAGTTGATGCCAAAACCCACATCTACAACAGGTTTGAAACTGGTGGGCAAGGAATTATCGCTACGAACATCAACAGAACGAAGCCCAAAATGAAAAATATAATGGTCTTTTTTAGTCTGACCATTTAAAATACTTTGAAATAACAATAACGTAACAATAGTTGAATAGAGGAAACGCATATTTATTGATTAAGGTGGCGGCATCTCTTTAGAGTTTATACGTTTAAAGATAAGAGATAATTTTGTAACTCAACCTTAACAAATGTTGCTTTCCGAAATAAATTAATAAATGTTAATATTTAAAACATCTTATTCCATCCAAAACGAATCAGTAATAACATTCCGATAAAACCAATGGCGATATACTGAAAGGGAACGTAAGTAATGGCATATATACGCAGTCTATCTACAAACCACATGATACCAATCATGGCAAAAACCAAAGTGACAAAGCCCGATAACTTACCAAAAGCGGGTACGTATTCAAAAGGAATATTTCGTTTAATAATAATGAGCGTTCCGACCATCGTAACGATTGGTAAAAGTTGTGTTACAAGGTTCATATCCCAAATGCTCTGACGCTCAAAAAGGAAAAGATACATATTTAAAGTAATAGCAAAAATTCCGGGAATACACGCCAAATAAGCCAAAATAGCATAGACATGACGGTTCGGACTTTGTTGCGGAGGCGTATTTGGATTTTGCCAAATACTACTCAGGAATGTCAATAAGGGTACACACAAAAGAAACCATAATAGCAAAGAAGGATTAGCGGAAATATTGGCAAAAATGTCTCGTAAAGTCATTGTAAGAAAAGTTTAAGAATTTTGGTTAAATTGCTTTTATGTATAACAAGTGAAATGTGATTGATGAAAAGTGGTGATATGATTATGTATCTATATTTGCCAAATTCAATAGAAAGCAAATTGATTTGCTTTCATTAGTCGCCTTTCGTTCGCTATTATTTAACTTAATAAAACAAAAATATGAAAATTGATATTAAAGATTTTGAATTTACAGGTGATAAAAAATTAGATATTAAAAAATCTGATACTAAAATTAAGGATTTTTATGAATCAGAAGAAGATTATAATACACTGATGGCTGAACTCCATGATAAAATGGATAAATATCAAAGCCTTATGTACGCCCATGACCGTTACTCGATGCTTCTGATTTTTCAAGCTTCTGATGCAGCGGGTAAAGACGGTACCATCAAAGCAGTATTGTCAGGCGTGAATCCAGCAGGGGTGGAGGTACATAGTTTTAAACGCCCGTCTGAGCAAGAATTAGCCCATGATTTTATGTGGAGAAATACCCTCAAAATGCCAGAAAGAGGAAAATTAGTCATTCATAACCGCTCGTATTATGAAGAAACATTGGTGGTGAAAGTTCACCCCGAAATCTTGACAAATTACCAAAAGATTCCTGCTGAGTTTACCAAAGATTTAGATAAAGTTTGGGAACAACGCTATGAAGATATTAATAACTACGAAAAATATCTATCAAGAAACGGAACGGTTATTCTTAAATTCTATTTGAATATCTCGAAAGAAGTTCAAGCCGAACGTTTAATTGAACGGATACAAGACCCAACCAAAAACTGGAAATTTGAAGAAGGCGACGTAAAAGAGCGAGATTCTTGGAAAAAATATCAGAAAGCTTATGAAGAAATGGTGAATGAGACGGCTTCAAAAAATGCTCCTTGGTATGTAGTTCCTGCCGATGATAAAAAGAATATGCGGTTGATTATCAGTAGTATAATTTTGGAAAAGATGAAAGAATTGAAAATGGAATACCCAGAAAGTACGCCCGAACGTCAAGCCGTTTTACAAGGTTTAATTGCCAGAATCAATGAGCAGAATTTGGAGTAGTTTTTTGGGGAGTTTATGGTTTATGAGTTTATGGTTTATGAGTTTATGGTTTATG
>NZ_QGGO01000002.1:0-37564 GCF_003148625.1 Arcicella aurantiaca | reverse complement strand
GGTTTATGAGTTTATGGTTTATGAGTTTATGGTTTATGAGTTTATGGGTTTATGAGTTTTATGGGTTTATGAGTTTATGGGTTTATGAGTTGAGGGTTTTAATTTGCTTTCGGCACATTATCAAATAAGGTCGTATCTTTGTGTGAAAATTTAACAATTAATAGAAAGCCGATAGCTTAAAGCCAATAGCAAACAGCTATTTTGAATCTCATGCGACTGAATTTTAAAGACTTAATTATATTCGAGAACGACGACTATATTCTTATCAATAAGCCTCCTCACGTAGCTTCATTAGATGAACGCCAAGCAGATAACTCGTTGAGTATCTTGCGTATGGCTAAAGAATATTCTGATGATGCACAATTGGCTCATCGTCTTGATAAAGAGACTTCTGGAGTTTTGGCAATAGCTAAAAATCCAGCTTCTTATCGTCATCTTTCCATGCAATTTGAACATCGTGAAGTTGCCAAAAGATACCACGCAGTAGTAAATGGGGCTCATGATTTTGAGATGATTTCGGTTTATTTACCAATTGCTCAAAAGCGTGATGGAACACAAGTTACCATCGACCGCCAAAAAGGGAAAGAAGCCGAGACAATCTTTAACACAATTAAAGCATATAGAAATCATACTTTGGTAGAATGTATGCCCATTACGGGACGAATGCACCAAATTCGTATCCATTTGGTTTGTTTGAAAGCACCAATTGTTTGTGACCCAACTTATGATGGTGATATGATTTACCTTTCAGATTTGAAGAGAAAGTTTAATCTGAAAAAAGAGACAGAAGAATTACCATTGATTAAGCGAGTAGCTCTTCATGCTCGTTCATTGACTTTTAAATTAATGAATGACGAAGTTGTAACCATAGAAGCACCCTATCCAAAAGATTTTGACGTTTTGGTAAAGCAGTTGGATAAGTTTTCGTAATTTTGTGAGAAGCCCTTTTAGAATAGATTTTGAATAAAGTTGATTTGTGTTTTTTGATTAGCAGAATCGTATTTTTTTAAGGAATATACAGCGTATCTTTTGTGAAAAATAGGATTTTGTTAATCAAAATAAGACGAAGTAAATTTGTCAAAATCTATTCTAAAAGGGCTTCATTTAGTAGCTGGCTTCGTAGTTCAATGGATAGAATGTGGGTTTCCGGTACCTAAGATGAAGGTTCGATTCCTTTCGAGGCTACAATGTAAAATGCTCTAATTTTCATGAATTTTGAAAATTAGAGCATTTTTAATTTAAATCACTTCCCACCAAGATTTCCCATCTTCATTTTTGTTTATATTCTTGGGCTTTTCTTCGGGTAGTTTATTTTCAATTATCGGATTTTGTGGAATATCTTGTTTGTCTGATTTTACTTTTACGCCAAAAACTTTATCCAGTGCTATTTTGAATTTTTGTCCTTGTTCGGGTTTTACCATTGATACAAACTCTGCGTATCCACGCATTGAATTTTCTAAATTTACACCTTGTCGCCAAGTCTTTCCTGCGATTCCTGTTTTCCCAATTTGATGAATCAAGGCTCTGAATTTGTGCAGTTCTTTATGGTCAATTCCTGCTTTGTCATTGACCACGATACCCGTAACTTTTTGTTGAGAGCCTTTACGCATAACGGCAATTTTATCTGGATGTAGTGTAAATCCTTCATTGGTAATTACTTGCTTGACTGACCATAATAACTGTCCAACTAATTTTTTCCCTTCGCCTTTGGCAGAAAACGTTAAGTCGTCGGCATAGCGACTGTATTGAAATCCGAATTTTTTAGCGATTCCCTCAAAACGACAATCTAAACGATAGCAAATTAAGTTGGTAATGGCTGGACTGGTTGGAGCTCCCTGTGGAAGTTTACGTTCAGACTTTGCCGTGTAATATTGCTTTCCGTCTATCTCCAGTAATTCTACATCAGGTTCTGAACAAATCAGTGCCAAAATGGTGGCAATTTGTTCGGAATAACCAAATTTGTTGAATAAGCCCTTCACTCGTTTATAATCAATCGTTGGAAAAAAATCTTTCAAATCAAGATTTATGACTACATCTTGTCCAATGTGTTTTTGTGCATTGGTCATAATAGACCGATTTGGAACAAAACCATGTGCCAAATCGGTAGGAGATACTTTATATAAAATATGTTCTAAAATCCAGTATTGGGCATCTTTAAGCATGGGCATTGGTGCTGAAATCAACCGTTTCCCTCCTGATTTTTTGGGTAAATAAAATCTTTTATAATGAGACACCGTTGAAACTTTACGGTTATAAGCCAAAAAACGAAGTCGTCCTAAGGTTAATTTCATGGCTTGTGCCAACGCTAAAACATCGGTAAAGTGTGGTAATCCAAAACTGTTCAGTTTAGCAATATCCGTTTGTGTACTATTTAATCCGCCCGAAACTTCTTCTCCAAGATATACAATGGAATTTTGCTGTTGAGTCTTCCATTTTTCGGCTTTTTCAATTCGTTTTTGTTGATTTCTTTGCTTGGTTTCGAGTTGCTTTTTCTTGGATGCTTCCATCCGAGATTTTCGCATATCGGCAATCATCGCTTGCTGATTATCATAACGACGTTGTTGCTGGGAAAGGTCGTTAAGCTCACGGTGTAAATCACCTTCACGTTGAATGAGCTGTTCTGAAATTTGGGGTTCTGTTTCATTAGACTTCCAAAAGCCTAATTTTTTCATTTCGGAAAGAATATATTCGTCTTTTGAGGTTTCACGAATACGGTCGTAGAGTTGTTGGCGACTGAGGCGTTCTGACATAGGAACTTAATTTTTAGCCTTTTGCCGATTAAAGCAAAAGGTTAGCAAAGAGAAAAAACACCTTCGAAGATACTCAGGACTAAATCAATCAACTCCAAGAGGGCGTTACCAGTACGCACTTTTAATTTCTCGGAGATTTTACTGTAAAAGTGCGTACTGGTAACTTGCCCTCACAGTAAAGATTGAATTAGTGATGCTTGTGTAGTCATGTTTCACGAACGACGAAACATCGTTCTTTCCTTTCGGAATGCAAGGTCTTTGTGTTTTTCTCTTTGCTGATGCAAATTAATTGAATAAATAGATTTAACAAATTAAACTCATGGATTTCTCTCTCGATGTTCAATTCTCAATGCAATGATATGCTCACAAGGTCCTTTGAATAGTTTATTGTGAACATAAAAATCGCAATCGCAGGAGGCTTGTGCTATTCTTTCGTCATTATCTATGACAACAGTTGGGTTAAAAATTCGATTTGATTGTTTCACCGTTCCTGATAATCGTAAGCCATTACTTATTTTTTCTGCTGTTAAATTTACTTTTTTATCATTTACTAAAGCGGTGGCTGATTCTTCTCTCGGATTGTCAAAGCGTAATTTATGAATGGGTAGTGTCTCTCTGGATAGTTCTCGAATTCTATAAACGCCTTTATTTAAGTCGTAAATTGTTTTGCCTGCTTGTGTAAATGTGCCTAATGCTCCTAAAACGGTTTTTGTATCTGTATTTAATCGTTTGGCGAGTGATTCTGGTTTTTCAAACCAATTTTCTCGAAGAGCATTATAAATATTTTGAGCTGTAAAACCGTCAACATCAGCTCGTGGAGCCATTAAATCAAAATTTCCTGACCTCGACCAGTCATTGGCTGACCAGCCCGAAAGCCCGAGTGTGAAGGTCATATCGCCCAAATCTGCTACGTAAAATGATGGTAAACCCGAACCTGTAAGATGTACCGTAAATTTCTTGGCTACGGGAATGAGTCGTTCCAAAATTAATAGCCGTCGTCTGCCCCAAATTCTGATTGTTTTAGCTTCATTTCCTTGAAAAATTGACCTTGCACATACTATTTCTTTATTGAATGGCTCAAAAAGTAAAGTGATAGGTTGGTTAGGTTTCAAAATAAACTTGATAGAACGGGGACCTTCTTTTTCCTTGAATCTTCGCAATAATAAACAGATATTGTAAATATCCATTGGGTGCAAGTCAAAGCTGGTGGTAGGCAAGGTCATGGCTGAACTTACCTGTAAAAAACCACGAACCCAACTGTCGGGCAAATCAATTTTTACTTCTTTGTATTCATCTTCATTGGTAGTTTTTACGGAAAAACCACTGGGGTCAATCTTGAAATCGGTTTCTTTATAATCTCTTATTTTTTGAAATTCATTATATAAATCAGAAGAATAATCAATGTTGGTTGTGCCACATTCAAACTCATTTATTTGCTTAAAAACATTATAGTTAGACTCCAATTTACCGTAAGAAGATTCATCTTGACTAAAACACTCAAAAAATACTTCGTCGGGATGTACCGTAATCACAGGGTCTAAAACAAACCACGTATCTCTATCTTTTTGATATAGATAGTCGAAGTATTTTTTACGAGCAGTATAATAAGGACTTAAAATACGGTCTTTCTCTTTATAAATGCCTTGTAATTCATCACGAATCAGACTCATTCGGTCTTTGACGTTTTGAATATCCAATTCTTCCAAATATTCAGATAACCATACTTTTTCTTGTTGAGCAGCCCATTCTTTGTACATGGATTTATCCTTAGGCTTAAACCGCATATCCGAAACTACAACATCGTGCAAGGCAGACATTGCTTCACGAAAGGCAAGTTTTTTATGCAGTTTCCCCACGAAAAAGGTAGGCTCTCGAAGTGTATCTGGGGCAAAAGACATTCCCACCGAATTGGCATTGCTTGTAACCGATGAAGTGCCACCGTATTTATAGTTAAATAGCATTTGGTATTGATTATAAGTGAGTTTCTTGTTGTTTTCGAGCGATTACTTCAATGATTAAACCAACAATTGTAATAAAAATGCAGTGACCAATAAGCCAATCTAAAAGCATAAAAGGGGAAAATGTACTAAAATTTAGCAAATGCCCGTAAAATGCGTCTGGAATGTTGTTGATTAAGATGGATAAAAGAATTGTTGTAACAACATATTGGGTTGCATCTGAGGTGATTTTAAGGACTTTTTCCAAAATAATATATACCAACTGTCTCAATATTCCAGCGTATAAATAAAAAATGGTGACATAAATTGAAATTGAGATAGGCATTCTGACTATTGGGTCTAAGTTGTCTAACTTGTTGAATAATAAAACCCAATCGACTAAATTAATATTCATTGTAAAAATGAGTTGTAATACAATGCGTGTTGTTTCTAAACCACAAATGGAAAGAACTATGAAAATCATCAATGTCAAAATCAGTAAAAATGGAAACCCCAATTCACATAGAAAAGCATAGGCTATGGGACTTAAAAATTTAGGCGTATATTTTTTGACATTCGATTCATAAGAAGCCAATCCGCCGAAAAAGGGAATAATACCTAATGTAAACTGAAAATTGTTTATCGTTTTGTCGTACAAAACAGGTTTGAAGCCATATTTTATACCAATTACTCTAAAACCACGGGTTTCAATAAATTTCATGGTTAGAAAATCAATTAATGCCAATAGACATTCTGCAAAAATTACCCAAAAAATGTGCATAATAAGGTGTTTTATCGTGTTTCAAAATCTACCACTTTCAAGGGTAAATGTAAATTTTCAAATTGTTCTTGAAGGTTTCTCATCATGGTAATACAAGTAGCCTTGTCTTCAATAGAAGCCGTTGCAGAGACATCTCGTAAAATATCGGCTACTGCCAAAGCTGAATCAGCAGATTTGAGTGCTTCTTGGTGCAAAAATGAAAAAACTCGTGATTTTGCACTTCGTCCTTTATTGACCCTTGTAAGAACCGAACGGAAATAAAAAGTAATGGATTTTAATTTTTCAGGATTATCAGAAGCAAATCTTTCTAAATAATTAGTGGCAAATAACTGCACACCAACGCTTGGGTGTTGGCTCAGTTTTAGCAGATATTCTTCGCCTTGCCCTTCTTCAAAAAAGCGGCTAATCAGTTCACGCCCAAAGGCTTCAATATCTGGTCGGACGGAATCTGCAATGCTAACTAAAACCTCGGGTGTCCAATCGTGTACTTCAAAAGTATCTCTAAAATAGTTGATGGCAAATGCTCGACTATCGTCCCACTTGGCATCTAAGAGTCGTATAGATTCGTCTCTTTCGTATTTAATTCTTGCTATATCTTTTTGAAAATATGCCCAGCACCACTGACGATAAACCAATTGTTCATGGTTGCCAATGCTTACGATTTGCCTGATAGTAAGGTTGTTCGTGTTGATGTAGTTGTTTAATAACACCAATCCCAAGTCTTGGGCGGGACTATAATTTGAATGAATCAATCGAATGCTTGTATTGGTGTCTATGGATTGAAGATGCCCCATTAATTGATTTCCCAGAATATTGGAAACATCTTGATGCAGCCCTTCGTAGGGTTCTTTCCGCATCAATAATGGTACAAGATAATTAACTAATTGTGTAGCATAATTTGTATCAGTATCAATACGACTTTTTAATTCTGTTAATAGTTCAGCACCTGTTTTTCTGACTTGTTCAAACTTACTTGACAACAACGAACACAGGATTTCAGCGGTAGGTTGAGCGTTTTTGAGAATGATAATTTTAACTGCAAAAACTTGGATTGATTCCATCGGCGAATTCAATAAATCAAGCATTACTTGATTATTAATATTGAGGAGTGCTTCCGAACAATTTCTGAGTAAAATATTAGTGGCGTCTTTAATAGTAAGATTATCTTCTTCTGTATTTTGTTGGTACGTTGCCAATAATGCAATGCTTCGTCCTACCAAAAGTTGTTGTTGGGTTTCGTTGAGAGGGCGTTCGTTGAGAATCTTCATAGTCCACTGTCTTACTTCTCCATATTTTGAAAAAAGTAAATTTGTAACAAATGACGATTCCCCCAAATATCCATTAATGTCTTTTTGGATGATTTCTAAACCGAACTGTCTTGCTTCCCACAAAGGACTATTCAACAGGGCAATTGTAATTGTTTTATCTGGATTATTAGTTAGCTTTTCTTTGATTAATTCCAAGCCAAACCGTGTTGCAATCAAATATTCAGATGCCAATAATTGAAGCATTAAAGGAAAATCAATTTTTGCTTTAATCTGTTGGTAATCAGAATGTGACGTTAAGTTTTTATAAGCGAACTCGTGTATTTCGTCAACTTTTGCTTTTAGTAAAAGTTGCAAATATGCCTGTGGTACTTTATCCCATAAGGCTGGATATAATTCCTCTCTTTTCTGAGCAGGTGTAATGACTTCTTGTGGTTGAGTAGTTACTTCAATCGGAGGAGTTGCTGGCTCGGGGTTGGTAATTTCTTGTTGTTTAGGTTTGGAAAACAAGGAGAATACCGAGTCAAAAACACGATTTAATACGCCTCCCTCACTACTTTGTTGAGTAGTGTTTGTGATAGTATTTGGAGTATAATGAGTATTTGTCGTTTGACTTGTGACTGTAATATTTCGATTAGTTTTATGCCATTTATTGTCATAAAAAGTCAAACTATCTCCACCACCAAATAAAATAAGATTCATCAAAACTGCATCAGAATAGGCAGGGTATTCCTTTTGAAAGGTAGTCCATCCATTAGTATAGTTATATTCGGTTGTTGAGTATGGGGCTTTGTAGTCTTTTTTAGCATTGTACGAAAGCAGAATAGAAAGAGCCAGTTTTACATACTCCGTTTTCTCTTCTTGCCCTAATTCTTTCAATTGTCGAAGTGTTCTTCGGATTAAATAGGCTCTTGTTTTATCAGAATAAGCAATTTTGCTATTTTTCTTTTTTAGTTCAGATGTAACTTTTATTGACTGACCAATGGTTTGAATATACGCACTTTTTTCTCGTCCATCATCTTCAGATTCCCATGAATGAATGACAGGTTTTTTAAACATTTCAAGGGTTCTTTCAAAACGATAAGACAATAAACCCAATATCTCAAAATCATCTCGTAACTCAGCAATTTTTAGAATATGTCGGATTGGTTTGAAAAACCCTGCCTTCAAAGGAATTTCTTTCAAAACACTTATTAACTCTTTTTTAAGTGCCTGATTATTAATAGATAATGTGTATAAGTTTGCTAAAAAATCATATTCTCCAACAGGGTTGATAAATATTTTATTCTGTAAAATACTTCGTATTTCATCAGCACTTGAAAGAGCATTTTTTAGGTCTTCGGGTAAGCGATTTAAGTACGTATTTAAGTGGTCTTGAAGAGCATTTTCTGATAAAATTTGAATTAAGCCTTCCCCTGCAATTCTACGGGTTTTTTCAGTATATTTTTGATTAGAAAAATACACATTTAACGTGCGTTCTGCTGAAATGTCGCCAATTCGTCCTAATGCCCAAAGAGCAGAATATCGTTGCATTTCGTCGCCTCTATCGGTAAGTCGAATAATATAGGGAACGGCAGCTTTTAGTTTTAGTTCTCCTGCACGCCAGATAACTCGTGAAGGTTTCCATTCGGTTTTAAATGGATTTTGTCCATCAATCAACCCTTTTAAACGTTTCAGAATTGCTTTTTCGATTGGATTTGTGGAAGAAGATTCTTCGGGTAAATCAGGCATTTGCTGAAACATTTCTTGCTCAGATTGATACCCTTTTTTACGTTTTTCGGCTTCCAGAGAGTCAAAAACTTGTTCAGCAGCACTCTGACTGATAGGTTTATCTGTTTTTGTTCCTTCTTTTAAGGTGCTTCCCCGCTTTCCGTATCGAAAATTAACGACATATTGTCCACTGCCGATTTCGCATAGGTCTATTTCATAAACTTTGTCTGAATTGCCTTCTTTGAAGAATAATGTTGATTGTTTGATGAGTTTCATGTAGTCCGATAGGATGTATTAAATAATTATTACACCAAAATAGGTATTCTACACGAAATATGCAAAAGATACTAACTTTGTGGGCTTTACAATATACCAAGTAATTTATCAAACATGTCCAATCTAAAACAAGCACTATTGCAACTCGCCAACCCAGAGCGGGCGGCTCAAATGGCTCGATATTTCAAAACTGGAAAAGGTGAATATGCCGAAGGTGACGTATTCATTGGCTTGTCGAACCCACAGGTGCAGGCTTTGGTGAAGGAATATTGGAAGGCTATCAATTTTCTCGAAATTCAAGAACTGATTGATGACAAAATCCATGAATTGCGTTTTGCGGGTTTATTGGTTTTGGTTTCAAAGTTTCATAAATCTACTGAAATTAATCGTCAAGAAATCGTAGATTTTTATCTTAAAAATGTCAAACAAATCAATAATTGGGATTTGGTGGATTGTTCTTGTTACAAAATTTTAGGGAAATACTTGTTGGATAAAGACCGTCAGGTTTTATACGATTTAGCCTCAACTGGGCATCTTTGGTCGGAGAGAATTGCGGTTGTTTCTACCCTTGCTTTGATTAAAAACGGAGAGTTTTCGGATATTTTTCGATTATCTGAAAAATTTCTTTTGCACCCTCACGACCTTATGCACAAAGCTTGCGGTTGGATGCTCAGAGAAGTGGGAAAGCAAGATGAGTTGGCATTGGAAGAATTTTTAGACGAACATATCCATAAAATGCCTCGAACCATGTTACGATACGCCATTGAACGGATGGAGGGAAAAAAGAGGTTAGGGTATTTGAAACAGTGAACAATTAACAGTGAGCAGTTAACAGTGAACAGTTAACAGTTAACAGTGAACAATTAGCAGTTAACAGTGAACAATTAGCAGTTAACAGTGAACAATTAACAGTAAACAGTTATCAATAAACTAAAATTAGTATTTAATAGTTTGAAAACTTGAATGAATAAAAACTGTTTACTGTTAATTGATAACTGTTTACTGATAACTGTTAATTGATAACTGTTTACTGATAACTGTTAATTGATAACTGTTTACTGATAACTGTTTACTGATAACTGTTAATTGATAACTGTTTACTGATAACTGTTAATTGATAACTGTTTACTGATAACTGTTAATTGATAACTGTTTACTGATAACTGTTTACTGAAAATTATCCAATTGCCATTTTTACTAAATCTGCGGTATTTTTGGCTTGGGTTTTTTTCATCATGTTAGCCCGATGATTGTCAACCGTTCTGATACTGAGAAATAATTTATCGGCAATTTCACGGCTGTTATAACCTTGTACAATCATACCCAAAATTTGTTTTTCTTTTGGCGTGATTTTTTGAAAAATCGGACGGTTTTTGTCGTCTTGAACTTCAATAGTCGTTTTGGCTAATAATTCATCAATAATCACTTCTGAAATTTCTGGTGGAAAATATTTTCTACCTTCCGACACTACCTTGATGGCTCTCATCAATTCTTCTTTGCCTGTATCTTTCAATAAATAACCACTTGCTCCATTCTCAACCGAATTGACAATGTATTCACGGTTGTTGTGCATTGAAAATATCAGAATTTTTACAGAAGGGTAATCGCCTGATATAATCTTTGCCGCCTCAATACCATTCATTTTAGGCATTGTTAAATCTAAAATAACGACATTGGGCAGTAAAATTCCTATTTTTTCAATGGCATCTAAACCATCAGAGGCTTCTCCAATTACTTTTACATCTTCTTCATCCTCCAGAAGCATTTTCATGCCCTTTCTTACAACATCGTGGTCGTCCGCTAATAATACTGTGATTGGGGTCATAAGTTTATTTTTGTTTTAGTTTGCAATTCGTTTACAGTCAGTATCTCATTTAGCTTTTAATAGACTTCCTGCGAAAGTGTTTTCACTGAAAATATACTATTTTTCAATCTAATATTTTACTTATCTAATGGAATACTTACAAGAATGGTTGTACCCTTACCGATTTTGGACTGCACTTTAAAAGAACCGTGTAGTAATTCAGCTCTGGCGTGCATATTTTTCAGTCCACTTCCTCCAACTGCTTTTCGTTTTTTAGGAATTTCAAACCCTTGACCATTATCGGCAACTTCCAACTTTACAGCATTTTCTGTATTCGTTATTTTAATAGTAATTAAGGTTGCTTTTGAATATTTTACAGCGTTGTGGATTGCCTCTTGCGTTATTCTGTACAAGCAGGTTTCAATGCCTTCTGTCAAACGAGCGAGTTTAGGTACTTGAAATTCTATTTTAATTTCTGACATTTTAGAAACCTGTTCACTCAAAATTCTGATGGCTGGCACTACGCCAAAATCGCTTAAAACTGAGGGAGCAAGATTGAAAGAAACCGTCCGTGTGGTTTCTATGGTTTCTTGAATGAGCTTTTGTAATTCTTCAAAAGATTTCTCTTGTTTTATTCCTGTAAATTTAAAACTTTTGACTTTTTCGCTGTGCAGTCGTAAACCTGTTAACATTTGCCCGATTCCATCGTGGAGGTCAGCAGCTAAACGTCTTCTTTCACTTTCTTGTCCTTCAATTAATGACGCCGCTCGCACTTTTTCCTCTGCTAATTGAAGTTTATATTTTTCTTCGGTGGCTTGTACTAATGCTTCCCGAGTTTTGATTAGTGTTTCGTTTGTTTGACGAAGATTACTTTCGGAATCTGTGATTTTTTTGATGACAATTCGGATATTATTTGCCATCGGACGGAAAATAAATGCTCCTTCTAAAACTAAAATACTGAATAACAAAATGAATAAAAAAAGCTCCACTTTTTTGGTGGTATCTACTCTGTTTCTTGACTCTAAATCATACTGAAATACAATTTTGTTCATTACTTGTAAAAACGCCCTTTCGTTTACAAGTATTTGATTAAGAGAGTTTTGTAGTGCTTCTTGTTGATTTTTTGCTGGTTTCTGAATTGCTTTATTTATATTTTTAGCATTCGCCAAAATTACCTTAAAAATTGGGTCAATTTCTCGGAACATACTGTCGGTTTTTTCACTATTTCTTACCGTATAACTTTTGCCGTCAGTCTTGAGATTTTTGTTTTTTAGTCCTTCGTGGCTTTCTTCCCAAAGCGAAATAATTTCCTTAATATCATTGGAATAATATTCGGCATCCGCCTGAAAAACCTGTGGGCGACAGAGTAAAATAGCCGTTTTTGATAACCTTTGACTTAACATTCTTTGTCGCCCAGCAATATTGACCACGTGCGAATCATCAAGTAAAGAATTCAAAAATACCTGAATTAATATCTGTCCTATTAACGACAATAACGCTACCGCTAAAAGTGCGATAACGTATAGTCGTGTTAATCTTTGAAATATTTGTGCATCAAGTGGGTTTGCGTCTTGATACGTTAATTTTTTATAGATTTTTTTTATCATAGTACCACGAGAGTCTTTCCCGTGTGAAATGCTTTCTCTTACTTTAATTTCACGGGAAGGATTCCCGTGTTACTATTCCATACCAATAAAAACTTGTCCGTTTTCTACTTTTACAGGATAAGTTTTTATTACATAATCATCACCACTTAAACATTCTCCTGACTTTAAAGAGAAGGTTTTTTTGTGGAATGGGCAAGCTACTTTTGGCTCTGCCTCAGCACCTGTTGAGCCAATCATTCCTCTTGATAATGCCATTTGCTGACGGTGCGGACAAAGGTTTTGGGTTGCGTACCATTCGCCACGTCTTGCGAAGTTGTAAATCGCTACTTGTTCGCCTTCAATTAAAGCACAAGCTCCCCCATCAGCAGGAATATCTTCTGTATTGCACGCTAAGTGCCATGTTATTGTCTGTTCTAAAACCATTTTATTTGTGATTTAGTGAGTTGTGATTTAGTGAGTTGTGAGTTAGTAAATATTCAAAGACGATTGATTCACTAACTCACAATTCACTAATTCATAATTGCTTATTTCCATTCTGCGGCTTTTACCATTTCACGCATTGGTTCAAATTTGGCATTTGGGTCTTTTACTTTCGGAGCGTTTACGAAGTGTGTAAAACGCTTACGCAATTCTGGATTATCAACAACTTCTTTCCATTCACATTTGTAGGCTTCTACCAAAAGATTCATTTCTGCATCCCAAGTTTCGCCCATACCCAAAACGTCGTCAATTACTACCGATTTCAAATAATTGATACCACCTTCCATTTTGTCTAACCACGGAGCAGTACGAGTTAATGGTTCGGCTGTTTTGATATAAAACATCAAGAAACGGTCGATATATTTTAAACAAGTTTCTGAGTCAATATCAGTTGCTAATAATTCTGCGTGACGTGGTTTTACGCCACCATTTCCGCAAACGTATAAGTTCCAACCTTTTTCAGTAGCAATAATTCCGAAGTCTTTTGATTGTGCCTCTGCACATTCACGAGTACAACCCGAAACCGCTGATTTTAATTTGTGTGGAGAACGTAAACCTCTGTAACGCTCTTCAACTTCAATGGCAAAGCTTACGGCATCTTGTACGCCAAAACGGCACCATGTTGAACCAACGCAAGATTTTACGGTTCTCAATGATTTTCCGTAGGCATGACCCGACTCGAAACCTGCGTTTACTAATTCTTCCCAAATCTCAGGTAGGTCACTCACGTGAGCTCCGAATAAATCTATTCTTTGTCCACCCGTAATTTTGGTATAGAGGTTATATTTTAAAGCAACTTGCCCGATAACAATCAATTTTTCAGGTGTAATTTCTCCACCCGGAATTCTTGGAACTACCGAATAAGTACCGTTTTTCTGAATATTGGCTAAGAAACGGTCATTAGAATCTTGGACGGTAGCATTTCCTTTTTCCAAAATCATCTCGTTCCATAAACTTGCAATAATTGAGGCTACCGCTGGCTTACAAACTTCGCAACCATCGCCTTTTCCTAAATTATCTAAAACTTCATTGTAAGTTTTGTAGCCTTTGATTTTGACTAAATCGAATAATTCTTGACGAGTATAATCAAAGTGTTCGCAGAGAATATTTCTCACAAAAACACCTTGCGACTTCATCGTTTCGTTGATTAAGTCTTTCACCATTGGGACACAACCGCCACAACCTGTTCCTGCTTTTGTACATTTTTTGATGCCGTCGAGCGTAGTAACTTTATTTTCAACAATTTCATGACAAATTGCTCCTTTCGTAACGGCTTCGCAAGAACAAATCAAGGCTTCGTCTGGCAATGCCATCACGCCCGACGCTCCACCTTCTGAACCACCTCTTGCTCCCAACATTAAATCTTCTGGGTCTGGAGGGAGAATCGTTTTGTTTTTAGTGTTCTGCAAAAGCATATTATATTGCTCTGCATCGCCAACCAAAACACCACCTAACAAATATTTACCATCATTTGAGATATTGATTCTTTTGTAAATTCCTTTTGCTGAATTTTCAAATACAATTGTCTGAGCGTTAGGTTCTTCAATGAAAGCATCTCCAAAACTTGCTACGTCAACACCAATTAATTTTAATTTAGTTGACATATCAAAAGGCATAAATTCTTTTTCGCCACCCACAATTTTAGTCGCAACAACCTCAGCCATTTCATAACCCGGAGCAACCAAACCGTAAATCATGTGGTGAGCCAAAGCACATTCGCCAATGGCAAAAATGTTCGGGTCAGATGTTTGTAGGGCATTATCAACCACAATTCCACCACGAATACCCACTTCCAAACCTGCTACTCTTGCTACTTCGTCACGTGGTTTAATTCCTGCCGAAATCACAAGCATATCAACGTCTAAACGAGAACCGTCAGCAAATTGCATAGCTTCGATAATACCATCACCTACAATTTCTTGGGTATTTTTATTCAAGTGAATTTGTAAGCCAAGCGTTTCCAATTTTGTTTGTAAAACTCTTGAACCTGCTTCATCAATTTGTCTTGGCATCAATCTCGATGCAAATTCTATCACATGAACTTCTTTTAAACCTAAATCTAAAAGAGCTTTTGCTGCTTCTAATCCTAAAAGACCACCACCGATTACTGCACCTTTCGTTGCTTTTTTGGCGTGGTTTTGCATTAAATCCAAATCTTCGATGGTTCTATAAACGAAAACGCCATCTTTTTCAACTCCTGGAATTGGCGGCACAAAAGCACCTGAACCCGTAGCCATAACCAAATAGTCATAACCTTCAACAATACCATGATGTGAACGAACGGTTTTAGCGTCACGGTCGATATCAACGATTGGGTCGGACAATATTAAGTTAATATTGTTTTCGGCATACCATGAAGATGGAGCCATTGTTAAATCTTCAACCGTTTTCCCTGCGAAGTATTCTGATAAATGAACACGGTCGTAAGCTGGACGAATTTCTTCACCGAAAACAATGATTTCAAAATTCTTAGCTATGTCTTTGGCTATAAGTTTTTCACAAAATTTGTAGCCAACCATTCCATTTCCAACGACAACAATTTTCTTTTTCATATTAAGATTTTGTCAAAATGATTAATAAATAAGAAGTTATTAAGTATTATTTGAAGCCATATAAATAAGTAATATTTTAATATTGAGTATAAATACCTATTAAATATTAACTCGCCTTAATTACTCATGCTTCTTTAATTATTTAGGTTACGTATATCTTCAAATTGAGTGTTTATAACTATTTCAAGATAAAATTTAACAATTCATTAATTGTACTTATTTTATAACCTGTTTTTAATATTTTCCTGTCAAATGCTTTGTTTATGGTTCAAATTTAAACCTAAAAATTGGTATTTTGCAATTATTTTAAAAAAATTAATTAAAAAATGAACTTAAATTTTGGTTTTTAACATTTTTGTGCAACTTTTGTATCGAAATCAACACTGAGTATTTACAATTAGTGTTTCACAGAGTAAAAAAACTTATAATATGAATATTCCAAGATTAACTTTAATTGGTGCTGGCCCAGGGGATATTGAGCTAATCACACTAAAAGGAATAAAAGCTATTAAGTCTGCGGATGTAATTCTATATGATGCTCTGGCAAATGAGGAATTGTTAGAATACGCTCGCCCAGATGCTTTGAGAATTTATGTAGGTAAACGTTTAGGAAAATATGTTTACACGCAAGATGAAATTAATTATAAGATTGTAACGCTTGCTTTGGAATACGGACACGTGGTAAGATTGAAAGGTGGTGACCCATTTGTGTTTGGAAGGGGCTTTGAAGAAATAGAATACGCCAAAGCTTTTAATGTAGAATGTGAAGTTGTGTCGGGGGTTACTTCAGCGATTGCAGCACCCGCATCAGTAGGAATACCAGTAACAAGTAGAGGTTTTTCAGAAAGCTTTTGGGTGATAACAGGAACAACGAAAAAAGGAGAATTGTCAAGAGATATTTCATTAGCTGCTCAGTCAAGTGCCACAATCGTGATTTTGATGGGAATGAGTAAGTTATCTGAGATTTGCGAAATCTTTACTCAAAACGGAAAGGCAGAAACGCCAATGGCAATTGTCCAAAACGGAACTCGTAAGAATGTAAAATCAGTAGTTGGAACAGTTTCGACGATTATAGAAAAATCAAATACTGAGAAAATATCAAATCCTGCGGTTATCGTCATCGGTGAAGTGGTTAGTTTAAGTGAACAATTCAATGAACAATTAATAATTAATAATTATCAATTGAGAAAGTAAGCAACAGAATTTTAGTTTTGCTTACAACCTATTAATTATTAGCTATTAACTGAAAATATTTCCCTTCAACAAAAGGTTGAAAAATGTCTCTCGTGGGGGCGAGAAGATGTTAAATTTTAGAGTACCTGAAAACAGATACTCATTTTCAAAAGCAATTATGAATAATTCTCAAAAACCCTTGGACTCGCTTAATGTATTTTCTTTCAAAGGAATACAAATGCAAACATTCCATATTACTTGGATTACCTTTTTCTTTTGTTTCTTCGGATGGTTCGGTATTGCTCCATTAATGAAAATTGTAAAAGATGACCTTGGATTGACAAAAGGACAAATTGGTAATATCATCATTGCATCGGTTTCGGCAACTATTTTTGCTCGTTTGCTTATCGGTCGCCTTTGTGATACCATCGGTCCAAGATTGACTTATACTTGGTTATTAGTTTTTGGTTCACTTCCAGTAATGACAATTGGTTTGGCAGATAGTTATGAAAGCTTTTTATTATTTCGTTTAGCCATAGGCGTTATCGGTGCATCATTCGTAATTACACAATATCATACATCGGCAATGTTTGCTCCAAAAATCAAAGGAACTGCCAACGCCGTAGCAGGAGGTTGGGGAAATCTTGGTGGAGGAATTACCAATATGGTTATGCCTTTAGTATTAGCAGGTTTTGTTGGTTTAGGTTACTCAAATCCACAAGCTTGGCGTTATGCAATGGTTTTACCAGGAGCAATGTTGTTAATAATGGCGTTTGTTTATTATAAATTCACGAAAGATACCCCAATGGGTAATTATTCAGAAATTGAACGTGATACAACTACTCAAGCCAAAGGTTCATTTATCTCTGCGGCATCTGATTATCGTACTTGGATTTTGTTTTTAGCTTACGGAGCGTGTTTCGGAATTGAAATCACTTTTGATAACGTAGCAGCACTTTATTTTTCAGAAAGTTTCTCATGCGACCTTAAAACGGCAGGACTTTTAGCAGGTGTATTTGGTTTTATGAACATATTTGCTCGTGCCGTTGGGGGTATTGTTGCTGACAAGGTGGGTAGTGCTTACGGAATGAGAGGAAAAGGTTGGTTATTGGCAGGTTTATTAGTGTTGGAAGGTTTAGGAATTATTCTTTTTGCTCAAACAGGCTCAATTGCAATGGCAGTAATGGCTATGTTAGGTTTTGCAATGTTCTTGAAAATGGCAAACGGAGCAACTTACGCAATTGTACCATTTATTGATGCCAAAAACGTAGGTTCAGTAGCTGGAATTGTTGGAGCAGGTGGAAATTTAGGAGGAGTTTTAGCAGGTTTTCTTTTTAAATCAGAAACGATTTCTTATGCTCAAGCATTTATTTATATTGGTTTTGCAGTGGCAGTAATCGGAGCTATAACTGCTTTAATCAAATTTGACAAAAAGCAATTGGCTGAAACAAATTCAGCTTTATCAGTTGCGTAATTGTACGAGTTTCCAGCGATGAGGAACAAGGTAGATTATTTCTTATTCCTCAAAGCTTAAACTATAAAAAAGCCCAAACAAGATGGGGGTCTTGTTTAGGCACAAATTGCTTAACTCTGTTAAAATTTCACAATCAATCACAAATGTATGAAAAAATTTCACATTTCTAAATTAGCCCTATTCTTATTTTTGAGTATTTGTACTCAATTCACAACGAAGGCTCAGTTTACATTGCAAGGGCAAGTGAGGACTCGAACTGAGGTACGTAATGGACTTGGAAATTTAGTGCCAACTGATTCAAAATCAGCCGCATTTACTTCGCAAAGAACAAGATTGAATTTCGGTTACAAGTGGGATAGAGTTCTTTTTGGAGCTGCTGTTCAGGATGTTAGAGTTTGGGGACAAGACGCTTCGTCTATCTCAAATGCCGACGGAGCAAAGTTAATGTTGCACGAAGGTTGGGCAGAAGTAACGCTTGCAAACAAAGCTGATACAACCGTAAAATTCAAAGCAGTTGACTTATTAACGGTTAAAATTGGTCGTCAAGAATTGATTTATGATGATGTTCGTTTAATCGGAAATTTAGATTGGTTACAACAAGGGCGTCGTCATGACATGGTGCTTTTAAAAGCAGTTCATCATGGATGGCAAATAGACGCAGGTTATGCTTTCGGGCAAAATACTGATGCCTTCGGAACAGTTGGAACAGGTTATGTACCTGCCAACGTAAACGCTTTCACACGTACATCAACAGGTGTATTAGTACCAACACCAGCAGGAATTATTCCATTAACAGTAGGTGGAGGCATTGGAGCAAACAGTGTAAAAACAGGCGGTGCATTGGCATGGATTAATCCTCCATCAACCAACGGAGCATCACAAGATTATAAATCATTCAAAAGTGTGTATATCAGCCGTAAGTTTAACCAAACTAAATTTTCGGGACTTTTCTTCCAAGATGATTTTAGTGCTTATCGTTTAGACTCAGTTGGAAGTGCAGCAACAGGTTATGTTTATGGAAGAAGATTTGTTTCTTCAGGAGCAACAGACCTTTTTGATTACTCACAATCTCGTAGCCGTACTACTTATGGTTTAATGGTGAATCATACTTTAGGAAATGCTTCTGGATTCGGTAAGGTTGCTTTACAAGGTGCATATTACGGACAAACTGGTAAAGACCGTGAAGGAAATGATATGGATGCTTATCACTGGACATTGGCAGCAACGTACCAAAAAAGCAAATGGGCATTTACTTTAGGCTATGACGTTCTTTCTGGAAATGATGGTTCAAGTGCAACCAATAATTACAAAGCTTCAACAGGATACAATAATCGTTTTGACCCATTGTATGGAACACCACACCGCCACTGGGGATATATGGACTACTTCTATGTAGGTACAAACTCGCCAGCGGGAGGTTTGAATAATGGTTATTTAAAAGCAAAATATACAGGAAGTGCTTTAACATTTGGAGTTGATTATCACACATTCGCTTTGAATAAAGCAACTACAAAAGGTGACGGAACGCTCGTTGGAACAGATTTAGGAAATGAAATCGATTTCTTATTGAATTACAATATGAATAAGTTTACAAATCTTGAATTAGGATATTCAGTAATGATGGCAACGGATAATATGCCTTTTGCTAAAGGACAAGCTACAACGGATGCCGCTGCAAAGGATTTTGATAAAACAGGAACATGGTTATATCTAATGATTAACATTCGTCCAGATTTCTTTTATTCAAAACCTGTAGCGATTAAGTAATTACAGTAAACAATTAACAGTAAGCAGTTATCATTAAATTTAGAACAGTCTATTTTGGGCTGATAACTGTTTACTGCTAACTGCAACAAGTTTCCAAAATTTCGATGGGGGTCGAACTTTGGAGATATTTATTAAACTTTAAACAAAATGTTTATGCAAACTCTGTTAAAAAAATCGGTGTCTATTTTGTGCCTTATGGTACTATTCACGGCAGTATCGGCTTTCAAAATTAATCCGCCTGCCAAAAAAATTAAGTTAGGATTTATTCCACTTACAGATTGTGCTCCATTGGTTGCAGCTAAAGAATTAGGTCTTTTTGCAAAATATGGTGTTGACGTAGAACTTTCAAAAGAAGCCTCTTGGGCGAATATTAGAGATAAAGTATTGAATGGAGAATTGGACGGGGCTCACTGTTTATTCTCAATGCCAATGTCGGTTTATACAGGAGTTGGTGGTAAGGCAGGTTCAGAAATGAAAATTGCGATGGTTTTGAACAACAACGGTCAGGCTATTACACTTTCAAAAGATTTTTGTGGATTAGTAGGTTTCAAAGAAGTAAATAAGGCTGCGGCAGCAGTAAAGGCTGTAAAAGCTCGTAAAGAAGTAACATTTGCGATGACTTTCCCAGGAGGTACACACGATATTTGGTTGAGAAACTGGATGGCTGCCGCTGGAATCAACCAAAAATCAGTAGGTATTATCACCATTCCACCACCACAAATGGTTGCGAATATGAAAGTTGATAACATGGAAGGTTTTTGTGTAGGTGAACCTTGGAATGGCGTTGCAGCGGCTCAAGGCGTTGGTTTTACTCATATTGCTTCTCAGGATATTTGGAAACACCACCCAGAGAAAGCATTAGTAGTAAATTCAAAATTTGCCGCTGAAGATAAAGAAGATTTGAAAAAAGTAATGAAAGCGATTATTGAAGCTTGTAAATGGTTAGACAATATGGGAAATCGTAAGAAAGCAGCAGGTTGGCTTACAAAACCATATTATGTAAATGCTCCATTAGCAGCTATCGAATCTCGTTTATTAGGTTCAAATGATTTAGGTTGTGATTTAGGCGTACAGAAATACAAAGATGACTACATGACTTTTTATAACAACGGTCTTGTATCAACACCTCGTAAATCTCACGCTATGTGGTTTTTGGCTCAATACGTTCGTTTTGGATATTTGAAAGCCGAACCAAATTATAAAGCGATTGCTGAAAAATTGATTCTTGATGATTTGTTTGCTGAAGTAGCGAAAGAAATGCAAGTACCTGTTCAACCAGATATGAAGCCATTTAAAACTACTTATGATGTCAATTTTGACCCTGCCAATATTGACGACTATCTAAAGGCAACCAAAAAGTAGGTATTAGAAAGAAGGTATGAGGTCGTAGGTATGAAGTATGGAATAGATTACATTTATAATCCCATATCTTCATTTATTGTCTGCGACTTTATACCTCATAATTCATACCTCATAACTAATTAAGAATCATGATAAAAAAATCAGCAATCAGCATTGCCTATTTTTTGGGAAGTATGGCAATTTTAATAGGACTTTGGCAATTAGTTTCAATAATCACTAAAGCTGAAATCCCAAGTCCAGTTTCAACATGGACAGTTTTTAAAGAATTGATGGTCGAGCCATTTTATGATAGAGGACCAAATGATAAAGGAATTGGGAACAACTTATTTAGTTCAATAGGAAGAGTATTCACCGGTTTTTTATTAGGTAGTATTATCGCCATTCCGATGGGAATGTTGATGGGGTCAACCAAAATAGGAATGAGTCTTTTGAATCCTATTGTTCAAATTTTAAAGCCTGTTTCGCCTTTAGCATGGTTTCCTTTAGGGCTTTTAGCTTTCAAAGATTCGGGAGGGGCAACCATTTTTATCATTGCCATTACGTCATTATGGCCAACGGTAATTAACACGGCATTTGGAGTTTCGAGTATTCCCCAAGACCATAAAAATGTAGGAAAAGCTTTTGGGTTTTCAACTTGGAAATATTTGACCAAAATCGTTATTCCTTATGCTTTACCACATATTTTTACAGGTTTGCGTCTTTCAATTGGTATTGCTTGGGTGGTTATTGTAGCAGGTGAAATGCTTTCGGGTGGTGTAGGAATTGGTTTTTTTGTTTGGGATAGTTGGAATGGTCTTTCATTAGAAAAAATTCTTGTAGCCATTTTAATTATTGGTTTAGTAGGATTGATTTTAGACAAAGGCTTTAACGCTTTACAAAATTTATTCTCTTGGGAAGGAAAGTAAAACCTGTATTAAGTCTCAAGTATTATGTATTAAGAAGTATTTGTATTACATAGCCTTCTTCAATTTTACTTAATACTTTGTACTTAATACCTAATACTTGAACACATGACAAACATCGGAAATTCAGTCAAATTCGTTGATTCAGCGAATGACTTTCATAAAATAAATGCCAATGAAACTTCAGTTAGTATCAAAGATGTAACGGTTTCATTTAAAGGCTCAAAAGGAACATTTACCGCAATTAAAGATATAAATCTTGAAATCAAAAAAGGTGAAATTGTAGCCCTTATTGGTCACTCAGGTTGTGGAAAATCAACTTTAATGAATACCATTTCTGGAATGGTTTTACCTTCAAAAGGAGAAGTTATTGCCAACGGAAACCCAGTAAAAGGACCGGGACCAGACAGAGGAATTGTTTTTCAAAATTATTCTCTTTTGCCTTGGTTAACAGTTTACAAGAATATTTATGAAGCCGTTGATTCAGTTTTTAAGGACAAAACATCGACCGAGAAACACGAGTTGGTTGAAGAAAACCTGAAAATGGTAAATCTTATCCAACACAAAGACAAATTACCAGGACAACTTTCTGGAGGAATGAAACAACGAGTTGCCATTGCCCGTGCATTTGCTATTAACCCAAGTATTTTGTTGCTCGACGAGCCTTTCGGAGCGTTGGATGCCCTTACAAAAGGGTCAATGCACATTGAATTATTGAAACTTTGGAATTTAGATAATCGTAACAAAACTATCGTCATGGTTACCCACGATATTGAAGAAGCTATCTTCTTGTCGGATAGAGTTGTGGTAATGAATAATGGTCCTGAAGCTACAATCAAGAAAATTGTAGATATTAATTTACCAAGACCACGTAACAAAAAAGACATTGCCCATGACCCAGAATATATCAAGGTTCACGACGAATTATTAAACTTGTTATTTGATAAATTCTCTATTGAAGATTAATATAAAAAACATATAGTTATTGACAACAACATAGTAAAACAAGGAATAGAATGCTTCAAAGAGCATTTTATTCAACTTTTTCAAAGTTTTATAATATTGCTATGGTGTTGAAAAACAAAAAACCCGAAGTTCGAAACTTCGGGTTTTGCACCTAACAAAATGGCGGTAATGATTAGGTATGAAGTGGGTAATGGTTAGTTGTATTGCTTGAAATGTAAATTGACTTAAAAGCTATTTTATTCGGATGTTATTGCTTTTAATAAATTTGCTAAACAAACATAAATATTTATTCGCATTAAAACAAGAAAAAATGCAAATAAATATTTGAATAATTTAATTATTAGAACAGTGTAGGACAGTTATATCAGTGTAAATACTGCACGTATTAACTTAAAACTGTTAAAATAAAGATAGTTGAAACAAAAAAGCCCGAACGTCTGGCGGAACATTACGGGCATAACGGAAAGATTTTAAACCCTTCCTTTACCTGATATTTTAGTGTGTAGTAATTGAAGCGGACTAAGTATTGACACGATAATTATATAAAAGTCACATATTATAAACAATTATTTATTTGATTATGAGCAGTTTAAATAATAATACTCAAACTAAATATAAATCTACCTGCTCATATTGTGGGGTTGGATGTGGCGTTGAAATTACTAAAATTGACAACGGCAAAATTTATGTAGAAGGCGACAAAGACCACCCTTCAAGTAAAGGTATGCTTTGTTCAAAAGGTATGAACTTGCATTATACCGTTAATGATAAGTCTGATAGATTACTGTACCCAGAAATGCGTTTTAACCGAAATATGCCTCTTCAAAGGGTAAGTTGGGATACCGCACTCGACCGTACTGCCGCTATATTTAAAGCAATAATCCAAAAATATGGACCCGACGCAGTAGGCTTTTATGTGTCTGGACAATGTTCTACTGAAGAATATTATGTCATCAATAAACTTATCAAAGGTTTTATTGGCTCAAACAATATTGATACTAACTCTCGTCTATGTATGTCATCGGCGGTGGTGGGTTATAAACTCACTTTGGGCGAAGATTCTGTGCCTGTTTGTTATGACGATATTGAATTGGCTGACTGCTTTTTTGTAACAGGAGCAAATCCTGCATGGTGTCATCCAATTATTTGGAGACGAGTTGAAGCTCACAAACAAGCTAATCCTGACGTAAAAATTATCGTAATCGACCCGAGAAAAACGCAAACGGCAGCTCAGGCAGATTTACATTTACAACTCAATCCCGGAACTGATATTGTACTCACAAATATCATCGGTAGAATTCTTATCGAAAATAACTGGATTGACCAAGATTTTATCACTAATCACACAGACGGTTTTGAGGCTTACCGTGAGCAAGTTTTCTCAAGAACTCTTACGGAAGCCGCAAATATTTGTGGGCTTGCAGAAAGTGATATTTTATTGGCTGCTCAATACATTCATGAATCAAAAGGTTTTCTTTCAATGTGGACAATGGGCTTGAATCAGTCGGTTGTTGGGGTTAATAAAAACCTGTCACTCATTGATTTACACTTAATCACGGGTAGAATTGGAAAAGAAGGAAATGGCCCTTTTTCATTGACTGGACAACCCAACGCTATGGGCGGACGTGAAGTGGGAGGTTTGGCGAATATGTTGCCCGCTCACCGTGATTTATTAAACCCTGCTCACCGTGACGAAGTTCAAGCGTTTTGGGGCGGTACAAAAATTTCTGATAAACCGGGTTTTACGGCTACCGAAATGTTCCAAGCTCTTGCTGATGGAAGAATGAAAGCAATTTGGATTGTTACCACCAATCCAATGGTGAGTTTGCCAGATTTGAACATGGTAGAAAAAGGACTTCAAAATGCCAAATTTGTGGTTGTCCAAGATATTTCTAACCGTTCAGATACCGTAAAATACGCCGATGTGGTACTTCCTGCGGCAGCTTGGGCTGAAAAAGAATCGGTTTTTACCAATTCAGAAAGAAGAATTACCTTCTTGCCAAAAGTAGTTGATGCTCCGGGTGAAGCCTTAGACGATACTGAAATTATTAAAAGATTTGCTCAGAAAATGGGCTTTGGAGAATCTTTTAACTATCAGAATAACAGTGAAATATACGACGAACACTGCCTTTCAACCAAAGGCACAAATATAGATATTACAGGGCTTGACTACGATATTTTGAAAGAAAAACGTAGTGTTCAATGGCCTTATACCGACAATCAGACTTCTGGTTTCGGAACAAGACGCTTGTTTACAGACAGCAAGTTCTACACCTTAAATTCTCGTGCTAAAATTCATGCCGTTCCTGATGAAAACTTATCAGAAAAACTATCAGAAGATTTTCCGTTAATTCTTACCACAGGTCGTATCCGTGACCAATGGCATACCATGACTAAAACTGGGAAAGTCAATAAATTAAACCAGCATATTGCCCAACCTTATGTGGAAATCCACCCAAAAGATGCTCAGAAAAGAGGTATTATAGAAGGTCAAGTAATTGAGATTGAAAGTATTAGAGGTAAAAATCAAGTAAAAGTTAAAATTACCGAAGATATTAAAGAAGGCGTTTGTTTTATGCCAATGCACTTTGGGAAAATCTTAGGAAATGCCTTCGGAAGAACCAATAGCTTAACTAATACTTTGGTAGATGCACGCTCAAAAGAGCCAGATTTTAAATTCTCGGCGGTGCAAATACGTACTTACGTGAAGCCAGCGGAAAAAATTGTCATTATCGGAGCTGGTTCTGCGGGTTTAGGATTTATCAACTCGTACCGAAATTTGAATAAAACGGATGAAATCCATGTGTTCTCAAAAGAAATTTATCCTTTTTATAACCGTGTAATGTTGCCCGATTATATTTCTGGAGCTCAGGAATGGGAACAATTGGTGAAATTACGTGAAGACCAATTTGCCGATGCCAACATTCAGGTTCATAAAGGTTTAGAGATTGTAAATATTGATAGAAAGAATAAAATTATCGTTGATTCAGAAGGAAATGAACATACCTACGACCGCCTAATTTTAGGAATGGGTTCACGTGCGTTTATGCCTCCATCTGTGCCAAAAATTCCGGGTATTTTCAATATGCGTTCTCGCTTGGATGCAGATAGCATGAAGCCGTTTATGAATCGTGAAAACCCTCATGCTTTAATTGTTGGAGGTGGTTTATTAGGTTTAGAATTGGCGGCATCATTGCGTGAAATTAACGTAAAAGTGACCATTGTTCAACGTATTAGCCGTTTTATGGATAGACAATTAGACCAATTAGGTTCTGATTTGCTCCATGAAGAAATCGTGAATTTAGGTATCGACGTTTATTATAACGATGAAGTTTCAGCATTTTATGGAACAGATAAATTTGAAGGTGTACGTTTAAAATCAGGTCGTAAAATAGATGCACAAGTAGCCGTTTTTGCTATTGGAACATCACCAAATGTTGAAATTGCCCGTGCCGCAGGTTTAGAAGTGAATCGTGGAGTGGTTGTAAATGATTACTTACAAACGTCTGACCCTGATATTTTTGCCGCAGGAGAAATTGCTCAATGGCGTGGCGAAATGTGGGGAATCACGGCTGCTGCCGAACAACAAGCCGACGTAATTGCCAAATATATTGCGGGCGATTGGGCGAGCTATTACAAAGGTTCTTTGTCGGTAAATATCATGAAAATCCAAGGAGTTCAATTATGCTCAATGGGAATCATTGAAACACCAAAATCACCTGATTATGAGGAAATTATCTTTATTGACAAAGCAAAAAGATATTACAAAAAATGTATCATTCACAACGATAAATTGGTCGGAGCAACGTTGATTGGTGATAAATCGGAATTCTTAGAATTTAAAGATTTGATAGCCAACGGAATCGAATTGTCAGACAAACGTTTAGAATTACTCAGAAGTGGCAAAAAAGCAGACCCAGTAATGGGAAAATTAGTTTGTTCATGCAATAACGTAGGAGAAGGAAACTTAAAGTCTTGTATTGCAGGAGGTTGCAAAGATTTTACAGCACTTTGTTCAACCACAGGAGCAGGCACAGGATGCGGAAGTTGTCGCCCAGAAGTAAGAGCAATTTTAGAAAAAGCGTTGGCAGAAGAATTAGTAGAAGTTGCCTAAAGTTATTGAGCATCGGGATAATGTATAATTTCATATTCCGATGCCATCAAATTAGCTTAAAACAAAAATAGGGAAGCAATCTCTCGATGAACTTCCCTAATATTGATTCTGAGGTTAAAATCATAGTAACATCAATTTTAAGTATGACTAACGGATAGCCACAACGATGTCACGATTTACAGTTTGATTAGTTTTGATTTCAAAAGTTTTTGAATCAATTACGTCAACGTTTGAGCTAAGAACCTCGATAGTATATTTACCGTCGTTCAAGTTAGAGAAATCAAGAGTTTTAGCGAATTTAGCGTCTTTTGGGCTAATATATTCACGGTAGATTTCGTTTTTGTCAGCATCAACAACAAGTACAACTACTTTTTTGCTTGCTACGTTTTCTACCCAAATATTGAAACTCAAAGATTTACTTACTTGAGAAATTTTAGTTTTTACAGAAGCAGTTGCTTCGTCGTTTGTTGTTCCTGCGAATGAAGTTAAGTTCGATGTGCAAACCATAGCTATCGCTACGATAAATGCTTTTACTGTGTTCTTGTTCATGATATTAAATGTTTTTTTATTTATGGGATATTTAATTTGTAAGTACAATCTTAAACTCCCGATTGATAGATTTATTCGTTAAACTAAATTTGTATATTTCTAAGAATTTATTTTTCTGAATTATGAAATATTTTTAACTCGAACGTTACTTTGTTAAAAATATTTGTTTATCAAAAAATGAATTCACAAGGCTTACAAAACTTGTTTTTTAATTCTTTTAAATACTCAGAAATACATCTGTGTCAATCGTTTGACGATGTAAACTTAGAAAATTGTTTTTGAATACCAATCACAAAATGAGTAAAATTTTAACTTTTTCAAGAAAGTTCTTCTAAAAAAAATCATATTTCACGAAATAATACTATTCTGAAAATCAGATTTATATTTATTGTTAGAAAAGTGATATGCTAAAATTAGCAAATACATTATTCTGATTTTCAATATATTAAGTAATTATTACTAACTTTGGGGTAGGAATAATGATTTAATAATGTAGAATATTAACCAGAAAAGTATCATGAAAGACTATTCGTTATTAAAAATAAACTTGATGGGAGGAATTGTTTCTCCTGGTACTTTACAATACATCCTTTTGGCAGCTCGTGAAGCAGGTGTAAGAGAAATTAGTTTTGGAGCGAGACAGCAATTGTTAATGTACGTAAAGGCTGAAACTGTGCGAGGAAGTGGAATATTTGATTTAAAGAATAAATTGGATATTTCTAATATTGACTTCGAGATTGATACAGATGATTTTCCTAATATTATTTCTTCATATTGTGCAGAAGAAGTATTCCCAACGGGGCAATGGATTTCAGAAGGTATTTATAAGGATATATTTGATGGTTTTGATTATCAGCCAAAATTAAAAGTCAATATTTCTGATTTTCAGCAGTCGTTTACGCCATTTTTTACGGGTAATCTAAATTTCATTGCTTCTAATACACAAAATTTTTGGTACTTATATGTACGTCCGAAGCAAACAAACCGTATTTTCCGTTTCCCGATTTTGATTTATACCTTAGAAATCCCTAAAATTTCTAAAAGAATAGAAGAAGTAATTTGGAATAATCCAGAAATGGATGAAAATGAAGTGTATGAAAAAGTAATTGCCCAAGGCGAAATTATCTCGCAGGTAATTCCAGAAGATTTGAAATTGCCTAAATTTTCATTGCCATACTATGAAGGATTCAACCGCTATGGAGATAAAACGTGGCTCGGTATTTATCGTAGAAACGAAACTTTTTCAGTAGATTTTCTTCAAGATATTTGTGATGTTTGTTTGGATACAAAAGTTGGTCAAATTTGTATAACTCCTTGGAAGTCACTGATTATTAAAGGTATTGAAAATAAACATCGTAGCCTTTGGGACGGACTTTTGGGTAAACATACCATTAATGTGCGTCATGCTGCCAATGAACTGAATTGGCAAGTTGAAGACCTTTCGCCAGAAGGTTTGGCATTGAAAAAATCAATTATTAGAGAATTTGACGATGAAGATGTGCGTACTTTTGGATTAAGTTTTGCTATTCAAACTCGCTCAAAATCAGAGGTTTTTGGTTCTGTTGTGATTAAAAAACGAAATATTTTCAATGGAATTTCAAGCGTTTTTGATATTTATCATACTATTGATTTTAACCCAAATACTCGTGAGTTAACCCTTTTTGAAAAAGGTGTCAATAAAGCCCATGTGCCAGAAATTTTGCAACGACTTTCAAAGCGTTTTTATGCTATCAGCTCAAAACAAGAAGTGACCGTGGTTAAAGAAAAAGAACGCAAATCTTCTGATTTACAATTGATTAAAGTGCATCAATGTAAAGTTTGTTTTACCGTTTATGATGAACGTTTTGGCGATTCGGTAAATAATATTGCAGTGGGAGTGAAGTTTGCAGATTTACCGAAAGATTATTGTTGTCCAGTTTGCGAGGCTTCTAAAGAAGAATTTGCAGAAGTGAAAGTTGATGCGTTATTGGTATAGATTTTGAAAAGAATGATATTAAAACGGCAACCCTCAAAAGGTTGCCGTTTTTGTTTTAAGATAATAATACCTCTGCGGGAATGCCAAATTTATGGTGAAAAATTTTAGCAATTTCTAAAGTTAATGGCTTTCTACGATTTAAAATGGAAGAGACATAGCCTTTACTTCCAATAATGCCCACTAAATCTTTATTTTTCAATCCACTTTCAAGCATTTTTAACTTTACCGCTTCGATTGGGTCAGGAGCAGGAATAGAATAAAACTCGTCTTCGTAAGCTTTAACTAATAATAAAGCCACTTGTAGTTTTTCTCCCTGAGGACTATTAGAGGGTATTTTTTTGTCAAACTGAGCATCTATCCATTCTAAATATTCTTCGTATTGCTCCTCTGTTTTTATCGGTTTTAATGTCATTTCTTTTTGAATTTTACAGTTTCAACATCAATATCATCGTATTCTGAATGTGTACCAAACCATTTGATTTGAATCACTTTATACTCAAATACCATTCTTACTATCAATCTGTATTTATTTCCCATTATATTAAAAACCACCCTATCATCCGCCACGATACTGGCGTTTTTATAAACCTCCTTTAATTCATTGAAATTTTGAAAGTCGCTCTTTACTAACTCCGCATACCATTCACGAAGTGCGTTTGAAGCCTTTGGGTAGAGAAGACAATAAAATAATAAAGTTTTACGAGTAATGATATTGAACATACTACAAAGTAAATAGTTTTCTATTAGAAAACAAATTTGCTTTTTTATAATCCTAAACGTTTTTGAAAATAAGGCTTCAAAACTCGTTTGTCAATAAAAAACAAGGCTACCAATACATTGATTATCAAGAATAAACGAGTAAAACCCTTATCTTGTAAAATTCTCAATGGTTTACTCAAATCAACTTGAATGGCTTGGCTATTGAGCATTGGTAAAACGGTAATGAATAGACAAACAAACAGAACTGCCATCAGTGACAAGAAGTAAATGGGTAATTTACTGGTCTTACGAACGGTTACAACTTCTTGCGAAAGCTCCCAACGGTCTATTAATTTATCGGTAAAATTAAAAGCTGTTTTTTCTATGCTTACGTCCGTTAATAATGCGTGAGTTTGTGCATACTCATTGAAAAGAGACTGATAATCAGTATTTTCAGCGAGCATTTTATGGTGCTGACGCATTGTTTCTTCTGAAGCAATACCGTCAAGAATATCAAAAATATCTTCGTCTTTCATGTTTTTAGTAGGATAGGTTTCCAACCTGTCCTACTTTATATTAATGTTTTTACTTCGCCTCCTAAAATCTTTTTCATTTCTTCTGCCAGTTTTTTTCTGGCTCGACAAAGTTTTACTTTTATCGTTTCAGCAGAAACGCCTACTACTTGGGCTATTTCTTCTAAAGATTGTTCTTTCAGATAAAATAGGGTTATGATAGTAACGTCATCGGGCGGTAAATGATTGAGAGCTTGCTGAATATATTTTCTTTGTTCTTTGATTTTTAGGTCATTATCGGTATCTGCTGAAACAAATTGAGCTGATTGTGAGGCTTCAATATCTTCTGTATGGATTCGATTTTTACGCTTAAACATCAAAGCCGCATTGAAGACAATTCGATAAAACCAAGTTGTAAATTTTGCTTCTTGATTAAAATTTGGCAATGCTTGAAATGCTTGAATAAAGGCATCTTGGGCAATTTCTTCGGCATCTTCACGTGTTCCCGCAATTTTGTACGCCACCGTAAACGCATAGTCTTTATGGCGATTAGCAAGGTCTTTATACCCCGACTTATCGCCAGACAAAATGCGTTCAATGATAGAATTATCTGTTTCGTTGGTTTTCACATTTGTTAGATGCGGGTTTGTTTGGAAAGGTTACACTAAGATTATATTTTGTCTGAACTAAGATTTATGGGATTAGCGTATTTTGAGATTATAAAATCCTAAATCATTAAATCCAATGAATCATAGTTCAGACAAATCATAGTTTTTTTCAAATTACCTGTAACCTTTCTAATACAAGTTACATCATATCACCAGAAATCAATTAATTAACAATTAAAATATTTACGACTATGATAGATGGAAATATGGTGCCAATTGTAGGAATGTTAATCCCAATAATTGGAACAATCGGATTATTTACAATGATTGTTTTTATCCGCAAGTACGAAAATGATGAAAGAATGGCAATGATTGCTAAGGGCATCACTCCACCACAAAAAATGTCGAATCCTGTAAATCCAAGTCATTCATTACGTTGGGGCTTTATCCTGATTGGTTTTGGAGTGGGTTTGTTAATGGGTTCTGTATTAGAAGCATTAACACATATTGATGATGATGTAGCTCATTTCTCCATGATTTTTATTTTTGGCGGTTTGGGACTTTTAGCTTCTTATTTTTATCAAATGCACTTAGATAAGAAAAATCAAGCAAATAAAGAGATTTAATTATCAGTAAATCAGTGTATTAAGAAAAGGTTTTCTTGTTATTCAAGGAAACCTTTTTTGTGTTTAAAATATTTCAAATTTCTATATTTTGCCCTATTAACATTTCCTTAACAAGCGTTAACGTTTCATTAACTTACCTCCGAAGGCTTCCTGCGTTATAAGTTCAAATTTTGAGATTTAAACCAAACGTAAACGCATACAAGACATGAAAAAGTTAATGGCAGCTATCGCCCTTTCAGTTATTACTTTCGCTAAAATCAACGCTCAAAGTGTTGCTTTCAAAGCAGGATATACGCATTCAGATGTTTTGGTTTCGCCAGAACCAGCTAATATTTTCACGCCAAAAGAAACTTTTCACGCAGGTATTGCCATCAAAGATTTGAAATTGAATGATAAAATTGGCTTCCAACCAGAAGTTTTATATTCGATGCAGGGCTTTAAAGTGGCAGGTGTTGGTAATGTGGGCATTCATTATTTGTCTGTTCCTTTATTGGTTACTTTTCCTGTTGCCGACGGTTTAGAATTACAAGTTGGTCCACAAGTAAGTTATATGGTTAATTCTCGTGTAGGTGTTGTAAGTGATTTATTTTCAGTTTCTTACAAAGGGTTGTTTAATGACATTGACGCAGGTGCTGTGGCAGGAGTTGAATATAAAATTTCAGATAATGTATCACTTGGTGGACGTTATTACTTAGGAATGACGAATGTTAATAAAGATTTTTCTTTAGGGAGCAATTCTAATTTCTCAGATTATTTCCAAATGAAAAATACAGGATTACAAGCGTATGTTTCTTTCAGTTTTGGAAAGAAATAGTTAAATGTATAGCGAAAAGCGATTAGCGAGCGAGCAATAATGCCAAAATGATGATTGTAATAAGAAGTTTCATTAATATTGAAAGCCCAATAATCAAGTTTGAAAGCTTGTTTATTGGGCTTTTTTGATGAATAATGATAAATATCAAGCGTGGAAATTCAGTATAAAAAGAATTGCTCTGGCTTTTAGAAGCACAACTAAAATATCATTTTGAGGGAAATTTCTCAATTCTTTATATAATACTAACATAATATTATGCAAATTTATCAAGCCATAAGCCAGAGAGAAGCACAGGGGTTCAACACTCAACAACTTCGTGAAAACTTTTTGATTGAATCAATATTTCGTAATAACGAAATTGCCATGTACTACACGCATTACGACCGTGTAATTTTGGGTGGAGCAATGCCTGTTTATTCTACTTTAGATTTACAAACGGATGATAACCTAAAGGCTGACTACTTTTTAGAACGTCGTGAAATTGGTATTATCAACGTTGGTGGTGATGGCGAAATTACAGTTGATGGCGAAACTTTCGCTTTATCAAAATTAGACGCACTTTATATCGGTAAAGGTTCTAAATCAGTTACTTTTAAAAGTAATTCTGCTGATGCTCCTGCTCAATATTTCTTATTGTCAGCTCCTGCTCATCAAACGTATCCTACTCGTAAAATGAGTAAAGAAGAAGCTTCGCCAGTATCATTAGGCAGTGCAGAAACAGCTAACGAACGTACTATTTATAAATATATTCACCGTGACGGAATTCAGAGCTGTCAGGTAGTAATGGGTTTGACTGTTCTAAAACAAGGAAGTATCTGGAATACTATGCCTGCACACGTACACGACCGTCGTATGGAAGCGTATTTGTATTTCGACCTTGATGCAGCACACCGTGTATTCCATTTAATGGGACAACCACAGGAAACTCGTCACTTAGTGGTAGCGAATCACCAAGCGATTTTGTCGCCACCGTGGTCAATCCACTCAGGAGCTGGTACAACTAATTATTCATTTATTTGGGCAATGGCAGGCGAAAACCTTGATTTTACCGATATGGATTTTGCAAATATTGCTGATTTGAAATAATGCTTAATAATGATATTTAACGCAGGTAGGGTTTGAACTCTGCCTGCGTTAGCAAAGAATTTTCTAAATTGAAGGCTTCGCATTGTGCGAAGCCTTCGTTGATTTAACAATAAAACCAAAAACAACCATGAAAAAAACATTCCTCTTATTGCTTGTCTCCTTGACATTTAATGCTTTTAGTCAGTCGAAAATTGATGTAAAAAAAGAATTTGCCTTAGCTGCCCAACAGTATGAAGGAATGTTGAAATCACATCAAGATATTACCAAAACGCCACAATCAACTAATAAAGATGGTTCGCCAAGAGATATGCCTACTGATTGGTGGTGTAGCGGATTTTTTGGTGGTTCATTATGGTATATTTTTGAAGAAACCAAAGACCCTCAATGGAAAGCCGCTGCCGAAAAATGGACAATGGCAGTACAAAAAGAGCAATACAACACAGGTACGCACGACTTAGGATTTATGCTTTATTGCCCTTTTGGAAATGGTTTACGTTTGACGAAAAATCCAGAATACAAAAACATTATGCTTACGGGTGCGAAGTCTTTGGCTACTCGTTTCGACCCAAAAGTTGGTGTTATTAAATCTTGGAATAAATTTCAATCCTTTGATTATCCCGTGATTATTGACAACATGATGAACTTAGAATTTTTATTCTGGGCGGCTCGTGAATCTGGCAATAAAGAGTTCTATAATATTTGTCTTTCGCACGCAGACAGTACGTTAAAACACCATTTCAGACCAAATGGAAGCTCTTATCACGTAATTTGTTACGACAAAGACGGTAAGGTTTTACGTAAAAAAACAGCTCAAGGTTATGCCGATTATTCTGCTTGGGCGAGAGGTCAAGCTTGGGGTTTGTACGGTTATATCGTGATGTATCGTGAGACAAAACAGAAAAAATATTTAGCTCAGGCTCAACGCATTGCAGACTATATTTTAAATAATCCAAACTTGCCAAAAGATAAAGTTCCATATTGGGATTACAACGCTCCCAATATTCCAAATGAAGAGCGTGATGCTTCGGCGGCAGCCATTACTGCTTCTGCACTTTTAGAGCTTTCAACGATGAAAACAGCGAAATCAAAAGAATATTTCAACAATGCTGAAATCATGTTGAAAAGCCTTTCTTCGCCTGCTTACAAGGCAAAAATTGGAGAAAATAATCACTTTATTTTAATGCACAGCACAGGACACAAACCTGCTAAATCAGAGGTTGATGTGCCTTTAGTTTATGCTGATTATTACTATTTAGAAGCACTTTTGAGATACCAAAAGTTAACAAAAAAGTAATAAGTCCAATGTATTAAGTACCAAGAAAGGCAGAACAAATTAAAATTTGTGTTTAGGTAAATAGATATCCATAGCGAGGAAATTGATACAACTTAAAACCTAATTTCCCTAACCCGTACTTTGGACTTAGTACATAATACTTTTTACACTGAAACCCAACTTTCAATCATGTTTAGAAGGAATTTTTTAAAAGGTATTGGTTTAACGTCAATTTTACCATTTTCAGTAGAAGCTAAAAAAGAAGTTTCTGTTGCACAAACGCCAAGAGAATTTTGGGTAGAATATCTCCAGAAGCTTGCCGAACCACTTTTGACTAATTTAGCCAAAGACCAACTCAAAGCCAATATGCCTAATGAAGGCACAAAAATTGGGGTAGAAAGTCATGCTTTTTGTAATACGTTGGAAGGTTTCGGCAGATTAATCGTTGGAATTTCTCCTTGGTTACAATCAGACGCAGGAAGTGAAAAAGAGAAAATTCTTCGGGAAAAATATTTGAAATTGACCATTCAAGGTTTGGCAAATGCTACCAATCCGCAGGCAAAAGATTATATGCCTTGGAGTACGCCATCGCAACCTTTGGTGGATGCCGCTTTTTTGGCTTTGGGTCTTATGCGTTGTCCTAAAATTTGGGAAATGGCTGACGCTCAATTGCGTAAAAATGTGGTAGCGTCGTTTCAACTTACTCGAAATATCAAACCTTATTTTAGTAATTGGTTGCTTTTTTCGGGAATGATAGAAGCCTTTTTCTTAAATATTGGGGAAGATTACGATAAAATGCGTTTAGATTTTGCCATTCGTCAGCATGAACAATGGTACAAAGGTGATGGAACTTTTGGTGATGGTCCAGATTTTCATTGGGATTATTACAATTCGTTCGTGATACAACCATTTCTGTATGAGATTTTGAGAGTTGCCGTTCCAAAGCATTCTGAGTACAATAATTTCAAACAGAAAGCAGATAAAATATATGGTCGTTATGCCATCATTCAAGAACGAATGATTAATCCTGATGGTTCTTTTACGGCTTATGGGCGTTCATTGGGTTATCGAGCGGGCTGTTTTCATCATTTGGCAAATGTTTCGTTGCATCAATCATTGCCAACAGAATTGAGTCCTGCACAAGTGCGAGAGGCTTTAACCGCCGTGATTCGTAAAACCACCGAACACAAAGATACCTTTGATAAAAATGGTTGGTTACGCCCGGGTTTATACGGTTTTCAACCAAGTATTCTTGAAAATTACGTCGTGACGGGTAGTTCTTATTTGTGTTCATCGGTTTTATTGCCTTTGGGTCTTCCCGAAACAGATGCTTTTTGGGCAAGTCCAGCCCAAGCGTGGACATCGCAAAAAATTTGGCAAGGAGCAGAAGTCAGTGCCGACCATGCACTTAGTTTGTAGATATTATTTTACAATTGCCAACTTTTCGAAAGTTGGCAATTATATTTTTGAAACAAAGAATTCCGCCCTTATTGGTGAAAATATCAACAAAGGCAGAAAATAAAAACACCCATTACGTCAACAACAGGTTTTCATAATGTATTCTTAGTTTTCACAAACTCAGAAGCAAAAGGAAAACCACTTTTTGCGGTAATGGATATTACGGCTGAGAAATCAAAGTAGAGACGTTTCCTAAAACGTCTATTAAACGCCCCTTCTGAATGTGAATTTGGGAGGGGTATTTTTTTGTTTATACCAGTTTTAAATATTCGGTGCGTATTTTACGGAAATCGTCCTTTTGAAGGCTACGGTTTATACACAAGTATTTGAATATGTATTTAGAGCCATAGGCTCGGTTAAATTTTGTAGCGTTGGGTTTTAACCCACCGAAAATGATGCGAAAAGCAATTTTAGAGCCATAGGCTCGACCCATTTTAAATGCCTCATTCCTACCGGAACTCAAAAAATGGTCATTTTCTTTTTGGGGTTGTGTAAAAAGTCCATAAAAAGAAATATGAGCGAAAATTCTGTACTTTGTATTTGGAAAACAAAAGTTGGAACAGACGCTCATGGGAACAAATATAGTAAAAAAACCGATACTACGGTTTAAGACTTATGACCAATTACAGGTTTTACGAGTACCGCTTGAAATAGATAAGCTGATTCCAGCGTGTCATTTGGTCAGAATTGTAAACGATTGTATCGAAAAATTAGATATGTCGTATTTTGAGGACTATTACAGCAATTTTGGTTGTCCCGCTTTTCATCCCAAGATGATGATAAAGATATGGATATATGGTTATTGTGAGCGTATTTATACGAGTCGTAGATTATGCAAAGCCCTGCGAGAGAACGTAAATTTCATTTGGTTATCAGGTAATCAACACCCCTGTTTCAAGACTTTATGTGATTTTCGGAGTAATAAAATGGAAACGATGGTCGATACGGTTTTCAAAGAAGTGTTATTGATGTTGTTGGAACTGGGCTATATTGATTTAGATACTTTGTACATAGATGGTTCTAAATGGGAAGCCAATGCCAACC
>NZ_QGGO01000001.1:382447-395993 GCF_003148625.1 Arcicella aurantiaca | reverse complement strand
TATTTACCTGTGGCATCGGTTACTGTTGAATCTAACTTCGTTGTTCCTGTGCCATCATATAAATACACTTTCACACCTGCGATTGGTAACTCACCTGCTGTTTGCTGACCATCATTGTTTTGGTCTGTCCAAACATAGTCACCAATTGAACCATACGCTGGGACAATACCCGCATCAACAGTCATGTTATCTCTGGCTACACTTCCTAATGGTTGTGTTGTGTCAATCGTAACGGCATCTGTTGTTCCATCTGGATTCGCATTGCTATCTTTAGCTGGGTCTATTCCCGCTCCTTTTGTCGTTGCTTCGCTTCCTGCTGGAATTACAAATTGCACTTTATAATTTCCTGCGACTAAACTATCGAACAAATATTTACCATTGGTATCGGTTATTGTTGAATCTAACTTCGCCCCAGTTGTGCTATCTAACAAGTAAACTTTGATACCTGCGATTGGTGTATCGGTAGCTTCTTGCGTTCCATTACCATTTTTATCAGCAAATACATAATCACCAATTGAACCTACGGGTACAAATCCTGCATCTATTTGTGGATTGTTACGTAAAGTATCAGTCGTTGGTTTGGTTGTATCAATCAGAATATCCTGAGAATATCCTGATTTATTGGCATCTGAGTCACTTACATCTGCTCCAGAGTTTTGTTTAGCTGGAATTGTTCCTATTGGAGCAACAAATTTCACTTGATATAGTCCATCAAGAAGACTATCAAATAAATACTTACCGTTTACATTTGTTAATGTACTATCAATAAGTGTTAGAGTTCCTCCTAAGTTTTCATAGAGATAAACTTTTACACCTGCGATTGGCAACTCTCCTGCCGTTTGTTGTCCATCGTTATTTTGGTCTGTCCAAACATAATCACCGATTGAACCAAACTGAGGAATAATACCAGCATCAATTGTCAAGTTATTTCTCAATAAATCTGATGATGGTTTTGTGGTATCAATGGTTATTAAATCACTTGTTCCATTTGTACCTGCATCGCTATCAAGAGCTGAATCTCCACCTGTATTCAAGGTTGTGAAATCTTTACCAACTGGCTCTACAAATTGTACTTTGTAAGACCCTGACAATAAACTATCGAATAAATACTTTCCATTTATATCTGTAATGGCTGAGTCTAATTTTGCACCTGTTGTTCCGTTTAATAAATAAACTTTAACACCTGCAACTGGCGTTTCTCCACCATCTTGTTTTCCATTAATATTATTATCATTCCATACATAATCACCGATTGAACCATAACAAGCATCTTTAATAATTACTGGACAACAAGTACCAACTGGACAACTTGTACTGATGGTATTTCCTGTGTATGTATAAGAGCCTGCATCTGAAACAGTTATTGAACTTTTACCAGCTTCGGCAGTTAATTCAGTTCCATCTTTAAACCATTTGATACTTGTTAAAGAATCTGGTGTTGTTAAAGTAACTGATTGCCCATCGGCTTTACATAAATTAATGGGTACACTTACACAAGCAAAAGCAATATCATCTTCAACTGGATTAACATTTCCTGCTTGTGAATCTGTATCTAATTTATCCATGAAGTCAACATGAGCTTGGTTACATATTAAACCTGCTGCTCCTGCTTTAATCGTTGCAGTTACTGTTAATGTAGCAGAATCGCCTTTAGCTAAAGCAATGCCCGACCAAAGTCCAGTTGATACATCAAAAGTACCTTTTGTTGGTGTTGATGATGTAACTAAAAAGTCTGACGAAATCTGGTCTTTAACAATAACTGTTGTAGTTTGTGAAGTTGTATCTTGTCGAGAAACTACAACTTTAAAGGTAACTAAATCTCCTACTTTTCTTTCACAAACCCCGTCAACTGTCTTTTTCAGGGCTACGTCAACTCTACAATCTTCTTCATCTATAAATACTGTGATTGAATCTTTACAACCTTTAGCATCTGTTACTACTAACTTATAATTTCCTGTGGCTAAATTTGAAACATTTGCCGTAGAAGCTGCATTCGACCAACTATATGAATAAGGACTTACTCCACCCGTTACCGTAGTATTAATACTTCCTTTATTTCCATTTGAACATAAACCATCAGTTTTTGTGAAAGCAATATGTAATGAATCTGGCTGAACAAGGGTATCTTTTACAGTGGTTGTACATCCATTTGCGTCAGTTAATACTAATTCGTAAATACCAGCTTTTAAATTTCTCAAAGTATCAAGTCCATCATAAGCAGGCTTGTAAACTCCATCAACATTCCATTTAATGGTAATTGGTGGTGTTCCTCCGCCAATCTTCACATAAACCTCTCCTTTGCTTTGGTCAAAACAAATATTGTCTTTTTGAGATTGAGCAACATTTATTTTAATTGGTTGTGTTACTGTAACGGTTTTAGTTTTGAAACAACCATTAGCATCAATTACTTTCAGTGTATAAGTACCAGCGGTTAATCCTGTTACGGATGGATTATTTGAAAAGAACAACCCTGATGTACCTACTCCATTATACCATTCATAATTATAAGGGGCTTTTCCTCCCGATAACATACTTGCTAATCCACCATCAGTACCTGCATTACAAGTAACATTCATCGTTGACAATGACAAGCTCAATGAATCAGGCTGTGTTATTACTAAATTGGTATCTTTTGTACATCCCGCAGCATCAGTTACCGTTATTTGGTACGAACCTGCCACAACATTTGTAATTGAAGATGTGGTAGCACCATTACTCCACAAATAAGTATAAGGTGTAGTTCCACCAGATACTGTTGTTGAAATTGAGCCTCCACCAGCATTACATAATGCGTTGGTTGGTGTAGCTTGCAAAACAATTTTTGGAGAAACTGTCAATGCCACAAAAGCTGTATCTGCACAAAGCGAGTCACCATTACGAGCAATTACTGCATAATATCTTGTTTGTCCTGCTGCTGGCAACGTTGAAGGAGTATAAGTTGAATCAACTGCACCTGCAATTTTTGTTGTGAAAGCAGAAGTTGTATCTGCTAATGGGCCATACCATTGTTGTGACGATACAAATCCTGTTTTAATTTTTCTCGTAAATGCACTTGCTGTACCTGTACCACAAACAGTTTGTTTTTTAGGTGTGGCAGTAATCACAGGTTTACAAGTAAATCCAAAGTCATAGGTATGGTCTGAACCACTCAATGGAGTTTTTACCGCAATAGCAGGATAACCATTTAGAGCAGAAGGAATTCCAACAACTCCAGAAGTCAAACCATCACTATCGTTTTGGTCATTTCCATTACTTTGTGTACTATTGGCTACCGTTAAACTTAATTTAGCAGAGCCTGAAGTAAGAGCAGATTTTGTTTTATCAAAACTTGCATCTTCTTTACCAACTACTACAAAATAATCTGTATTAGCTTGAGGTCCTAAAATATTAGGTTTCGTTGTTCCAACAGTATCAACTACATTGGCTTCGTTGAAATAATATGTTCCATTGGCATCGGTAGTTGTTTGAGCCACCAAATTGCCTAATTTGTCGTATAAACTTACAGAAACGTTAGCTAATGGATTTTCGCATGGGTCTTGTACACCATCATTGTCTAAATCAAGCCATAATCTGTTTCCAATTTCAATTGGTTGAATGTTACATAATAACTCAACATCTCCTAAACCAGCTCCTTTATTAAATGTACCTCCATTGCCAGTGGCAGGAGTATAATAAAGTTCCATCGCTTTAAGCGTCTGACCTGTAGTGTTACTTGCACGTCTATAACCTGCTGATTCATATCTTGTAGGGTCAATGCTTGTATAAACTACTTCGTTTGAACCTGCTAATATTGCTAAACCACCTAATGATGTATTTTGGTGACTTGGGAAGTTATCTGCGTAATATTCACCATTCCCCGGTCCTTGGAAATTATATCCAGCACCACCACCAGGAATAGTTGTACCGCCATTTTCAAGAACATACGTACCATTATTATTATAAACTCTTAAAATATCTCCACCATTTACACCTGTTACTAACGTAGCAGGATTATCAATAATTGGTTGTTTTGCACCCATCATGTGAGCCCCTCTATCAGCAAAACCTAACACCATTGAGCCATCAACATCAAATTCTATATCTGATAATAAAGGTTGCGGGAAACAACGACCATTAAAACTTGGACCTTGTGAGGTAACTACTTTTGCAGGGTCATCACTCCAAGGAATCCAGAATTGACAACCTGAGTTATGAACTGCACCTCTACGATAATCTAAAGGAAAAGTATTCACTGCTGTTGACCAACTCGATGTTGTAAAGTCATAGGCATAAACCGTTGCTTTAACATCTGATAATAAACCACTTACAGAACCATCACAAACAACCCCTAAGTATAATTTCCCTTGGTGATATTTTAAACCGAATGGGCGACTTTCACCACCTGTACAAGCTGTGTTTGGAAAATCTGGTAACGTTGTAACATTACCCGCTGTTGGTTTTACCCCTGTTGTGTTATAAGATGTTAAATCTATTTTAACTACTTTTTTAGATGCTAAACTTACTGTAAATAATGAATTATAGTCATCTGAAATATCAATATCGCCTAAACCTACTTTTCCAGTTGCATACCAACCCGCTGAGTCCATAGATGCAACATTTGAAGCACCCGTCAATCCACGAGCAGTATTTGAAGCAATCGTTCCAACATTTACGCCTAAAGTTGCTAAATCAAGGAAATTACTATATGTAGGTGCTGTTACCGATGGGTCACCAGCAGAATAATCAACTACATAAATACCCCCTGCACCTAAAGCACCAAGACCTGTGTGGCGTTTTACCCAAGCAGATGTAAATAATTTTTGAGTTAATTTATTGTAAGAAATTCCCCAAGTAGAACCCATATCACTGTATTTTACATCATGATTTACGGCTGATATAAAATCGTATTTGGTTGTAACTAAGGCATCATTTGCTCCTCCATTTGTAGGAAAACCTACTGCCAATGGATTACCAACTACATAACAGACCGTTGCTAAATTAGGGTCTTTCTGACAGTATTCGTTAGGGTCATTAACTCCTAAATCAACGGTACAATCTGGAGCTGTCGCAAATTGAGTTGTAGTAGCATTATCTGTACCACTTTTTGAAGGTTTGTAAGGAGCAGGAATTGTTCCAAATTCAACACGAACTTGTCCTGCTGGCATTCCTGTGAAAGAATAATTACCAAAGGCATCAGTTACTGTTGTTCCTAACAATGTTCCATTACAATCAAATACTTTAACAGGAATACCTGCAAGCCCAACTTCAAGTGTATCTTTTGTACCTGTATTATTAAAATCTCTGAACACATTACCACCTATTTGTCCTGCTGAAGCATTACAAGGTTTAGGAATAGGGCAAATTGTTGGAGGCAATACAAAAGATGTATCTCTATAACAACCTGTTCTATCTAATCCTGCAAAAACACGAATCCAAACTTTTGTTGAGTCTGTATTTTTATTTGGTAATGGTAAGGTAAAATTGGTAGCAGCATACGCATAAGTAGGACCACCATAAGAAGTTCCACCAAATGACAAACCAATTTTGTCAGCTCCTACTGGATTTACAGTCAGTGAACCATTATTATTAATTACGCCATTGGTACAAGTCGCTTTTGTGAAAGAAAAAGTTAAACTTGGTTTTGTACAAGCAACAAGCCCAATATCATAAGTATGATTATTTTCTCCCCAAGTACCCGTAACAACGTTAATTGTTGGAAGGCTACTTGATAAAAACGCATCATTATTCGCTAATGTTAAACCTGTATTTGTACCAGAGGTTTCGCCCGGAGCAACCGTAATATCTGTTAATGCTAAACCAGAAACAGAAGCATTTGAACCTAAATTTACCAATCTAATTCTGTATGAAGTATTTGGAAGAACGTCAGGGTCAATTGCTGAAGAGAATACATAGTTTCCATTAGCATCTGTTACCGTAGTATCAACGGCAACGCCTGAACTGTTGTATAACACTAAAGTTACACCTACTAAAGCAGGTTCACCTGGGTCTTGAATACCATCTTTGTCAGTATCTTTCCAAACTCTATTACCAATTTCAATTGGAGCAAGGTTACACAAAAGTTCAACGTCTCCTAAAGCAGAGCCTTTTCCAAAATTAGTATTATTGGTATTGGCAACAATCGTATAATTTCGACTTTCGTTACCTGTATTATAATTAAACCATCTTACCCCCATTGAGTTGAAGGCAGCAGGGTCAAAAGAAATAGCAGTTACTTCATTACTACCTGGTAAAATAGCTAAACCACCTAAAGCTGTCTCAGGGTGAGTAGCATCTGAACCGATGTAATAATCTTTATAGAAAAACTCTCCTGCTCCTGAAGGGCCATCATTTAATTCTTGTCCGGGTTGAGCATTTGCAGCAACCGCAGGAGTAGTAAAGTTGTCATTTTCATTTGGACCTTCATAAACAAACCCTGTTGCTGTTTTTGAAGCTAATAAAATGTCTCCATGACTCACCGCACTACGCAAAACAGTAGAAGAAGACGGAATATAATTTCCCCAGCCTTGTTGGTGGGCAAATCTATCCATAAAACCTAATACCATGTCACCATTTGGCAAAAATTCAATATCTGATAAAATCGGTTGAGGAGCTCCAACAAAAAGTCCGTTAATACCCGTTTTAAAATCTGCATTTGTTGAATTTACAGTTCCACCGAAGGTTGTAGGGTCGGTGTAAGTATCTATCCATCTTTGCCATTGGTCAGACTCAAGTGCATCAAAAGTAGCTGTTGGTGCAAATGGAACCCATGACTCTTCTCTATTATAATTCAATGGAACACTTGTAACCTCTGTGAAAGAAGTAGGATTCACAAGGTCAAAAGAATAAACGTATGCTTTCTGATTTACGGTCAAGTCAACTGATGTTAAACTTGAACCATCACAAACAGTACCTAAGTAGCCTTTATCTTTATGTATCTTTAATCCAAAAGGACGCATCGTTCCGTTTGGACAAGTACCTATACCTGATATAAACGGAGCAGTAGTTCCATTTATAAAAAAGCGTTTAACTTTTGTAGCTGCTGGATTTGTAGGAATAGTCGTTCCGTAAACACTTGAACTAATATCAATCTCTACCAAAGAGCGTTCATTTAAGTTAACCGCCCAAAGTGTATTACGAAGTTGGTCAATATCAATATCTCCATATCCAACTTTACCAACTTTTGCATAAGCATCTGCATCTCTTGATGCTTGGGTTCTATCTGCTGACAAGTCATTTACACCTGTTCCGCTACCTGAAGCAATCAGGTTTCGAGTAACACTACCAAATGAAATTGCCGAACCACCATTAGAGGGAACAACACCTTCTAAATCAAAACCTCCTACCAATATTGGCGTGGCAGATGAGTAATTAACAACATATATACCATCTAAACCTCTATCTCCTAAACCAGCTTGTCTTTTCAAGAAAGCACTAAAATAACTTAACTTCGTATGTTTATCATAAGCAATTCCCCAAACAGAACCCATATTGTCAGCAGTTCCATTGGTAGGGTATGTATTAGAACCAGAACCAGTAGCTGTATAATTGATACCAACAACTACAGGATTGGTATTTCCAACACCCGAACCGTTATCATAACAAACTGTTACTAATTTAGGATTTGCGGTATTACAGTAATCTTCAGGACAATTTATTCCTAAAGAAGCCGTAGTAGTTGGGGCTGTCACAAACTGAACTGATGTTTGGCTACCTGCTCCAAGAGGTCCTTCATATATACCCACAGGAAAATTGGTAAACTCAATTCTTAAATTACCACTCGCTCCTGTGATTGTATATGAACCATCAGTTGCGGTAGTTGCTGTACCTACTACGGCACCCGCAGTATTGTAAGCTGTAACAGTAACCCCTGCAATACCGGGTTCGGTAAAAGCAGTGCTTGTCTCTTGAGCTGAGTTAGCATTAAAATCTTTGAAGACTTTTCCTCCAACTTGTGCTTGGACAGTATTACTCATTAAATTGAGTAACAATAGAATTAAAATTGAACTCACGTAGTGAATCAATTTATTTTTTCTATTACAAAAATAAATTCGGACATAATCCTTAATCTGACCAGATAGGATTTTAAAGATGAGCAATAAGCAGGAAACTGCAAATGACCCTTTGGTTAGGGTTTGATTGGTATAATCTTTCTTCATGGCGGTTGGAAAGAATTGTATTTTAAATTATGATAAGCCAATAAAACAGATGGCTTTTTGTAAGACTAAACAAATAGCATACCAAAATGCTAAAAAAAATAAAAAGCACTATTTCATTAATTGCAAAACACTGCTTTACAAGCACTTACACTCTAAAAAAAATATTAAAAAAATTTACAAAAAACTAAATCAAAGCAGAATAAAGAGTTTGAAAGTTTCAAAAAAAGTGCCAAACATTTTTATACAAAAAAAGGAAGCATCAATTTAATCATTGAGACTTCCCTTGTAATTATCTATCTTAATGATTGATAACAACTTTTAATGGATTACATTTAGATTCACAAGGAGCAATACATATTTTAGGATTCAATGTTACAACTGTATCTTTAAAACAAGCATCTGAACCATTGAATACACGAATTGTATATTGAGTTGAAGTATTTGGATTTGAAATACCTGTTAAATTGCCTCCACCAGTAGTAATTGATGCAGCACCTGCATAACCTGAGCCTGTATAAGTAGCACCTACTGATATACCATATTTATCTCCAATACTTGTTGTAAATGATATTTTTGCATCATTATTTGCAACAGCTCCTGTACACGTAGCTTGGTTAACTGTTGCCGTTACGGTTGGTGGGGTACAAGCCGTTGTAATATTTACTAAAGTCGTGGCAGTGGCTGTACAAGTGCCAGAACTCGTAATGGTAACGGTATAAGTACCAGACATTGAAGCCGTTGCAGAAGCAATACTTGGATTCTGTAAGCTTGAACTAAAACTATTTGGACCACTCCAAGCATAACTTGTGCCACCTGTACTACTTGATGTTAAATTGATGGTGCCTCCTTCTACTACGGGACTGTTACTACCTGCCGTTACATTTGTTGGTGGTGTACAAGCCACCACTGCACTACATCCAGCAGAAGAACTCACTGTAAAACTTGAAGCATTATTTCCAAAATTTGAATCAAAACTATTGCCTGCGGTATTTACATCATAAAACTTCATGTTAGTACCAATGTAACTCCCCGATAAATTAATGGTACTTGTACCACCTTTTACCAAGAAAGAACCATTCGTTCCTGATACTGTTTTATTTAGCGTTAAATTATATCCATCACCAATTTCAAAACCACTATTTAAAGTACCGGGGCCATCAAAAGTTACATTACCATTCAAAACTTTGATACAGGTATTAGAAATAAATTCTTTGCCTACTCCTTTATCTCCTACTCTAAAACTACAAGTGGTTGCACCTGCCGCACCTGATAAGGTATTACATGGAAGTTGAAAATCTCCATTGTTAATAAATGCTCCGTGATTATTCATACTTCTATCAACAATGAAAACTCCTGTTGCATTATTATTCAAATACCCTTCTTCATTTTCAAAGTTTGCTAAATGTATAGTACCGTCATTATTAATCGTTGCATTATTTCCTAATTTAAAATTGGTTGTCGTTAAGGCATTTACTGTTCCCGTTGAACTGTTATTTAAAACAAAAGAACCTGTTACATCTATGTTTGATGTACTTGTAAAATTAACAATGCCATCATTATTGATTGTCACTCCATTACCAAAACCTCCTGTATGATTAAGCGTTGCTCCTGCGTGTACGTTAATAATTGCATTAGGCGGTGTACCATTAACATTAAACCCGTTTCCTAAATTTAGTGTCCCATAAACCTCTATGACTGTTCCTGCTTGAAGATTCCCCCCAAAAGGTTGATCCCAAACAACACCAGTCGCAAGGCAAATTTTATTGCCACTTCCGTTCATATTCCACCCCAAATTTGAAGTATTGGCGGTAATACAAAGCGTTTCATTGCCGTTAAGATTAAAATTTGTACCTCCAGAAGGAGCCGTATAGGTACAATTAGTACATTGAGCATGGGATTGAAAAACCGTTCCATTACTTAGTATCATGACTACTATCGTGAATACTAAAGAATGAATCCATTTCGTTTTTCTTACATAAAAATTAAAGTGGAAAGAATCCTTTGTTGGAATACATAGGATTTTAAAGATAAGTAATAAGCAGTAAGCTGCAAATGACCCTTTGGTTAGGGATTGATTTGTATAATCTTTCTTCATGGCGGTTGGAAAGAATTGTATTTTAAATATGACAGGCTATTAAAAACTATAACCCATAGACAATTCATACAAATAGCATACCAAAATATCAAATCAGCAAAACCAACACCACAATTATCTGATTATCAATAATTTACAACACCAATAAAATTTACAACAAGTATTCCAAAAGGTTTTATTGAATAGGTGGAAGATGTTTCCCAAAAAAGTGCCAAAGAAAATTTAATCAAATATGATAGGTACATTTTGATTTTAATCCATAAAAAAGCAAACCCTAAACGCTCTTCTATGATTTGAGTTTAGGGTTTGCTTTTAAAATTATTCTTGTTTAGAAATCGGAACTTTCATTCTAAATACATTATTTGTTCGGTCTTTTTCTTTATAAATATGGTTCGGGTCTATTTCTATTTCAAGAATATACTCACCAGATTTTAGTCCCTTTGGTAATTGTATAAATTGTCCTTCATAAAGCATTCCATAAGTATCATATCCACCTACGCTGATACCTTGTTTTTTAGATTTGCATTCGGTGTAATTCCCTAAACCATAATTACTTAAATTCTTTTCACCATATACTTTTCCTTTTTCTTCACACAAATTATCACGATTACTACACACCCCTGAGTCAAACAAACAATAACTCACTTTTCTACCTTTGGCAATGAGTTTATTGGTTTTCTTTTTGCCAACAACTATTTCTTTAATTAATCTAAACTCTACCCAATCATCTACATGAAAATGATTATGACCAGGTTTATCATCAAAATAATTAGTACCTGCCAATCGGTCTTTAAAGGTAAGTTTATCACCGTTTTTAGTATAAATTCGTTGGTAAACTTTTTGTCGGGCATACGTTCCATCGGTACATTTTGTTAAAGAATCTACCTTTTTATCTCCACAATACCATTCACTCATTCCGTTGGTTTCCATTGGGCCATCGCCAATATTGCAAATTGAAGCGGCAAAATGTAACTGTCCTCCGTAATAGGGGTCATCTTTGGGATATTCCTTAATTTGCTGTTCTGTAAACTTTTTAAGGATGATTAGGTCAGGCAATAATTCACAGTTTTTACTTTTGCTATCACATTTACACCCTTCTGGATTTTCAAAAGAACACGGACTTGCTTCTTGATTGGGCATTGGATTTTCTGAAAATTCCAATGAAAAATAATTTAAAGTTCCCACTTCCCCTTCTCTCAAATCACTAATGATTAACTTCCATTTTCCATTAGGCATTTGTCCATTATTCAAAAAACTGAATCTCCCATCTGGAATATATTCTCCTTCAAATGGAGCAATTCCTTGATGAATAAAGCCCGCAAAACCATTAGAACGAAAGCAAGTATTTTGATAATCTCGTCCAGTATCACGTCCGTTTCTATTGGTAAGCCAAATACTTGTACCATCAGGACTTATCAATTCTATTTTCATATCCGATGCTCTCGGATGCGTAATATTGAAACATACTTTTGAAAGTCCATATTCAAAATTTATTTTTCGCTGAATATCTTTCACTTCTATTTTAAAAGTATCTGCCTTTACAACTCCTTTAAAATCATGGATAATGCCGCCGTTACCAATAAATTGCTGAGCAATACCATTGTTAAACAATATTAAACTCAATATTAAATACACTTTAATAATTCTAATAAACATATTTTTACTTTAGGTTAAATCTTGCGTTAAGATAAATTTAGAAAATTCTAATACAAAAGTAAGACTTTCAGTAATCTACAAAAAATGACTTTTGTTATTATGAAACTGAATTATAAATCTAACCTAAGTTTAGAGTTGAAAGCATCTTATACTAATTTTAAAAAGATATTGCGTGTATGAGTTTCGACTGAAGTCGTCGTTTTGAATGCTACGGTTTATACGAATAAAAAAGCCGTAGGCTTGACCGATTTTGTAGCGGTGGGCTTTAACCCTCCGAAAAAGAAAATGACCATTTTTTGAGTTCCGTAGGAACGAGGCATTTAAAATGGGTCGAGCATCTGGCTCTAAAATTGCTTTTCGCATCATTTTCGGTGGGTTAAAACCCACCGCTACAAAATTTAACCGAGCCTACGGCTCTAAATCGATATTCAAATACTTGTGTATAAACCGTAGCCTTTTGAAGGACGACTTCCGTAAAATACGCACCGAATATTTAAAACTGGTATTAAAAAAAAGAGCATTTTAAAATATCAGAACAAAAAAGAGGCTGCCAATTACTTTTGGACAGCCTCTTTTTTATAAATATACTTAACCGATTGAGGTTTGTAAAATACAAATAATGTAAGTTCTTGTTGTTCAATGATTTACTTACTCGCTTTTTCGCAATTCGCTCTTCGCTTAGTATAATAAACTTTTCTTTAATTAATTCTCACTTTTAAATCAGTACATTTAAACGGTTCGCAAATCAATACACAATTCTTTGGCGTTAAAGTTACCGTGCTATCACTATAACAAGTATCTGTTTCATTATAGACTCTAATGGTATATTGTTGAGCCGTTGTAGGGTTTGGAATATTCAATTTATTTCCTCCTCCTGCATTCAAATTGGTTGCGGTGGTGTAATTACCTGTTCCAGTAAAAGCACTTCCCAAAACAATATTATACTTATCTCCATTTGTTGAAGTGAATAATATTTTTGCATCGTTATTGGCAACTGTTACATTACAAGTAGCCTGTTTAACTGTTGGGGAAATTGTTGGGGCATTCTTAATTACTAAATTTATTTGCACTTTAGTAGCTGACTTACAATTATTTGTCAAATTATATGCCTCCACAAAATAAGCTCCTGCTGTTGTGGGCGTATATGTTAACGTATTGCTTGCCAATACCCCCCCCGAATTATTATACCAATTGGCACTTTCGTTCGCTCCTACTGTCACACTCAAAGCAGGAATATTTACATTTGAACAAACTGTTACATTACCTCCACTCACTGGTTGATTTACTGTTGGACATGGACAATTTGGACTTGTTACTTGAACATTTGTTGTACAATTATTTAAAGTAGCAGTCAAGGTTACGTTTGTTCCTACTGAAATATTAGATACCGTTTTAGCATTATTATCTACAATACCTGCCGAACTTGTGACTGTACCATTACTGCTAAATGTTATCGTGTAAGTTTGTAAATTAGGAGAACAAACGGTACTTACAACATTAAGATTAGGTAATGAATTTACCGTAACCGTCGAAGTTGCCGTTGCACTACAAGTACCAACTGTACAAGTTGCGATGTAACTCGTTGTTGTCGTTGGACTTACAGTAGCCGTGCTTCCACTCGGCAAGCCATTATTCCAAGTTACTGTTCCCGCACAATTAC
>NZ_QGGO01000001.1:0-382037 GCF_003148625.1 Arcicella aurantiaca | reverse complement strand
CACAATTACCAACCGTTAAAGTTGTACTTACGCCAGAACATATCGTTGGACTATTGACCGTTGGTGATGGTGTAGGATTTACCGTAACGACAGTCTGAGCCGTAGCCGTACAAGCATTTGCACCCGTTACAGTAAGAACATAAGTACCTGTTACAGCAGTAGTTGCACTGGTAATGCTTGGATTTTGTAAAGCTGAAGTAAAAGAATTAGGTCCTGCCCAAGCATAAGTACCTCCCCCCGACGATGTAAGATTAACCGTAGCTCCTGAACAAATACTTAGATTAGCATTAATTGTTGGCGTTGGTACAGGATTCACAGTCACTTGTGCCGTTGTTGTTCCTTCACATCCATTTACATCAATGGCAGTTACCGTATAAACACCTGCTTGTGCAGAAGTTACATTGACAATTGATGGATTTTGACTCGTTGAGGTAAAACCACTTGGACCAACCCAACTATAAGTGTAAGGAGCAGTTCCGTTGGCAGGGCTTGCTCCGATAGTTGCCGTTTTTCCAGCACAAACTGTTGCATTGGTTCTGGTAAAAGTAAAATCTGGACAAGCCTGAAAAGTAAATCCAGACAAACGAACCGCTTGGTTATCGCTTGCTCCATTTGTCGTACCTTTAGCAGGCTGAGTTTGTGTTACACCATTACTCATGGTATAAGTTCCACCATTTACCCACCAAGTATAATATTCTGGGTGAGCTTGTTCATCACTTGCATCGTCAGGTCCATTTGAATAAATAATATCTAACTGTTTTATTGCATACGTAGAACTTAAAGCAATTGTACCTACGGGGTCAGCAGGCAAAACATTACCATTTTGGTTTGAATTATAGCTGGCTTTTGCGGTCTGAGTTGCAGTATTAACAGTGATAGCCGAGCCAGCAGCAATAGAGATTGGAACGTTTAATCCGTTTGCTCCTTTAGCAGTTACTCTAATTTCATCTTGATAGGAGTTTCCCGGAGCTTCATATTTTGATATACTTGATTGATTTAATGTAGGCTCAAAAGTCCAGTGTAAACCGATATAATCAATATCGCTAATGGTATAATTTGACAAATACACTGGTTTTGAAAAAGTATATCTTATCGTAACATATTCATGGAACTGAAAAGCATTAACTGCAAATGTTAAAAAGTTAAGTCCATAAGAGCCATTTGTTTGTGTAAAAACAGGATTACAGTCTGAGTCCCAAGGATCAATGATTGTACCATTTCCTGTAACATTATCTACCTCAGTGGAAGTCCCATTTGGATAAGGTAAACATCCATTACCTGTATCAAAAGGATTGGTTGTATAGGTATCAGGGTCACAATTTCTATTATTAGGGTCAATAATAGTCATGGTGACGTCCACAGTACAACCCGTTCCACAACTGATTGTAAATGTTTTAGAAACATCGGTAGCATTCCACACATTCCCTGTTGAACCATTATACCAAGCGAATGTACCCGTTTGTCCAAATGAAATATTGGCTAACATGATAAACAATCCACTAAATAACAAGGAGTTATAATATTGGGGACGCAACCATCTAAAGGTAGCCAATATTATATCAGCTTGTTGTCCCCAAAGGCTTGACCTGCGAAATTTCTTTATGGAAAAGAAAAAATTTAAGTTTAAACTAAAGGGATTATTCTTGAATTCTTTACATTGAAGGACTTTGCAAAATATTATAAAATTGCCTATTCCAGTATCCCAATTCCTCTCTTTTTTCATGGCGGTTTAAAAGAATTATTGTTATTAAATGAAGTGTTATATACCCATAAGTATCTTTATAAAAGCCACAATTAATATGCCATGAGTTATTTTTTCGTCAGAACATTGATAATTATCCGATTATAAAATAATAATAAGTGTAATTAGGGATTATTTTTATCATAATCTTGATTATCAACTACTTATGGCGTATCCAATTTTACCTCATTTGAAAATAGTTCAAATGAAGTTTATCCTTATTTATCTCATAATCTCAACATCATAACCAATCACCGAATACTTCTGCATGATTAAAACAAAAAAGCCCAACGTTATCAACGTCGAGCTTTCCGAATTATAATCCTTACTTTGTTTTTTCTTCATTCAAAATGATTTGTGTTTACACATTCTTTACATAGCATCAACAACACTAAATCATTATTTTTTTAATTGACAACTTCAATATATCTCATAGCCAATTGGAAGTGCAATATAATATATTTGTTTGGAAAAAAAATATCTGATTAACAAATTTCTTGTTTTATTAATATAGATTTTATCAGTTTATTATGATTTTCATCAAAAAGTATCATATTTCATTCTTAAAACAAACCTGTTTTACCTAACAAATCAGGTCTTCTTGCTTTGGTTCTTTCAATAGATTGTTCAAAACGCCATTCATTAACTTTTGCCTCATGCCCTGACAATAAAATATCAGGAACTTTCACGCCTTCAAATTCGGCAGGGCGAGTATAAACAGGCGGAGCTAAAAGATTATCTTGAAAAGAATCTGTCAAAGCAGAGGTTTCATCATTCAAAACCCCGGGAATTAGTCGAATAATGGCATCAGCACAAACTGCCGCAGCTAATTCTCCACCCGAAAGTACATAATCACCAATAGAAATTTCTTTAGTGATAAACATATCTCGAACACGTTGGTCAACTCCTTTATAATGTCCACACAAGAATATCAAGTTTCCTCCTAAAGACAAACTATTGGCTGTTTGCTGATTGAAAGTTTCACCATCAGGAGTCATATAGATGATTTCATCATATTCTCTCTCGCTCTGCAAATGTCTGATACACTTGGCAATTGGTTCTGCAAGCATCACCATTCCAGCTCCACCACCAAAAGCGTAGTCATCAACTTGACGGCTTTTTGTGGTGGTATAATCACGCAAATCATGCAATACAACTTCTGCATGACCCGCCTCCTGACCACGTTTTAAGATAGAATGTCCAAAAAAACTTTCCATCAATTTTGGCACTACTGAAATAATATCTATTCTCATGAAAAGAGTGAATGAGAGAATGAGTGAATGAGTGATTAAATAAAGCGTTTAAATTTCTTTATTAAATTCTCAATTCTATAATTCCCCCGTTCTTTTGTCATTCATTAATCTTCTAAATAAACTTCTAATAAACCTTCAGGTAAATTAACATTTAATACTTTTTTATCTTTTTCAGCATTTAAGACAATCTCAGGAATTACAGGAACGAATACTTCTTTTCCTTTATAATCCATCACTAATAAATCTTGGGCTTGCATAGAATGAACTGTTTGTACAGTACCTAATTCACCTAAATTTTTATCAATTACCTTAAAATCAATAATTTCGTGATAGTAAAATTGGTCGTCATCAAGTTCTGGTAATTCTTCTAAAGGTAAAAATGCTTGAAGATTTATCATTCCTTCTGCTTTCTCGAAAGTATCAATATCTTCAAATTGAACAATAGCTCTATTTCCAGAAAGACGGAATGATTCCATAAAAAATGGTACTAATTCACCTCTTACTTCAAGAAATATACTTTCTAAATCTTCATAATCTTCTGGAAAATCAACGTCAAGCCATAAGACAACTTCTCCTCTTACACCGTGCGTTTTTGTGATTTTTCCTAATTCAAAACAATTTTCTTTTGTCATTTTATAGTAGTACAGGTTTCCAACCTGTTTGGCATTGACAGGTCAGCAACCTGTTCTACATTAATATTCAAAAAAAAATGATACAAAACCACTTTAAAAGAGTCTTGTACCATTTCTTAAAATCTTATTTTTTAGAAAAACTATTCAGCAGATTCTGCTGGAGCTTCTGCATCAGCAACTGGTGCTTCTACTTCAGCCTCAACTTCAGCAACTGGCTCTTCTACAGTGTTTTTCTTAGCAATTGCAGCAGCACGAGCAGCGTTAATTTCTATTTCTCTTGCCATACGAGCAGCTTTCTCAGCATCTTTAGTTGCAGTTAAAGAGTCAGTTTTACCTGTAATCTTAGCATCTTTAGTTACTTTCCAGTCAGCAAATTTAGTATCAGCTACTTCTTGAGAAATTGCACCTTTGTTAACACCAACTTGTAAGTGTTTTTTCAATAAAACACCTTTATATGACAAAATTGCACGAGTAGTATCAGTAGGTTGAGCACCATTCATAATCCATCTCAAAGCAGTTTCTTCGTTCAAGTTGATTGAAGCAGGGTTTGTGTTTGGATTATAAGTACCGATTTTTTCGATGAATTTACCGTCACGTGGAGCTCTTGCATCAGCTACTACGATGTCATACATCGCTAATTTTTTACGTCCACGACGTGCTAATCTAATTTTAACAGCCATCTGTTATTTACGTTTTAGTGAAGGAACCCGTCCTTCGGTTATGGTATTTGTAAATTGGAGTGCAAAGATAGTGAAAAATAAGCAGTTGGCAAGATGTTCCGAGAATTATTTAATTAAAAAACAAAAGACTTGAGATTGCGTAAAAAGTATTAAGTATTAAGTATTATGAAAAGCCTCCAAATTTTACGCTATAACTTAGGACTTAAGACTTCATACTTTGGACTTTTACACAACTCCAAGTCTGAATATTTAGAAAATAAATCTATAAGCCGGATTCTGTCATTTTTAGGTATTTCACTAAAAAGTCTTATCATTTATCTCGACGCACCGTCACCGATACGCTCTATCGACCTACCCACTGACATCAGGCGAGCAGCCCTACAACTGTCAGCCTATTTGGTCTTTCAACACGTGAGGTTTACATACGCCCTGTTTGTCACCAAACAAGCGGTAGTCTCTTACTCTACCTTTTCACCCTTACCAAACCGAGATTTGGCGGTAATTTTCTGTTGCACTTGCTGTTATCAATTCGTCTCCAAATTAATACCTTCCCGTTAGGAAGCACGCTGCTCTACGTTGTCCAGACTTTCCTCCCTTGATTGCTCAAAGGCGATAAGATGATTTATTTTCTGGTACAAAAGTAGTGATGAGTTATGAGTAAAGCGTTATTATTTTTAAAAAATCCCTAAACTCAAAGTACAAAATCCCTAATTTTTAACCTTATAAACCGTCAATTTTAATGTCTAGCTTACCCTTCGCATTAATTACGGCAATGATAGAATTTGGCGTTAAATACACTTTGTCGGGCGTTAAATCCACTACATTTCCATTGAGCGTTACACCTTTAGAAACGGGTTTATTCAAGTTTGCTTGTACTTGCTTTTTCATTTCGTCAATCTGTCCTCCTATATTAAAAGTCATAGATTCTTTCATATTTTTAGCAAATTTTCCTTGAAAAAACCAGTTTGCCGTACTTATCAAAACGTTTCTGGTTTTTAAATCATAATCAAAATTATCCAAGAAAACAGATTTGGTCACAGGGTCGTAAGCGGGCGTTCCTTTAAAATAAATTTTACCATTGATACTTCCTTCAAGTCCAGATTTGATAACCATTTTATCTCCATCTCCATAAATATCAATGTCAGTTACTTTAACATTATATTTTCCATCTTTGAATGAAAAGTTTTGTCCAACCAAAGTATCGCCTGTCAGTTTTGCAGCTTCTGAAAGGGGAATTTCTGCAATAATTCCGACTTGAAAATCATCAGGTATTTGCGAAACTAACTTTAAATCAGGTACTGTTGTTACGGGTAAATACGCTGGTTTTACGCCAGTGATGGTTTCTGTAATCGCTTTAATGCCAATCGTTGCTTTTACACGATTATTTACAGTTGTCAGCGGAGTCATTTGTAATTCGGTAGGCGTCACTTTCAACCAAGTTTTATATTTTTCAGAAAGTAAATATGGTTGCATTGCTGTATTCCAAGCCTGAACGATGTACTTTTTAATTTCTACATTTTTACGTACTGCATCATCTAAGGCTTTCAAGATAGCGTCTTGCTTTGAATTAAGTGCTTTTTCTACTAAACCAGCCACTGAAATATCGAAACCTGCCAAACGAACGGTTGGTTTTTTCACCCATTCGTAGCCAATCGGGAAACTTTGAACGGATGCTTCCCAATTGGGAGCAATTGCGAATTTTGTTCCAAATTTTACGTTAAAATCAAAGTTCAATTCTTGCGGAGGAATCGAAATACCCATTACTTTATAACCAACTTTTGCCCAAACTTTTAGTGGTACAGTAAAGGTAAAAGTCTCATTTTGAGCGGTTACTGAAATTGCCTCTTTTTTATAAACTTTACACATGAAGTTATCATAATTGTTATCTTCCATGCTATTATCTTCAAAAACCAAGTCTTTTACATTGGCATTAATTTGACGTTCTACGTCTGCCATCGTGATTTCAAAAGGAATTCCGATGGTTGAAACATTTTTTTCCACTTGTTTTCCTTTGTAAATATAAGATTCCTTTGGAGCTTCTGGATTAGCGTTGGTACTATTGGCAGTTCCTCCATTGGAAGAAGTTGTACTTGGACTTGAACTTGCACAGCCTTGCAAGATTATGGCTGCTGCCAAAACAATCAATTGATTTCTCATAAAACTTTCCCTATCTCTGAAATGAAATTTTAAAATAATACCAGTTTTAAATATTCGGTGCGTATTTTACGGAAGTCATACACGCAATATCTTTTTAAAATTAGTATAAGTATATATTACCAAAACCAACGAATTACACAACCGAATATTACTTTATTTTTACCTTAGTAGCTCCATAACCGAATTTCTCCTTTTGTGCATCTTCAAAATACTGAACATTCTTATTTCCTGCCAATCTTTTATGAATAGAGTCACGCAAAACGCCATTTCCAACTCCATGAATAAAGGTAATTTCGTCCATTCCATTGGCAATTGCTGCTTCAAATTGGCGTTCAAATGTACTCATTTGTAGCTTCAACATTTCAGCGTTAGTCATCGCCCAAGAATCCTTTGTTAATTCTTCAATATGTAAATCAATTGACAACGAAGGCTTTGAAGGCAATTTCATTGGTTCAGGTGCTTGTTTTTCAAACATCTGTTCAATGATTTTTTCGGGTTCAATTTTGAAACTTACAGGATTTATTGAATCTTCAGCATCCAACTGAAACAAATGTGAATCTTGATTAAGAATTGGAGCTTTTGATTTATTCTTGAAAAATGTATTTACTCTAAATTTCAAGCGTTTGATAATTGGGTCGGGCAATTTCATGAATGCCAAACGGAAGTAAAATGCTTGAAAAACGAATGTTCCCCAATCTTCAAAATCTTTGACCAAAACATTTTGTACTTTGATAGAAGTTTTTGGTTTCAAAACACCAGCCGCTAAACCTTTATGATGTGGGTCTGAACCGACAGACAACATAAATGGAATATCCCAATCGGTATTATTGATAAGATGTTGCGACAGTTCACGGTCGTTTACAGGAATAAAAGCCATATAAACCCCACGATTTGCCAAAATTTCATTGGTCGGTAAACGACGGTCAATATTTTGTTGTGGTTCAAATCTGGCAACAGGTGTAGGATTAAAAACCTTCTGTTCCATTTCACTAATAACCACCACGTCAGAAGTTTTTACGGGAATCGTAAAACCATCTTCAATTTCTATTTCTAAAAGCCCATTAGCTAATATTTTTGTAACAATTCCTTCCTCACGACCTCGCATGAGACGTACTCTATCTCCTATATTCATAATGTTGTATGTGTAATTGGACAGCGAAATTAAGGAAATATTTGCTAAATTTGGGGTAAATAAAATCATTAAACACATGAAACCATTTGAACGCTGGACATTTGAAGACGTAGAAGAGACTTTTGATATGAAAAGAATCAAAAATCATCCTGTTCTAACGGATTGGCTAAATGCCCAATTTGAAGGAGACGATTACGTAACGAACCGTTTGGAAGTATTAAAGAATCGTTTGATTGATAATGTAGAATCTTGGAATGAAGAAGAACTGAAATATCAATTCTTAGGTCTTTTGATGGATTTGGTAGGAATGGATAATGAAAAATACAAGGCATTTTTGGGTAGAAAATTGTCTGCTAATGTCAATGGAGAAATTCTGTCGGGTAATGTCGATTTCGTAATTGCCACAGGAAAAGTAGAACCCAAACATCCATTTTTCTTTATCCACGAATATAAACAAGAAAAAAAGAAAGATAATGACCCTCTCGGTCAGTTATTGGTGGCAATGGTTGCGGCACAAATCAGAAACAATGACAATCGACCAATTTATGGTTCGTATATTGTTGGTCGATTGTGGTTTTTTGTTTGTTTGATAGAAAAAGAATATTCGGTAAGTTTAGCGTATGATGCCACACAAGATGATTTGTCAAATATTTATGCAATCCTTAAACAAGCAAATCGATATATTTTGGAGTATTTTAAGGGAAAGTAATCAATACCCTCCCAAATACTTTCTCATTACCCATTCCGCCGTTAAAAGAGCCAAAATCACAAAGAAAATCCAACGTAAGTTTATCATTTCTTTCAAGTCTTCGGTAGCATCTATTTTCTCAGGAACTTTATGATTTAAAATTGCCTTTTTGATTTCTTCAAATTGATTATTTTTGAAAAACTTCCCTCCTGTTTTGGTAGAAAGTTGACGCAAACCGTCAAAATCGGCGGTAAGGTTTAGGTTTTCTAATTGAACATCTTTAATGACAAATTCACCTACTGAAAGTTCTGCTTTGCCCAAAACAGTCGTACTCGCACGATAACGATACACGCCAGCAGGCAAAGAACTAATTTCAAATTTGGTATTATCTGGCGATGTTGAATAGCTAAAATTTCGGGCAATTCCTTTTTCGTCTTTGATTTCTAATTTGATGGGTAAATTATACAATTTCTCATAAATAGCATTGTAAATTTCCGTTTCAAAAACCACTTTTTCACCCAATAAAAATTCGGTATTGATTGGATAAACTCGTAATTTTCGTTTATCGTCTTTGGCAGAAATAAACTGTAAAACCTTCAACACCACATCATCAACAACTTCCTGTTTATCAGTCAATTGATATTCTTCTAAACGCCAAGCCCAAAGTCCTTCACCCGTAAATATTGCCGATTTCTTCGCTCCTGTATTGACCACAAAAAGTGGCTTTTGCGTTTGTACTGAGCCTACTTTTTGATAAAGAATTACTTCGGAATTTGGCAAAAGTTTAAATTCTCCAAATGGGACAGAAATTTGCGGTAATTTATTGATTAACTGCATTTTTTCTGTTTCAAAATTCAAAGATTTAAAGGCCTGATTATAAGCTCCTGTAACTTTATCATTTTGTCCAGCCTGCGAACTTATTTGCATCACCTGATTAAGTTGATTCAAATAACTTGTGCCTGACTGATTTCCCAAAACAAACATTGTTGGTGTGCCTTTATCAATTATTGGTTTGAAAATATTTGCGTAAGTATTGAAATAATCTGGAAGCTGATGAAGAATCAACAAATCATACGGTTTTGACGCAACGTCTGGATTTGGATTTTCCGTCAAAACTTTAATATCTAATTCATAATTCTCATTTTTCTCAATGATACTTTTTAATGCTTTTATATCAGGGTGCGGAGCAAGAGCAAGCAAAAGTATTTTTTCTTTTCCATCAATTACCTCCACATAGAGGTCTTGATGATTATTTCTTCCAGAAAATTCTCCGCCCAAAACATCCGTCTCAACTACTAAATGTTGAACGCCAATCTGATTGGCAGTGGTGTTAAAAGTAACCGTTTTTAAATCGTCATTTTGCTTAAAGATAAGCGTTTGTTTTTCTAAAACTTTACCACCTTGCTTTAAATACACATTTGTACTTTTCCCAGCAAAACCAAAAGCCGAAACGTCCGCTTGCACAGGAAACTTATTCCCTAAATAGGCTACCTTATTGGCATAAACGGATTTAACTGCAATATCTTTTTTAGGAATAGTATCACCTAATCCAATGGTGTGAACAGCAAAGTTGAAACTATTAGAAGCAGGCGAAACACCTTGATTGGCAATACCGTCGGAGATTAAAAGAACGTCGGTTAAGTTTTCACCTTCAAAGGCATTTTTTACGCCCGACAATAATCCTGAAAGGTCAGTAGTCTTTTTATTAAATTTCAGATTTTCAAGCTCTTGATTCGTTTCGTCGTCTAAAGAAGCAAAGGAAACATTGTATTCTTCCGCTTTCAATTCTTCTTTCAATTTAGTCAAATTGGCAACTAAATCAGTTAAGTTTTTTTGTCCTGCTACCAACATCGACTGCGAATTATCTAAAGCAACCACTACGGTTTTCTTTTGAACAGTTTGCGTGATTTGACGAATCAAAAAGTTTAAAAGCAAAAGACACAACAAACTCACCGACACGAACCGAAAGGCACTCATCAGATAATTTTGCGACTTCGACCAATTTGTATTTTTTTGATAAAGCACAAAAGCATACAAACCACCCGCCAATAAACAAAGAGGAATAAACCAAGGAGAAGATTGAAAAAGAAAATCGAATTTCATAGTTACAGTTATCAGTAAACAATTATCAGTAAACAGTAAAAAATCAATAAACAGCTATCGGTAAATCTGATAACTGTTTACTGATAACTGCAAACTGCTATGTTAGCATTCCGCCATCAACTTGAAGCACTTGCCCAGTGATGTATTTTGACATATCAGAAGCCAAGAAAACGCAAGCGTCTGCTACTTCTTCTGGTTGTCCGCCACGCTTCAAAGGAATAGATTTTGTCCATTCTTCAGTTGCTGCGTGATTAAGTTCGCCCGTCATTTCGGTTTCAATAAAACCTGGAGCAATGGCATTTGAACGAATATTTCTTGAGCCTAATTCTAAAGCCACAGATTTTGTAAAACCAATAATACCCGCTTTGGAAGCAGCATAATTAGCTTGTCCAGCATTTCCACGAAGACCAACTACCGACGTTAAATTGATAATTGAACCAGATTTAGCTTTCATCATCGGCTTAGTTGCCGCTTTTGTCAAGTTAAATACTGATTTTAAGTTTACTTGAATAACCGTATCCCATTGTTCTTCCGACATACGCATCAATAAACCATCCTTCGTGATTCCTGCATTATTTATCAATACATCTATTGTGCCAAAGTCAGCAATAACTGAATTCATCAATTCTTCTGCTTGCTTATAATCCGAAGCATCCGAACGATAACCCTTTGCTTTAACGCCCAAAGCGGTCAATTCTGATTCAAGAGCTTGTCCCTTTTCTACTGATGAAAGGTACGTAAAAGCTACATTTGCACCTTGTTGAGCCATTTTGAAAGCAATTGACCTTCCTATACCTCTGGAAGCTCCAGTTACTAAAACGACCTTATTCTGTAATAATGCCATAGATTTGTTTTTTATTTCGTTGGTTTTAAATTCTTTCAGAACTCAAATTTAACAGAACGCCCCAAGACGGCAAAATTAGAGGATAGAGTTTAGAGGATAGAGTTGAAAGAAGCAAAGGTTTGCCAATTATAATCAACTATAAATCAAATACTTGCAAAGAGTTTCATTCTTTTGAGAAGTAAAAAGTAATTTTTCGATAAAATTTATACTTGTATCTTTACTCTTCCACATTCCACTAATTTCAGATGAAAAAAATTATCTTCTCAATTTGTATATTATTTATTTTCTGTGCAAAATCATTGGCACAAGTACCAGATAGTACGCAAACTCCCGCAAATGTTATTCCTAATGTAATGACTACTGATACCACTGACGATGATGATGAAACCGAGTTTGATGCTACTGATGAACGAGAAAAACTACCCAATTGGTATTATAGTGTAAGTTTAGACGGAACGGCAAGTTCTGGGAATGTTAATCGTGAATTATTAAATTTTAAAACAACCTTAAATTACGAAAATCCGAAATCTATTTTTGGGTTTTTCACTGCTCCACGTTTTCAGTACGGAACAAACTCAGATATTTTACAAGAAAGAGAAATAAACTTAGATATTAATTCTACCTTGTTTTATGCTCAACACGACGTTTATGGACTTCTATTTGGAGCATTTGAACAGAGTAATCTCCGTAAAATTTCTTCTCGATTTAATATTGGTGTGGGAATAGGTTGGAGAATTTTGGGAGGAAGAAAGAACCCTAAAGCGAGATTCAAATTGAGTGTTAGCAATGCTTTGGTTAGAGAAATAACAGATTTTATAGTAAAACACGATAGAAACGTTTATCGTAATTCAACACGTTTTAAATTGAAGTACGATATTATTCCAAATAAATTCTTTATTCAAAGTGTCGTTTTCTTACAACCATCACTGATTGATGATTATTATCGTTGGAACTCCTCCACACAATTATCTTACAGTATAGGAAAATATATTTCAATTTTAGCATCATTTGAAAACACCTACGAAAACTTCAATACTTCGGGAATTCAAAATGCACAAACCAACACGACAATTGGGCTAATTTATAGTGGGTCGAAGTAAATTTCAGTTATACAACATCTCAAAATAGGTTTATTTTTTTTCGGATTTACTACGCTCGTAATTTCAAAAATGTGGGTTCACGTAAAAATACGCCTATAAATTAGGTTTTTACAAAACTTTCAATTATTTTTGAAACTATTAGACCGCATCCATATCAAGCTCCCGCCATTGCTTGGTGATTAATCTTAATTCCATCCGCACAGGAATTAACTTTTACAAATCTTTCCTAAGAATATTCTCGTAGGTTTCATGGTATCGTTGCATTTTGGCACGAAAAATGAATACAGAATCATTTTAGGGAAACCCTTACTTAATATAATCCATAAAAGTTATGAAACGACTATGTTTAGCAATCGGATTGCTGGCATATTTAGGCAGTGCCGATGCCTTCTCATTTTCACAATTGGCTTCTTTGGAGTCGAAAAATGAGCCTGCAAAAATTTTAAAATTCAATCAACAACAAGTTTCTAATCAATCTTCTGAAACAAAGCCCGTAAGTCAGCCTGCAAAACTTAATGCAGACCCTACCAAAACGGCGAATGCAGTCACTTGCTTTAATAATAAATCAGGTATTGGTTTATCACAAAGCAAAGACTTGGATGGTAGAGATATTTTAGCATTTCCATTAGATAAACTTCGGAATAATGTGCGTTATGGTTTCATTGAAAACTATAAACAGGGCTTTTCTCGTATCAAAAAAGATGGCGTTTGGGGATATTTGAACCTTTGCGGTGATGAAATTATCGCTTGTCAATACGAAAAAGCTGAACCATTTAATGATGGAAAAGCCTTAGTAAAACGCCAAGATTGGCATTTTGTGGACAATTTAGGCATTGAAAGCGACGGACTTCAAAATATTGTTGATGCCAAAAGTCTATCGAAAGGAATATCTTTAGTCAAATTAAAGTCAAATCAAATGACTTTAATTGATAATAATTTCGATAAAACAAACAAACCTGCATCATCACTTTATGATGAAATTATTGTTTTGAATAACAGCACTTTAGCCGTTAAATCCAATGCAAAATGGGGCGTTTTCAAAATTGGAGAGGGAGCAATTTCTGAACTTTCTTATGATTTAATTGAGCCATCTGGAAAAGATAATTTATTCAAAATTTACTTAAACAAAAAAGTAGGTTTGATAGATGCAAATGGAGAAGTTTTGTGGAAACCAGATTTTAATGTCATCACTGATGTTGATAATTATGGTTTCGTGAAAGGTATCAGCGATACAAAACAGCAATTAGTCAATGTTAATGATTTTAGAGTAAGTAAAATTTACAAAAAAATTAGTGATTTTGACAATCGTGGTTTAGGGATTATTCAAGGAGAAAATAATCTTTTTGGCTTAGTTGACAAAGACCTAAAAACGGTCATTGAACCGCAATTTAATACGATTGGTGCCATGGGCGAATTTGACTTAATTCCTGTTAGCAAAGAGGTTACAGGAAAGGGTTTAAAATTCGGATTTATTAATTTGAAAGGCTTAGAAGTTATTCCTTTAGAATACGAATCTGTTGGAAAAATCAATAAAAAAGGACTTTTGGTAGTTAAAGAAACGGTTAGTTGCAACTTAGACGAAAAGGGTAAAAAAATTGGAACGTGCAAAGCTGATAAGGTAATCGACGTAAATGGTAGCACGGTTATTTTACCTATTACTAAATATCCAGACGCAGGCAAAATCAATTATACTGTAACAGACTCAATGGTACATAATTGTATCGTTGTGAGGGCTTACCGTAACGAAGACAAAAATAAGAATGTCAAATTTATGCTTGTCCGTGGCGATGATTTTAAGGTAATTACACCTGAACCATTCGATTTTGTACAGGCTGTTAGCAAGCATCAATTCTTCTTTGTTCGTCAGAATGGTTTATGGGGAACATTAGATACAACAGGAAAGTATTTAGCAAAATGTCAGTTTAAAACAGTTTTGATGGCATCTGAAGACTACTATTTAGTGCAGAATGATAATGACAAATATGGTTATCTTGACCAAAGAGGGAAAATTCAAGTGACACCAGATTATGCAAGTCTTGAATATTTTAAAAATGGTTTTGCGATTGCTTCAAAAGGAGAAAATCAAGTTGGTTTAATCAACAAGTTTAATGCTAAAATTATTCCTTTTGCATTTAGAGAAATTAAATTCAAGGAAAATACCAGAGAATACGAAGTATTAGACCGAGACAATAATCGTTATATGCTCAATCAGCAAGGCGAATGTACTCAAAATTGTAAACAATTAGAGGCTATTCGCTCAAAAGCCAACGGCTCTGAATAACTAACGACGATAAAATTAGAAAAACCTATTCTTTATAAGAGAGTAGGTTTTTTTTGTTCGTTATAAACTAAAAGCTAACTTAGCGTAATTATTCGGAACAATAAAGGGTTTGTCACATGACAAACGATAGACCACTGATGAAACGGATTATACTGATTTTCGCTGATTTTTCTTTATTTTATCCCAGTGTAAATCTGTAAAATCAGTTCAATCTGTGGGCTAAATTTGTCTGAGACAAATAGTTGATAGTTCCGTAATTATTTAATAATAACTCTGTTAAAAACGCTGTAAAAAGCAATTCCAATTCGTTGAAAAAAATACTTTTAACGATATTGTTAGCTTGGGGGAGCAACAATATCACCAAGGCTCAGGTGCGTCCTGTTAAGCCCAAACCTTTGCCTACGCAAAAGGTAAAATCTTTACGAACAAGTACAAAAACTGTTCGAAAGAAAGATTCATCTATTGGCAAACCCAAGCCAACTCGTCCATCCAACACAATTCAAGTTCAAGCTAACGAAACAATTCTTACCATCAATAAGGCAAAAGATTTGTTCAAATCTGGTTATTTACTTCAAACTTTTAGGCTATTAAATCAATACAAAGATTCACCACAAATGGACGCCGAAAGCTACCATTATCTGGGAGAATGCCGAAGAAATATTGGCGGAGGAATTGAAACCAACTACAAATTAGCAGAAGAATATCTCCTCAAATCTTTAGTTCTTCAAGATAACAAAGATGTTCATTTATCCTTAGGGCAAATTTATGAATTAGGCGGTTTCAATCTTCAAAGAGATAGTCAGAAAGCAATTTTCCATTTCCAACAAGCTGCAAATCAAGATGTCAGCTTTGCGAAATTTGAATTAGGCAGACTCTACTTTCAAGGTTTATCAGATAGCTTAAAGAATGAAAACAAAGGCATTGTACTTTTGGAAGAAGCTGGCATTCAAGACATTCCAGAAGCTCAATGGATGTTGGGTTCAATTTATGCCAAAGGATACGATAGTGTTCCGAGAGATATGACAAAAGCCAAATTTTGGTTTAAAAAGTACAAAGAGAATAAAACAATCAAGCAAAATATAAAACTGTAAATTATAAAATCATGAAAACAACATTCTTAGTAGCCGCCACAATTTGGGTGTTCACATTAGTAAAAATTAATGCTCAAACTACAACTTCTCCAACATCAACGATTACAGTTGGTGCATCTGTCAATATTTCGGGGAAACAACGAATGCTTACCCAAAGAATGGCAAAAGCGTATATGTATATCGGGATGAATATCAATACTGAAGTTGCCAATCGAGAAAGAAATAACTCTATTATTCTTTTTGAGGAAAACCTAAAATCATTAATGACTTTCACCCCGACAGATAAAATCAATTTATTGTTATTGAAGGAAGAAACACTTTGGAAAGAATACAAAAAACTCATTACTTCGGAAGTAACAAAGGATAATGCCAAACAGATTTTAGAAACTAATACCACTATTCTGAATGCTTGCGATGACGTTGTAAAAGCTTATGTAGAATATGCAGGAAGCCTAAAAAAAGAAGTTGAAGGGGTGTCTTCTGCCATTATTGCAGACAATATCAATACCTCAGGCAGACAGCGAATGTTATCCCAAAGAATTACTTTTTATTATGCCGCTTACGTTTGGGGCGTTGCAGAGTCAGCTACGGCTTTACGCTTGAAAAATTTGGCAGAGTTTTTACAACAAAATTTCAGTCAATTAATTACTTCGGAAGTGAACAATACTGAAATTGATGATGCCATTGCAGGTGTTGTTGGCGACTGGCGAGAAATTGAAGAAAAGTGTGTAAAAGACAACTGTTATACCTTTGAAAATAAAGGCGTTGAAGTTGGAAAAATGTACGCTTTTTCGGGAACAGTTTTATCAAAAATGGATAAAATAACGGCTCTATATGCGAAGTTATTGGAGTAATAATATTTGATAATAAAAATCCCAATTTTACGAAATATAAAATTGGGATTTTTATTTTGTTAAAACTGATAACTGTTAATTGGTAACTGATAACTGACCTGCCTTTCCTCCACCCAAAAATTTACTATCCAATAATTTAGTAACACCCTCAAATGGAACGGTGGTTTTATTATATCCAAATGTTGTGGCTAAAGAACTGGTTTTGTTATTATCACCCATCACCATATCAACGTCTTGCATGGTCATTTGGCAAGGATGTTCATAGCCACAAGCATGAGTAATTTCAAGAATTTCTTTGTTCAATGTTTTTACATAATTATAAAAACGCTCACTTTTTAATGCAGGGTCAATGCCAGCTTGCAACCATTTGCTTGAAGTTGCCACGCCCGTAGGACAACGATTGGTATGACAAACCTGTGCTTGGATACAACCAATTGACATCATGGCTTCACGTCCAACATTTACCAAATCACAACCCATCGCAAATGCCATCATTGCTTTTTCTGGAAATCCTAATTTACCCGAACCAATAAATACTACTCTATTGGTTAAATCATATTTCTGAAAAATCTTATAAATTTTGGTAAAAGCAAAATTAAAAGGCAACGACACGTGGTCGGCAAAGGCGTGCGGGGCTGCTCCTGTGCCACCTTCTCCTCCATCAATGGTAATAAAATCAGGACCCTTGCCCGTTTTAACCATGTACTGAGCCAATTCTTCCCACATTTCAGTTTTACCAACCGCAGATTTTATACCAACTGGCAAGCCTGTTTGATTAGCCATATCTTCAATAAAATCTACCATTTCTGTAATAGTCGAAAATTGACTATGAAATGCAGGCGAAAGGGCATCTTTGCCCATTGGAATATGACGAATTTCTGAAATTTCTTTTGTGATTTTAGCCGCAGGTAACATCCCTCCTTTCCCAGGTTTTGCTCCTTGCGAAAGTTTCAATTCTAAAGCTTTGATGAAAGGGTTATCGGTAGTCATTTTGATTAATTTCTCCATCGAAAAACTACCTTCGTCATCACGAACACCAAAATATGCTGTTCCGATATTGACAATCACATCTGAGCCAAATTTATGATAAGGCGATAATGAACCTTCGCCTGTGTTATGATAACAGCCAAATTTTTCTGCTCCTTTATTCAAAGATTCAATAGCTTTTGCTGATAATGAACCGTAACTCATTCCCGAAATATTGACTACCGAATAAGGTTTATAAGGCTTTTTACGCTTGTGATATTCGCCTATTGTTTTGGCACATGGTACGGCACTTGGTTCTTTTTTATTGGGATGTCCATCTGGCAGACGAAGCCCAAGCATGGCGTGTTTGATAAAAATGTAGCCAACCGAGTTAAAGTCTTGGTCAGACCCAAAGCCTTGCAAATTATTTTCCTGTTTTGATGAAGCATAAACCCAAGCTCTTTCGCCACGATTGAATGGCAATTCTTCACGGTTATTTGCCACTAAATATTGTCGAATTTCAGGACCAATTTTTTCAAGCATATACCTAATATGCCCAATTACAGGAAAATTGTGTTGAATAGTGTGTCGATTTTGTAAAATGTCTCTGATTGCCAAAATGACAATGCCCGCAGGAATTAGTAACCAGTAATTCATAGATTAGTTTTAGTTTTTATTTTCTTGACTTAAAGAAACCCCTCCCGAAATTATCATTTTCATGACATCAGAAGTAGGCAGATGAAGTAGTGTTACGCTTGACGTAGGAACAATAAACATTTCGCCCGAAAAGGCATACGAATGTGGACAATAAACCATTACTGAACCTTCGGGAATATCTAAAAATTGAAGGTCGGACTGTGTAATAAACCCTAATTTTTGTATTCCGTTTTCTTTATTGAATAATATTTTGACAGGCTGATTAAATTTCTTTTTATCCCCCACAAAAGCCTCAACAAGGTCTTTGAGTGAGAAATAAATAAGCCGAACCAAAGGCAAACGAGCAAGCCCATCTTCAAAAATCTGAACAACAGGAACAGATATAAATGTTGAACCCAAGAAACCCACAATCATGATTATGGCAACCATTAAAGCAAGTCCCGTTCCTCTGAAATAAAAGTAAAAATGACTATCGAGAGAATCTAAAAGGTTAAAAATAATGTAGCCCGTGATGTAAACAGGGGCTAACAAAAGTAAGCCTTTGACAAAATAGCTAAACAGTTTTGCGGATATTCGCTTGAATTTGGAGGACATTTTCGATTCCTAATATGATTTTATTCTTTGGATACGTAACATTATATTTAACCTCAAGGTTCTTTTTCTCATTCGGTTTTAATCGAAAACTCCAAGCTAAACGACCACGTGTAAAGTCTATTTCGGCATCGGAACTTTCCAAAATTTCAACTTCTACCAAACCATCTTTAGCATGTGGAAATAAATCTTCGACTTTAAGTCTTAATGAAGACTTTTTAGGATTCTTAAATTCTATCCGATAAGCACGATATTCTAAGACTTTTTTGCCCACAATCCTTTTCGTATTTCCTGTGATAGTTCGTTTTATATCGACTTTTTCATTTCTCGAAATACTTACAAATAATGTATCCCTACCAACTCCAGAAGGCTTTTTTTGAATTTTATACGATTTTTGAGCATCGACGGTCGGTTCAGTTTGTACAAAAACAATACAAACTAAATAGACTTTAAATATAAGTATGAAATTTCTTAGGGCCATTAAAAATAAAAACGGATAATAAAGCAGTAAATGTATATGCTGAGTTTTTTTTCTCCTTAAAATTGGGAAAACTATTCTTTAAATATTATTTAGATAAATTAAAAATCCCTCAACACGCAAAAGAAAACTTACACAACAATTTCATTATCAACATCTTACAAAATCATAAAAATCAAAAATGTAAATCCTGAGAGCTACATATTTCATTAAGGACGTAGATATTAGTAATTTTGCCAAATCAAAATTCACCATACTCTTACAAATCAAATTATGATTTACGAATATAGCTATTTACAAGATTTTATCCGAAAAGTATTTTTAGCCATTGGTTGTCCAGAACAAGATGCTCTCTTGGCATCAAAGGTACTAATTTCTGCCGACTTACGTGGAGTTGATTCACACGGAACGGCTCGTCTAAGCGGATATGTGCGTTTATATGACAACGGACGCTTAAACCCAAACCCACAAATTAAAATTGTTCATGAAACACCTTCTACCGCCGTAATTGATGGCGACAAAGGACTTGGGTTAGTAGTTGCTCCTCATGCCATGAAAGTGGCGATGGAAAAAGCTAATAATGTAGGTTCAGGCTGGATTTCAGTACAAAACTCAAATCACTTTGGTATTGCAGGTTTTCATGCTATGATGGCTCTGGAAAATGATATGATTGGTTGGGCAATGACAAACGCTGCTCCATTGGTAACGCCAACTTTCTCTAAAGAAAAATTATTAGGTACAAACCCAATTGCAGTGGCAGTTCCTGCTGAGAAAAACCCCGCTTTTGTAGCTGATTTTGCCAGTACTGCCGTGGCTTATGGTAAAATGGAAATTCTTCAACGTAAAGGTTCTCCTGCTCCAATCGGTTGGGTTCAAGACAAAGAAGGGAATCCAACAGACGATTCAAATGCCGTGAAAAATGGCGGTGCTTTGCTCCCATTGGGTGGCGACCGTGAGCATGGCTCACACAAAGGTTATGGACTTGGAGCGATTGTAGATATATTTTCGGGCGTACTTTCTGGTGCAAATTTTGGACCTTGGGTACCTCCTTTTGCTACCGCAGGCTTCATGGCAGCAGGCGAACAAGTAGGAAAAGGCACTGGTCATTTCTTGGGTGCCATGAGAATTGACGGCTTCCGACCAGCAGCAGATTTCAAAGCTGATATGGATAGATGGATTGACCGTTTTCATGCTGCACCTGCCGTTGATGGACAAAAAGTTTTAGTACCGGGCGACCCAGAAAGAGAATTAGAAGCAGAACGTAAAGCCAACGGTATCAACTTGTTAGAGCCAGTTGTGAATGATTTAAAAGGTTTAGCGGATAGATTTGGAATTGAGTTTTAATGATTAAAAATTTAATAAATAAGAATATGAGTTTTAAGTTTATTGACTTATTTGCAGGAGTTGGCGGCATCAGAATTCCATTTGAAGAATTAGGAGGACAATGTGTTTTTACTTCAGAATGGGATAAATATTCACAATTAACATATGAAACGAATTTTTCACATAAACCCGATGGGGATATTACAAAAATTTTAGCAGAGAATATTCCTGAATTCGATATTTTATTGGGAGGTTTCCCTTGTCAAGCCTTTTCTCATGCAGGTAAAAAGCTAGGATTTGATGACATCAGAGGAACTCTGTTTTTTGATGTCGCAAGAATAATTGATTTTCATAAACCCAAAGCTTTTTTGCTTGAAAATGTAAAAGGCTTAGTTGGACATGATAAAGGTCGAACATTTAATATCATTAAAAAGACACTTATTGACCTTGGTTATAATATTCATTACAAAGTTTTAAATGCTAAACATTTTGGATTACCACAGAATAGAGAACGCATATATATAATTGGTTTTTTAGAAGACCTTGATTTTGAGTTTCCTTCAGCACCCAATACTCCAACTCGATTTGGTAACATTTTAGAAGAGGTTGTTCCTGCAAACTACACTATTTCTGATAAACTTTGGGCAAGCCACCAAGAAAGGAAAAAAAGAAATATGTTAAAAGGCTGGGGATTTGGTTATAGTATTTTTGATGAAAACTCTGCATATACAAGTACAATTTCTGCCAGATATTATAAAGATGGTTCGGAAATTTTAATATCTCAGCTTGGTAAAAACCCTCGAAAATTAACCCCTCGGGAAGCAGCAAGATTACAGGGTTTTCCAGATACTTTTATTATACCAGTAAGTGATACTCAAGCCTATAAACAATTTGGAAATTCTGTTTCTGTTCCTGTAATTAGAGCAATTGCAAATGAAATATTATTTAGTCTTAAATTCCTAAAAAATGAACTTAGAAAACCTAAACCTAAGCAACTCTCGATTGCTTATTAATCTTGAACTGTATAAAACTATGAAAGATGTAATTCAGATACATTTTTCTTCTGCACAGTCAATAAGTCTAATTGAAAAAATTCAATTAGTTATCAAATCCAATGAAAAATTTGAAAAACAGTTAGAAAATTTACAAAGTTCCATCAAAAATATAGCGAATTCTACTGCTAAGTCAGATGCTATTAGTTCACTAATAGTAAACAATATTCATAGAAAAGAACATTTTCATGTCTTAAAATTAGCTTTAAATCTAATTAGATTCAAAGATTATATTTTGGAAAAAAGTAAACTAACGTCTGAAACTTTTAGAACAATCAAAACTATACATATTTTAGATTTTGCTTATGATTACAATATGCTGCTTTTGCCATACTCCGTAAGAGTCGCAGGAGCATTGTTAATTAAAATCTTATTTGAAGACATTGCAAAGAATCAAGACACTATTTATTTACCATTAATAGAAGATATTAGTGAGATACCTTATATTGATCCAGACACTATTCTTCAAATTATTTATGCCGAAAGTGCAAGTCAATCTATTCGTTCAACTTCAGGTAGTAGCTATGAAGAAAGGGTCAAAGATGTTCTAATAACAAATGGGATTCAATATATTTCACAATCTTTCGATTCAAATTTAGGTTCAATTGAATACGATTTTAAACTTACTTTTCAAGATAAATCTATTGGGGTTAGTGCTAAAAGGACTTTAAGAGAGAGATATAAGCAAAATCATGAGAGTATTGAAAATTTGGATGTTGATATGATGTTTTTAATAACTTTAGGAATAGATTTGAATGAAGACAAAGTTAAATATATCACCCAAAAAGAAGGACATTACATTTTTGTTGCAAATGATATTTTTTCCACTCGAAGTTTTTTAACGAGAGAAAAAAAGGTTTATCCGATTAATGAACTTACGAATGAATTAATAAAAACCCTTTTAAAGATATAATTTTACGCTTCAGTAGTTTGGCTTTTGACATTTAATATATCAATAAAAGTCAATTTATAGAATCTTACTTGAATTGTGATAAATATTTTTTTAGGAGTATAAATAAAAATTAATATTGGTTATATACAATTTTTCATAAGAATTATTAAGTTTGTAGTATAAAAAAACAAATATTATTTTTCCGTTTTTTTTGTAAAAAGTGATAAAATTTATATTTTTACCAAATCATAAACCCTAAATTATTATTACACAGTGGAAGAAAGAGATAGAGAAGAATTGTTTTCAAAAAGAATCAGAGCTGGAAAACGAACTTACTTTTTTGATGTGAAGTCAACTCGCTCAAACGATTATTACATCACAATCACAGAAAGTCGCCGTTATCAGAAAGATGATGGTTTCGGGTACGAAAAGCACAAAATGTTTTTGTACAAAGAAGATTTCGGCAAATTTATGGAAGGCTTACAAGAAGCCGTTGATCATGTTAAAAATGAACTTCTACCAGATGTTGATTTTGCACAATTTGACCGTGAGGAAGAAGAAGGCGGAAACAGTTTCGGAAGTGAATTAAAGTGGGAATAATCCGTAAAGCTCAATGATTTTGTAAGCCTCTGAATTTTTAGAGGCTTTTTTGTTGTTATTTTACTAATTTTGTATTCTTTTTCAAATACGATTATACAATAAATAAAATAAATGGGTTTACAATGTGGTATTGTAGGTTTACCAAACGTCGGAAAATCTACTCTTTTTAGTGCAATATCTTCAAATAAGGCAGAAGCTGCCAATTATCCTTTCTGTACGATTGAACCAAACGTTGGTATCGTAACAGTGCCAGACCAACGGTTAAACATCTTGGAAGAACTTGTAAAGCCTCAGCGTGTTTTACCAACTGTTATCGAGTTTATGGATATCGCAGGTTTGGTAAAAGGTGCTTCAACAGGTGCTGGTCTTGGTAACAAATTTTTAGCCAATATTCGTGAGGTTGATGCCATTCTACACGTTGTTCGTTGTTTTTCTGACGACAATATCGTTCACGTAGAAGGTCGTGTAAACCCTGTTTCTGATAAAGAAATCATTGATTACGAACTTCAATTGAAAGATTTAGAATCGGTTGATAAGAAAATCCAAAAAACGGAACGTTCTGCAAAGGCAGGTGATGCCAAAGCAAAAGCTCAATTGACAATTTTACAACAGTATAAAGCAGTTTTAGAATCTGGACAATCAGCTCGTACTGTTCAAGGACTTGACCCAGATGCAAAATTTGAAGCCATTGGTGACTTGTGTTTATTGACTGACAAACCTGTTATTTATGTGGCAAACGTTGACGAAGGGTCAATCGCAGCGGGAACAAATGAATATGTTGAGCAATTGAAAGCAAGTGTTGCTCCAGAAGGTGCTGAAGTAATTGTTATCTGTGCAGCTTTGGAGGCTCAAATTGCAGAAATGGAAGATGCAGACGACCGTCTAATGTTCTTGGAAGAATATAATTTGACAGAATCGGGATTAGATAAATTGATTCGTGGTTCTTATGCACTCTTGAATTTGATTACTTATTTCACGGCTGGTGTTAAAGAAGTTCGTGCTTGGACAATCCAAAAAGGTTGGAAAGCTCCTGCTGCTGCGGGTGTGATTCACTCTGACTTTGAACGTGGCTTTATTCGTGCAGAAGTTATCAAATTCGCTGATTACGAACAATATAAATCCGAAAACGCTTGTAAAGAAGCAGGAAAATTATCAGTAGAAGGTAAAGAATATACAGTAATCGACGGTGATATTATGCACTTTAGATTTAATGTTTAAAATTTAGTAACACAGACTTCAGTCTGTTGTCTAACTGACAGACTGAAGTCTGTGTTACTACGCTACAACTTCAACACCACAAACTCCACTCTTCTATTCACCTTTCTTTCTTCGTCAGTTCCTTTTTTCACGATTGGGCGAGTGTCTCCATAGCCTACCGCTTGGATTCTGGCAGATGGAATTCCTTGCTTTACTAAATAAGTTTCGCAAGCATCAACTCTATCCTGTGATAGTTCTAAATTGGCTTCAGAGTCGCCTACAATATCCGTATGTCCTTCCAAACGAATTTCCATCATCGGGTTGTCTTGCATCATCGTAACCAATTTATTCAATTCAGCATAAGAAGCAGGTAATAAATCTGATTTTGAAACTTCAAAGTAAATATTTTTCAGAACAATTTTATCTCCAACAGCAATTGGTGTTAAATAAATATCTTTGGTAACTTTTTGACCACCAGCAGTTTTTGACAAATCCACTACGTCGTTGGTTGCTAAATATCCTCTTGCAGACGTTGTATAAGTATAAACTTGTCCTTTTTGTAACGACATTCTATAAACACCTGTACTTGCAAAACTCTGTACAGAATCAATTACTTGTTTTGAACTGGACAATTTATAATCAATTGTTGCACTAATTGGGCGATTCGTTTTTACATCTCTAACAATCCCCGATACAATTACATTGGTAGCCACTGGTGCAGGCGGAGGCGTGTTATCTACTTCGCCTACTTTACCTGATTTTGTTCTGCTCTTAGTTGGCGTATTATCCGTATTTGTAGGAGGAGTTGGCGTTGGAACAGGCGTTGTTTTGGTAGGAGTTGGTTGATTGATAACATCTGAAGGATTCGACACCGTCAAATTATAAACATTCCAACAAACATAATTATCTGAATTACATTCATTTAAGTCAAAACTCTCTAACCCTTTATCTAAACGTTCAAAATAGGCAACAAAATTAAGTGACTCACCTGGCTGTAAGCGTCTTCCGTACTTTGTTAAATCTCTTGCTTTAACATCGTTCAAAAATGGAATATTGTCAGCTTTGATAGCTCTGAAAGTTCTTGCACCGTTAGCCGCAATCAAAACAGCATTTTCTTGAAAAGCAACATTCTGAGTACCATCATCATAGTAACTTTTCCCGTTTCTATCTTGAACATTACCCGCTCTATGAGTATTTGTAAAAGTTAGATACAAAATAGTGTATTGCTCAGTTAGTCGAATATTTCCCACTACTAAATCATTATCTGCTGAGCGTCCAGAACGAGACTGCGGATTGGAAGGATAATTATTAGGGTTTGTCTGAGGTGAAGTCTGTGGACGGTCGCCACCCGAAGGATACTGATTGCCACCTGTACTATTTCCACCATCTGAATTCCCACCATTTGTAGGATAACCTCCCGAACCTTGTGGATACGTTCCTAAACAACTTTGTAATAATATTGCAACACTAAATAGCAAAAATAGTCTTTTCATTTTATCAAAATTTAGTAAATGGTTATTGAACGAAATTTACAAAAACTTCTTGTTTTATCCCTCACTCTTTAACTAATCATTAACATTTATTGCGTTTTTATCATCGAATATCCCACTAATGCGTCTGCTCTTGCCCCTATCGGACGATGATAAACTAAAACTTCATATACGTTTTCTGTTTGCGAATGTGTTCCTTCAAAATCAACTTCGCTTTTATTACCTTGGCTATCAACCGTAAGATAATTGTAATTATAAATGCCTTGCTTGAGTTGCATATAAAGCTCATACGACTGACTTTCAGGAACATAGTGCATCAAATTTCTACTATCTAACTGCCAATCATTAAATGCCCCGTTCACATAAACCTTTTTATTTTCTAAAGAATCTGACTTCAACATAAAACTCACTCGCACATAATCAGATTCTGTTTCACCTTTATTAGTCTCATAATTATCAATAACATACATTCCGTTGAAATCATTGACCGAAATATATGCCAAATGATTTTGCGTTTTTTCTGGATAAAGTTCAATGATACTTTCACGCTCACCTTGAATGATTTTTGAAATATTGACTAACTTTTGCTGAGTGCTACGCCCATCAAACATTCTAAATTCGCTACCGCCTTCAAATTGATTTTCACCATCATAAAATTGATAATCCAACTTTTTATTATATGAATCAACCATGAACGGAACGAGCGGTTTTGTCACTTTATCATCTCTAAAATTCTGACGAATAATAACTTTTAAATCTTGCTTGGGGTCAATAATTTCGTATCCACTAAAGCTAATTCCCAAATTCACTTGCTGATGTGACAAACGTTTTTGAACATTATTGGCAAAACTTACTCTACCGCCCACATTTACTCTATTTTGATAAACCATAAACCTACATGTGAGCATTATATCCTCCTCATTTCGATTTTTGTAAACCATAACCACGTAATTTCCCGCTAATTTTACTTTTGGAAGTTCAATCGAAAAGTGGGTGTATGGGATTTTTGTAGCAAATGAATTTCGATAATCATTAATTGGAAAATCATTATATTCTGGCAAATATTCAATTTCATTTAATACAGACGGTTTCCAGTCTGCATTACAATGGAAAACTTTTACTCTAAATGATTGATATTCTGGATTTAAACAATCAAATTCCAATAATAAAGGTTGGCTATCTTGAAGATTTACAACGGGAGGATTAAGCGAAGCCTGAGCTGTTTTACCAGAACTTAAAGTCGGATATAATTGAACAGTTCTGATATAGGGTTCATAAATATGATTATCGTAGATGATTTTCTTTGGCTCAAAATAGTCTCTATTTTTCTTCTTTTGGGCAGAAATCGTTAGAGAAAATAGGGTAAAAATGATGATTAAATTTTTCATAATAACATTGAGTTAGAATACCCACAAAATAGACCACGGATATTACGGATTGAACAGATTATAGGTAACACGATTTAAGATTAATGTGTACTCTGAGGTGAGTTTCAATTAAAAAATACAATCTGTGTAAATCGGTCAAATCCGTATCATCCGTGGTCTATTTTTGTTGGTAATTATTTTAAGCTAAATTTCCTTCCAACTCCTCAATTTCCATCATTACACCTTCCCACGTGTCATTTACTGCTTCCAGATGATTAAGAATCTTTTGGTACGCTTCATTTTCACGTTTCAACGCCGCAGGGTCATTAAAAATTGTTGGGTCTGCCAATAGATTCTCTTGCTTCACTTTATCTGCTTCCAATTTACTAATCTGATTTTCGGTTTCAGATAAAGTTTGGTTCAGTTTTTTAAGATTTTTCTGAATCTCTTTTTTAGCAGAATCATCAATGGTTGGCTTCTTTTCTGCCACTTTTTCAACGGTTTTCTTTTGTGGCTTCGTTTCCACTACTTCGCCATTCAAAATTCGTTGTTCTTGCCAAGTTTCATATTCTTCGTAAGTTCCGGGGTAAACTTTTATTTCTTCATCTTCGATATACCAAATTTTATTCGCAATTTCAGAAACAAAGAAACGGTCGTGAGAAACTACCACAAAAGAGCCTTCATATTGTTGTAATGCTTGAATCAAAATATTCACCGACATCATGTCTAAGTGGTTGGTCGGTTCATCAAGTAACAAAAAGTTAGCTTCAGAAATCAATACTTTTGCCAAAGCAACTCTGGATTTTTCTCCTCCAGACAATACTTTAATTTTCTTAAAGGCATCATCACCAGTAAACAAGAAACAGCCCAAAATACTACGTAATTCGGTTTCTAATTTACCTGTTCCAGTCATTTTCAATTCATCAAGCAAAGTATTGTTTACATCTAAACTTTCTAATTGATGCTGTGCATAAAATGAGTCGATGACATTATGCCCTAAAGTACGTTCTCCATCAATCGGTTCAGAACCATCAATAATTCTCAAAAGGGTTGATTTTCCTTTACCGTTTGCACCAATCAAGGCAATTTTATCACCTCTTTCAATCATTCCTGCGGTATTGGTTAAGATTTTCTTTGAGCCATACGCTTTAGTAACATTATTCAATGTCATGATAAAACGTCCTGGTTGAGTTCCAAAATTAAACTTAAAATTAACCTTCGCATTATCATCAACAACGGCATCGATGATGTCTAAACGCTCCAAAGCCTTCACACGAGACTGTACCTGACGAGCCTTCGTTGCCTTTGCTTTAAATCTTGAAATAAATAATTCGGTTTGCTTGATGGCTTGTTGTTGATTTTCATAAGCTCCTTTCTGAATTTCATTTCTAAGGGCTTTTTCTTCAACATAAAACTCATAATTCCCAGCATACGAAATCAATTTTGCACCCGTAACCTCCACAATGGTATTCACGGTATTATCTAAGAAAAATCTATCGTGAGAAACCACTATAATTGCTCCTTCATAGGTATTGATGTAGTTTTCTACCCACTCAATAGACGGTAAGTCCAAGTGGTTGGTAGGTTCATCGAGCATCAACAATGACGGTTTTTGAAGAAGTAATTTTGCCAACATTACACGCATTCTCCAACCTCCCGAAAAAGTATGAAGTGGTTGTTGTAATTCTTCGGTGGTAAAGCCTAAACCTTCCAAAATCGTTTCTGCTTCCGACTGAATGGTATATCCACCTAAATTTTCAAATTCATCTTGCAAACGACCCAATACGTCAATATCCGAATCTTCATAATTAGTTTCCATTTTATGAAGAACTCTATCTATTTCAGCCTGAAGGAAATTTTGACGTTCAAAAGCCTGCATAGCAACCGCCAAAATTGATTCTTCACTTTGGTAAGAAAGCAAGTCCTGATTTAGGAAACCCACAGTACAATCTCCTGATTTTGAGATTGTTCCACCGTCGGGTTGATATTCGCCATCAATGATGCGAAGGAGTGTTGATTTTCCTGTACCATTTGCCCCAACAAGACCGATTTTGTCTTTGGGTTTGATATGTAAATTCGCCCCATCATACATAGGACGAGAACCGAAATAAAACGAAAGATTATTGATTGATAACATACTGCAAAGATACAGGTAAAACAATTAAGGGACAAAGCATTGCGTAACACAGACTTTAGTCTGTCATCATAAGTAAACAGACTAAAGTCTGTGTTACGTCATAAAAAAAGCCTCCAAATGGTTAGTTTGAAGGCTTTTAAAATTAAAAAAAACGATTATTCGGTTTCAGCCGTAGCATTAACTCTTGAAAGTGTCAATTCATCACCTTCTCCAGAATAATCAGCAACTATTACATCGCCTTCTGCAAGGTCACCTTTGAGGATTTCTTCTGCAACTGGGTCTTCTAAATAACGTTGAATTGCACGATTCAATGGTCTTGCACCATACTGTGAATCATAACCTTTTTCAGCAATAAAGTCTTTGGCTTTTTCAGTCAACTCTACACTATAACCCAATAAATTGATACGAGTGAAAAGTTTTTTCAACATCAAATCAATAATTGAATGAATATGTTCACGCTCTAAAGAATTAAAGACAATTACATCATCCAAACGATTCAAAAACTCAGGAGAGAATGCTTTTTTCAAAGCATTTTGGATTGTTCCTTTGATGGCTTCGTCCATATTATCTGCTTTCGCTTTTGAAGAGAAACCAATTCCTAAACCAAAATCTTTCAAATCTCTTGCTCCGATATTTGAAGTCATAATGATGATTGTATTTCTGAAATCAACTCTGCGACCTAAACCATCTGTTAAAATACCGTCGTCCAAAACTTGGAGTAAAATATTAAATACATCAGGGTGAGCCTTTTCAATTTCGTCTAACAATACAACTGCATAAGGTTTACGACGGATTTTTTCAGTCAATTGTCCACCTTCTTCATAACCAACATAGCCCGGAGGGGCTCCAATCAAGCGAGATACACTGAATTTCTCCATGTACTCACTCATGTCAATTCTTACTAAAGCATCTTCTTTATCGAATAAATACGTAGCTAAAACTTTGGCTAATTCTGTTTTTCCGACACCCGTTGGACCTAAGAAAATAAATGAACCGATTGGTTTTTTAGGGTCTTTTAAACCTACACGTGTACGCTGAATTGCTTTTACGAGTTTGGCAATTGGTAAATCTTGACCTATTACTTTTCCTTGCAATTCTTCGTTCATGTTCAGTAATTTTTGTCCTTCCGTAGCCGCCACACGATTTACAGGGATGCCTGTCATTTGAGCAATTACTTCTGCAACACTTTCTTCTGAAACGGTATAACGACGACGCTTTGTATCTTCTTCCCACTCACGTTTAGCACGGTCTAATTGGTCTAAAAGACGTTTTTCTCGGTCACGTAATTGAGCTGCTTCTTCGTATTTCTGTGATTTTACAACCGCATTTTTCTCTTTCTTGATATTTTCGATAGCTTCTTCTAATCGGATAATATCTTCGGGAACGGTAATATTTGAAATATGTACTCTTGCACCCACTTCGTCCATTACGTCAATGGCTTTATCAGGTAAGAATCTATCCGAAATATAACGTTCAGAGAGTTTTACAGCTTGTTCGATTGCTTCGTCTGTATAAGTTACGTGGTGATGTTCTTCGTATTTATCTTTGATATTATTCAAGATTTCAATCGTTTCTTCAATCGAAGTGGCATCAACCATTACGGTTTGGAAACGACGAGCCAAAGCTCCATCTTTCTCAATATACTGACGATATTCATCCAACGTCGTTGCTCCGATAACTTGGATATCACCACGAGCTAAAGCTGGCTTAAACATATTTGAAGCATCTAATGAACCTGACGCTCCACCTGCACCAACAATGGTATGAAGTTCGTCAATGAATAAGATTACATCTGGCGATTTCTCCAATTCATTCATGACTGCTTTCATTCGCTCTTCAAATTGTCCACGGTATTTTGTTCCTGCCACTAATGAAGCCAAATCAAGCGTTACAACACGCTTTCCGAACAATACACGTGATACTTTTTTCTGAACAATACGTAAAGCTAAACCTTCGGCGATGGCTGTTTTACCAACTCCAGGTTCACCAATCAAGATTGGGTTATTTTTCTTTCTACGTGAAAGTATTTGTGCAACACGCTCAATTTCTTTCTCACGACCTACAATTGGGTCAAGTTTTCCAGATTCAGCAACTTTAGTAAGGTCTCTTCCAAAATTATCTAAAACAGGTGTTTTTGACTTTTCGGCATTTTTGTTAGTGGCAGAACCGCTATTACCCGCATTGCTACCACCCGCAAACATTCTTGCATCATCATCGTTATCGTCAGTATCTGACGGGCCCGATTTGATATTTGGGTTTGATTGATATTCTACCATATCCTTTATTAATTCATAATGTATCTGGAATTTCTCAAGAATTTGTTTGGCAAGATTGTCCTCATCTCTGAGAATTGCCATCAATAAATGTTCAGTTCCAACAAGGTTTGTTTTGAAAATTCGTGCTTCTAAATAAGTTACCCTCAACACTTTTTCGCATTGGCGAGAAAGCGGAATATCTTGCTTGTTTTTGATAGTATAAGAAGAACGAACCGTACTCCGAGTTGCTTGTTCGATAGTAACACGCAAGTCGTCGAGGGTTGTACCGCATTTTTGGATAAGGTCGAGAGCAATACCTTCGCCTTCTCTAATCATTCCCAAAATGAGGTGTTCTGTCCCGATATAATCATGCCCAAGCCTGATTGCCTCCTCACGGGCGAGTGAGATAACCTCTTTGACTCTGTTTGAAAATTTTGCCTCCATGTAAGAGTTTTGAGTTATGATTTGTTGTTTCTGTTTTTAGATATTTAGACTTCAAATAAAAAATATATTATTTAAAAGACTAAAGTTTACTTGGTGTAGTGTTGCTTTTCTATTGAAATAGTTATTCATAATGTCCTTTCAATGAGTAAACCCAAATCGTTTCCTCTACAACTTTATATACTATTCTATTTTCTCTATCTATTCTCCTTGACCAAAATCCAGATAAACTATATTTAAGTGCTTCTGGCTTTCCTATACCTTCTGTTGGTGTTTCTTGTATTGATTCCAGTAGTTTTCTAATCTTTTTCAGAATACTGCTCTGTCCACTCTTCTTAAAAAATGCCAAATGGTCGATTGCATCATCTGAAAACTCTATTTCCATATATCATCAAGAGCTATTTTGGTTCTTTTTCCAGCTTGCATACTACTTTCACTTTCTAATATTTGCTCTACAAATGCTGGATTATAAGGACTTTTATCTGTTTTTGATTTGATGCTTACAAAATCAAATTGTTGTAATAATTCAAGTAGAAAGTTAACCCGTTCTTCTCGAACATCTAATAATAATTCCATGATAATCAATTTTAAAACTTTACAAAATCTTCTCTATCTGTACTCTTAAACTTTTCAAGATTCTGAAAATGTCAAATATTTCATCATCTACGCATGAAAAATCTTTACTGATAGCATATTCTTTCCCAACTAATGCCATAAAATACCAGTTTCTACCAATGATATACGAACCGTAAATTGGTCGTTCAGCGTTCTGACTTCCATTGTTATTAAGTTTCTGGGCAACCAACATGGCTATTAGTGCTTGTCCTCTTGGGTCACCGTAAGGGTCTGTACCTCTTTTATATTCGTTTAAACAAAAATAAGGCATTCGAGGGCTTCTAAAACCTGTTGCAATCATTCCATCCACTTTTCCTGATAATTCATATTCATCAATTGTTGTGGATAATTCTCTTTCTAAAAAATAAGCAAATTTTTTATTGTCTATTCCTGATGCTACAATTACAGGGCTAATTAGTTTATTTTCTAATTCTATCTCGTTCCAATCGTCCCCACCATGCTCTATATAATTTTTACTTAATTCGGTTAAATTATAAATCTGATGTTCATTTGGGGTAAACTCGTAAGATAATAATGTTTCTAAAGCATCCATTTCTGAAACTTGAACCAATCCAAATGTGAGTTCAACCTTTTCCAACGTCCATTCTCTGAAATTACTTTTTTCCATTACTAATTGATTTTCTATTTAACCACAATTCTAATTTATTTGTTCAATCACCGCAGAGCCTTTTAATATTGATAATGCTTGATTTCCCTGACAAAAAAGCAAATCGAGAATAGAGAGATTTGGCACAAATTCATTGCCAAAATTTTGTCTGTATTCCAATGGCTTGTAAAGATTATTCTCACTAAAAGGTGTTTTAGGATGAATTAGTCCTCTGAAGTCATTTTCGACTGTTTTTTGATAATTTTCAGTAAATATAATGTTTTTTTCGAGACGGAGAAGTTTCAGACAAATTGTCAGCAATTCAAAGTTTAAATCGAACAAAAAGTCAGGTTTTTTATCTAATATTTTTTTAAAATATTCTCCATAATATTCAAAAAAAGGTGATTTTCCGTAAGCAGAATGAATTGCCCCCCAGTGTCGGCGTGTCCAATCTTGATGATAATCAATTTGTAAATCACGGATTAACACTTTTTTATTTCCATTTTTAACAGGAATTGTGAGGCTATCAATCTTATTTGTTGTCTGAATTATACAACGATTTCGGTAACTTTGCTTTTCAAAATACTCATGAGCTTCAAGCGTAACGGTTTCGTGTTGTAATATCGTACAGAAATATTCAAGACTTGGTAAATATTGGAGGTCAATGGTCATTTTGGTTTATGCTATATGCTTTATGCAGTAAGCATTTTAAATTTAATGTTTCTTTAATTCTTAAAATTGAGCTAATAGCTTACGGCTTAACGCTTATAGCCCAAACAAATGTTTTTTATTAATCTATTCTCAAAGTTACCTTTTTTTGTGCTTTATGGCATTTCAAATTTTGCCTACTTTATTATTTATCGTGTTGTGGGTTATCGTAAAAAAGTAGTTTTTGAAAATTTACGTAATTCATTTCCCGATAAATCTGAAAGCGAAATCAAACAAATCGCAAAAGATTTTTATCAACATATTGCAGACTTATTTATTGAATTTATCAAAGGTTATTCTATTTCTAAAGAAGAAATTGAAAAAAGGGTTAAAATCGTAAATATTGAGGCAATTAAACAATATACCGACCAAAATCAGTCTGTAATTATTGTTACTGGACATATCAGTAATTGGGAATGGCTACTTCATCCACTCAATTTAACGGAAATTCCAATGGATATTGTCTATCAAAAATTGAGTAGCCCGTTTTTTAACGAACTAACGCTATTTATTAGAAGTAGATTTGCTATTACTCCACTGATTGAAAAAGATGATACTTTACGCAGAACCGTAGAAAGAAAAGACATAACGAGAGCTTTGGTGATGGGGTCTGACCAATCTCCTCAAAATTGGAAAGCTGCCTATTGGACAAACTTCCTAAATCAAGATTCTGCTTTTTTTACAGGTACAGAACGCATTGCTCGCAAATTTGATTATCCCGTAATTTTCAGTGAAATGAGAAGAATTAAAAGAGGATATTATGAAATAGAATTTACAGAAATTGCCAATCCAAGAGAGTTTAAGGAGTTGCCAATGGGTGAAATTACAGAGCGTTTTATCCAAATTTTGGATAAATCAATCCATAAATATCCAGCAGATTATCTATGGTCGCATAGACGTTGGAAACATAAAAGAACGGAAGAAGATACAGTGAAGACCAACTTTAGAGAGCTGAGGTCATAGTAACCCAGACTTTAGTCTGATTTTGTTGTTCCAGACTTTAGTCTGTTTTGTCGTTCCAGACTAAAGTCTGGGTTACTTAATCTAAATATCCTCCACCCTGACGAATAATATCAAAATCATCGTTAGTCGCATCTACAATCGTTGAAGGAATATTTTTCCCATATCCACCATCAATAACAATATCTACAAGATTTTGAAATTTCTCAAAAATCAATTCTGGGTCAGTTGGATAATCCAATACATCATCATCATCGTGAATTGATGTGGTAATAATCGGGTTTCCTAATTCTTGCACAATGATTCTTGGAATAACATTATCAGGAATTCTAACGCCAACCGTTTTCTTGCTTTGAGATAATACTTTTGGCACACGATTATTGCCGTCTAAAACAAAAGTAAAAGCACCCGGTAAAACCCTTTTCATCAATTTAAAAGCGGCTGTTGAAACCTTCGCATAATCTGAAATATGACTTAGGTCGTTACAGATAAACGAAAAGTTATTCTTGTTGGGTTTGATTCCCTTTATTTGACAAATTCTTTCTACGGCACGGGCATTATGAATATCACAACCCATTCCATAAACGGTATCAGTGGGGTAAATAATTACTCCTCCATCACGCAAGCACGAAACAATTTGTTCGATTTTACGCATATCAGTACCTTTTTCGTATAATTTTATAAATTCTGCCATTGATAAAGTGTTTATAATCTGAAATATAAGTACTTCCGAAAAGCATTGTACTTGAGGTACAAAAAGTTGATAGGTAATTTACTGAAAATTAAAATTGTATATAGCTTAATCTCCCAATTTTCTGCTTTAAGTTGCTTCAACATTTTTAAAACTTCTTTGCCAACTTCAAAATGTTCGGTAAAAAAGCATTGTCTCATTAAACTTTTCAGTCGAATAATTAACGCAAGATTTTCTTCTTCGGTTTCATTAAATAAAAATGCTTTCTGGCAAACACGAAAAACTGAGGGCGTGAGGGAATTCTTCTTTTGAATAAATTTTGTAGAATGTGAGCCACTCAACATTCTTTGTTGCATCAAAATTTCGGGAAGGTAATCAAATTTACATATTCGAGAAGCACGAAGCCAAAAATCAAAATCTTCATAAGTCAAAGTTTCGTCGTAGCCCCCAAGTTGGTCAAAAATGGTTTTCCGAACCATCATCGTTGGTGGATTGATGTAAAGTTTTTTGGCTAATAATTGGGCATAAACATTGCCGACGGGGAACTCATTTTTCTTTTTCCTAAAGTCATTAAAGGTTGAATGCTCAATTTTTCTTGACTGCTCATCAATATATTCACAATCTGAAAAGACAAGACCAACTTTTGCAGATTTTTCAAAAACCTTTACTTGTTCACTAATCCGATTGGGCAACATTATATCGTCAGTTGATAAGTCAATAATGTATTTTCCTTGTGCAATTTTGAGAGCTTGATTAAAAGAACGGCAATTTCCAATATTTTTTTCGTTGAATATGATTCTTGTATTAGCATTATTTTCAACGAATTGTAAAATTTTTTCACGACTTTTATCAATACTAAAATCATCTACCACAATCAACTCTACATTCCCATAACCCTGATTTACAACAGATTGCAAAGATTCTAAAACATATTTCTCATGATTATAACATAAAGCAATTACGGTAACAATTATTTTTTTTTCATTCATAATCACTTTTTAAAACAAAAAAATATTTTTTGGCACAGCGTTTGTTATAATATTAACATAAGAAAATGAAAGACATTTTAGTCTTCATTGATTTTTATGGGTTAGGGTTATTGGAAAGCCACACTTTTATGAAGGGTGGCTTTTTTTGTTGCTTTATTTCTTCCCAAATTACCCTTCCACTATTTTACAGTTTTCCTGCTTCCTTACTTTCGTCGATACTTGCGTTGATTTCAAAGCCTAAAATTAGGATTAATGCAATTAAATAAAGCCAAACCATCAAGGCAATAAAAGTTCCGATTGCTCCATACAATCTATTATATGATGCAAAATTGGATAGATAATAAGAAAATAGATTGGAAATGAGAATGGTAAGAATAGATGCCGTGATTGACCCCGCATTGATAAACTTCCAGCGTTTATGAACAGTAGGAGCAATATAATAAATGACAGAAATAGTAGTAAAAAAGACGGCAAAAATCACAAAATAGGTAATAAATTGAGCTGCATAAAAGGTAATATCTCGTGTCAAAAGTCCTTCTTCAAATAGAAAATCAACCGCAATTCTCCCCACAATTAATACAACAATTGCTATCACTAAAACGAATGTTAACAAAAAGTTTAACATAACCGCTATCAATCTTGCTTTGATGAATCCTCTTTGTTCTACTGTTTTATTCGTCATGTTAAATGCTCTCATTAATGCCATCATTCCGCTTGTGGAGGCATATAAGGCAAAAATAAACCCGAAAGACAGAATTCCTCCACGGGGTTTACTCACTATTTCCGTAATAGTTGTTTGAGCTTCTTTGAAGATTCCTTCGGGCATAACTTCTGCAAACAATGAAATAATGCGTAAGTCTAAATGGGCAACTGGCACATACGGAATTAATGAAAACAAGAAAATTATCGTTGGAAATATAGCTAATGTGAAGTTGTAAGCAACTGCGGCGGCTCTTACATCTATATCAAATTCCAGAATTTTTTTTATCAAAACTACCAATACTTGATATACTGTTGCGGGGGTATCTTGCAAATGAAGCGATTGTAAAAACAAACGAACAAAACGAACAGGTTTGGTATTTTTTAATTTTGGAAGCATATAGAAGCATATAATCAATTAGGCAAAAGCATCAATTTTACAAAAGACTTTATTTCTTTTCTGTAAAATAACTTTCTAATTTTTCTAATAATTCTTTGGGAGCAAGTGTGAGCTTGTTATTCTCCATTTTCACGAAAACTAAGGTTGTTTCTCCAATATGGACTAATTTCTCTAAACTATTAAAGATTTCATAATGAAAAATTACCCTTGCAGCAGGAAGCGTTTTAATAGTTGTTCTAATTGTCAATAAATCGTCATAAAGTGCAGGGGCAATATAACGAGATTTATTCTCATATACAGGCATCATTACGCCAGAATCTTCCATTGCTTTGTAGCTAAAGCCTAAACTTCTCAATGCCTCTACCCGACCAATTTCGTACAAACGAGCATAATTTCCATAATAAACATAGCCCATTTGGTCGGTGTCTGCGTATCTTACTCGGTATTGATAGTTGTGAATGTACATTAGAACGGAGGTATAAGTTATGAGGTATGAATTATGAGTGAACTTATGATTTTTTTTATAACCGTTACATAACTGCTATCTCATAACTCATACCTTAACAAATTTCTATTTCATGATTTTTAGTTTGTTCAATGCTTCTTGGTAAATCTTGGCATTGTTCAAATGGTCGGAATAAGTGACTGCAAAATTATGATAACCTGAAAAATCTTCTTTCGCACAGAAATACATATAATCGTGTTTTTCATAATTCAAAACGGCATCAATTGAAGCTAAATCTGGCAAATTGATTGGGCCTGGAGGCAAGCCAATTACTTTGTAAGTATTATAAGGAGAATTAATTTGTAATTGAGCCTTCGTAACACGTTTGATTGTAAAATCTTGGTGAGCAAAAATTACCGTTGGGTCAGCTCCTAATGGCATATTTGTTTTCAAACGATTCATATAAACACCCGCCACACGTGGTTTTTCGTCAGCCTTTTTAGTTTCTGCTTCCACGATTGAAGCCATAATTTGGGCTTTAATTGGGTCTAAACCAATGGCAGCGGCTTTGCGTTTACGTTCTTCAGTCCAGAATTTATCGTACCAAGTTTTCATTGTTCCCAATAATTTATCAGGCGTTGTATTCCAAAAAACTTCATAGGTATTTGGCAAAAACATACACATAAAAGTTTCGTTGTTGAAACCATATTTATGTGCCGTTGCGGTGTCTTCCAAAACCTTGATTAAAGCCGTTGAATCGAACTCAAACTTATTTCCAATTTTATGGATTAAGTCTTTCTTCAAACGAATATTATTGAAAGTCAATTTTACCGCATCTTGATTACCCGAACGAAGTTTTTTGATAAGTTCATAATTGCCCATATTGGCTTTTATTACATATCTTCCTTCTCTAACGTTGTCTTTATATTTTAGCAATTTGGCTAAAAATTTAAACGAAAGTTCATCTTTAACGATTTTGTTTCTACTCAAAGAATCCCAAACTGTTTCAAAATTTGCTCCTTTAGGAATCAACAAAGCGAAGCCTTTTTTCTCATCAACCTGATAGTTTGGTGTTTTTGTAATTTGCCAAATGTAATACGAAAACATCGTTGCAAATAAGGCAAACGTGATAAAAAAGTATCGCAGAAGTTTAGTATTTTTTTGCATTTCTAAATTTTTTAAGGTTTTAGGGAAAAGCAGTTTTGAAATTGATTCGTCTGATTGATTATTATTTTAAGAACACAAAATTACTATTGAAAAATGGATTTACCCCTATATTCGACACTGAATAGAAATATTCTAAACGCACAATCCACTAACCTTAAATATAGTTTCAAGCTAATTTTGGGGTTAAAAATTCTTAAAAATTGAACATTACAAATAAAAATTTTTATTTCGCACCGAAAAAAGGTAATTTTGCAGTCCACAATGGGAAGATATTGCGAGGAAAGACATAACAATAATTCCACAATAAAATTTATGATTAAGCAACTTCTGGGAAATCTTACAGTCTTAGCGGTTGTTTCCACAACAACATTTGCACAAAAATTAGGCGATGAATCTTACGGTATCTCGTCATATTACGCAGATTACTTTTATAATCGCCCCACTTCTACGGGTGAAATTCTCCAAAAAAATCAATACACAGCCGCACACATGACTTTGCCCTTCGGGACGATGGTTGAAGTTACTAATTTGGCAAATAAACGTTTTGTAATTGTTAGAATTAATGACCGAGGACCTTTTAAACCTGGGCGTATAATTGACTTAACACAAAACCCCGCCAAATGGCTGAGAATGAGTCAGGTAGGATTAACAAAAGTACGATTAAAGGTTGTTGGTTTTGACGGAGACATTATGCTTGAACCCTTCGATTCACTGAGTTTAACCGCAACACCACGTTTTGAACCAAAGTTTTATCAAAAAACAAAACTCAAATACAAACGATATTATCGTCTCAAAAAGAATTGGAGAAAAAGAAAATATCCACAATTACGTTATCGCCGTTTACGAGTAAGTTCATATTTGAGAAAACTATCAAAACAACGGAGGAAGGAATATTTAGAAAGTCGCCGAAAAAAGAAATAAAGTGACTTCGAGAATTTCCATCGAAAGCCAATAATTGACAAGTACCAAAATTTTCAACGTGAAAACTTTGGTACTTTTTTTATGCCGAAATCTAAAACTAATTAATCCCAACAACATTATGTAATAAGACAAAATAAAGTTATTTTGATATTTCATAAATGATTGAGAATCAAATTCATGGCAATCATAAATCGTAATTCTTAAATCGTCACTATACTTATGGCATAATATTCGTACTTTCGTTTCGTAATAATATTGAAAAATTGGTTTTAGGAAATTGCCTAAAGCCTACTTTAAACTGCCGACTGACAATGGATTTAGCGAAAATTAGAGAATACGGAAATATAGAATTTCTTGCCAAACAAATGGTTGAAGGATTCATTACAGGACTTCATAAATCACCTTTTCATGGTTTTTCGGTTGAATTTGCAGAACATCGCCTCTACAATACAGGTGAAAGTACACGTCATATCGACTGGAAAGTTTTTGCAAAAACCGACAGAATTTACACGAAACGTTATGAAGAAGAAACCAATTTACGTTGTCATTTGATTATTGATACGTCGTCATCGATGTATTATCCTGAGAAAACCAACGGAAAAATTACGTTCTCAACCATGGCGGCAGCGGCTTTGGCTTATATGCTTCAAAAGCAAAAAGATGCGATTAGTTTGACTACTTTTTCTTCGGAAATTGAAATTCAAACGCCTGTAAAATCTACGCCTTCGCACGTGCATAAGATTTTTTTAGATTTAGAAAATCTGCTTCAACGTCCTTCTACAAACAAAAAAACGGCTGTTGCTGACGTAATTCATCAAATTGCAGAGAAAATCCATAAACGCTCATTAGTGATTATTTTCAGTGATATGTTCGATAATATCAACGAAGCAGAACGTCTATTTTCGTCAATGCAACATTTGAAACATAATTTGCATGAAGTATTGATTTTCCATGTAACAGATAAAAAAACAGAATCTGATTTTGAGTTTGACGACCGTCCTTATGAATTTATTGATTTGGAGACAAATGAGAGAATAAAGTTGAATCCTTCTCAGGTGAAATTAGATTACAGAAAAACTTTACAACAGTTTTATCATGAATTAAAACTTCGTTGCGGACAGTATAAAATTGATTTTATTGAAGCTGATATTGAAGAAGGTTTTGAACAAATTTTATCAGCTTATTTGGTGAAGCGTGGGAAAATGAAATAGCTTTAGTAGGCAGTTTGTAGTAGGCAGTGAGCAGTTCTATCTCCCAAATATTAATCACAAATTCTAAAACTTTATGAACGATTTTAGGACTTTATTAGCTTATCAAAAAGCATTTATGCTGGCTATGGAAATTTTTAAGATTACGAATGGTTTTCCAAAGGAAGAAAGATATTCTTTAACAGACCAAATTAGGCGTTCATCTCGGTCAGTTTGTGCTTGTATCGGTGAAGCATACAGAAAGCGACGTTATCAAGCCCATTTTATTAGTAAATTGACCGATTCAGACATGGAAAATACGGAAACACAAGTTTGGCTCGACTTTTCATTATCATGCAAATATATTGAAAGGACGAAATATGAAGACCTTATTGAAAAAAGCGAGGAAGTTGGGAAATTAATTTACTTTATGATTCATAATCCAGAAAAATTTACTGCAAAATCAAAATAATTTAATCTCCCCAAACTGCCCACTACAAACTGCCTACTATTATTTCCTTCATCGTTTCGATATTCATATTTCCTTTACCAATAATCTTTTTGTCTTTATCCAAAATGTAAATCGTTGGGGTAAATTGAGCATCAAACTCTTGATACAAGTTAATTTTACCCATCTTATCCATCACATTTATAAAAGATTCGGAGCTATATTCTTTGATAAATTCCTTCCAAGTATCTACGTTATTTCCAAAAATTGGAGCAAAAACGGTAATATTTTTTTGCTTATTATCTTGAATAAATTTCACTAATTGTGGCGTAAAGTTTTTGCAATGACCACAATCAGCCGCATAGATATACAAAATCGTAAAAGCAGATTTTACATCATAAAGAGCTTGTTCTTTGTTATTTACGTCTGTGGCTTTCAAGTTCGGAATCTTACTTCCAATCAACAAAGGTTTTAAATACCGCACTCTTTCTTTTACTAATCTTACCGTTGAGCTATCCCAAAGCAAAGGGTCATTGAGGTAATATTTTTGTAAAATATGAACAAAAATGGCGTCTCTTCCCAATACTTTACTTGTCTCAAAATGATTAGCTAATTTACTTACCAAATACTTACGCATGGGAGACGTTTTTCGAGACTTACTCAAAAACTTATCTGTCAAAACAATCAATGAATCGTTGGGTAAAAAATCCAATTGGTCAAAATAATACTTAACGGGCTGGTACAAAAAAGGTGTTTGTACCAAACGGTCATCCGCAAGATTAATATTATCAAAGAAATGTTCAACAAAAAACTTATTCCCCCAAAGAGAATCTTCCGTGCCATTTGCCAATTTGGGAGCTGGAGGAATATCCAATGCCAAATTTGACTTGATAATATTGGAAGCAAAAGTTCCTTCAAAAGCCTTAATAAACTTCTTCTTGTACAAAGCCGACTCTACCTGCAAAGCATACAACTCATTGGTTGAATTGGCATCTCCTTTTTTAGTCAGTTCTTCAATTTTCTTCGCATCCTTAAAAGTCTTTTGCTGGTAGCTATAAAACAAATCATTTTCACGAGAATTGGTAAATTTTATCGTATTGAAAATATCATTGGCATTGGCTTCAAAAAAGAACTTTTGCTCTGAAATTAAAATATCAAAGCTCTGCCAATGCCCAATCATAATATTGTACATACCACCTTTCAAAGGTTTTTCACCTCTAAAAGAAATTGTACCATCCGAACTCACCACGGTTGAATCTTGCACAAAATTTTGGTTTTCAAAATAATACGTCAAGTAACAAGTTGAGTCTTTTAATCCACGAATTCTACCTTCAATTTTATAACCTTGAGAAAAAGTCAAAAATGAAATAACCGAACAAATTAGGGTAATTAATACTTTTTTAAACATTTTTATGGGTAATTTTTCGACAAATCTATTTGCCAGTCTTCACGCTTTCACGCAGTGTTTGCTTACGGTGAAAATCAATAAAATCTTCTAATTGCTCAACAGGAAGGCGTTTTGCAATGATTTTTTTATCTTTATCCAACACATAAACAACTGGTGTTGCATATACATCAAAGCTATTTTTAAAGTCTGTATAATATTCTTCTTTACCTGTTTGTTGGTTTTTATGAATATCTATTCCGTGAATAAGCTCTTGAAGTTTAAATTCTTGAATAAATTTCTTCCATTTTGTAGGAGTTCTATCAATCGAAGCAGCAATAACTTTTACATTTTTGGCTTTCAAACCTTGATATGCTTTAGCCAATTTTGGGGCTGACTCACGGCAATGTCCGCAATCTGGGTCATAGATAAACAAAATGGTGTAAGAAGCATCAAGTTTTGGAATGACAATTTCTTTTCCTAAAGTATCCGTCAAATACATATCTGGCAATGTTTTTCCAATCAAAAGAGGTTTTAAAACAGTGATTCTTTCTTTCATTTTTCTTACCGTAGAAGTATCCCATAAAGCAGGTTCTCCTATGTAATACTTCTCTGCAATATGTACAAAAGCACCATCTGTTCCCAATATTTTAGGATTCTCATAAGTGCTTGCAATTTTGTAAATTACATATCTACGCACATCTCTACCTTTGGCACGTGCTAAAACCACATCCGATTCTTTGGCAATCGAGTCAGAAGTTTGAGCGGTTAAATCATCAAAATATCTTTCAATTTTTTTCTGTAAAAATGGAGTACGAATAAGACGGTCGTCTGTCAAATCAACATTATCCCAAAAATGTTTTTTGTAATAATTAAATTGATATTGATAATACGCCGTTGTATCTGCTTTGGTAAGCATTGGTTTTCCCAAAGGTGGGATTTCGGGTTCTTGCGAAGCCTTTATTAATTTATTCACAAAAGTACCCTCAGTAGTTTTCAGCCAATCTTTCTGAAACTGAGTCACTTCTGCTTGTAATCGTTTTATTTTCCCAGCCGCCAACATCGAATTATTCATTTTGCGTTCCATCTCCAAAACTTTCATTTCATCAAATTTTGACGCCATATCTTGCTGAAATTTAAAGAAAAGTTCATTTTCTTTAGACCCCGTAACCTTCATTTTCGTAATCAAATTAGTGGTATCGGTCTCAAAAGAAAACGCTTGATTTCCCACAACAATATCCATGTATTTGCCTTTTGGAAGGGAAATTAAATAAAGTCCTTCTGGTAAGGTTTTCTCTCCTACAAAATGAAAATTCCCCTGAGAATCAACCTGTGCAGTGTCTTTTATAACTTGTTGGTTATACCCAAAATAATGGGCTAAAAATACAGTAGTATCTTTTATACCTCTGACTTTCCCTTTGATAGAAAAACCTTCTTTTGTTTGTCCAAAAACGACATTCGTAAAAATGACAAGGAGTGAAATTGATAAAATTTTAACTAAAATTTTCATGTTGTTATAAATATTTCAGGAAATAAGGGTGATGGCTGATAATTTTCTTCAACGAAATTATCCTACTTTTATGTATTAATAAACCAAAATATGTACCAAAGTTAAGGGAACAAGACCATAACTGGAAATCAAACCCCAAATACAAATTTTAATATGTTTTATTTTCTTTCAAAAGTGCTTTTTTATATTCTGATGCCTTTGTCGTTAATAACGATTTGTTTACTTTTTGCCCTATTTTGCAAGAATCCTAAACACAAAAAACGAAGCGTACAAATCTGTTTAGGGCTAATTTTATTCTTTAGCAATGGTTTTTTATCTAACGAAGTGCTTCTTTGGTGGGAAGTTCCTCCAACTTCTCCAAGTTCAATTACTACAACTTACGACGTGGGTATTATTTTAACTGGTGGAATGATTACCAATAAATTAGCCACAGAAAGCCAAATACTGACAGACAAAACTGCTGACCGTTTTATTCAGCCTTTGAGATTATATAAAATGGGAAAATTGAAGAAAATATTGATTTCTGGAGGAAATACTGATTTAGTGGTAATGCACGAAGATGTTTCAGACGAAACATTGAAAGTTGCTCAACTTCTTGAAGAATTAGGCGTAAAAAAAGAGGATATAATTTTGGAAAGAAGAGCCAGAAATACTCGTGAAAATGGACTTTTTACCGCTGAGATTTTAAATAAAAATCAAAAACTTGGTAGTAAATATATTCTTTTCACCTCCGCTTTTCACATTAGAAGAGCAGAAGGTTGTTTTTCAAAAGCAGGATTAAGCGTTACTTTATTTCCAACAGCTTACAAAGCTAAAGTAAGAAGTTGGACATTAGATAATTTACTAATCCCAAGAGAATCAAACCTTTATGACAGTTACACCCTTATTCACGAATTAACAGGTTATGCCATTTATAAAATTTTAGGATATTGTTAATAGAAATAACACAGACTTTAGTTGAGAAAATCTTTATTCTCACCAAAGTCTGTGTCACTTCTATTATTTACTCAAAATACCAGAAAGTCTCAATAAATCTGAGTTAATTTCTTTCTTTTTCGTAATTGTATCGTGGAAAGGCGTGTAAACCAATTTATCATTTACAATACCTGCCATTTCGTTTTTATGACCAGCCAAAAGCCCTTCTAATGCTCCTAAACCTAAACGGCTTGCTAAAATTCTGTCATACGCACTCGGACGACCACCTCTTTGGATATGCCCTAAGTTTGTTACACGAATATCAACAGGAACATCAATTGTACTTTTAATTCTTTCTGCAATAATAGCAGCGTGTCCTTCTTCGTCACCCTCAGCAACCACAACAATTGAAGATGATTTCTTTTTCTCGAAACCTGCTTTTAATGTTCCAACAACGTCTTCGATAGTTTGTCTTTCTTCTGGAATTAAGATTGATTCAGCTCCACCAGAAATCCCTGATTGAACGGCAATATATCCAGAATCACGACCCATTACTTCGATAAAGAAAATTCTATCGTGCGAGTCCGCCGTATCTCTAATTTTATCAATGGCATCCAAAGCTGTATTTACAGCGGTGTCATAACCAATGGTATAATCTGTTCCAAAAAGGTCGTTATCAATCGTACCTGGAGCTCCTACTGTTGGTATTTGAAATTCGTTAAAGAAAATCTCAGCACCTGTAAAAGTACCGTTACCACCAATAGCGACTAAACCCTCAATTCCATGAGATTTTAGTTGGTCATATCCTTTTTTTCGTCCTTCGGGAGTCATAAACTCCTTACTACGAGCAGATTTAAGGATAGTCCCTCCTCTCTGAATGATATTACTTACCGACTGTGAATTTAAGGGAATAATGTCACCTTTAATCATGCCGTTATAACCTCTTATAATTCCAAAAATCTCGACTCCATGATGAAGTCCACCTCTTACAACAGCTCTGATGGCGGCGTTCATACCCGGTGCATCTCCGCCTGAAGTAAATACTGCAATTCTTTTCATACTGTTCAAAGTCTCTGACTCAACGAGCCAAAAACAAATATTAGGGATATTTATAAATATTGTTTAATACCAAATTTTATTCTTTAATTATACCTTTATTTGGAATAATCAAATCATATTTTCGCTAATTACCAATTATATTTTGGTTTTCAAACTTTTGCATAATTGGTTTAAGCAAGTTGCAAATTTATTGTTTTAAAATGATGTTTCTAATGAATTTAATAAAAAATTATAGTTAAAATAAATGATTTTAAAATAATATAATTTTTTCAATAAAAAATATAATCAAATAAATTTATTGCCATTTATATATTTTTTTCAATGGATAATAAGCAACTAATGTAATTCGTATTAAGATTATCTTTGTGATTTATTATCTGTTATCTAAACTGAAAAATTGGTAAACCTCTATCTATCAAATATTTATAGGCTTAATTTTTGTGCCTTTATTCTAAATCATCATTTTCAGAAAATTTCAAGTGATTACAACAAAATTTAAAACACCGTTTATTTTCTTTCTTTTTCTCATAATTTCTAATTCAGAAAAACTTTTTGCTCAACAATGGCTCGGAATTTCTGGAAGTAATTATGCGGGTACTAATGCTGTGTATAATAATCCTGCCAATCTCTCAGATTCAAGATATAAATTATATGTAAATTTAGTTGCCAATGATATTTTCATTTCTAATAACTACGTCGGTTGGAATGCTCCTTATTCTATTTTACAACTCCTTACTAACACGGCAGCACAAGAATACCGAAATTCGAGAAATGTAATTGTTTTCAAAAATACTTATTATGACATCAATGAAAACAGTGACACCTATCATGCCAATATTTTAGATGACTTTAGGGGTCCTTCTTTTTTATACACAATTAATCAGAAAAGTGCCGTTGGACTATTAACACGCATTAAAACTGCCACTAATTTTTCAGGAGCATCATTGAGTTTATCCAATTTGATTCGTTTGGGGACTGATACTTTGTTATTAAAAAAACAAAATTTCAAATTAGCCGAAAGTACCCTCAATGTTAATAGTTATGCCGAATTAGGTTTAAGTTATAGTAGAATTTTACAAGACGATGATGAAGATTTTGTAAAAGTAGGAATTACCCTCAAAAGGGTTGTAGGTATCTATAATGCTCACATTAATATTGAGGAGGCTGATTATAGTATTATTGATGACCCAAGTGAACCCAAAAAGCAAATTCTCAGGATTAATCATCTCAAAGCTAATTACGGACATACCTTACAAGGAGCTTACTCCAATGCAAGCCCTTCATTTGCTTGGGGATTTGGGAATCAATCTGCGGGAAGTGGTTGGGGTGTTGATTTAGGCATTGTCTATGAATATCGCCCCGATACTCGGAAATTCTCCTATCGTGAAAAAGGGATAAGAAAATGGGATGCAAGCAAAAATAAATATGAGTACAAAATCGGGATTTCAATTTTGGATATTGGTGGCATCAACTATAACAACCCGAGCTATATAAGAAACTGGAATGTAGATATTAATAATACTGACTTTAATTCAAATGATGTAAGTAAGGTAAAAGATTTAGATGATGCTTTTAGTAGAATAAACCAGAAAGTTGGCTCAACCGATGCTAATAGTGTTAATAATTTCACGGCAAGTTTACCAACAGCATTTCAAATTAATTTTGATTATCATCTTAGAGATAAATTCTATGTAAACAGTCTTTGGGTGCAAGGACTTAGAGGTTCAAACTCAATTGGCATGAAAATGCCTTCGTCTTTGTCTATTACCCCACGTTGGGAAAGTAAATGGGTTGAAGTGGCTATGCCTTTTGCTCTTTTAGATAATTATAGTGTTTTGTCATTTGGCGTGGCGGGAAGATTTGGACCATTATTCTTTGGAACGGATAATTTAGGCAGTTTTTTAAATATTAGCCGCCCAAGAGGAACAGACTTATATTTTGGTTTATCTGTACCAATTTTCAGCAAACCTCCAACCCTACCCAATGCTTGCTTTTATGAAAAAAAAGAAGGTAGAAATTGGAAGTTTTGGAAGAAAAGAAAGTATTAGATAAATGCTGACAGATTTCCTTTTTCTGCCAATGCAAATCCCTTCTCGTTTTTTGAAATTGTTGCACAATCATAAAATGGGTCGTGGTCAAAGAAAAGAATCCAGTCTTTTTCAACGGCTTGATTAAGCAAATCATTCTTTTCAATCATCGTTTGCAAAGGACGAATATCATAACCCATCACATAAGGCACTGGAATGTGTGCGTGCGACGGAATGGTGTCTGCGATGAATAATATTTCTTTATTTTGGTAAGAAATCTTAGGCATCAACATTTTTTCAGTATGCCCATCAGCCGTTAAAATTTCAATATTGGCAAAAGGATTTTCAGAAACTTTATCAATAAAAAACAGTTGGTTCGCTTCCTGAATTGGCAGAATATTATCTTTGAAAAAAGTAGCTTTCTCTCTTGGATTAGGGTTTATTGCTGAATCAAAATGTTCGGAATGTGACCAATAACGAGCATTAGGAAAAGTCATTTCAAATTTTGTACGGTCGGAATTCCATTTTACCACACCTCCGCAATGGTCAAAATGTAAATGGCTCAAAATCACATCAGTTACATCATTTTCAGAATATCCTTTATTTCGAATTGATTTGACCAACTCCCCTTCGCCATGTCTGAAATAATATCCTTGCCATTTAGCATCTTGCTTATCTCCCATTCCTGTATCTACTAAAATCAATTGGTTTCCGTCTTCAATGAGTAAACATCTCATTGCCCAAGAGCATAGATTATTTTCATCAGCAGGAATCGTTTTTTGCCAAAAAGATTTTGGGACAACTCCAAACATTGCTCCACCATCCAATTTGAAGTAGCCAGAATCTATCGAATGTAAAATCATTGAAATTATTTTTTAGATTAATTTTTTATGTAAATTACCTAAAAAACTATAAAATTCAAGTTTCATTGAATAGGTAGTAATCAACAAATCTATAAAGTAATAAACATGAAAATTGGCTTAGTTCTATCAGGAGGCGGAGCAAGAGGAATAGCTCATTTAGGCGTTTTGAAGGCGTTGCAAGAAAAGAGCATACAAATTTCTGGCATATCTGGTTGTAGTGCAGGGGCTATTGTAGGAACTATGTTTGCGGCGGGTTATTCTCCAGACCATATTTTTGAGATTGTTGTTTCGAGTAATACCTTAAAAGCTATGCGACCTGCATGGAGTAGGTCGGGCTTAGTTCGAATGCAAAAAGTAGAAGAAGTTTATTTAAAGTATATTCCTCATAATTCATTCGAACATCTCAAAATTCCACTTACTGTAAATGCTACTGATTTGTATGCTGGCGACACAGTGTATTTTTCGTCTGGAGAACTATTAAAACCTGTGATGGCGTCGTGTTGTATTCCTGGTTTATTTGAACCAATAATTCATAATGGAGTAACATTGATTGATGGTGGCATTTTAAACAATATGCCAATTGAACCGTTATTAGGAAAATACGATTATATCATTGGAAGTCATTGTAATCCTTACGGTATTCAACAAACGCCTAAATCTATGGCGACAATTGTTCCAAAAGCTCTATTTTTGGCAATCAACAATAATTCTAAAAGTAGATTGGCTCAGTGCAACTTTCTAATTGAACCACCCGCACTCAAATCTTTTGACCCTTACGACATTAGAAAATCAATAGAAATTTTCAAAGCAGGTTATGAATTTGCGAAAGAATTAGAACTTCCAAGTCAATTAGTATCATAAATTTAACTAAATTTGAAAAACTCATCAATACACTTTAGCAATCCTATTTTTGGCATTACAAGAATCCGTATATAACTTTGAAAGATATTTTTCGCAAAAAAAACATACGTTTGCGTTAAATTCCCAATCCTAATTCTATTGAAAAAGCAAAAAAAAGTCAAAAATTTAGCTTTTTCAATAGCACATTTTATTATTTTAACAAAACCCAAATTTTCATGAACAAACGTTTATTATTCAGTTTAATAATGTTTTTGGGCTGTACTTTGAGTATGATTGCTCAAGACCGCCGAATTACAGGGAAAGTGGTGTCAGCAGGAGATGGCTCACCTCTTCCAGGAGTGAGTGTACAATTAAAAGGCACAAGTAAAGGAACATCTACTGATGCAGCAGGTAATTATGCGATAAGCATTCCAACAGGAAAAGGTTCTATTGAATTTCGCTCTGTTGGTTTTTCTTCAAAAACAGTGGAGATTGGTGGGCAAAGCACGGTAAACGTTGCTTTATTAGAAAGCGAGAATTCATTGGGTGAAGTTGTAGTGGTTGGTTATGGTACTCAAATTAAAAGAGAACTAACAGGTAATATCGCAAAGATTAAATCTTCTGAAATAGCAGATATGCCCGTTACCAGTTTTGACCAAACTATTCAAGGAAAGGCTGCGGGGGTTTTGGTTAATGCTGGAAGTGGCAAATTAGGACAAGGAATCAGGATAAATGTTCGTGGTCAATCTTCAATTTCTGCCAATACACAGCCCTTATATGTGATTGATGGTATTCCGATGACCACCGCAGATTTATCAGCACAGTTTGGTTCAACGAATCCACTGGCAGATATAAACCCACAAGATATTGAATCATTAGATATTTTGAAAGATGCCTCTGCTTCGGCTATCTATGGTTCTCGTGGGGCAAACGGGGTCGTAATCATTACAACTAAAAAAGGAAAAGCGGGCTTAACCAGAGTTAATTTCGGTTATCAGACTGGGTCAAGTACGCCTACCAAAAAACTACAATTTCTGAATACTGAACAGTATGTAAAGTTTTACAATCAAGCGGCTGCTAATTCAGACAGAATTGATGATTATCAAGACCCAAATGACCCAGACTCATATCGCTATTATATGAATAGTTTTTATGAAACACAAGGTTTAGGAACTTTTGGTACAGGTACTCAGGCTTCAACTAATTGGGGTGACTTAGCATATCAGGACGCACCAATGAGTCAGTATGATATAAATATTAGCAGTGGTTCAGACAAAACGACTTTATATCTTTCTGGACAATATCTTACTCAAAAAGGAATTTTGGTAGGAAATGGCTTGAACAGAGCGACAGGTAGAATCAATTTGACTCATAAATTAAGTGATAAGTTTGACTTAGGAGTTAGTGTGGCAATGTCTCGTAGTGTTAACAACCGTATATCGGGCGACCGTCAGTTTGATAACCCGATGCAAATGGTTGCATTACCACCAATGACTCCTTCAATAGACCCTACTACCAACCTACCAGTAGGCACAGCACCTGGCGATGTTTCTATTCCTTCATACTATAATCCATTAGTCAATATTGGAAACGCATTTTACAATACTACTGTCAATAGAAATATTAGTAGTGTTTTTGGGCAATACAAACTAACCAAAAACTTATTGTTTCGTTCGGAGTTTGGCGTAGATGTTCTTAATCAATTAGAAGAACAATATTCTAATAGCAAAACGGCACGTAATAGTGGTGTACCAGGAGGTATTGGACGTTCCAGAACCGTTGGAATTGAGAATTTGAATACCAATAATTTCTTCGCATTTAATGAAATATTTGGTAAACATACTGTTGATGCAACCTTAGGAATGTCGTACCAAAATTCTGTAACAAAACGTCATTTTATTGAAGGGCAAGACTTTCCTTCAGACGCTTACCAAACAATTTTTACGGCTGCTCGTAAAACTGACGGAGAATCTTCTGAGACAGCCTTCAGTTTCTTGTCATATTTTGCAAGAGTAAATTATAAATTTTCTGATAGATATTTAGTTGGTTTAAGTGCGAGAATTGACGGTTCTTCTCGTTTTGGTGCAAATAATCGCTATGGATTCTTCCCTGCGGCTTCTGCTGGCTGGGTACTTTCAGAAGAAGATTTCTTGAAAAATAATAAAGCAGTTAGTTTCTTAAAACTAAGAGCAAGTTATGGACGTACAGGAAATGCTGAAATTAGCACCACTGGCGGTGGGCTTTCAGGAACGGGTACTAATACACAGAACTTTCCACAGCGAGGTTTGTTTGCTGGAGATGCAGGCTATGGAGCAACGCCCGGACAACGTCCTGTGCAATTAGCGAATCCAGATTTAAGTTGGGAAATCACAGACCAATTCGACATAGGAATTGATTATGGCTTTTTGAATAACCGTATTAGTGGAGAAATAGATTATTATCAAAAAAATACATCTAATCTACTCCTTAATGTAAATGTACCAGCAACTACTGGCTTTGCCTCTATTACGAAAAACGTCGGTAAGTTAGTGAATAAAGGATTTGAGTTTGTTGTAAATACAGACAACCTTGTTGGAGACTTCAAATGGAGTACACGTATTAATGCTGCCTATAACATGAATAAAATTACAGATATTCAAGGGCAAATAATTGAGGGAGGTTTAAACAACATGAGCCGTGCCGTTGAAGGTGAGCCAATAGGAACATTCTTTACTGCTGAATATGCAGGAGTTGACCCTGCAAATGGCGATGCACTTTGGTATAAAAATACAAAAAATGCGGACGGTAGCCTTGACCGAACTACTACTAATTCTTACAATCAAGCTCAAAGAGTAGTGGTTGGAAAACCTCTACCAGATTGGGTAGGTGGAATTACCAATACGTTTAGTTATAAAGGCTTAGAACTAAGTGTATTTTTTAATGGACAATTCGGAAACCAACTTAATTTTTACGGAGTTGGTAGATATTCTTCTGCCAATGGACGTTTTGAGGATAATCAAACAGTTGACCAGTTGGCGGCATGGACAAAAGACAACCCAAATACAAATGTTCCTGAAGCACGTTTATTTTTCAATAATGGTGCTCAGCCTTCAAGTAGATTCATTTTAGATGGCTCTTATGTTCGTTTGCGTAATATTACACTTGCTTACAATTTACCAAAATCTATTATCAACAAAGCTAAAATCAGTAGTTTAAGAGTGTATTTAACAGGACAAAATTTGGCTACATTTACTAATTACGCAGGATGGGACCCAGAAGTTAATGCAGATGATGTAGTAACAAACATAGCCCAAGGATATGATTTTTATACAGCTCCACAAGCACGCACTATTACCTTTGGACTAAATCTTGGTTTTTAAATTAAAATTTTTGGAAAATGAAAAAATATACAAAAAATATATTCGCAATAGGTACAATTATAATATCATTGACCGCTTGCGACAAACAACTTGATATTGAGCCCAAAGTGAGTATTGATGAAACAAAAGCTTTGGCAACATCACAAGATGTTAAAATTACACTTACTGGTGCTTATGACGGTATTAGTGATAGTAATGTTATGGGAGGAGGATATTCATATATCAATGAACTACTTGGCGATGATGCAGAAGTTCGTTTTGGAGGGACATTTAGTACCCTTGACGAAATCTGGCGTAAATCCATCACTACCTCTAATACAGTTAATTCGGATACTTGGAGAGACTCATACGTCGCTATTAATCGAGTAAATAATGTTCTTGCTTCATTAGATAAGGTTGATAATAACGATAAAAAAAGTGTAGAAGGTGAATCTCGCTTTATTCGGGGATTAGTTTATTTTGAATTAGTACAACATTTTGCCAAAACATGGGGAGATGGAGACAATAATACCAATTTGGGAGTGCCGTTAATCCTAACGCCTACTCGTGTGGTAACTACAGATGACAATAAACCTCGTGCTACTGTTGCTCAGGTATATACACAGATATTAGATGATTTGATTAAGGCTGAGGCTCTTTTACCAGCAACTCAGGCAGGTTCTAATACAGGATTTGCTACAAGAAATGCCGTAACTGCAATTTTATCACGTGTGTATCTAATGCAGGGAAATTATGCCGCAGCACGTGATGCCGCCAACAAAGTCATCACTTCTAATGCTCATTCATTGGCTTCAACTTTTGAAGGTGTTTTTTCTGACGAAGCAGGACAATCTGAAAATATTTTCAAAATCATTGTAACTGACCAAGATGGTATTAATGATATGAATACATTTTTTGCTTCATCATCCAATCAAGGACGTGGAGATATTAGGGTTCAGGCAAAACATTTAGCCTTGTATGAACCTGACGATGTCCGAGGAAAGTTTTTTGAAGTAGTCAGTAGAAATACATTTTCGTTAAAATTTGCTGATAGATATGGCGATGTTCCAGTGGTACGTTTAGCCGAAATGTATCTTACACGTGCAGAAGCCAATTTCAGATTAGGAACTACCATAGGAGCAAATCCAGTTTCAGACATTAACCTACTGAGAACACGTGCTGGTGCAAAAGTATCCAATGTATTGACTTTGGACAATATTTTAAAGGAAAGAAAATTGGAATTAGCATTTGAAGGATTACAGCTTTTTGATTTAAAGCGTACTAAAAGGAGTGTTGGTACAAAGTTATTTAATGACCGAGCATTAATTCTTCCAATTCCACAACGTGAGATAGATACGAATAAAGAATTGAAGCAAAATGACGGTTATTAATAGTAAATTTTAAATATTGAACCTGTTTAAACTTTCTGTTTCGGTATAAACCCGTTCATTTTTAATCTGCTAATCCAATATTTTCTCAAGATTGGGCATCCCCCTTCCGCTGCTATGCAGTTCCACTGAGGCTTTAAATATTGAAATAACAGGTTCAGAATGATTCAAATTTCTTCTCAAAACAGAAAGTTTATACAGGTTCATTAAAAAAAAGGGCGAGTCAATAATGATTCGTCCTTTTTTTATGCAAAAATTATTCAGCCCTAAGTATTTATACCATACATGATAAAATAAGTGATAAATGCAATTAAATATTAGTCCAGCAGAATATTCGTACACTAACTATGAGAATAATACAATTTTTTCAAAATGTAATATTAAAGATTTTTCAAAAGTATCCATTACGATAAAAAAAATATCTCCGAGTCATTTCTTTTTTAAAAGAATATTCTAAAAGTATCTTAATAACAGTAAAAATGGAGTATAATATTTGGTATTTTCTACCTATACATAAGATAATTTTGAAGCAAAAAAAATGGCACTTTCAAACGAAGACAAAATTATATTCTACAAAATCATCATTTTAACCTATAAAAAGGCTTTTTTTCAAGACATATTAAAATAAGTTTCAAGTATTTCCTTTGTTTGTTTAACTGAAAAATCATATTTTTACAATTATTTAATATTTATTTCATTAAACAAATTTTTAACCATAATTAAACAATAGTACATGAAGAAACACTTACTCATGACTTTACTTATTGCTCTTACTTTTTGTGTGAATGTATTCTCACAAGATAGAAAAGTAAGCGGTAAAGTAACCTCAGCCGAGGATGGCTCAGGTCTTCCAGGTGTAACCGTTCGTGTGAAAAACACAAACCAAGGTTCACAAACTGATGCTTCAGGGAATTATTCAATCTCTGTTCCAAATGGTGATGCTAAACTCCAATTCTCATTTATCGGAATGACTTCAGAAGAAGTTTCTGTTGGTAGTCAATCGGTCGTAAATGTAAAAATGGGTACTGATATCAGACAACTTTCTGAAATTGTAGTAACAGGAGTTGGTGTTGCTACTAATAAAGCAAAATTAGCATTTGCGGTAGAATCAATTTCATCGAAAAGTCTTCCACAAGCACCAACCGCATCTATTGACCAAGCTTTAGTTGGTAAAATTGCGGGAGCTCAAATCACAAGTAGTAATGGTACTCCAGGTGCTGCTACAAACATTGTACTTCGAGGTATCAATACAATCAACCGTGGAACAACTCCAATGATTATGATTGACGGTATCCAAGTAGCTTCAACTGATTTAAACTCAATTGATTTAAGTGTAATTGACAGAATTGAGGTTGTGCAAGGTGCTGCATCGGCTACTATTTATGGTGCTCAAGGTGCTAACGGTGTAATTCAGTTATTTACTAAAAAAGGAAAAAATGGACAATTGAATATTGACTTCTCTTCAAGCGTTTCTCAAAACTCATACTTAAACATTGGTGGTGTTAGAAAAGCTCAATTGCACGCTTTTGGTACTGATGCCAACAATAATGTTTTGAGTGCAGGTGCTGGAAATCCTATTTTAGCACAAGACCCAGTGACAGGTTTGTATAATGGTAACGTTATTTATAATCCATTAGATGTGAATAGTACAACAAGTAAAGCTTACAATGCAAACTTGAAATATTATGACCATTACAATTTCTTCTTCGTTCCAGCAAGTACAGTAAATAATAGTATTTCTATATCAGGAGGTAAAGAGAAATTTGACTTTGCTTTCTCGCTTTCAAATAACTATCAAGGAAGTAACGTAACTGATAATGGTGATTTTAAAAGAACTAACCTTACAGCCAATATTGGTGCGGAAATTGCTCCAAAATTGAAATTCCGTTCAATTACGCAATTGGTTTATACAAAAAATACTATCAAGTCTAACGACAGAAATATTTTGTACTCTATCAATAACACTCGTCCATTCGCAAACTACGAACAAACATTAACAAATGGAGATTATGCAGCTTATGTAGGAGATGCAGCAGGCGTAAACGGATTTAACCCTAAATTCTATCAGCAATATTTAAATCATAATGGAAATAAAGTTGACGTTATTCAAAACTTAAACTTGAATTATGAATTGAATAAGTTTGTAGAGTTAGATGCAAAATATGGTATCAACTATCAACGTGATGAAGATATTTATACTTATGCAAACCAAACTACAAACCCGAATATTGCAGCTTTGCCATCTAATTATTACTTATCGAATTATGGTTCTGATAAAAAAGGAGAAATCGACAATTTTGGTATCACTAAAAACGCTCAAAACTTTTTAGCGACTGCAACAATCCGTACTGATTTCATGAAAGACTTTAATTTAAGTCTTCCAATCACTACATCAACGCAATTAGCATTTGACTGGCGTAAACAAACAAATGACCAATATGTAACTTACGTTTTAGGCTTACCAACCTATACACCGTACACACCTGCACAAGGTACAAGTTCATTTGTACGTCCTTTGAGTTTCTCAGGAACAACAGGAGCTCCACAAGGTACATATACAGAGCCATTTCTTACGTATGGGTATGTAGTTAACCAAAGAATCGAATATGGTGAAATTGCAGGAGTTTCAGGAGGTTTCAGAAGTGACTACTCATCAGCTTTTGGTGGTGGTTCAAAACCATTCACATTCCCACGTGGAGATGCTTATGTAAGACTTTCTTCATTAGATTTTTGGAAAAGCAGTGCCATTGCTAATACTTTAAGCGAATTCAAACTAAGAGCAGCTTATGGTGAGGCAGGTATTCAACCAAGACCATTTGACCGTTATGTAACTTTAGGAACAAGAAATATCGGTAGTACTGGTGCATTCCTTTTCCCAACAGCACAAGCAAATCCAGACTTGAATGTTGAGGTTTCTAAAGAATTAGAAATCGGTACAGATTTATCTTTGAATTTATCGAAAAATGTAAATGTATTAAATGACATCCGTTTATCAGCAACTTATTGGAAACGTAATACAGAAGGTGCAATCTGGAACGTAGATGCTGCTCCATCAACAGGTGCTGGAACAGTTAAAACAAACGCTTTTGGGATTGGTTCAAACGGTATTCAAGCACAAATTAGTGCAATGGCATTGAAGGGTAAAGATTTTACTTGGAACACAACTATCAACTTTAGCAAGCAAACATCTGAAATTACTTCTGTTTCTGGTAATGGTGAAATCGTGATTATTTCAAGTGCTGGTAGTACAAACTATGTATTGAAAGCAGGAGAGAAAATTGGGCAGTTATATGGTTTCAAATATTTGACAGACTTAAATTGGAAAAAACCAAACGGAACGCTTGAAATTCCAGAAAACCAACAATCTCTGTATGAAGTAGCAAGTAATGGTTATGTAGTAAACAAAGCTACCAAACAACCATACTTTACAGCAGATAGATATAGTTTTGGTGACCCGAATCCTGCCTTCAATATGTCATTCATCAATGATTTCACATATAAAGGATATCTTAACGTAGGATTCCAAGTTGACTGGGTACAAGGAAGCCACATTTACAACCAAACTAAACAATGGATGTATCGTGATGGTATTCATGCAGATTACGAAAAAGAACTTACTGTTAATGGACAAACTGGTGCTTGGACTGCCTTCTATCGTGGTGTTTATGCACAACGTCAAGCAAATGGTACAAAAGATTATTTCTATGAAGATGCTTCATTTGTACGTTTAAGAAATATTTCAATTGGGATTGATTTGGCAAAAGCGTTTAACATTAAAGCATTCAAGAAATTACAATTGGTACTTTCAGGACGCAACTTGTTGACATTCACAAAATATACAGGTTTTGACCCAGAAGTAAGTTCAGGAACAAACAACTCTGCATGGGATAGAGGTACAGACCACAATACTATGCCTAACTTACGCTCTTACCAAGTGGGACTTAATTTTGGTTTCTAATATTCAAGAATTAAGTAAAGATGTAAACTAAAGTTATTGAGGATAATATTTCTTGATAACGAATAATTTAAACATTAAGGAAATGAACAAAATAAAAAAATATATTTTGATGAGTTGTGCAGCATTTTCGCTCGTTGCTTGTCAAGACCAATTAGATATAAAAAACCCAAACTTACCAACACCTCAAAGTGCATCGACAGAGTCAGGGATTATATCTTTAGGTTTAGGAGGCGTTTACGCAAACGGTTTCCGTGATTTAAAATATTTCGATGGCGTAAACGGTCGTTTTTGGGCTGGTGCAATCGGTTTTCATGAAATCATGGCTGATGTAGTTGGTATTGAAGCTGCTAACCAATTTGCCAACCAAATTGGTTGTCCAGATGTAGTTACATTGGATAACGGAACAAAAGTTTCAAATCCAAGTAGCCCAAGCCAACAAATTCCATTTTTGCGTTCTGTGAATATCAACTCAAATGCAGGTGCAAACCCAACATATTTTGAGTGGGCATATATGTATTCGTTGAATAACTCTTGTAATGCTGTACTTGACATTATTGAAACTGTAAAATTCACAGGAGATGCTGCAGTTAAGAAAAATGTATTAAAAGCATGGTGTTATTGGTGGAAAGGATTTGCATATTCACGCATTGGTTCAATGTACTATGCAGGTCTTATCAATAATACAACGGGAGCAACTAATAACAAATACGTTACAAAAGAGGACATTATTAAGGAAGCAAATGTAAACCTTGACAAAGCCTCAACAATCTTAGGAGGCTTAACTGCTACCACTGATTACAAAGCAGTTTTAGGAGGTTTAATTCCAGATTTTTGTCAAAAAGGCAAAGGAGGAGTTCTTGCTCCAGATATGTGGATTCGTAATATTAATACCTTAAAAGCAAGAAATATTTTGGTGAATACCCCCACTAAATCTATGACTGCTGCTCAATGGAATTCAATTTTAGAATTAGCAAACAATGGTATTAAATCAACAGATTTAATTTTCACAAGCCGTTCTGGTGGTGCTGGTGATAACGATTTCATGTCAGCAACAGGAGGTTCAGTAATTGCCAAAACACTTGCCGCAAAAGCAGGTCAAAATACTTATAAATTAAGTGAAAGACTTGTTCAAGAATTCAAGGCAGACGATAAGCGTTTCCAAAATAACTTTACACTTACAGCAACATGGGTAGGTGATGCTGGTCGTGGCAATGCCTTCAATACACGCTATACAATCATTGATGGTGGTAAAGGAATGGCAGGCGTAGTGGTTTACGGAACACAAACAGAGGGACTTTATGAACTTGCTATGGCAGGCAATTATGAAGAAAATGAATTAATGAAAGCAGAAGCAAATCTTTATTTAAGCAAACAAGAAGATGCTTTGAAAATCATTGATGCTATCCGTACTTCGCAAGGTGCTGGACTTGCCGCAACAGCAGGAACAGGTCTGTCATTAGATGCAGCCAAAGAAGAATTCAGACGTGAAAGACGTGTAACTTGTGCATGGAGAGGTTTATCTTTCTATGATGCAAGACGTTGGGGAGTGCTTGAAAATGGTAGAACTAATGCTGTTGTAATTGACAAAGCTGCTGCCGTAAACACAAAAGCAACTATCAATTATAACTATTTAGATTATTTCGACGTGCCAGACAACGAGTTAGCTTATAACAAACCAGATGCGTCTTCAGCTCCAGTAAAAAATCCAAAATGATAAGTATTTAGTGTAAATTAAAAAACGGTCTAACATTCATTTGTTAGACCGTTTTTCGTTTATCAATAAAACCGTTGATATAGAATAATTTTGTAAGCTCAATATTCGTTCTTATCTTTAAATGTGTTTGTTGAATACTTAATTGAAGCCAAACACATTTTATTCCTCATCATTATTCAACATTAAAAATGAAATTAAAAAATCTTTTACTTTGTACAGGCGTAGCCTTGACACCATTTTTTGTAACTGCTCAAACAAAAAAAACATCCGCTAATAAACCCGCTACCAAAGTTGTAACTAAATCTGTAAATGTAACTGTACCAACGGTTTCAACTTCTTCAGCATCTTTAGCAAGCTTAAAAGACTCTGCAAGTTATGGACTTGGTGTATTGGTAGCTCAAAATTTCAAGTCTCAAAATATTGAAATCAATGCTGAGTTATTACAAAAAGGTTTTAACGAAGTAATGAAAGGTGAAAAAACACCAATCAGTGATATGCAAGCTAACAACTTGATTCAGAAGTATATGCAAAAAGAACAAGCTAAAGCTTTTGAACCAAACCGTTTAGCAGGAGAAAAATTTTTAGCTGATAACAAAACGAAAGAAGGCATTGTTACGTTACCAAGTGGATTACAGTACCAAATCATTAAAGCAGGTGATGGCCCTAAACCATCATCATCAGATAAAGTAAAAACACATTATCACGGTACTTTAATTGATGGAACTGTATTTGATAGTTCAGTACAAAGAGGTGAACCTATTACTTTCCCAGTCACAGGTGTAATTCCGGGATGGGTTGAAGCATTACAATTAATGCCAGTAGGTTCAAAATGGAAATTATTTATTCCTCAAGCTCTTGCGTATGGCCCTCGTGGAAGTGGCCCAACTATCAAACCATATTCAGCACTTGTATTTGAAGTAGAATTATTAGGAATTGAGAAATAGTAGAGAAGTATTAAGTATTATGTACTAAGTATTAAGCAAAAGAAAAACTTAGTACATAATTGAATTGGTTAGTTCAGTTGTACCCCTCCTAAGGGTTTAAAAACCCTTAGGAGGGATAACAGAAAGATATTTTATTGGGTATAACTTAGCTAACTAATTCACATAATACCTATTTACTAAAAAAAAGATGAGAAACAATATGACTAAATACTTGCTTTTGCTCTTACCAATATCGCTATTAGCGTTTTTTGGCTTGAAATCGTTTTCACATAATACTGAAAATCAAAATTTTACGGCATATCATTACGCCCCAGATGATTTACAACCAACGGCTACTCAAAAGAAAGTAGAAAATTTGGTTACAGAAATTCTCGGGCAATATCATTATCGTAGAGTGCCGTTAAATGACTCATTATCTTCTAAAATATTAGATAACTACGTCAAAGAATTAGATTTCAATAAAATGAATTTCACGGCTCAAGATGTTGAGAGTTTTGATAAATTCCGTTATGAATTAGATGACCAATTAAAAGAAGGTAATTTAACAGCGGCTTATCAAATCTATAATGTTTATAGAAAAAGAGCAAAAGAAAGATTTGCATTTGTTACCTCATTATTGAATAAACCAATGGATTTTAAAGTTGATGAAACTTATACGCCTGACCGTGAAAAAGCGTCATGGGCAAAATCATCAACTGATTTGGATGACCTTTGGAGAAAAGCAGTAAAAAGTACCTTACTCGATTGGAAAATTAGTGGAAAAGCAGATACAACGGCATTAAAAGACTTAAAAGAACGCTACAAACGTTCTGAAAAATATTTCGACAAAACGAAAAGTGAAGATGTTTTCCAACAATTCATGAATTCGTTTACAGAAAGTGTTGACCCACACACAACGTATTTTATTCCTAAAACTGCGTCAACATTCAATCAAGAAATGTCACAATCTTTTGAAGGAATTGGGGCAACTTTGAGAAATGAAGGCGACTATGTTCAAATTGTGGATTTAATCGTTGGAGGTCCTGCTTTCAGAAGTAAACAACTCAATCCCAAAGATAGAATTGTGGCGGTTGCACAAGGAGACGATAAACCTTATCAAGACATTGTTGGTTGGTTTACTGATGATGCCGTTAAGTTAATTAAAGGACCTAAAAGTACGGTTGTTCGTTTGAAAATATTATCGGCAGATGCCCCAACTGGTTCTGTACCAAAAGAAGTGCGTTTAGTGCGTGAAAAAATTAAATTGGAAGAAGGTACTGCTAAAAAAGAAGTATTGAACTTCAATCGTGATGGAAAAGAATACAAATATGGTTTAATTACAATTCCATTATTTTATCGTGATTTTGAAGGTGCAAGAAGTGGAGAACAAGGTTTTAAAAGTACAACTTCTGATGTAAAACGTTATTTGAATGAGCTAAAAGCAGATAAAGTTGATGGTGTAATCATCGACTTGAGAAATAATGGAGGAGGTTCTTTGACTGAAGCCGTGAATTTAACAGGATTATTTATCACACAAGGCCCTGTGGTACAACGTAAACAAGCTGATGGCGAAATTTCAGCAGAATACGACCGTGACCCATCAGTTACTTATGATGGTCCTGTTTCTGTTTTAGTGAACCGTTTTTCAGCTTCGGCTTCTGAAATTTTTGCAGGAGCAATTCAAGACTACAAACGTGGTTTGGTAGTTGGCGAACAAACTTATGGCAAAGGAACTGTTCAGAGTTTAATTGATTTAGAACGTTTCTTGAAAGGTGAACCAGAAGGCGTTGGACAATTAAAAATCACGATGGAGAAATTCTATCGTATCACAGGAAGTAGCACTCAACACAAAGGTGTTACGCCTGATATTGAATTACCATCATCTTTCAGTGCTTCTGAATTTGGAGAAAGTTCTCAGCCAAGTGCTTTACCTTGGGATATGATTGCAACAACAAGATATAATCCAACAAATAATATTACAGAAAAAGAAGTAAATTTCTTGCGTGGAAAATATCACGAACGTTTAAAAACAGAAACGGATTTGAAAAAACTTTTGGCAGAAATAGAAAACTATAAAAAAGCGAAAGAAAAAAAATCTATTTCATTGCAAGAAGATAAACGTCGCAAAGAAATTGAGGAGCAGAAAAAGAAAAACATTATTACCCCTGCCGACGATTTAGCAGGTGATATTAAACCTACTGATACTAAAGAGACAACTAAAACAGTTGCATCAGACTCAACAAGTGTTGCCCAAGCGAAAGTGAAAGCTTTAAAAGAAAAACACGAAAAAGATACTTATTTGAAAGAAACTGAGCGTTTAATGACTGATTTGATTTTAAGTACACCAGCCAATGGTGTAAAAGTTACACAGGTCGAAAAGAAAAAAGAATAGTATTTATTTTCATAAAAAAGCCTCTTAGAAATCAATCTAAGAGGCTTTTTTATGAAAAATTTTATCGTTTGGATTCTATTTCGGCAGCAATTTTCTCAAAATCAATTGCTCCACAAGACCCACAACCTTTAGCACAACCCGCTTTATCGTTAAAACTAAAATTCTTTCTAACAATATTTCCTAAATATGCGATAGCTGAAAGAAATATTAAACCAATAATGATATTTTCCATTTTATTCCGAAGCAGAAGCATCGGGTTACAATTTTATTCCAATTTTGGGAAATCGGGTTACAGATTGATTCCTGAAGCAAAAGCTTCGGGTTACATTTTCCAATTCCGAGTAATAACCTCCTCTAATTCTGAAAACATTTCACATCCTGCAATTAGTTCACGCCCGAAAACAAAATCATTTCCTCCCTTAAAATCTCTCACAAATCCGCCTGCTTCTTGCACTATTAATGTTCCTGCGGCAACATCCCAAGGTTTAAGATTATATTCAAAAAAACCTTCAAAACGTCCACAAGCAGTATAAGCTAAATCAACCGCTGCCGCACCAAAACGGCGTAAACCATGAGATTTTTGCATCAATTCTTTCAAGATATTGATATAATTATCCATCAATTCAAAGTCATAATATGGAAAACCTGTGGCAATTAAACTATCTTTCAAATGCTTGGCAGATGATACTTTTATTGGACTTTCATTCAAATATGCTCCTCCGCCCAACCAAGCTGCAAAACATTCATCACGGTTAATTTCATAAACTACTCCCAAAATAATTTTATCATTTTGCTGCAAAGCAATCGAAATCGCAAAAACGGGTACACCGTGCATATAATTGGTTGTACCATCAACGGGGTCAATAATCCATGCAAATTCTTGATTATCCGTTTTTTCACCTGTTCCTTCTTCTGCAATAAAACCTGCTTCTGGTAAAATTTTCTTTAAACCTTCAACCAAACGAATTTCGGATTCCTTATCTACATACGAAACCATATCGTTTAGTCCTTTGTATTCAATGCTATCACGACTAAATTCTGCGGCTGCTTTTCTAACAAATTCGCCCGTCTGACGAGCCAATTCCGATACTTGGGAAGTTATTTCTTGTAAATTCATTTTGCAAAAATATAAGATTTCAAGAAACAATAGACCACCGATTTTACGGATTAAACAGATTTACACAGATTTTGAAATTTTATCAGTGTAAATCTGTCAAATCTATAAAATCTGTGGTCTAATTTTCGCTACAATCTTCGGACTAATTTTTTTCCTAAATACATCACTAATAATACCGCTCCGACACCCAAAAGTATAGGTAGAAAAACGCTTAGAATAGAGAATACAACTGAAAGAATATTCTCAACGGTGGCGATAATAGGATTGCCAAATCCTGCTGTGGTAGCCGTTGAAGTTAACCTTGTAACCGTTGTTCCTAATTGGACAATGCCTGCACTCCCTCCTCCTACTAAAAAACCTAAAACCCATTTCATTGTTGGAGAAATATCTCCTCCTAAAAAAGAAGTTGTCAGAATTGTTCCTGCAATAATAGAAGCAGGCGTAGCGATAGAATCCAAAAGATTATCAAACCAAGGAATGTAATATCCGATAATTTCCAAAATGGTAGCAGAAGCAAAAATATAAAAAGCGGTCATCGTTCCCATCCACTCAAAACCATTCCCGAAATGATAATGACCTGCCAAAGCTGCGATATTCGTCACGAGCATAGGCACAAATATTCTGAATCCGCAACAAGCAGAAAGCCCAATACCAAGAGCAAGTGAAGTGATTAATTCCATTGGATTTTTACTTTCCGATACAAAACTTACTAAATATATTTGCTAATAAATCATCCGTAGTTATTTGCCCCGTAATCTCTCCTAAATGGTGCAAAGCAAAACGAATATCTTGGGCTAAAAAATCACCTGTAATGCTTTGACTCAATCCTTCTAAAACGTTACTCAGAGCATCATTCGTTTGTGTTAGATGTTGATAATGACGAAGATTAGTCACCACAGTGTCTCCTGATTTCACTTCTTTAGTTTTGACTTTTCTAACCAAAGTGTCTTTCAAAAACTCTATATTTTTATTTTCAGAAGCTGAAATCCAAATAATATCAGGATAAACTGTATCAAATTCAGCCTTTTTGTCTAATGGTAATTTATCGACTTTATTGCCAACCAATAAATACGGTGCATTAAATTCATCCAACTGTATTTCAATATCAGACAATTGAATTTCACTTGCATCAAATAGATAAACAATCAGACTTGCCTTTTCCATTTGTTGCTTGGTACGCTCCACTCCTATCGCTTCAATAGTATCAGTGGCTTTACGTAAACCTGCGGTATCAATCAATCTAAAGCGGATTCCTCCAATAAATAGTTCATCTTCAATTACATCACGAGTTGTTCCTGCAATGTCCGAAACAATGGCTTTTTCTTCGTTTAAAAGTCGATTCAAAAGCGTTGATTTTCCAGCATTGGGTTTGCCCACAATAACTGTTGGAACGCCATTTTTGATTACATTTCCTAACTCAAAACTTTCAATTAAAGGAATTAAAACCGTCTGAATTTTGAAAATTAATTGGCGTAAATCATCACGGTCGGCAAATTCCACATCTTCTTCGCCAAAATCCAATTCTAATTCAATCAATGATGCAAAATTGATTAGTTGTTCTCGCAGTTGGGCTATTTGTTTGGAAAAACCTCCACGAATTTGATTAATAGCCGTTTGATGTGAAGCCTCTGAATCTGAAGCAATTAAATCGGCTACGGCTTCCGCTTGGGCAAGGTCTAATTGTCCATTTAAAAAGGCTCTTTGGGTAAACTCACCTGCATTGGCAAGCCTTGCCCCTTCTCTGATTATCAGTTTTAAAATCTTCTGAATAATAAAATCAGAGCCATGACAAGAAATTTCAATGGTATCCTCACGAGTATATGAAGCAGGAGCTTTAAAGAGCGAAACTAATACTTCATCGACAATCATTTCTCCATCTCGGATTGTCCCAAAATGAATAGTATGCGATGCTTGCTTTTCAAGATTTTTACCTCTGAAAAGTTTATTCACAATCGAAAAAGTCTCTGAACCTGAGACTCTTATAACGGCAATAGCCCCCACACCCGACGGGGTTGCAAGGGCTACTATTGTTTCTTCAGAAGGTATGAGGTATGAGGTATGAGGTATGAGGTTATTATCACCTAAATTATCCATAATCTTTTATTTCTTGATTCTTTTTTTGACTGTTATAATGATACTTTTGATAATTTTTAGTAGTTCAATCGCATCAGAATTTATTGAAGTATATTCATTTTCATTCAAATAGTCAGTCAAAAAAAGTAATTCTAACCAATAACAAGTTTCATCACATTCTTTTTGAGCAATTGCTAATTTATGGATAAAATCTAAATCTGATTCAGCATTTCGAGACTCTCGAACATTTGCACCAACCGATGTCCCAGAACGAAGTATTTGCTTTGAAAGAACATATTCTTTCCTTTCTTCCTTCAAATGTTGAGATAATCGCACAATTCTAACTCCAAATTTCAAACTCTTATCATTGAGTATGCTATCTGACATAAATTTAAAAGTTTTTAAAGTGTAAAATACTAATTCAAAAAGTTCAAATACTCTCCATTTACATAAAACCATTGGAAGTAATAATCTCGTCACAACCTACGACCTTATACCTACTAACTCATACCTAACTAAAACAAATCTTTCAATTTCATTGCTACGCCCATATCACCAGAAACCTTAATTTTGCCAAACATAAAAGCAGTCATTGGGTTTAAATCTCCCGACATTAAGCCTTGTAAATCGCTCATAGATACAGAAATTGTACAATCAGCAGCATCATCAGCATTCGTAACAACGCCATCTGTCCCAATCAAAATATTGCCATTATCAGTAGCAAATTTAATTGATGAACCTAAGCCACCTTTGGCAGCAGCTAATGATTTAATTTTTTCGGTTAATTCTTCAAAAGTCATGTTTATTAATTGATAATTAAAAATGGAAAATTGATAATGCTAAGTAGAGACGTTGGATTAATAAGTAAAAGCATATAATTGGAAAATTATGCTCAATTATTAATTGTACATTCTCAATTGTACATTGTAAAGTTAATCTCTCATTTTTGTTTTTAGCTTTAATAAACTTAAATTTATCAAGTTTTTTATAAAAAGGTGCATGGTCAACAAACGAAAAATAATAAATGACCCCGTTTATGGGTTTATTAACATTACAACAGAACTCATCTATGACCTCATAGAACACCCTTACTATCAACGCCTTAGAAGAATCAAACAACTTGGAATGGCTGAGTTTGTTTATCCTGGTGCATTACATACTCGTTTCCATCATGCCCTTGGAGCAATGCACTTGATGAATGAAGCCTTGCAAACATTAAGTAGTAAAGGACATTATATTTCAGAAGAGGAATTAGAAGCAGCTCAAATTGCTATTTTATTACACGATATTGGTCATGGCCCATTTTCTCACGTATTAGAACATTTAATTCTCAATCATGTTCCTCACGAGCAAATTTCATTTTTGTTAATGAATGAATTAAATAAACAATTTGAAGGAAAATTATCTTTGGCTATCAAAATGTTTACGGGAGAATATGAAAGGGCATTTTTTCATCAATTAATTTCCAGTCAATTAGATGTTGACCGAATGGATTATCTGAATCGTGATAGTTTTTTTACAGGGGTTCGGGAAGGATTTATCGGAGCAGATAGGATTTTAAAAATGCTTGATGTCGTAGATAATCAATTAGTGGTTGAACAAAAAGGGATTTATTCGATTGAAAATTTCTTGACCGCAAGACGATTAATGTATTGGCAAGTTTATCTTCACAAAACATCTATTTGTGCAGAAACCATGCTGACGCAAATTATCAGAAGAGCCAGAGAATTAATCAAAGCTGGGGAAGATGTTTTTGCAACAGAAAGTTTTGGTTTATTTTTAAAGAACGATGTTACTTTTGAGGAGTTTATATCTGATGAAGCCTACCTAAAAGCTTTTACAGAAATGGACGACCACGACATTTGGGCTTGCGTTAAAGTTTGGACAAAACATCCTGATTATTTGCTTTCAGGAATCTGCCAAAAATTGCTTGAAAGGAAATTATACAAAATAATTATTTCAGACCAACCTTTTGAAGAAGCATTTCTTGAAAAAATTAAAAATGATTTTTTAGCTCAAGATGATATTAACGAGAACAATCTACCCTATTTTATGGTACAAGGAGTGATAACCAACGAAGCATATCTATCTGAAAAACAAGCTATTAACATTCTTACAAAAAATAAATTGGTAATTGATATAGCCGACGCTTCTGACTTGCCAACGATAAAGGCTTTAAGTAATGTAGTTAAAAAATACTATATATGTTGGGCAAAGGACGTATATTTGCGGGAATAATATTGTGCCGACTGAAGCCGATTAATTGATTTTAAACAAACTCATCACTATTTGCTGATAACCATTAACAGACAAAATTATAGAATGGAATTTACGGTTGAACAAATTGCTCAAATGCTAAACGGCGAAGTAAAAGGAGATAAATCCTTAAAAGTAAGCCAATTAGCAAAAATTGAAGAAGGAACTACTGGATGTATTTCCTTTTTGGCAAATCCCAAATATGAGCAATATCTCTACACTACAACCTCCTCAGCAGTTATTGTTGATAATACTTTTGAACCCAAAAAAGATTATACTACTACTCTAATCTTAGTAAAAAACGCCTATGCTGCGTTTACAACTTTACTTCAAGAATATCAAAAGATACTTGCCCAAAATAAAAAAGGTATTGAACAACCTTCATTTATAAGCTCGTCAGCTACCATCGGAACAGATGTTTATATTGGTGCTTTTGCTTACGTCGGGGATAATTGTAAAGTAGGAAATAAAACCAAAATTTATCCTAATGTAAGTATTGCTGAGGCAAGTGTCATTGGTGAAAACTGTACTATTTATTCAGGGGTAACTATTTATCACAACACAATTATTGGCGACAACTGCGTTATTCATGCCAATGCAGTTATTGGCTCAGACGGATTCGGATTTGCACCACAAGCCGATGGAACTTTTGCTACAATTCCACAATTAGGCAATGTTGTCTTAGAAAATAACGTAAGTATTGGAGCAAACACAACTGTTGATAGAGCCACTATGGGTTCAACCATTCTACGTGATGGCGTTAAAATTGACAATTTAGTCCAAATTGCCCATAATGTCGAAATTGGTAAAAATACAGTTATTGCAGCATTAACAGGTATTTCGGGTTCAACTAAAGTTGGCTCAAACTGTATGATTGGTGGACAAGTAGGAATGGCAGGACATATTACCGTTGCCGACCGAACCATTGTAACGGCACAATCGGGGGTTACTAAAACCGTGAAACAATCGGGACGAATTATGGCAGGCTCACCAGCACAAGACAGCCACAATAATTTGAAATCTCAAGTATTATATAAAAATTTGCCAAAAATTGAACAAAGACTTAAAGAAGTTGAAGAACAAATAAAGCAAAAGTAAGTCATGCCCAATCATGACTATAATTAACGACTTATTAAATAAGATTCATGTAAAACTCATCAAATCATCTATTTGTAATTGATTGAGATGTTTTATAAAAAAGTAAAAATGAATAATAAACAGCATACCATTCAAAAAGCCATCACATTATCGGGCGTAGGCTTGCACACTGGCGTAGTAGCCAATATGACTTTTGTTCCTGCTCCGCCTAATCACGGTTATAAATTTCAACGCATTGACTTGCCAAATCAGCCAATTGCAGATGCAGATGTTGATTATGTAGTTGATACTTCAAGAGGAACAACGATTGAGCATAACGGTGCAAGAATCAATACTGTTGAACACGTTTTAGCCGCAATGGTAGGCTGTCAGGTAGATAATGTTTTGATTCAATTGGATGGGCCAGAACCACCAATTATGGATGGTAGCTCAATTAAATTTGTTGAAGCTATCCTTGAAACTGGTTTGGAACAACAAGATGCTCATCGTAAATTCTTCGAAATTCCTTCTGAAATTCGTTATAAAGATAATGAACGTGGTGTTGAATTAGCGGCATTACCATTAAATGATTATCGTTTGACGGCAATGGTGGATTATAATTCAAAATTCCTTTCAAGTCAGCACGCAAACTTGACCAATATTAGTCAGTTCAACGAAAGTTTTGCCAAATGTAGAACATTCTGTTTTGTGCATGAATTAGAAGCTCTTTTCAAAGCTGATTTAATCAAAGGTGGAGATTTATCAAATGCTATTGTTATTGCAGACCGTGATTATTCAGAAGAAGAATTAGACCATTTAGCCGTTGTTTTAGGAAAACCCAAAGTAAGTGTTTCAAAAGAAAAAGGCATTCTTAACAACTTAGAATTATACTATCCAAACGAAATGGCTCGCCACAAGTTATTGGATATGGTTGGAGACTTAGCATTAGTGGGTCGTCCGATAAAAGCACAAATTTTGGCAGCTCGTCCCGGTCATGCAGCAAACGTAGAGTTAGCGAAAAAAATCAAAAAATTGATGAAGGAAACGGAAAAAAATAACGTTCCTCAGTACGACTCAAAACAACCTCCAATTTTCAATTTCGAGCGTATTTATCAATTATTACCTCACCGTTATCCATTCCAAATGGTTGATAAAATCATCTATTTGGACGACGAAAGTGTTGTAGGAATCAAAAATGTTACCATGAATGAAAATTATTTCATGGGACATTTTCCAAACAATCCTGTAATGCCGGGAGTTATGCAAGTTGAAGCAATGGCACAAACAGGAGGTATTTTAGTATTAAGTTCAGTACCAGACCCAGAAAATTATTGGCCATATTTAGTAGGCATTGAAAACTGCCGTTTCCGTAAAAGTGTAACACCGGGAGACACCGTAATTTTCAAATGTGATTTATTAGCACCAATCCGTAGAGGAATTGCTAAAATGCACGGTAGAGCTTATGTAAATGGTCAAGTAGTTTGTGAAGCAGATATGACTGCAAGCCTTGTACGTAAAAGTTAAAAGTTAGAGAAGTTTAAAAGTTAATATTTGTATTAAATCTAAGAGAAAATACTCTTAAACTGTTAAAACAACTTTAACTGTTTAACTAAAAAAAAATGACACAACCATTAGCATACATACATCCCGAAGCAAAACTTGCCCAAAATGTGGTAGTTGAGCCATTCACCGTTATTCACCAAAATGTAGAAATTGGCGAAGGTTCTTGGATTGGCTCAAACGTTACTATTTTCCCCGGTGCAAGAATTGGGAAAAATTGCAGAATTTTCCCCGGAGCAGTGATTTCTGCCATTCCACAAGATTTAAAATTTGGAGGAGAAGAAACACTTGCAATCATTGGAGATAATACGACTGTTCGTGAATGTGCAACGATAAATCGTGGAACAAGTGATAAACATAAAACACAAATTGGCAAAAACTGCCTAATTATGGCGTATGTTCACGTGGCACATGACTGTGTAATTGGTGACAGTTGTATTTTGGCAAATAGTGTACAAATGGCAGGTCACGTAGAAGTAGGAGATTGGTCAATTATTGGCGGTTCAAGTGCTGTACATCAATTTGTAAAAATTGGTCGTCATGCTATGATTTCTGGCGGTTCTTTAATTCGTAAAGACGTTCCTCCATTTACAAAATCAGGTCGTGAGCCATTATCTTATGCAGGAATCAACTCTATTGGATTAAGAAGACGTGGTTTTTCTGACAAACAAATCGCTCAAATTCAAGATACTTATCGTTATGTTTATCTTAAAAATTTAAACAATAACGATGCACTTTCAGAAATAGAAATTAATCTTCCAGCCTCAGCAGAACGTGACGAAATTGTCAACTTCATTCGTACATCTGAAAGAGGAATCATGAAAGGACTTTCGTAACACAGACTTTAGTCTGTAAGTTAATAAAATAGCTTACAGACTAAAGTCTGTGTTACAAATCATACCTACTTTCAAATGCAAATCTCAGCAAAAAATCTTGGTAAGAAATTCAGTAATGAATGGATTTTCAGAAATTTGAATTACGAATTTCAATCGGGAGAATCATATACTTTTGTAGGAGCAAACGGTAGTGGTAAATCAACGCTTCTACAAGTATTATCAGGCTTTGCTCCACATTCGGAAGGTGAAATTCATTATCAATTCAACGGTCAAAATCTTGAAATTGATAATTATTATAAACATCTTGTCATTGCTGCTCCATATCTTGAATTAATCGAAGACTTTACGCTTTCAGAAATTGTTGATTTTCATATCAAATTTAAGCCTTTCAAGAATAACCTTTCAGTTTCGGACTTTACAGATTTTATAGAATTACCACAAGCGAAAAATAAAGCCGTTAAATTCTTTTCGTCAGGAATGAAACAAAGAGTAAAATTGGGTTTAGCTTTTTGGTCTGATTCGGAGATTTTGATGCTGGACGAACCAAGCTCTAATCTCGATATAAAAGCGACAGAATGGTACTTAAAAAACGTTCAAGAATACGCAAAAAACAGAATGCTAATTATCTGTTCCAATCAGCCAAATGAATACGAATTCTGTAATAATATCCTCAATATCCAAGAATATAAGTAGAGTTCAGAGAATAGATGATAGATTTCAGAGAATAGAGTTTAGAGAAAACTATCCTGTCCCATCTTCGAAATCTATTATAAACTTAATCCCTATTCTCTAAAATCTATTCTCTATAATTTATTCTCTGCAATAAGTATTTCCTTCCATATTGACTCTAAACGAGGATTTTCGATAATTTTTTCATTCATAATTTGATTCTTTTTGGCAAACTTCATGCGTTCTTCTGTGAGTGGATGAGAACTCAATAATTCTGGAGGAGCAACTTGCGAGCTATCTTCTAAAATTTTAAAAAGATTCAATAAACCTTTCGTCGGAATCTTATTTTCCTTTAACGTTTTCATCGAACTTTCGTCGGCTTCAGCTTCTAATTCTCTCGAATAACCTAAGTTTTGTAATTTATTGGCATTGTCTAAAATGACCGCCGTTATTCCGTTTAAGTCATTCGTAATCAAAGACATAAACAAATAGCCAGACAAACTTCTAAAGATATTTTTCAAAGAATGTTTATGCGTTACGTGAGCAACTTCATGCCCCAATAAAGCAGCAAATTCTTCTTTGGTCTTCATCTTTTTTAGTAAGCCGTTAAATACAACTACATTACCACCAGGAAGAGCAAAAGCATTGACCACTTTTTCATTTACGACCGTTATTTTGATAGGATAAGTGGTTTTAAAATCAATTTCCTTCACAAATTGATTGGCGAGTCGGCTCAGAGTATCATTTTTTGTCAGATTTAACTCGCTGCCCATTTCTCCCTTTTTCGGTGCTTGAATCATATTTTCAAACATCATATTTCCCCACTTTATCTCATATTCTTGCGGAACAGTTAACGCTAAACTTTCAGCAACTGAGGGCAAAATATATTTATAAACGCCTACACAGAGCAACAATAACACAACAGTAATTCCCACAAAAACGCCTGTTCCTTTATTCAAAGCCCAAAAATATTCTTTCTTAAAAAATTCATAATCAGGATATTGCAGAGAAAGTGCTTTGACAAAATCAGGGTCGTTACATTCAAGCGTTTGTTGTGGAAAATCGCCATATTTAAAAATATTGGTATTCCCCACAAACTCAGTTTGCTTTATATCTTTCAATTGCCAATGAATGGAAGACATTGTTCCATCAGGTTTTTCAAGCCTAATATCCCAATGTCCATACGACAATTTTACAGTTCCTTCTTGAATAGCAGAAGTTACTCCATCAAAATATTTTATTTGAAAAGTATTCATTAAATTAAGTTAAGGTCTAACATATCCACCATATCATCGCCCGATGCGTCTCTGTATTCTGCTTCTGTTTGCACCAATGAGTTTCCGTCAAAATCTCCTTGAACCCAAATATTTGACATGAAAAAGCGAAAAACTCGTGCTTGAACCCACGGAAAAGCCAATCCTAAAGTAAAGGAAAGCATTAGTCCATTCACAATACTCAACAAAAAGAAGTCTGAGCCTTTAGCAGTTGAACGAATTGGTAAAGGTTTTCCATTTTGCTCGGCATAAATATTTTCAATAAAGTAGTCGAATAAATCCATAGAATACCAGAAAAAATAAATACCCAAAGTCAAAACTGATAATAGTCTTCCTTTAAAATTTAGCCAAAAGAAATCACCTCCATTGCCTGTATATTGAAAGGTAATATTGCCAAAACGAATATTGCCAATAATATAAGTCCGCAGATTATTGATAAACCATGCACCGTAAATTCCGAATGTTATGATTGTCAAAAAAGCATCGGTCAAAAATTGTTTCGTTAGCTCGCTTCTATCTCCACGATAACCAAAGTGGATACCTCGCCAAGAACTTCTTGAGGTACGATAACGCATTGAACCGTGCAAGGCAATAGGCACTAAAAGCAGTAAAATAACATAAAAGCCAAGTAAAACAACTATGGTCAAAGTAGTATTACCAGACAATTGTGCGGCAATCAATGCCCCATAAAGTACCCCAATCACCCCAATTATCTTAATAAACCCCTTAAACATTTCTTTACCAGTACCATGAAAAGTAAAATTTGAGCCATCAAATTTGGTATGCTGATAGTTGTATTTTAAGAGAGAAGCTTTTGCCCAAGGATAATAAAGTCCGAAGGTTACAATTGTTAGAAGCCAATTGACGATGTAGATTTTAAATAATTCTGTTCCGTCTCCGTGATAGGAGAATTGTCTGAATTGCGGTTGTTCGTTTTCCATTCGTAGTTTCGGTTTATTTGTTTCGGAATTATCTACTATTTGGCGGAATTAAGGTTAGGCTTCTCCGAAGCCCGTAATTCGAGGCTATTCTTGTGCTACAAAGGTTGAATTTCTCCGAAATTGTGTCGATTTATACCTCGGAGAGGTTCAACCTTTATAGAATATAGTGAAAATTCTCGTACCCACTTCGGAGAAGTGTAACCTTAAAAGAGTCCGCCAAATGGTAGATAATTCCGATTTGTTTTAAAAGAATGCAAGAAATAGATTTTCTAAGAATAAACAAAGCGGATTTATTGAACGGTAAAATATTGGGAGAAAGATAGATACATAAAATTTGTATAAATGACATAGATTAATAGCTTCATTCCAAAACAATTCTCTATTTTGACAGTTGAAATTTGTAAGTACTCCTTTTATTATTCAATACCTTACATTAGCTTGATTAATATCGAGTTACAATACTAATACCTAACCCCTAAATCCCAACCCCTACTTTATATGTCACAAATATCAATTTTTTGGTTTCGCCGAGATTTACGCTTACATGATAATGCTGGTCTATATCATGCCCTCAAATCTGGGAATCCCGTATTACCCATTTTCATTTTTGATAGAAATATTTTAGATAAATTAGAAGATAAAAAAGATAAACGAATACAGTTTATTCACAATGCCATAACCGAAATTCAAGAGCAATTACAAGCATTAGGCTCAACAATATTGGTGAAATACGGAACTCCAGAAGAAGTTTTTCCTGCATTATTGAATGAATACAATGTTTCAGCAATTTATACAAACCATGACTACGAACCTTACGCTCAAATAAGAGACGAAGCCGTCAAAGAATATGCTATGACCGAAGCAGCCGATTTCTACACTTTTAAAGACCAAGCGATTTTTGAAAAAAATGAGGTTTTATCTGGTGCAGGAACGCCTTACACGGTTTTTACACCTTACAGTAGAAAATGGAAAGAGAAAGTGAATACTTTTTATCTAAAATCATATCCGAATGAAAAGTATTTTAATAACTTCTTGAAAACCGAAAAAATGGATATTCCAAGTCTTGCAGAAATGGGTTTTCAATCAACCGCAACGGTTTTTCCCAAAAAAGAGGTTAGAGATAATATTGTAAAAAACTATGCAGAAAAAAGAGATTTTCCTGCCATTGAAGGCACTTCAAAATTATCTGTTCATTTGCGTTTTGGTACGGTCAGTATCCGAGAATTAGCAAGAACAGCTCAAAAATTATCCGAAACTTGGCTGAATGAATTGATTTGGAGAGATTTTTATTTCAATATTTTACACCATTTTCCGCACGTCGGACAAGGCGTTTCTTTCAGACGAGAATATGATAAAATTCAATGGAGAAATAACGAAGACGAATTTAAGAAATGGTGTGAGGGCAAAACGGGTTATCCAATTGTTGATGCAGGAATGCGAGAATTAAATACAACGGGTTTTATGCACAATCGTGTGCGTATGATTGTTGCGAGTTTTCTAACGAAACATTTATTAATTGATTGGCGTTGGGGAGAGGCTTATTTTGCCCAAAAACTCTTAGATTTTGACCTTTCTGCTAATAACGGAGGTTGGCAGTGGGCATCTGGCAGTGGTTGTGATGCAGCTCCATATTTTAGAGTTTTTAATCCAAGATTACAAACTGAGAAATTTGATAAAAACTTGGAATACATCAAAAAATGGGTTCCCGAATTAAATAGTTTTGATTATCCATTACCAATGGTTGACCATGATTTTGCCAGAAAACGAGTATTGGAAGTTTATCAAAAAGCGTTAAAAGGAGCTGAATAGGTGTTAGGTGTTAGGTGTTAGGTGTTAGGTGTTAGAAGACAAATTACTTTTACGCATGATTCCTTTTAGTATATGTTTTTTAGTTGTTGAGTTTTAGCTTACTTTCTAAAACCCAACAACTAAAACCTAATCTCAATAAAACTTCATGGTATTTCTCAAACCTCCAAACTTCTTAATATCCAAAGCTAAAGAGCCAATTTTCAATTCAACCTCAGCACGCACAGGGATTTTATTGGCATCGTCAGTCACCCATAATTTTACAGATTCTTCATCTTGGAAAAAGTTATTTTTAGGTAATTGAGGCGTTATTTTGAAAGTATTAATCTTTCCAAATTTGGTTTTAACCACTTCCTTCCCTCTATATTTTAGTCGCATATTATAAACTTCTCCCTCAAAAAAGAAAGTTACAGGCACACTTTCGCCGACATTCATTTTTGAAAAATCAATCGTTCTCAAAAAGTAATAGCCACTCACTACATCTTGAATATTATCGGGAACTTTGTACGTTTTTTTCTCATTATCATCGTCCAAATCGTACTGTTTAGCCGTATTTAAGTTATGATTAAAAACGATTTTTTGCTCATTTTTATACGTTCCTTCTTGTTTTTTCTGATAAAACTGCTGAGGTAAAATCAAGGCTGAATCAATGTATGAAGTCCAAACGTCACGCACTTTTGTAAACCAATCCGTCATACCAAGTGTACGAGCCACAATGTCAACTTTATAACATTGACGACCATTTGAGTTTTGAAATTTATCATCAACATCAACGATAGCTTCGGCGGCATTTACAAAGCCATAGTGAACACGATATTCAATATGCTCACCCGTTGTAAAACTACTTTGTTCTATAACACGCTCACGTTCAGCCGATTTGAAACTCAAAGCTGCAATCAAAAAAGAAGCTGCAAAAAATAATCTTTTCATTTTGGTCTATACTATTCGTTATATTTTGATTTCATGTACTTTAAGAATGCCTCAAAATCACCTTTAAATTTATCCTTAAACATTATTTCAAATTCATTTTTCTTTGAATTATACGTCTTGAAACTTACGAAATAAGCATTATTGGGCAAATTGTTTTTATCAAATTGATACTTTGGGAGATTAGGTAATTGAGCATAAATTGAATCTTTACTTCGTTCAATTTTTTCAATTAACGCATATTTTAAGGAATCCTTATACTTTGACGAATAATTAGGCTTAAAGTTTCGGTAAAGGCTATCTAATTTTAACGTTCCCCGATTGAGGTGCCGAATAAATTTATCTCTAAAAATTCTTCCTTGTACGTACTTTTTATAAATATCAGATTCACTTCCATACTTATATTTAAGAAAACGCTTTGCTCCATAATCTCCTACAAAATTGGCTAAATTCTCGCTGGTTTCATGGTCATTCTTTACATAAACAGTGCCATGAGTCATTTCGTGAATGATTAAACTTGCCAACTTTCCATCTGAATAATACAACATACTCGACAAAATGGGTTCGGGCAACCAACCCAATGTTGAATACGCAGCTGCTTGTCCCATTTCGGTATCATAACCTTTATTTTTCCAAAGTTTTTCTTCCGACACCGCCAATGTAGAATCAAAAAAGCCTTTATAGGTAAAATCTCCAATAAACAAACTTACCAACGGAAAACTAAACAATTTCGCTTCCATTTTATAGCGTTCAGCCACAGTTAATAAATGAACCAATGGCTTGCCTTGCTGGTCATAAAGTGTTTGATAAACATCAGGATTATCTTGCAAATTCAACGAATCAATGGCATATTTTCTAATTTCTTGAATATATAAAATTCGTTTTTTTAAGGAATCTGGAACATTTTTGTCTTGTAAAACTTCTGCTAAAGGACGAGTATTAAAAGCTACATCTAAACCACCTTTTGCTTGTTGATAAAGATAAATACACCAATCTCTTTGCCAAACAATAAATCCTAAGATTAATAAAAATGCTATCAAAAAACGCTTTTTCTTGCGTCTATTTTGAATTTGTTGTTGATAAAAAAACATTTTTTAAAGGATTTTCAACTTAATTTCTGAATAATTTTAAAAATATCAATAAATTTCACAAACTCAATTATCAACTTTTTCGAGGATGGAAAATAAATTGATAAACTCGAAAAGTAATACAAATAATTGGTCTTGTTTCATATCCCTTAAAAAAATATCCGTTTTTATTTCGTCTTTTCATTGACAAGCCCTATCTTAAAATTGTATATTTGCAAGAATCGTATTGAGGTCGGAAGTCTTAGGGCAATAGGCTTTGGTATAAAATCAAGATTTTCCAACTGTGAAAATCAACTAAACCATATCCTTTTATTTATCCCAAACATTACAAAACCAACAGACAGATGATTCCAAGCGAAAAAACCGCAAACATTATTAGAATGAAACTCTCTGAATTTAGATTCGATCTACCCAACAATCTTATATCACTTTACCCAACAGAAAATAGAGGTGAATCACGTATGATGGTTGTAAATCGTAAAACACAAACCATCGAACACCGAATGTTTACGGATATTTTGGATTATTTTGATGATGGCGATGTAATGGTAACGAATGATACTAAAGTTTTCCCTGCTCGTTTATTTGGTCAAAAAGAAAAAACAGGAGCAAAAATTGAAGTTTTTTTACTACGTGAATTAAATCGTGAACACCGTCTTTGGGATGTTTTAGTTGACCCTGCTCGTAAAATCCGTGTTGGTAACAAATTGTACTTTGGTGATAGTGATTTAGTAGCCGAAGTAATTGATAATACTACTTCTCGTGGACGTACAATTCGTTTCTTATACGATGGCGACCACGATGCTTTAATGAAGCAAATCCATTTGTTAGGCGAAACACCACTTCCAGACGAAATCCGTTTCAAACGTAACGTTGAACCTTCTGATGAAGAGCGTTTTCAAACGATTTATGCTGATAAAGTAGGTGCAGTTGCTGCTCCAACAGCGGGTATGCACTTCTCTAAAATCATCATGAAACGTTTAGAGTTGAAAGGAATTAATTTCACTCCATTAACACTTCACGTTGGTTTAGGCACGTTCCGTCAAGTTGATGTTGAAGATTTGACAAAACATAAAACTGATTCTGAGAATTTCAATATCACGCAAGAAACTTGTGATGTTGTAAATGCAGGAATTGATGCTAAGAAAAGAATTTGTGCCATCGGAACAACGTCAATGAGAGCATTAGAATCGTCTGTTTCTGCTGACGGTCACTTAAAACCAATTGAAGGTTGGACTGATAAATTTATCTTCCCTCCTTACGATTTTAGAATTCCTAATGCTTTATTAACAAACTTCCACTTACCTGAGTCTGTATTAATTATGATGACTTCAGCTTTTGGTGGCTTTGAGTTGGTTCGTGAAGCTTATGAAGTAGCAATCAAAGAAAAATATAAATTCTTCACGTATGGAGATGCCATGTTGATTATCTAATTTTAAAGTAACACAGACTTTAGTCTGTAAACAATACAACAGACTAAAGTCTGTGTTACTTAAAATATCTAAAACCATTCGGAGCTAAATCTTTCAATTCTACCTCTCCTATTCTTACTCTGACTAATTTCAAAACTCCATAGTCTAACTTATAGCACATTCTTCTTATTTGCCGATTAATTCCTTGAATGAGAATAATTTTAAACGTAAAATCATCTATTTTTTCAACTCGACAAGGCAAAGTTTTTTTCCCTAAAATAGTAATTCCTGCTGACATTTTTTGAACAAAATCTTCATCAATGATTTTATCAACTATCACTAAATATTCTTTTTCTGTTTGATGTTCACTTCTGAGCGTTTTGTCAAAAAGTCGTCCATCATTAGTCAAAACCAATAATCCCTCCGATTCTTTATCTAATCTTCCAACTGGAAAAAGTTCTTCTTTGAAAGGTAAAATGGCTTTTAAATTATCCTCAATTTCAAGATTTAAAGTCGTTTCAATTCCTCTTGGTTTATAAAAAGCGACATAAAGAAACGTCTTTCCTTCCTGTAAAATTTGTTCTTCAAACACAACAGAATCTTCTGGATTAATCACAACATTTTCAAAGACTTCCGCATTATTTACCAATACTTTTCCTTCATTAATTAAAGTCAAGGCATTTTTATTCGAAATTCGTAAGCGTTTTACCAAAAGATATTGAAGTCGTTTTCTAAAAGTCATTTTTCAGGTAGAGACGTTGCCTGCAACGTCTGTTGGTTTCATTATCGCAACCTATTGTTTGTTTCCATTAATAAATTGACAGTATTGCAACGTCTGTTGGTTTTCATTAATAAATTGACGGTATTGCAACGTCTGTTTGTTTCTTTCCATTGATAAATAAACTGACGTTGCAGATTTTGTAAAAATTAGACGTTGCAGGCAACGTCTCTACAACAGACCATCATCAGCAAAGCTGAGATATGCTTTATCCGTAAAAATTATATGGTCTAAAACAGGCACTTCTAAATAGGAACCTGCTTGTTTGAGTTTTTTTGTCAAATCTTTATCTGCCTGACTTGGCGTAAGATTTCCAGACGGATGATTATGTGCCAAAATTATAGCACTACACAGGTTTTCCAAAGCAACCTTAAAAATCATTTTTGGGTCAGCAACCGTTCCAGAAACACCTCCACTACTTATTCTTTCACATTTCAAAACATGATTTGCTCTATTGAGGAGAATAATCCAAAATTCTTCATGGGGCAAATCCATTAAATGTGGCTTTAAAACCTCATAAGCATCACGGGAGCAGGTAATTTGTGGGCGTTTGGGAGCTTCTGAGTCTTTACGCCTTCGTCCAACCTCCAAAGCACTGACAATCGTAATTGCTTTAGCTTCGCCAATTCCCTTGAACTTAGAGAGGTCTTTGACCGTTAAACGAGCTAATTGATTCAAATCATAATTAACACTTTGTAGTATCAATTTTGCCAAATCTACTGCGGTCATATTCTGGATACCTGTCCCAATGAGAATTCCCAAAAGTTCCGCATCAGACAACGCTGATTTTCCTTTTAATAGAAGTTTTTCTCTTGGGCGGTCTTCTTCTGCCCAAGACTTAATATTTAGGTGATTGTTTTCGTAGAGATTCATTTTTATTTTTTAAAGTGTATTTTCTTGATAAATATAGGTCAATTTAGTGTAAAACAAAAAGACCTTACTTTTCAGCAAGGTCTTTTCAAACAATATCTTTAAGCCATATTAAGCTATTTTATTCACTAACTTAGCTAACTTTGATTTCAAGTTAGAAGCTTTATTTTTGTGAATAATGTTTCTTTTAGCTAATTTATCTAAAGCAGAAGAAACTTTTTTGTAAAGGTCAGTTGCAGTTACTTTATCATCTGTATCACGCAATTTTCTTACCATCGAACGGGTAGTTTTATGCTGATAACGGTTACGTAATCTTTTTGCTTCGTTAGCTCTGACTCTCTTTAATGCTGATTTGTGATTTGCCATGTTTATTTCCCGAATAAATATTGGTTTTCTGTTTTCTAATTTTGAAGTGCAAAGGTACGGCTTTTTTATTAAATCACAAATTGCAAAAAGTAATAAATTAGTACATTGATAGTATTAACTTAAATATTAACTTTTACATTTAGAAAAAAAAAGAGCTATTTTTACATAAAAACCTCACTATCAACCACTTGACACAAACAAACAAGCATTTGTTCTCACATTTCAAAGTACAGTTACCAAAACTACAAATTCAAATTTTATGCAAAAAACATGCTACTATTCGTGCCTAATATTACTTTTTGTTGCTACTCTTCCCATTTTTGCACTTAGCAATTCAAGCAAAAGTATTCGATTTTCTTGTAAAAAACCTCCTGTTCAGAATATAACATGGGGATTTTTCGCCCATCAACGTATCAATCGCTTAGCCATTTTTACGCTTCCATACGACATGATGCCTTTCTACAAAGCACATATTCGGTATTTGATGGAACATTCCGTTGCTCCCGACCAAAGGCGTTATGCAGTCAAAGATGAAGCTCCACGCCATTTTATAGATTTAGATGCTTACGGAGATAGTGCAACTTATAAACTTCCCATTTATTGGCAATATGCGGTTGAAAAATTTACCGAAGATTCTCTTTTAAAACATGGTATTGTTCCTTGGCATATCCAACTGATGAAATTTCAGTTAACGAAGGCTTTTCAAGAAAAAGATGCTCAACGAATTTTAAGACTTTCGGCGGAAATAGGTCATTATATTGCTGATGCAAACGTTCCTTTACACACAACTTCTAATTATAATGGTCAGAAAACCAACCAGATAGGGATTCATGGTTTCTGGGAATCACGTTTACCTGAATTATATTCCGATGATTATGATTTCTTTGTAGGAACAGCCGAATATGAACGTTTTATTGGAAAAAGGTCTTGGCAAGCGGTCAGAAATGCCAATTTAGCTTTGGATTCTGTTTTGGTATTTGAACAACAATTAAATGCCCATTTTAAAGAATCCAAGAAATACAGTATTGAAGAACGCAACGGACAAAACATAAAAGTGTATGCTAAGGATTATTCAAAAAAATATCATCAATCGCTTAATAATCAAGTAGAAAGACAAATGAAAAGTGCCATTAAAATGATTGGAGATTTTTGGTTTTCGGCTTGGGTGGACGCTGGTCAGCCTGATTTAACTCCACTTTTGGATTTTAAATTATCTGAACAACAAAAACAAGTCGAAGATAAAGAACAAAAATCTTGGATACAGAAATTATTTAAAGTTCGTGAAGAGAATTGACTATGGCACGCAGATAACGCAGATGCTTCGCAACGCAGATTTTCGCAGATTTTTATTTTGTGTCATGTATTTTATAAAGGTAAATTGTCAAATTTTCTCTTTTAAAATCTGTTAAAATCAGCGTTGCCACAAGGCCTCTGCGTCATCTGCGTGCCATAATCATTATCTTTGCACTATGAAATCACAAATCATTTTAAAAACAGGAAAAGAAAATCCTGTGAAACGCTTTCACCCGTGGGTATTTTCGGGAGCAATTGCAAAAATTATTGGCTCACCCAAAGACGGTGAAGTGGTGGACGTTTTGGATTCGTTCAAAAATTACCTTGCCACAGGACATTATCACGAAGGTAGTATTGCCGTAAAAATATTTTCATTTAAAGCCATTGAAGATGAAGTAAATTTCTGGACTGAGAAAATTCAGAATGCTTACAATGTCCGCCAATTGATTGATTTTCAAGACACTAACTGTTTCAGATTAATTCATGGTGAAGGCGATGGTTGTCCTGGACTTATCATTGATTTTTATAATGGCGTTGCCGTTTTTCAAGCTCATAGCATTGGTATGTATCTTGAAAAAGAGAAGATTTCTCAGGCTTTACAACAAGTTTTTGGCGATAAATTATTGGCAGTCTATGATAAATCTCACGAAACTTTACCAAAACAATTTGCTGAGAGTGTTAAAAATGGCTATTTATTTGGTCAATGTACAGTTCCGCATGAGGTTTCAGAAAATGGTTATAAATTTTTAATAAATTGGGAAACAGGACAAAAAACAGGTTTTTTCCTTGACCAAAGAGATAACCGTGCTTTGTTAGCAAAATTCTCAAAGGGCAAAAAAGTTTTAAATTCATTCTGCTATTCGGGTGGATTTTCAATGTATGCTTTGGGTGCGGAAGCTGAGTTGGTTCATTCAGTAGATGTTTCTCAAAAAGCTATTGATTTGGTTACGCAAAACGTAGAAGCTAATAATTTCCAAGATTTGAATCATGAATCCTATGCAGAAGACGTGATGAAATATTTGAAAGCCAATGACCAATTTTATGATTTAATTGTGCTTGACCCGCCAGCGTATGCCAAAAATGTAGCAACACGCCATAACGCTATTCAAGGTTATAAAAGATTAAATGCCGAAGGATTTAAACGTTTGGCAAAAGGGGGAATTTTATTTACGTTCTCTTGTTCACAAGTAGTTGATAGAGAATTGTTTTATAATACAGTTGTTTCAGCGGCTTTAGAAGCGGGCAGACAGGCAAGGGTTTTGCATCACCTTACACAACCTGCCGACCATCCTGTTAATTTCTTCCATCCAGAAGGGAGTTATTTGAAAGGATTGGTACTTTATGTTGAGTAAGACATGAGTTAAAGAAACAAGAAAACGGGAGACAGAAAAATGTAAAAGGGGTACGGTTTCAGAAACCATACCCCTTTTACATTTTTCTCTTTTCTTCATTTCTCCTATCTTAGTCCACAAATCTAAAGATTCGACTCCATCTGATTTTGCTCAAGAAAGATTTGTTAGGGTCAAGAGACATCCAAACAAAAACGGCTTTTCCAACTACATGGTCAGCAGGTACAAAGCCCCAATAACGTGAATCTGCCGAATGATGGCGGTTATCTCCCATCATGAAATAATAATCTTGTTTGAAAGTATAAGAAGTAATTGTTTTTCCATCAATACTAATTTTGTATCCTTCAACAACTACATTTTTATTTCCTTCATAATATTTAATGATGTACTTATACTTATCAACACTTTGTGAGTCCAATTTGATAGTTACTCCTTCTTTCGGAATCCAAAGTGGTCCATAATTATCTTTATTCCAAACATACGATTTTCCAGCCATTGGTGTTGCAGAAGCCTCATTTGTCATACCATCTTCACCGTCTGGAGTACCTTTAGGTGATTTCAAAATCTCTGCACTAACAAAAGTCTTTAATTTCTTAAATTCCGAAATATTTTCTTCGTAAGTATTCACAACGTAATCATGTAATCCCGCAATGGTAGAATCTTGAGCCGTCAATTGAACTTCTTGCCAGTTAAAATTAGGCTGTCCTGTGGCATCAATACCGTTTGAAATATCGTATTTATCAAAGAATTCATCTGTTAAAGCTTCCTTCACTTTAATCAAATATTCGTGTTGCATACGCTTAGGATTCTCCATTGGTTTTCCGTCAATGTACACTTGCGTATCACGAATTTCTAAAGTTTTTCCCGGTGTTCCAATACAACGTTTGATATAATAAGTACGTAAATCAACGGGAGCATCGCCATCTGGTGCGTAATTTGGCACGTTAAATACAACTGCATCGCCTTGTTTCACTTCTGAAAAACCCGGTAATCTTTTAATTGGCAAATCCAACCAAGTTAAATATGAAGGTAAATCTGTACCCCAAATTTTCTGGTGAGTTAATGGTACTTGCAAAGGCGTTTTTGGTGTACGCACTCCGTAGTGTAACTTACTCACAAATAGAAAATCACCTACCATCAAAGAGCTTTCCATTGAAGGGGTTGGAATTGTATAGGCTTCAAAAAAGAAGAAACGAATAAGTGTAGCTGCCACTACCGCAAAAACGATTGAATCGAGCCACTCACGAAAAGCCGATTTCTGAACGGGTTGTTTTTTTTCTGACATTTTGTATTAAAATAAATTCTAATGATTCTTAACTTATTTGTTTAGTCGCAATTTGATAGAAATAATTACAAATCATTTGAACTATGATTGATAAAATTAAAGCAATTATTGAAATTATCTTCAAATCTTTTAATCCTACAAATTCAAAGTTTACACAATACTCAATAATTCTTTCATGCCAAATACGCCTTTTTTACCCACAATCCATTCTGCGGCTATTACGGCACCTAAAGCAAAGCCTTCACGTCCGTGTGCGATATGAGCAATTTCAATTTGGTCAATATCTGAAATGTATTTTACAATGTGCGTTCCCGGAACTTTACCTTCTCTTGCCGACCAAATTGCAACTTCATTATCTTTAGAAAGTTCGTTGCTAATCCATTTATTTTTACCGTCTAAATTTTCGATAATTCCCTCCGCAATGGTAATTGCAGTTCCAGATGGAGCATCTTTCTTTTCGGTATGGTGAATTTCGGTAGTTGAAACAGTATATTGTTTCTGTGGCGACATCAAACGTGCTAAGGTTTTATTCAATTCAAAGAATAAATTAACCCCAATTGAGTAATTAGAAGACCAGAAAAAAGCACTGTTTTTTTCAAGAGTAAGAGCTTCTAATTCAGGTTTTTTCTCAAGCCAGCCTGTTGTTCCACAAACCACTGGAATACCTTTCTCAATACAAGTTTTGACATTTTGATAAGCAGAAGCAGGATGACTAAATTCAATCACTGCATCTACATCTGAAGCGGTAAGATTTTCAAATTCTTGACGATTATCAACGTCTATGCGGGCTACAATGTTATGTCCTCGGCTCTGAGCGATTCTTTCAATAACTTTACCCATTTTGCCGTAGCCAAGTAATACTATGTTCATATTTTTTTAGGTAGTAGTTATGAATTAGAAGTTATGAATTATGAATTATGAGTTATGAGTTATAAGTGGTAAGTAGTAAAATTTATTGGAAAATCACTCCGCAAATTCATAACTCATACCCCGTTACTCTCTACTCTTTACTCTTTACTCTTTACTCTTTACTCTTAACTAAATTTATTTGAATGCGAATGTTAATTTAGCTCCAAAAACTGGAGACATCATATCTGGACTTGTAATGGTTGGTTGTATTTTCAAGGAAATATCATCAGTCATATCAAAAGTTTTCAAGTGAGCTGTTACGTTGGCATCAACAATATTTGCTGCCCAAACTACTGCTAACAATAAATATGAACCATCTCTATTTCGTCTATATCCAGAGACAATTGTATTTAATTGGTTAACGTTATAATCTCTTGATAAATCCTGATTATACAAAGGAACATTAATCGTCGAAGCAGTCGCTTGTTGATTTGTTGCTTGTTGTAAATATCCTTTGTAGTAATGGTAACGAGTGTCATTATAGATAATAAAAAAGATATTCACACCAAAAGCACCTGCAATAAACGGCAATTTCCAATACTGACGATTATTAATTTGCCCCCAACCTGGTACCATTGCCGAGCGAATCGTTGACACTCTCGGAATAATTTTATAGAATTTCTTTAAAGAATCTTTCTTTGACATTTTCTTTACCAAAGTATCTTTCACGGTGATTTTTGAAGAATCAACCACAATTTTTTGGGAGAAAACTTTTGCAGAAAAAGTCATTAAAAGAAGTAAAAACAATAATTTTTTCATCTAAAATTTTTAAAAATCAAACGCAAAATTACCGTTTATATTCTTGGTACTAAAACGATTTAAGATTTTTTAATATCGGTATCAAGAAAAAGGGTCAGATTTTAGTTGTTAGTTTTGAAAGCTAATCCCTAAAACCTAACCCTTTTAATTCTTCTATGCTTTAATCGCTAATAAAATTTTGTCTAATTCTTCTTGTGAAGTAAATGGAATTTTAATTTCCCCTTTTCCTTTTTCATCAGCCTTTACCACTACTTTTGAACCGAAATAAGCCTGTAATCTAAATTGTAAACTTCTTATTTCTTGCTTAATTCCTCCTCCAATTGCCTTTTTAGCGGTATTTACCAAATTGGAATCGGCTAAATCTCTAACGGCTTCTTCCACTTTTCTTACCGACCAATCATCTGAAATTATCTTCTTGAAAATATCTAATTGTTGTTCTCTATCGGTAATATTGATAATGGCTCTGGCGTGTCCCATCGAGATTTTCATATCTCTTAACGCAACTTGAATAACATCGGGTAATTTCAGAAGGCGAATATAATTATTAACCGTTGTTCTGTTTTTGCCAACTCTATCGCCCAACTCCTCTTGCTTCAATGAACATTCTGTAATCAATCTTTGATAACTTAATGCAATTTCAATCGCATTCAGATTTTCACGCTGAATGTTTTCGATTAATGCCATTTCAAGCATTTGCTGGTCGTCGGCAGTTCTTACATACGCAGGCACTCTTGTCAATCCTGCACGTTTTGATGCTTGTAAACGGCGTTCCCCAGAAATCAATTGGAATTTATTTGGTCCAAGCTGACGAACAGTAATTGGCTGAATAATTCCTTGCACTTTGATTGAGTCTGCTAATTCATTAAGTGCTTCTTCGTCAAAATGTGTACGTGGTTGATAAGGGTTTGTTTCAATCAAATCAACCGAAATTTCATTCATTGAACTGATTTGCTCCAACCGTGAAGGACGCTCCAAAGGTGTTACAGGCTGACGTGGTTGAGTATTATTCACCTCGTCAGAGTCTTGCAGTAAAGCACCCAAGCCTCTACCCAAGCCCACACGTTTTTTTATTGTTGGTAGTTCTACTTTACTCATTATTTTTTTAGTTATGAGGTCGAAGGTATGAGGTATAAGGTTTAAGCATTGGATAAAAGGTGTAACATAAAAGGTACAAAAATACCTCATACCTCATACCTCATAACTACTACCTAATCCCTAACACCTAACCTCTATTCTTGTGTAACGTATCCATTTTTTGCCAAAACCTCACGAGCGAGATTAAGATAACTAATTGCTCCTTTACTTTCAGAATCATGAGCAATGGCAGGTACACCAAAACTTGGAGATTCAGAAAGGCGAATATTTCGAGGAATAATAGTATTGAAAACCATGTTATGAAAGTGAGCTGTTACTTCTGCCACAACTTGATTAGAGAGGCGAACACGTAAATCATACATAGTCAAAAGAATACCTTCAATCGCAAGATTGGTATTCAAACGAGACTGGATAATTTTTACGGTGTTCAATAATTTTCCGAGACCTTCAAGAGCAAAATATTCACATTGTACTGGAATAATCACTGAGTCTGCCGCAGTAAGGGCATTAATGGTAATTAAACCTAATGATGGAGAACAGTCGATGATGATAAAATCGTAATTCGCAGAAATTGGCTCTAACGATTCTTTCATTTTTTGCTCACGGTCACGAAGATTAATCATTTCGATTTCAGCTCCAACTAAGTCAATGTGCGAAGGAATGATGTGTAAATAAGGCAGGTCAGTGGCAATGATAATATCCTGAGCCAAAACACCATCAACCATACATTCGTAAATCGAATTCTCAATTTCTTTGGGATTATACCCCAACCCCGAAGTAGAGTTGGCTTGCGGGTCAGCATCTACAATGAGTGTTCTGAACTCTAATGCAGCCAAACTTGCCGCTAAATTAATGGTAGTTGTGGTTTTTCCTACACCGCCTTTTTGGTTGGCTATGGCAATTATTTTACCCATTTTAAGTTTTTTCTGATTCTCGACTTCAAATATCCGTCTTTCCATCCATATTTACAAAGATGTGTTCCACAAAATGTTTCACGAAAAGGCTTTTTTATCATTTTTTCGTTTGTATTTAATGCTAATTTACTGAAAAATTGAGGTTTAATTGGCTAAGAACATAATTTTATAAAATGAGATTAAGACAATGTTAAATAAATAAAAAGGGAGAAATTCCTTAAATAATACAAAATTCTCTCCATAAATATGAACTTTCTCTAATGACAAGAATTGCTTGAACGCCTCATTCAATGTAAATTAGCATGATTTTAAAATGTATTACAATTAATCTTTTCTTAAATCATTACATTTCTTAACATAAAACTATATGTCATCAACATCCACTGAAACAGAAGTAATTAAATCCGATAAGTACCCTGCGGCCATTCCGTACATTATTGGTAACGAAGCCGCCGAACGATTTAGCTTTTATGGCATGAGGGCTATTTTACCAATATTCTTAGTTGCTCAATTCTTTAATCCCACAGGCAATCCTGCACTTCAAACAGTTGCCGAAGCAAAATCAAACGCACAAGTACATATTTTTGTAGCTTTGGCATACGCTACTCCAATGATTGGTGCTGCATTAGCGGATTGGTTTTTCGGTAAATACAAAGTGATTTTATACGTTTCTATTATTTATTGCATTGGGCATTTATTTTTAGCTCTTTATGATACTGATTTACAATGGTTTGGATATGGCTTAACACTTATTGCAGTTGGTGCGGGAGGAATAAAGTCATGCGTATCTGCCAATGTGGGCGACCAATTTGACAAATCTAATGAGCATTTAATGTCAAAAGTTTATGGTTGGTTTTATTTCGCAATCAACTCTGGTTCTGTTTTATCTAATTATTTTATTCCAGAATTATACAAAAATTATGGTGCATCAGTTGCCTTTGGTGTTCCCGGAATTTTAATGGCATTGGCAACTCTTATTTTTTGGTTAGGAAGAAAAAAATACGTTATTGTTCCACCAACAGGTTTTAAACCTGATTTTGCAAAATTAAAAGAAGGGTTTTCAGCAACAGGTAGAGTTTTACTCGTATTTGCTTTTATTCCATTATTTTGGGCAATGTGGGACCAAAATCTTTCAGAGTGGATTCTCCAAGCTGGTAAATTAGATTTAGAGTTATGGAAAGGGCATACTATTTTATCAGGGCAAGTTCAATTAGCAAATCCTGTTTTTTTAGTTTCGTTTCTTCCAGTTTTTACTTATGTTATTTATCCTAATCTTGAAAAATTAGGCGTAAAAGTAACTCCACTACGTAAAATAGGCGTAGGTTTAGCCCTAACAGGATTATCATTTGTGATTATTGCTCAAATTCAAGATAAAATAGATGCGGGAGGACATCCTTCGGTTTGGAATCAAATTTTAGGATATTTAATATTAGCATGGGGAGAGATTTTAGTTTGGGTAACTTGTCTGGAATATGCTTATACTAATTCACCAAAATTCATGAAAAGTATTATGGGAGCAATTGGTTTATTGACCGTTGCTTTGGGTAATTTCTTAGTAGCTTTAATGAATGAAAGTATATCTAAGGGTGGTTATTTTGCACAATATACGGGGGCAAGTTATTATTGGTTTTTCGTAAAATTAATGGCTATTGAATTAATTATCTTCATCTTAGTTTCAAAATTCATTAAGGAAAAAAGATACGTTGGTGAAGATTAGTGAACTGAGATTGGTTGTTAATTCTAACCCATTAAAAAAGGTAGTCAAATTGATTTGACTACCTTTTTTATCTCTGATAAATGACTAATTATCTTTCTTGATATAAGATTTGTTACCATTTGAGTTGATATAGTAACGACCTCCACGTGGACCTTCAAAAATTGTACGACCTTTATCGTCTTTTCCAACAATTTTGTCATCACCAGCAGCAGCTTTTTCAGTTGCTTTATCAGCTTTCTTAACTGTTTTAGGCTCAGGTTTTACCGTTGGGTTTTTATCAGCTACTTTCTTTGAATCTACTTTTTCTACCTTCTCAACTTTCTCTTTCTTTTCTTTTTTCTCAGCTTTATCAGCGTCTTTTTCTTCTTTAGACTTTTTCTCTTTTTTGTCCGCTTTTGGTTCGTCAGCTTTCTTTTCTTTTTTCTCTTTTTTATCAGCTTTAGCTTCTTTTTCTACTTTAGCATCTTTGGCATCATCTTTTGCTTTTTTCTTAGCATCTTTTTCTGCTTTTTTAGCGGCTTTCTCAGCTTCCTTAGCAGCTTTGTCGGCATCGTCTTTTTTATCTGCTTTCTTTTCTTTTTTCTCTTTCTTTTCTTTTTTTGCTTTAGTGTCATCTTGTGCCTTTACTGAAGGACTTACAACAAATAAGCCACAAAGTAAAATGGCTAATGCAAAGATTTTTTTCATGATTTCTGGTAAATTTAATAATTATGTAAATTTGAAAAAGCCGTCAAACTGTACTTTATATAATTGCTCCATGATTATATTGAAAGTAGTTTTCCTTCCAAAATTTTCATTTTAATTGCAATAAATACAATTTTCTCAACTTGTGACCGTAAATATTTGAATAGTAACTGAAATTGCAAAGAAAATTCTTGGTTATTATTCAAAAAATATTGTTTTAGTCTTAAAAAACGGGTTAGATGAGGTTTTATATTTAATTTTGTTAGATAAAGTAGAATAATTTATGTTGGTGTAAGCCTTCATTCTTGCTTCATAAAATTCTCTTTCCTAACCATTCCACCATAAAATTAAACACATCGTGAGAAAGCTATTTCTTTTTCTTTTTTTGCTCTTGGGAAAACCATTATTTTCCCAAAACTTCACATTTATTTCTGGCAAAATCATTGATAATAATACCAAAGAACCCATTGCAGGTGTATATGTAGGCATCCCCGCAAAAGGAGCAAGTACCTCAAGCATTGGCGTTGTAACCAATGATGCTGGTGAATTTATCTTAAAATATCCTATTTTATTACAAGCAACTGGAAGCTTAATGATTACCAAAATTAATTTCAAAGACATTAGAAAAAATTTAGCAGAATATAAAGACAAAAAAGACTCGTTAATTATTGAATTACAAGCTGTTAGTAAAAAATCATTTGAGACTGCTGATGGTAGAAAAACGATTGATTATGCCATTGCTCGATTAGAAAAAAACTATAATAACAATCCTTATTTTATGTATGGTTTTTATCAAGAAAATCTCTTTTGGGATTCTACTCATGTCAAAATAGCTGAGGGAGTTTTAAAAACTGAAAAATATCCATTTCCAGAAAAAGGCAATTTAGGGGAAGTTTCAAAACTACTGAAAGGCAGAAGCTATGAAAAAAATGAACGCAAAGACGAATGGGGAAATTTAGAATTTAGTAACGGGGCAGATTTGGTCACTCGAACTATTGAAACTAAAATTCCCGATTTTTTAGAAAAACAAAACTTGAAAAATTATAAGTTTCAGGTAGAATCAGAACTTGAAGAATACGACGGGATGCCCGTTTTTAATATTGCCTTCTCTCCTATCGACAAAAAAGTAAAAGGTGGAAAAATTGGCAAAATCCAGATTGATACGCTCACAATGGGGATTTTAGGTTATCAATACGAATTTACGGCTGAAGGTTTGAAAGATATTATGGGTGGTTCTTCTTTCGGAGGTAATAGAGATGCTAAAGTTAAATCGTTTAAAATTGCTCAATCTTATCATGCAGCTTTAAACAACTATTATTTACATCATTCTACCTTTAAAATAGAGGCTGAAATTACTCAAAACAAAGTTAAATTTCCTGCTTCTTTGCACTTGTCTTTCACTGCTACTGAAGCCAATACAAGGATGGGTATAACGATAAAAGATACTGAGATTTTGGAAGATACTAATTTTCCGAGCGGTGGAAAAAAGTATGAAGAAAGCTTTTGGGGAAACTTCAATTACGTAAAACCAACTGAAGAATTCAAGAAGATAATTCGTTAGTAGAAACATAAAATTCAATACATTCATCTAATTTTAAGATGAAAAAATCAGTCACAAATTAAACCAATCGTCAATAACAAATGATTACTAAAGCCCAATTAGAAGATGTTACTGCATTAAACAAATTAGTAAATTCGGCATACAGAGGAGAATCCTCAAAAAAAGGATGGACATCTGAAGCTGATTTATTAGGAGGAATAAGAACAAATGAAGAGGGTATCAATGAGCTAATAAATAAGCCCGATACCACCATTTTAAAATACACTGAAAATAATGAGGTTTTGGGCTGTATGATGCTTGAAAAGCAAGGGAATTCTCTTTATTTAGGAATGTTGACGGTATCTCCTGATTTACAAGGCAAAGGTATCGGAAAGGAATTTTTGGCTGCGGCAGAGGTGTTTGCTACTGAAAATCAAATAGAGAAAATTGTTATGACTGTCATTTCAATTCGTGCAGAATTGATTGCTTGGTATGAAAGACATGGCTATGTAAAAACTGGAGAAACTAAACCTTTTCCAATGAATGACCCTAATTTTGGAATTCCTAAACAACCTTTAGAGTTTATTGTTTTGGATAAAATAGTTTAAGGGAAGAGTTAAAGGTTAAAGTTTAAAGGTGACTCAACTCACGCCATAACTTTTAACTCTTAATTTTTAACTTTTAACTCCTAATACCCCACCGCAGTATCATCTGCACGGACATCTGCTCCGCCTTCATACGTACCGTCTGGCAAAACTAAAATACAGTCCATTCTACCAATTGTATTTTTCTGAGAATCAATCTTATACCCTTTTTCACGCATTCTTTTTAAGGTTTGTTCAGTAAATCCTCCTTCTTCAAAAGTCGTGCGGTCGGGCAACCATTGGTGGTGAAAACGCAAAGCATCAACGGCTTGTTGCATTGTCATTCCGTGTTCGGCAACATTTAGAAAAACCTGAAAAACTGATGTAATAATGGTTGAACCACCCGGAGTACCTAAAACCATTTTCAATTTACCATTTTCTTCAACAATTGTTGGCGTCATCGACGACAACATTCTTTTATTAGGAACAATAGCATTTGCTTCATTTCCAATCAATCCGTAGGAGTTTGGCACACCGGGTTTTATTGAAAAATCATCCATTTCGTCGTTCATTAAAAAACCTGCACCATCAACCACAACTTTACTTCCATAAGAATTATTTAGAGTTGTGGTAATAGAAACGGCATTGCCTTCTTTATCCACAAAAGATGAGTGCGTAGTTTCTACGCTTTCATAACCTGCAATTGTACCTGCTTTCACTTTCTTGCTATCAGTTGCTTGGTCAAATTGAAAATCTTCCCAACGTTTTTTCAAGTAATTTGTTTCAAGTAATTCTTTTTGAGGCACTTTCACAAAATCGGGGTCGCCCAACCATGTGGCACGGTCAGCAAAAACACGGCGTTCAGCTTCAATCATTACTTGCGTGGTAGAATCTGTATGCCAGCCCCAACGTTGTAAAGGATAAGGTTCAACATATTTCAAAAGTTGAGCTAAGGCAATACCTCCGCTTGATGGTGGTGGCATTGAGATTATTTTCATATTCTTATAATTCTCAACAATCGGTTCACGCCAAGTAGCTTTATAATTATCTAAATCTTTTTGAGTGATAATTCCTCCGCCACGTTTCATTTCAGCTAATAGTAATTGAGCTGTTTCACCCTCATAAAAGCCCTTTCTTCCTTGTTCTTGAATTCGTCTGAGTGCTTTTGCTAAATCCTTCTGAATCAACAACTCACCTTCCTTCCAGTCGGTTGTGTCGGGTTTCATGAAATATTTTTTGGTTGGATTATATTTGAGAAACTCAACTTTTGTTCTGTTCAATCCTCTGGCTTCACGCATGGTTAATTTTACCCCATTTTCAGCCAAATCAATAGCGGGTTGTAAAATTTGTTGCCAAGTTAATTTTCCAAAACGTTTATGAGCTTGTTCTAAGCCATCAACTGACCCCGGTGTACCGCTTGCTGTGTGTCCGTACCAACTTGGCTGTCCAGCTTTTACATTCTTATTTTCATCTAAATACATATCACGACTTGCCTTTTCTGGTGCTTTTTCACGATAGTCTAATGTATATGATTTTCCTTTTTTATCACGATAAACCAAAAAGCCTCCGCCTCCGATATTTCCTGCGGCTGGATGTACAACTGCCAAAGCAAATTGTGTTGCTACGGCTGCATCAATGGCATTTCCACCCATTTTCAAAATATCCACTCCAACTTGCGAAGCAGCAGGATGTGTTGCGGCAATCATGCCGTTTTTACCATAAACAGAGGCTTTTTTTGCCACAAAAGGCGACGCATTAGCGTCTTCATTGGAAAACTGATAAAAACCAAGATTCTCAGAAGGTTTTTGAGAAGAATTTGTTTGACTTGTAGGTTGTACTGTTTTGCAAGAAACGATAATAAAACAAGTTCCAACGACGGAAAGTAAAGCATTTTTTGATATTTGTATTTTCATTTGATGAAGTTTTTCTTTTGAAGATACGAAAATTATTAGTTCTGTACAAAATTAGCATCCAGACTCATTAAGTTAAGAAGAACAAATTCATTGATAATATAAATATTGTCATCATGACGTAGGGGCGTATCGCCTAAGCCCAAAAGGTCGAGATGTGGGCGTATGTGATACGCCTCTATATTTACGGAAATATATACTTATTACACTGTTTAATAAGTTTTCTAAATAATTTTTATCCTAAAATCTTTGATTGTGGGAACTTCCCAAAAGTTTTTTACCCGCAATGGATATTGTTTCGGGAAGTTGAAATAACTTATTAAACAGTGTACTTAATGTCGAAAGTTAAATTTGAGTCGAAAAACCTCACCCGTGCGACATTAAGTACATACTTCCGTTTATTTATTCCAAATACTTAGCCCCAATAAAACACCAACACTATTTTTTTTTGAAAAACGTTAAAACTAAAGAATTTAATCCTTTCAAATTTCCTACTTATGAAATGCAAAGGATTAATTATATTCGTAAAAATTATCAGTATGTCGCCCCTAAAAATCAGTTTTAGCGTTTTTATTACATATTTATTGTTTCTTACCTTTCAGACAAAGGCACAAATCGGTGGAACAAACAGTTTTACCTTCTTAAATATTCCCTCAAACCCAATTACCTCAGGTTTAGGAGGCATCAATATTTCAAAAGCTAATAATGACCCAAATGGATTTTTACAGAATCCAGCTCTTTTAGATTCTTCTCAAAATAATCTTTTGTCTATTAATTACTTACCATATTTCTCAGGCATAAAATACTCTTCCGTTACTTATGTTTCAAAAATAAAGAAGCAAACTTTTGGTTTAGGTATTCAATATGTAGGCTATGGAGACTTTCAGCAGACAGACGCCGCAGGAAATATTTTAGGGAAATTTTCTGCAAATGATTTCGCCATCACGCTTTCACACGCTCATAGGCAAGGCAACATCACTTTTGGAGGAAATTTAAAATACGTTGGTTCTGTCATTGAAAGTTATTCAGCCTCCGCACTTTTATTAGATTTTGGAGGAGTTTTCAAACACCCGAAACAAGATTTAACGTATGCTATCACTGTAAAAAATTTCGGAATTCGTCTTAAAAACTTCACCCCTTTCGATAACCCCGACTTACCTTTGGATGTGCAAATGGGTGTTTCTTTCAAGCCACAATATATGCCAGTTCGTTTTTCAATTACGGCTCATCATTTGTATAAATATGATATTACCTATTTAGATAAATCAATTGTGAAAAAAGATTTAAGTGGCAATGTTATTGAAACAAAAGTAAATCCAATTGATAACCTTGCAAGGCATTTCATCTTCGGTGCTGAACTTTTATTTAGCAAGAACTTTAACGTTCTCGTAGGCTATAATCATCTACGTAGCAAAGAACTTAGCCAACAAAATATTAGTGGATTTTCTGGTTTTTCGATAGGTTTTTTATTCAAAACTAAGAAGATTAATTTTTCATACTCATACGCAGGCTATAACTCAGCAGGAAATCTCAATAGTTTTGGTTTAGTTTGTGATTTAGGAAAATTTATACAGTAATTTTGCTTTCATTATTTGTCAATAAGTAGCGGTTGGGATTTAGGTGTTAGCGTTTAGTGTTGGAACTTGCTATTAATCAAGCTGTTACAACACAATCAAACACCACCCGATTTTATACATCTGACAACATTTATACAATTTAAAATGCTAACAGCTATTCGCAAAAGCTGTAAAAAACATGACCATAAACTTAGATTCTTTAACCCCTAAGCAGATTGTTGCTGAACTCGACAAATACATCATCGGACAAAATGATGCTAAGAAAAATGTAGCTATTGCCCTTCGTAACCGTTGGAGACGTATGAATGCTCCAATAGTAATGCAAAAGGAAATTACGCCCAACAATATTCTCATGATAGGTTCAACGGGAGTCGGTAAAACTGAAATTGCTCGTCGTTTAGCCAAATTAGCTGACGCTCCATTCACCAAGGTGGAAGCTTCTAAATTTACAGAAGTTGGTTACGTTGGGCGTGACGTAGAATCAATGGTGCGTGATTTGGTAGAATCGTCTGTCCATTTGGTTCAATCTACCAAGAAAGAAGCCGTGAAAGAAAGAGCATTAGAAATAGTCGAAGAAATTATTGTTGAAGCTCTTGTGCCTGCAATGGGTAAAACTGGCAAGAAAAAGAAAGGTGATAAAAATGAAAATCAATCCGAAGTAATAGAATCTGACGAAGAGTTGAATCATAAAACTCGTGAATTGTTCAGAGAAAAATTACGCAGAGGAGAGCTTGAAAATCGTAAAATTGATATTGAGGTTCGTTCGTCAAATTCTCCAAACATTGGGGTTATGGGCGGTCCAATTGATGAAATGTCAATGATGAATATTCAAGAAATGATTGGCGGAATGTTGCCAAAGCGTGAGAAAAAACGAAAAATTACCATCGCCGATGCTCGCAAAATTCTTTTGGAAGAAGAATCTGCCAAATTGATTGATATGGACGAAGTAAAGGAGGAAGCTATCAGAAAAGCCGAAAACTTAGGAATTATCTTTATCGACGAAATTGACAAAATTGCTAATTCACGTAGTGGAAATGGCGGAGGTGCAGACGTAAGTCGTGAAGGTGTTCAGCGTGATTTATTGCCAATTGTAGAAGGTTCAAGTGTTAATACAAAATATGGCGTTATCAATACAGACCACGTTTTGTTTATCGCTGCGGGTGCTTTTCACGTATCAAAACCAAGTGATTTAATTCCAGAATTACAAGGACGTTTTCCAATTCGTGTGGAACTTCAAAGTTTAAAAGAAGAAGATTTTTATAGAATTTTGAAAGAGCCAAAAAGTGCTTTAACAAGACAATACGAAGCTTTATTGAGTGCCGAAGGTGTTGAACTTTCTTTTACTGATGAAGCTTTAGCAGAAATTGCACGTATAGCTTTTGCCGTGAATGCCGAAGTTGAAAATATTGGAGCAAGACGTTTACAAACCGTAATGTCTCATTTATTGAACGACATTATGTTTGATATTCCAGATGTAATTATGCCAAATGAAAAGGTGATAATTTCGAAAGAATTGGTAACAGAGAGACTCGGAGGAATGGTGAAGAATAGAGATTTAAGCCAATATATTCTTTAAACAGTAAACAGTTATCAGTAAACAGCTACTCTTACATAAACTGTTTACTGATAACTGTTCACTGATAAAACTACTTACCTCTTTCGTTATAGATTTTTTGCAATTTTACACCTACAAATCCAGATGCTGTAAACAATGCAATATAAAAAGCCCAAGCAAGGTATGTTCCGAAAACTGTATCAGTCATGATTTTATGTTTTTGATTGTGAAATTTTCTAAATAATAATATGACAAAGATAAATCATAGAAAAATAAAGTTTAAAAAAATGAAGGTTAAAAATTCATTATCCTTCAAATTCTTTCAATAAAATCTACAAAACACCCTTTGTTGAAGGTAAAATATCTAAATCTTTAATTTCTCTCTTCGTTGCCATTTTAATAGCTTTGGCAAATGCCTTGAAAATTGCCTCTATTTTATGGTGTTCATTATCAGCATCGGCTTTGATGTTCAAATTACATTTTGCCGTATCTGTAAATGATTTAAAGAAGTGAAAGAACATTTCGGTTGGCATTTCTCCAATTTTTTCACGAGAGAATTTAGCATCCCAAACCATCCAATTTCTTCCAGAAAAATCAATCGCTGCATGAACCAGAGCTTCGTCCATTGGCAATAAATAAAATCCGTAACGAGTAATTCCTTTTTTATCTCCTAATGCCTTCAAATACGCTTCACCCAAAGCTAAAGCAGTATCTTCAATGGTGTGATGTTCGTCGATGTGTAAATCTCCGTCAACTTTTACTGTCAAATCAGCCCCTGAATGTTTCGCTAATTGGTCGAGCATGTGGTCAAAGAAACCTAAACCTGTTTCGATATTAGATTTTCCTTTTCCGTCAAGATTTAAGTCAATCCAAATTTTTGTTTCCTTCGTAATTCTTTCAACAGAAGCCTTACGCTCAGGTAAACGCAAGAATTGATAGATTTCGTCCCAATCTTTTGACGATAAAGCAGTTGCCGTTTCTTGCTCAGCATTATCAAAAGATTTATCTCCTAAATAAATAGCTTTTGCTCCAAGATTAATCGCCAATTGCACATCAGTAAGTCTGTCTCCTAAAACAAAAGAATTTTTCAAATCATATTCTGATTCATCAAAATATTTATCCAACATTCCCGTTCTTGGTTTACGTGTCGGAGCATTTTCATGTTCAAAAGTACGGTCAATGTGTATTGCCGAAAAATGGATATTTTCTCCTTCGAGAATTTCCATCATTTTATTTTGTGGCAACCAAAACGTATCTTCTGGAAAAGAGTCTGTTCCCAATCCATCCTGATTCGTTACCATAACTAATTCGTAGTCAGATTCTTCCGCAATTTTTCTAAGATTTGAAATAGCTTTAGGAAGAAAAGCTAATTTCTCAAGCGAGTCAACTTGAAAGTCGATAGGAGGTTCAACGATAATAGTACCATCACGGTCAATAAATAATATTTTTTTCATAAAATAATCTTAGCTGCTTTTTGGCAGAAATGGACTACAAAATTAGTGCTTGCAACGTAGATAATTACGTTTTTATTAAAATTTTAAAGGATTGCTTTAATATAGAGGTATAAAATTGAATGGATTTTATAGAATTGATTGTAATTTTGAATAATGATTAAGAATTTAAAAAATTGAGTATGAACTTATTTGGAGAGTTAAAAGAACTATTATTAGGGGATGTTGCCAACAAAGCCTCAAATCTACTTGGAGAGAAAGAAGATAAAGTAAAAACTGCAATTGAAGGTTTGATTCCAACTTTTGTTGGGGGATTAATGAAAAGAGCCTCAAATGAAGCAGGTGCAACTACGCTCATGAATGTAGTAAAGAAAGGAAATCATGACGGAAGTATCATTGAGCAAATCGGAAATTTAGTAAATAATAAAGATAATTTTGCTCAAGTTGTAGAAAAAGGAAATGGCTTAGTGAGTATGCTTTTGCCTGATAAAAAGAGTTCTATCGCTACCATGATTTCACAATTTGCGGGCGTAAGAAATTCATCAGCTACCTCACTTTTATCAATTGTTGCTCCTATCGTTGTGGGCAAATTGGGTAAAATGGTTGCCACTCAAAATTTAGATAAAGCAGGGCTTGCCAATACTTTGTTAGACCAAAGAAGTATTCTTTTGGATGAAACACCAGAGAATCTACAAACTAAAATGATTGACGTATTAGGCTTAAGTACTTTCTTGAGTGAAGAAATTAAACCTGTACAATTTGCTCCAGGAGGAATTAAATCTAATGGTATTCCAACACCACCTGTAAACAAACCAACAGAACACAGAGAAGTAACATATTCTAACAAAGATTATGACAGTGAAGAAGGAAGTGGAATGTCAATACCTAAATGGTTACTGCCAACTATTTTAATTGCAGCAGTATTAGGAGGTATTGGTTATTTTGCAGCAAATTACGATTGGAGTAGTTTAAGTTCGTCAAAGGTAGAACCAGATTCTGCACAATTAGAGCAAGTTACAAATGCCAAAATTGATACCACCAATTTAACGAAAGACTCCGCAGCAGTTAAAGTTGATTCAAGTGCTGCCGCAGTTACTGTTCCTACTACAACTGCCGTTGGTATTAGCTTACCAAATGGACAAAAAGTGGATTTAACGGAAGGTTCTTTCAACTTTAAGTTTGCTAAATATTTAACAGATAGCAGTGCAAAAGCAAATCAATCGTTTACTTTTGACAACCTTAATTTTGAATCTAACACCAATACTTTGGTTGCAGGTTCAGAAAAAACGGTTCAAGATTTAGCCAAAATTATGTCTGCCTATCCACGTGTACAAGTTAAACTGATTGGCTACACGGACAATACTGGAGATTCTTTGCAAAACCGTAAATTATCGTTCAAACGTGCATTTGCCGTTAAAAATTTATTGGTAGCAAACGGAGTTCAAGATTTAAGAATTGATTTTGCGGGAAAAGGTGCTTTAAATCCAATTGCATCAAATGCAACTGAAGAAGGAAAAGCTAAAAACCGTAGAATTGAAATGAAAGTTGTTAAGAAATAGGCTGTTATTTCTTAACAACTTTCATTTCAACTTCCCGAAAGTTTTAGAACTTTCGGGAAGTTCCACCAAATCTGTTAATTTTTCTTCTCTTTTTCTCTGACAATTTCTACTTTAAAAGGAGGATTATCAGAAGCATCAAAAATCATATTCACTACACTTTTCAGTTTCCCAAAAAATCCCTTCGGTTTATTAGTAGTATCAGACGATTTATCTTCATTACGTACAAAACGTATTTTCAATTTGCCTTTCGGATTATCAACCATCCATTCGTAATTATCCATTTGTATTTGCCGCATTGGGTCAATGCTTTTCATTCCAATAGCTTTAGACTGAGTTATGACAAACAACAGCATTATCAAAAGCAATAGTGTTTTTTTTCTCATAGAACTTTGTTGATTTAAAGATTTATTTAGCGTTACTAAGATAAAAAAAATCCGTAAGATTGAATCAAAAAAATGAAACAACCTTACGGGAAAGCAAAGATTATAGTTCAGAATTATTAAAAAGTAATTTATGAAAACCAAAACTGAACAAATCTATAAAATCAGGTCAGTAAAAAATCAGAGGCTTTGACGGATTACCCAATTATTAGGCTTTAACTCGTACTCTGTTAAAGTATTTGTATAATTTCTGCATTGTTTTTTCAACGTCTTTATCCGTTTCAAGCATATCACTGATGGTTTGAACTGCATGGATTACGGTACTGTGGTCACGTCCGCCAAAATGATAACCAATTGATTTTAATGGCAAATTTGTAAATTCTTTCATTAAATACATGGCAACTTGTCTTGGGAAAACGGTTTCTTTTTTACGACTTTTACTTTTCAAGTCGCTCATATTTACTTCAAAATGTTGAGTAACGGCATCCAAAATTGTATCAACTGTTACTTCTTTTTCATTATCAACAACGATATTTTTCAGCGTAGCACGAGCCAAATCCATATCAATTTCCTTTCTATTCAAAGAAGCATGAGCCATTAAAGAAACAATTACTCCTTCCATTTCACGGACGTTGGTATCAATGCTATGAGCTAAATATTCTATTACTTTATCTTCAATATAAATTCCATCGGCTTGCAATTTCTTTTGAATAATAGCGATACGAGTCTCAAAATCAGGTTGTTGTACATCGGCTGTTAATCCCCACTTAAATCTTGAAAGTAATCTATCTTGCATTCCTGCCAATTCTCTTGGAGGTCTGTCAGACGACATAATGATTTGCTTTCCAGATTGATGCAAATGATTAAAAATATGGAAAAAAGATTCCTGTGTTTTTTCTTTACCTGCCAAAAACTGAACATCGTCAATAATCAACACATCAACTTGCATATAAAAATTGGTAAATGCTTGAAGTGTATTGTTTTTAATGGCATTAATAAATTGATTACAGAATTTTTCGGAAGTTACATACAACACAAACTTGTTAGCGTGTGTGTTTTTAATATAATTTCCAATCGCCTGAATCAAGTGAGTTTTACCCAATCCAACGCTACCATAAATCATCAAAGGGTTAAATGAAGTAACTCCCGGACGTTGAGCAACGGCTAAACCCGCCGAACGTCCCAAACGGTTACAATCTCCTTCTACGAAATTGTCAAAAGTATAATGCGGATTTAGGTATGAATCTAAATCTAATGAATCTAAATCTTTTAATTGAAATGGACTTTCATAAACCGTTGGTTCAGGTCTTTTTTGGGCTTGAACAGGAACAGTAGGTTTTTGATTCGGAACATTATAAGCAATGGGTGGATTTTTTTTATCGCCTTTATCCACAATTATCGAATATTCCAACATTCCATTTCTACCCATTGCATAGTCAATCGCCTTACGTAATACATGAATATAGTTTTCCTCAAGCCACTCATAGAAGAATTGGCTTGGCACTTGAATAGATAAAGTTTGATTCGTTACTTTTAAAGGAACGATGGGTTCGAACCAAGTTTTAAAACTTTGTTCGTTTATCTCTTTATGTATAACTTCAAGACATTTAATCCAGATTTGTCTTGCATCTGGTTGGTAAGTAGGGTACATGGTATTTTCTAAAAATAGCGGCACTGGACAAGCGAGAGATTCAAATATCTGATTTTCAATTAATTGGCGACTAAAGAGAAAAAATACAAATATTTACTTTCCAGCAGAGGACAAAAATAGCACTTTTTTTGGTCGTGATGAACCTATTTTTTTCATTTTTTTCTAAAACTGGAAAGTTGAAATACAACTTTTACAATACTTCTTAGAATAATACAACAGTAAGGACGTAAATAGTAACTTTAGGGGATTCTTTGTTTAAAATAATCTAAAATGGTAATTTTAATTAACTTTGAAAAATTAAAAAACAATTTTATAAAATTTTATGAAAAATCAACTCTTCCAAAATTTTGTAAACCATGCTCAAGAGCAATGGAAACAACAAGTTATTAAAGACTTGAAAGGTAAAGATTTTGATAAAACAATAACATGGCAAATTGATATAAAAAACAAAGTTTCGAGCTATGCAGATAGTCAAAATATCAATAAATTGCCTTTAAAAATTGTACAACAATCTCAATTTCAAGGTTTTACAAAAATTTGGAATAATCGGGAAATAATTAAGTTCAAGTCTGGAAAAGAAACTAATCAACTGATTATCAACTCTTTATATGCGGGAGCAAATTCTTTTCTGATTGATTTTAGTGGCGTGTCGATTTCGGAGATTGAAATTAAGAAATTGTTAAGTAATATCAAACTATCTGATACACCATTTTTTTTTAAAGTTGAAAATAACTACTTAAAATTAGTAAATGAGTTACAAATCATCGCTCCTTATTTATGGAAAGGTGGAATCATAAACGATATACTTGAAAGATATTTCACACAGGGTATTCTGACAAGCGAAGATTGGAAAAACCAAGCAAATATTCTTGGAAAAATACAAAATCATCCGTACTTCAAAGGTATTACAATTAGTAGTCATTCCTTCCATAATGCAGGGGCAAATATTGCACAGGAAATAGCCTATACACTTGGCTCTGCTATTGAGGTTATTGACAAACTTTCGGAGCAAAATATTGACTTACAAGAAATTGTACAAAAAATAGAATTCTCTATTTCAGTTGGAACAAACTATTTTGGAGAAATTGCTAAAATCAGAGCCTTGAAATTCCTTTGGAAGAAAATTTTAACCGAAGGCTACGGACTAACCGATGAAAAATATTTGGGCATTTCTATTCACTGTATCACTTCATCTTTTTATAATTCTTCTATCACACCCAATACCAATATGTTACGAGCAACCACCGAAGCGATGTCGGCAATTATTGGTGGTTGTGATGCTTTGAGCGTGCGTGCGTATGATGACACTTATCAAGAATCTGACGATTTTAGCCGTAGAATTGCTCGCAATATTTCTACAATTTTGAAAGAAGAAAGCTATCTCGATAAAGTCATTGACCCCTCGGCAGGAAGTTATTTTATTGAAAGTTTGACATTTCAATTAGCCGAAGAAGCCTTCAATATTTTAACAGAAATTGAAAATGAAGGTGGTATAATTGAAGCGTTCCAGAAAAACATTATTCAAAACAGTATCAAGGAAAATTTTGAATATTTACAAAACTCGTTGACCGAAAATCAGTCGGTGATGGTGGGCGTAAATAAATTTAGATTCGACGAAAAACCTTTTGAACAAAACGAATCTAAAACAGTAAAAAATACCAATTTGAGTTTTGAACTTTTGCCAACTCACAGACTTTCTGAAATCTTTGAAAAATAATCATTTCCTCTCAAAATTATGAAACCGAATTTATCAAATATAGATTTTAAGAAACAAAATGAAACTTCAAAAGAGTTTCCAGCCATCAAACCTTGGCGTTCGGCAGAAGGAATTCCTGTGAAAAATTATTTTACAGAAGAAGACTTAGCCGATGCTGAACATTTAAAATTTGCGGCAGGACTTCCTCCCTATCTTCGTGGGCCATATTCAACCATGTATGTGCAAAGTCCTTGGACAGTGCGTCAATATGCAGGTTTTTCTACTGCCGAAGAGTCAAACGCTTTTTATCGTAAAAACTTAGCGGGAGGACAAAAGGGTCTTTCTGTTGCTTTTGATTTGGCAACGCACCGAGGATATGATTCAGACCACCCAAGAGTGACAGGTGATGTTGGAAAAGCAGGGGTTGCCATAGATTCGGTAGAAGATATGAAGATTTTGTTCGACCAAATTCCATTGGACGAAATGTCGGTATCTATGACCATGAACGGAGCCGTTTTACCCATCATGGCATTTTATATTGTAGCAGCAGAAGAACAAGGCGTTTCTCCCGAAAAACTATCAGGGACAATACAGAATGATATTTTGAAGGAATTTATGGTACGAAATACCTACATTTATCCACCTTTGCCTTCAATGCGAATCATTGCGGATATTTTTGCGTACACCGCTCAAAATATGCCTAAATTCAATTCCATTTCTATTTCGGGCTACCACATGCAGGAAGCAGGAGCAACGGCAGATATTGAGTTGGCTTATACTTTAGCAGATGGACTGGAATACCTCCGCACAGGCGTAAATGCAGGTTTGGATATTGATAATTTTGCTCCAAGACTTTCATTTTTCTGGGCAATTGGCATGAATCATTTTATGGAAATTGCCAAAATGAGAGCAGGTAGAATGTTATGGGCAAAAATTGTAAAAGAATTTAATCCGAAGAACGATAAGTCTCTGATGCTCAGAACACACTGCCAAACTTCTGGTTGGTCATTGACAGAGCAAGACCCATTTAATAACGTTGCCAGAACAACCATTGAAGCCATGGCAGCGGCGTTGGGACACACACAAAGTTTACACACAAACTCATTGGATGAAGCCATTGCCTTACCAACTGATTTCTCCGCTCGAATCGCTCGAAATACACAATTATATTTGCAACACGAAACAGGAATTACCAAGGCAATTGACCCGTGGGGTGGTTCGTACTATGTCGAATATTTGACGATGGAACTCGCCAAAAAAGCTTGGGCATTGATTGAAGAAGTAGAACAATTGGGCGGAATGGCAAAGGCAATCGAAACGGGGCTTCCCAAAATGAGAATTGAAGAAGCCGCAGCCCGAAAACAAGCCAGAATTGACTCAGGAAAAGACGTAATTGTTGGCGTAAATAAATTCAAATTAGCCGTTGAAACTGAAATTGAAGTTAGAGACGTTGATAATCAAGCCGTTAGAATTTCTCAAATTGAAAGATTAGATAAAATTAAAGCAGAAAGAAATTCGGAAGCAGTTACTGAAATATTAGCAAAAATTACAAAATCTGCCGAAACTGGTGAAGGAAATTTATTAGCTTTAGCAGTTGAAGCGGCTCGTTTAAGAGCAAGTTTAGGCGAGATTTCATTCGCCTTAGAAAAAGTGTATGGCAGACATAAAGCAATAATCCGTTCAATATCAGGCGTTTATTCAGCAGAAGTGACAGACGACGAAAATTTTAGAATTGCCAGAGAAATGGCAGACGAGTTTGCGAAACAGGAAGGTCGCAGACCAAGAATTATGGTGGCAAAAATGGGACAAGACGGACACGACCGTGGAGCGAAAGTTATCGCTACCAGCTTTGCAGATTTGGGTTTTGACGTGGACATTACGCCACTATTCCAAACGCCTGAAGAGGTGGCAAAACAAGCCGTTGAAAACGACGTTCACGTAGTGGGTGCATCAAGTTTGGCGGCGGGACATAAAACCCTTGTTCCTCAATTAATTGAAGAACTCAAAAAACAAGGACGTGAAGATATTATGGTCATTGCAGGAGGTGTTATTCCTGCCCAAGATTATCAGTATTTGTACGACGCAGGTGTTTCTGGCGTTTTTGGTCCGGGAACGGTAATTTCGATTGCCGCTCAGAAGATTTTAAAGGATTTGATGGAAGGATAAATCGAGAGATATTATGATTTTAAGCATATAATTTCGTTTTATTAATTAAATTTGCAAAAATTACAACAGACTGATTATGAGAAAATTATTATTAAGTGCGATGCTAATTGGAGCGTCATTCATCGCAAAATCACAAAGTTTTCACGGTGAACAAATCACTGAAAAAGGGGCAATTTCTGCTACTGAATTAGAATCTAAATTGGCGAGTAAAGAAGAAATGCCTGCTAAAGTTACAGGCGTGGTTGAATCGGTATGTAAAGCCGCAGGTTGTTGGATGAAAGTAAAAACCACAGACGGTAAAACCATGCGTGTAACTTTCAAAGACTATGGTTTCTTTGTTCCAAAAGATATTGCAGGAAAAACCGTTGTTTTTGAAGGTATTGCCAAAGTTAAAACTACTTCGGTGGCAATGTTGAAACACTACGCCGAAGATGGAGGAAAAAGTAAAGAAGAAATTGCCAAAATCACTGAACCAGAAAAAGCTATTGGTTTTGTAGCTACGGGTGTAATTGTGAAGTAATTATGTCAGAGCTAAGATTTATAAGACCAATAAATAATTTTAGGATTTAAAATTTGAAAATGCTCAGAGTTAAGTTTATCAAACCTTAGCTCCAAACATTTTAAATCTTAAAACTTTAGAATCTTATAAATCTTAGTGCCGACAATTCAAAATCGAAGTACAAAATCTTGCTTTGGCTGATTTTTTCTAAAAAAGACTAATCCTACAAAAAACAAATCTATCGAAATCATTACTTCTGGATGATTTCTGATATACTGCCAAGCCTCGTGCATTTCATCTGACCAATGAATGTCGTCAAATACAAAAACACTTTCTTCTGTCGCTTTTTGCAAACACATTTCAAAGTAATTTACCGTTGGTTGGTAGCGATGATTTGCATCAAAAAAAGCAAAATCTAATTGCTGAATTTGGCTTAATGTTTTCGGTAAAGTTTCATCAATATTGCCAATAACAATTTCTATATTTTGACAATTTGATGCTTCAAAATTCTTTTGAGCTATAGACGCTGTGGCTGGACAACCTTCAAATGTCAAAACTTTAGCTTCCGAATAAGCCTTTGATTCATAAATAGTTGTAATTCCGAGTGATGTTCCTAAATCAAAAACAGTTGTGGGTTTAAACCATTGAATTAGTCTAAAAAGCAGACGTCCAAATTTTGGTTTTTTCTCTGCACTTTTAGCAATTTGTCTAATTTCTCGTTGATTGGTTTTATAAACCCTTGAACCAGCTCCAAAATCTGTAATTTCAATAACCGTTTTATTTCTAAAAAGCTTTTTCCTTAAATTTTCAATTTCGGTAAAAATCGGATTCTTGGTTTTGGCAATAATAACCTTTGTGTAAAGTTCAAAAACAAATGGAGAATGAAGTGAGTGTTCGTTTTTTGAAGAAAGAAGAAATTTGACGAAGTATTTTAGCATTAAGTGTTGTTATGCGTTTAGTATTTGTTTGGTGATTAGTTATTGGTGATTGGAAAACGGGAAAAGGGCTAATTACCAATTTAATATTTTACTGGAATTGTCTAATATTTTCAAGAATTATATAATTGAGTCAACCAATAACTAATTTCCAGTAACCAATTCCCATAACCCCAATCTAATTCATTCTAAAGGGAGCAATTAGATTAAAATCTGGGATAATTACGTTGAAATATTTTCCATCAAAAACTCTTTCCATCTGATATGTTCCTGCCATTTTTCCAATAGAAGTATTTAGGTTACAACCAGAAGTGTATTCATAGCTTTGTCCCGGTTCTAATGTTGGTTGTTGCCCAACAACGCCCTCTCCTTCTACCTCACGAATTTGTCCGTTGGCATCATAAATATACCAATGACGACGTAATAATTTCACGGTAAAATCACTTTCATTCTGAATTCTTACATGATAAGAAAACACAAAATGAGCTTGAAAAGGGTTTGAATATTCAGGTTGAAACTCCGTCTGAACACTTATTTTTACGCCATTAGTGATGGATGAAACCATATATAAAAATTGGTATTTTAACCTTAATAATTTATTTAACGAAATTTACATGATTACTAATACAAAATCAATTTATCACAAAAAAAATTGGTTTTTAATCGGTAAGGAATACTTAAAATCTGCTTTTACTTAGAAAGAATTTAATTTTAAAATCTGCTAACAAATAAATATAAAATATAAATATATAAATAATTATTTGAACTATAAAAATAAAATTCTTTAAAATATCCAACTAAAATCTCTTTCCGTTGAACTTTGTCACGAAATCAAAACCTCAATCATTCCAACAAAAATTAATACAATGACTGTAAACGAGATAGAAAAATTATTCCCAACCGAAGAGCAAATTCCAGCGGAATATAACCTAACAGAACCCATTGAACAACGTGAATATTTAGTCAATGGTGAAATGAGACCGTGGGCAAGAAAAACCCAAGATGTTTGGTCGCCGATTTATGTGCAAACCGAAAATGGTTTAGAACAAAAACGCATTGGTTCGTATCCAATTACTGAGCCTTCAGATGCGATGGAAGTATTAGAATCAGCGGTGAAAGCCTACGATTTTGGTCGTGGAGAATGGCCTTCAATGTCTGTTTCAAAAAGAATTGAAGCAGTAGAGAAATTCACACAGAAAATGATTACCAAACGTGACGAAGTGGTAAAACTTTTGATGTGGGAAATTGGTAAATCATTGGGCGATTCTCAGAAAGAATTTGACCGTACTGTTCAATATATTTATGACACTATCGGAGCGTTGAAAGACATCGACCGTACTTCATCAAGATTTATGATTGAGGAAGGAATTATCGGACAAGTTCGTCGTTCGCCACTTGGGGTTGTGTTGTGTATGGGACCTTTCAATTATCCATTGAATGAAACATTTACTACTTTGATTCCTGCTTTGATTATGGGTAACGTGGTGTGTTTCAAACCACCGAAACACGGTACATTATTGCATTATCCATTGTTGGAAGCCTTCCGTACTTCATTTCCTGCGGGTGTAATCAACACCGTTTATGGTCGTGGAAATTCAGTAATTCCACAAATGATGGAATCGGGTAAAATTGACGTTTTAACATTAATTGGTTCGTCAAAAGTAGCTGACCAATTGAAAAAACTTCACCCGAAAGTAAACCGTTTACGTGCTATTTTGGGTCTTGACGCTAAAAATGCGGCAATCGTTACTCAAAGTGCAGATTTAGAATTAGCCGTTAAAGAATGTATGTTAGGTTCGTTATCTTTCAACGGACAAAGATGTACTGCTTTGAAAATCATGTGGGTGCATAAATCTTTAGTTGACCAATTCAATGCAAGAATGGCGGAAGAAATTGGCAAATTAAAGTTAGGTTTAATGTGGGATAAAGGCGTAAATATTACTCCACTTCCAGAACCAAACAAACCTGCTTATTTGAAAGAATTGATTGACGACGCAAAAACACACGGAGCAAGTGTTATCAATGAAAATGGTGGCGAAACGGTAAAATCTTTTGTTTATCCAGCCTTGCTTTATCCAGTGACGAAAGAAATGAAAATTTGGCACGAAGAGCAATTTGGACCAGTTGTTCCAGTTGTTCCGTTCTCAAATATTCAGCAGCCAATTGATTATTTACTTGAATCGTCGCACGGACAACAAGTGTCTATTTTTGGTAAAGATATTTCTCAAATCACTAAATTGATGGACGTTGCCGTGAACCAAGTGTCAAGAGTAAATATTAATTCACAATGTCAACGTGGACCAGATTCATTCCCATTCACGGGTCGTAAAGATTCGGCAGAAGGAACACTTTCGGTTACGGCGGCATTACGTTCATTCTCAATCAGAACGGTAGTAGCTACGAAAGACACGGCTGAAAACAAAGCGATTATTAATCAAATTGTTGAAAACCACGAATCAAACTTCCTTTCAACGAAGTTTATTTTCTAATATTTTCAGATTTACATCAGTAGAGACGTTGCCTGCAACGTCTCTTTTTTTGTTGTAGTTGTTTGTGGAGACAATACTCCATTTCAGACGTTGCAGGCAACGTCTCTACCGAAGGTGAAACGCCTGTCGGTAGGTCAAAAACAATCCTTCTGAATGTTCAAAGGCATGATTGTTCAAATCAAAATAGGGTTCAAATCTGAAGGTTAGCCAAAGATTTTCCATCATTTCCCAATCTTTCATTACTCTAAAAATCAACAAATTACGATTCTTTTCTATCACATTTCCATAATTATAAGTTCGTCCAACCGATTGGTACAAATCGCCTCCTGCATCAGACAAATAACCCGAAGAATTCCAATAACTGACCATTAAATTTATCAGTTTGGTTTCGGCAGTAAGATTTAAGTAAATACCCGAACCATCAGGAAAATAAGGATGATAATTTGCCGTTTGGCGATAACCAACCCAATAGTTTTGCGTTTTGAGTTTTTGTAGAAAACCTCTAAAACGCCATTCCGCATCAATTCCGATGGCGGTATTGATATTGGTAATTACCTGAGCGGTGTCTTTTGTATTTTGTCCTCCTCGGTGCTGAAACGTCATTTGCCAAGGAATCGAAAAACTAAAATTTGGTCGATTTATCAGTTTTTTATTCCACGAAAAACCCGCAAAGATTTCTTCTTGAAAATTAGAACCTTTATAAATCATTTTTTGCCAGTCAATCCAAGCATCAAAAAAGACTTTTTGCTTACGTCGAGTATATTGCAAACCGTTCTCTTGTCGGTTGAGAATTACTCGCTCAAAATTCAACATAGGTTCAATCAAACGGTGATTTAATTGTCCTTCTAAATTTCCAAATAAAAATTGTGAAGAATCTTTTTGAATTTTCACCGTAAAAATGGGTTGAACAGCCGTGAAAGCTGAATTTCCAAAATCTTTCCAAGCGTAAACGCCCGCCTCAATACGCACATGAGGGGCAGGTTGATACGTGAATTTGGGCGAAAATTGATTGCCAAAAAGCGTGTATCCATCTGCAACTTTTAGGAAGTATTCGTTGTTCTTTAAGAAGCTAAAACTTTCAAATTGGAAAGTAAATTGCCCCGATTTTGTGGAATCAAGATGTTGGAAAGTCTCCAACTTGGTGTTGTTCAATTGTGCCTTTACTCCGAAAGACATCAAGACAAACAACACAAAAGGTATTTGTATATTTCGATTTAACATTTCACGGCAAAATACTTTTATTTGCTGAAATTATAGTAAATTCACCCTTAGAAAATTTAGAAAACTGTAAAAAAAACATGGCAAAACAACAAGCAGAAGCAGCTAATCCTGCTAATGAAAAATTAAAAGCATTACAAACTACGCTTGAAAAATTAGACAAGGCTTATGGTAAAGGAACAGTGATGCGTTTGTCGGACGCTAAGGTTATGGATGTTCCTGTTATTTCAACAGGTTCATTGGGGCTTGACTTAGCTTTAGGCGTTGGAGGTGTACCTCGTGGTCGTGTTGTTGAAATTTATGGGCCAGAATCTTCTGGTAAAACTACACTTACCATGCACTGTATTGCCGAAGCTCAAAAATCAGGTGGCTTGGCGGCATTTATTGATGCTGAACACGCTTTTGATAAAGGCTATGCCGAAAAATTAGGTATTGATACAAGTCAATTATTAATTGCTCAGCCTGATAATGGAGAACAAGCTTTGGAGATTGCAGAACAGTTGATTTCTTCTGGTGCAATTGATATTTGTGTGATTGACTCAGTGGCGGCTCTTGTTCCAAAAGCTGAATTGGAAGGGGATATGGGAGATTCTAAAATGGGTTTACAGGCTCGTTTGATGTCTCAAGCTTTACGTAAATTAACAGGGGTTATCAACAAAACGGGTTGTTGTTGTATTTTCATTAACCAATTACGTGATAAAATTGGAGTAATGTTTGGTTCGCCAGAAACAACTACGGGTGGTAATGCCTTGAAATTCTATTCGTCAGTTCGTTTGGATATTCGTCGTATTGGTCAAATTAAAGATGCGGATAACGTAATCGGTAACCGTACACGTGTGAAGGTGGTTAAGAACAAAGTAGCCCCTCCTTTCAAAGTAGTTGAATTTGACATTATGTATGGCGAAGGTATTTCTAAAGCAGGTGAAGTTTTAGATTTAGCCGTTGACATGGAAATCGTGAAAAAATCAGGTTCATGGTTTAGCTTTGAAACCAATCGTCTGGGTCAAGGTCGTGATGCCGTAAAAGATATGTTGAAAGACAATCACGAATTACTTGAGATTTTAGAAGGAAGAATCAAAGACAAAATCAAAAACGATGAAAACGCTCTTTTAGATACCACTGAGCCAAACATCGAAGATGATGGAACTCCAGAATAGATTTATTTATTATTCCCCCAAAGGAGAAAATCGAAAGGTTTTCTCCTTTTTTTTGTATTTTTAGATTCATAATTATCAAACGTGTAAGTATTCGTTAGAATTAGGCAGTTTTACGACAGTACAAACACCTAATGACAGAACTCCGACTTAACTCTTAATTATTCTCTATTAACTATTCAATCACAATATGTCTGTCCACAAAAAGCGTCGTAAAGTAGAAATTTGCCACAATTGCCACACCATTCTTAAAATAGAAGACAATTTTTGTCCAAACTGTGGGCAAGAAAATCACGATTTAAAAGTTCCCCTCGGACATTTAGCGTTTGAAGTATTTGAAGGTTTTACACACTTCGATACTAAGTTTTACAATACCATGGTTTCGATTTTTCTATATCCCGGAAAAATCACAAAAGATTTTCTCGAAGGTCGTCGTGGGCGTTATGTACCTCCTATTCGTCTGTATTTTTTAGTTTCATTTATATTTTTCTTGGGTTTAGGCTACATGGTAGATTTAGTATTAAAAGGCAGTAGCGACTTTTTAACGGACAATATCACTGTAAAAGACCAAGCAGGAAATGTTAAAAATAAAGCTAAACAGAACCTTGAAGAAGAGGTGGAAGATGCCAAAGATAAATTAGAAGAAATCAAAACTTCAAAAGATACAAACGGCTTAGCAAATGCTCAAGATAACGTCAAAGCAGCCGAATTAGCACTAAAAATGTATGGAAAACTTGACAAAAAAACCAAAAAAGCACAAAGCAAATTCAATAAATGGGTAGATTTTACCTCTGTTTCATTAGGTGAAATCTTGGATGAAATGAATCTTGATTCGGAAGATACTTTACGAAAACTTATCTCAAATTTACCCGAAGACAAACAAAGAGAAAGATTGATAGAGATTCAAAAACAAATTATTGCAGATACTACCAATACCGAAGAAATTGCCGAAGTAAGTAAAGATTTAAGAGATTATTTTACGGAGACAATTGGCAAGAAAAAGCTATTGGAATATTCGTTAAATCTTCATGCTTTAAAAAATAATGCTTCTTTAAAAATTCATTATGATACCGACACAATACTTACCATAAAAGGAAGTGATGGAAGTCTGGAAAACACTACCTATTTGAAAAAAGTTTTGAAAATGTCTGACGAACAATTAGACAGTTTAAACAGAAAAAAAGGCAACGAAACGATGGCTTTTTTACGCCCTTTTCAAAGAGGAATTTTACGAAATTTAACCTATTATCAATTAGCTTTTAGCGAAGATGCCGAAAAGGCTTTTTCAGAAATTGCTCATTTGGGCATTGGAGCATTTTCATTGATGATGTTTATTTTAATGCCTATTGTGGCATTTTTACTGAAAATAATTTATAGCAAAAGAACGCATAGTATTATTTCGTATCCTTTCAGATTATGGAAATATTTATGGGATTGGACTATGTATTTAATCCGTTTTAGAAAAATTAGAAAGTACCGACACGTTCCACATTTAATGGCGGGACACACCCGTTATTACTACGAACATTTGATTTTCTCAATTCATATTCACAGTGTGTTTTTCTTGATGCTTATCATATTTGTAGGTGGAGGAGTTTTATTAGGCTACTGGAAAATTGCCTTAATAATGACCATGTTAGGTTTCTTTCTTTATTTTATCATTTCTCTCAAAACGGTTTATCGTCAAGGAATTGTGAAAACCTTATTCAAATCGGTCATTTTGTTCTATTTGTATCTCATATCTTTCATTATGATTTTGAGTATTACAAGTGCCTTTAAGTTTGCAACGTCATAAGTAGCACAGGTTTTAACCTGTCCGATTAAATTTTGACAGGTTAAAACCTGTGCTACTTTGAACGAATCGCAATTACTGGGTCTAAACGTGCCGCAATCCATGCGGGAACAATTCCAGAAATTACCCCAATAACGGTTGCCGTTATAATTCCTTTTATCATATTTGAATAACTCAATACTAATTTTAGTGAACCAAAATCTATGAAAGACAGTAGCCAGACTAATAAAATACCAACCAAACCACCAATCAAACTCAAGAAAACGGCTTCAAATAAAAATTGAAAAAGAATAAAATAATTCTTCGCTCCCAACGACTTCTGAATACCGATAATATTGGTTCTTTCCTTTACCGAAACAAACATAATATTGGCAATTCCGAAACCGCCAACTAATAATGAGAAAAGAGCAATAATACCTCCTCCAACGTTTAAACTTGAGAAAATTGAATCAAAAAACTTCACGGCTCCATCCAATCTATTAATCGAAAAATTATCGTCTTGCGTTGGCTTCAAACCTCTTCTACTTCTCATCAAACCCGTAATTTCACCCTCCAAAGTTTCTTGTCCATTATCCCAATCGTATGCTTTTATGGCAATATCTGGCTCAGGTTCATCTTTTTGGAAAAGACTTGCGTAAGTCGTGTACGGAATATACGCACGGTCATCGGGCGAACCTCCAAGGCTAATTAAATCTTCCCCTTTCTTTCGCATCGTGGCAATTACCTTAAACTTAATTCCATTGATTTTTATCGTTTCACCAACGGCATCCGCAATATTTGGGAAAAGAGCTTCTTTAATATCAGCCCCAAGAATTACAGCAAAAGCAGAATTGTCCGTTTCATTTGTCAAGAAATAACGACCATTTTCTACGGGTACATCTGAAATTTTATTGTAATCATAACTCACTCCCAACAATCGAGATTCAATACTATTATTTCCATTTTTCAAAGTCGTTTGGCGACCATCTAAAATAGAAATTGCTTGTGCATTTTCGAGATTATCACTCAAATAACGATATTCATTATATTTCATCGTTGGGCGATTGATATATTTCCACCAAGGATAATTATTTCCCATCACCCAAGGCCATTTTCCTACATAAACCACGCCTTTCCCGAAAGAATCAATTTGTTCACGAATACCCGAATTCATAGAATCGACAAAAGTATAAACTGCCACAATTGAAAAAATACCGATAGTAACACCCAAAAGTGAAAGTGTAGTCCGTAGAAGATTACTACGAAGGGCTTGCCAAGCAAATCTGATACTTTCTAAAAGTTGTCGAAGAAATTTCATAATTATACGATTTTTGAAGTTTAAATTTAGAAATATCATATTCCAAATACAACAAGGAAATGACCAATGGACGCTATCAAAGGGCTGAAAGGTAGAATATCGGTAAGATTGGAAATAAAGTTTTTCGCTATTTGCTGTTTTAGTATTCAATGTGATAATTTTACACGTAGAAACAAGTAATGAGCTATTAAGTAGTCGGTAAAATTTGGTTGCCATCTAAAACCAAAACTTAAAACTCATTACTTATCTCTCATCACTAAATGGTAAATATGGCTGCTAAAATTACTATCACAGACTTCAATATCTTGCAAGAGTCTTTTGCAGGAGAGCTTTTTTTTGACAATTCAACCACGCACAACGCTCAGAAAATTCTTTATTCAACTGATGCCTCTGTTTATCAAGAAAAACCTTTGGCAGTTGCCATTCCCAAAGACATTGCCGATTTAAAAGCATTGATAAAATTTGCGAATCAGTACCGAGTTACGCTTATTCCACGCTCGGCAGGCACGTCGTTGGCAGGGCAAGTAGTGGGCAAAGGAATTGTGGTTGATATTTCAAAACATTTTACGGAAGTCATTGAAATAAACCAAGAAGAACGTTGGGTAAGAGTACAACCTGGGGTAATTCGGGACGATTTGAATGTCATTTTGAAACCTTATGGTTTGATGTTTGGTCCAGAAACATCTACCTCAAACCGAGCCATGATTGGTGGTATGATTGGCAATAATTCATGCGGTTTACACTCAATTGTTTGGGGCGATACTCGCAGTAATTTATTGTCGGCAAATGTACTTTTGAGTGATGGTTCTGAAGCTGTTTTTTCAGAAGTTTCCAAAGAAGATTTTTTCAAAAAAGCTACGCAGAAGAACTTAGAAAGCCATATTTACGGACAAGTTTTCAAAATTTTGAATAATCCAACTATTCAAGAAACCATTGAGAAACGTTATCCTAAAAAAACGCTTCAACGTAGAAATACAGGGTATGCTCTTGATATGTTGAGCGATAATCAATTGTTTCACCCAACGTCAGAAAAACCTTTCAATTTCTGTAAACTTTTGGCAGGTTCAGAAGGCACTTTGGCATTTGTAACGGAAGCAAAATTGAATCTCATTCCACTTCCTCCGCAAGAGGTTGCCTTAGTTTGTATTCATAGCCATACCATTCAAGATTCTCTGCAAGCCAATTTAATCGCTCTGAAACACAGCCCAATCGCTTCTGAATTGGTTGATAAATACATTTTAGATTTCACAAAAGGACACCCTGTTTATCATCAAAATCGCTTTTTTATTGAAGGAGACCCTGCGGCTATTTTGATGGTTGAGTTCATGGCAGAAACCGACACCGAACTCAATACGAAAACGAATGCTTTAATTTCCGACTTTCAAAAAGCGGGAATTGGTTATGCCTACCCAGTGGTAAAAGGCGAAGAAACCAAACCTGCTTGGGACGTCAGAAAAGCAGGTTTAGGACTAATTCGGAATTTGAAAGGAGACATTCAGCCCGTTAATTTAATTGAAGATTGTGCCGTTGCTCCCGAAGATTTACCTGCATATATCGCTGATTTGCAAGAACTTTTGGCAAGTCATAATATCAACGCTTCGTATTATGCTCATGCGGGTGCGGGAGAATTGCACGTTGAGCCAATGATAAATCTGAAAACGGTTGAGGGCAAAGAATTATTCAGAACGATACTGAAAGAGACAACAGAATTAGTCAAGAAATATAATGGTTCATTAAGTGGCGAACACGGCGACGGACGTTTGAGAGGTGAATTTATTGAAAGTGTTTTGGGTAAAGATATTTATGAATTATTGAAAGAAGTAAAAATAATATTCGACCAGAAAAACATTTTCAATGCTCGTAAAATTGTCAATACGCCACCCATGAACGAGTTTTTACGCTACGAAGCAGGTAAGAAAAATCCAGAAATAACAACCTATTTTGATTTTTCAAACCAAGAAGGAATCCTTCGTTTAGCGGAAAAATGCTCAGGCTCAGGCGATTGTCGTAAAACCGAAGTGACGGGCGGAACGATGTGTCCGAGTTATATGGCTACTCGCATGGAAAAAGATACAACCCGTGCCAGAGCCAATATTTTACGTGGATTTTTAACCAATTCTGAAAAAGAAAACCGTTTCAACCACGAAGAAATTAAGGAGGTAATGGATTTATGTTTGTCGTGCAAAGGCTGTAAATCTGAATGCCCCTCGAAAGTTGACGTTGGTAAAATGAAAGCAGAGTTTTTACAACATTATTACGATGAACACGGCGTGCCTTTCAGAACCAAAATGATTGGTAATTTCACAAAATCGCAAGAATTAGCTTCTAAATTCCCAAGAATATATAATTTCTTGATTACCAATAATTTCACGTCAAAAATTACTAAAAATTTCTTAGGCTTTGCCCTTGAAAGGTCTATTCCAACCGTTGGAAAAATCACCCTAAGAAAATGGCAAGAAGAGAGAATTGATATTCAGAAAAAAAGAGAAAAAAATAGCGTCCATTTCACTTCTGTAAATCTTGGAAAACGTAGAAAACAAGGTAAAGTATATCTTTTCTGTGATGAGTTTACAAATTATAATGACGTTGAAATTGGGCAAAAAGCCATTTTATTATTGACAGCTTTGGGCTACGAAGTTCACATTCCAAAACATATTGAAAGTGGACGTACTTATCTTTCAAAAGGATTGGTAAAAGATGCTCAAAAAATTGCAGCTCAAAATGTGCAAATGCTCACGGAAGCCATTCAAGACAATTCTCCAATTTTGGGAATTGAACCTTCGGCAATCTTAACGCTTCGTGACGAATATCTTGATTTAGTGCCTCAACATTTGAAAGCTGATGCAGAACGTGTAGCCGAAAATGCGTATTTGATTGATGAGTTCTTGGCTCAAGAAGTTGATAAAAAGAAAATTACCAAAGATTTGTTCAAAGCGGATAAAAAGCTCATAAAACTGCATGGACATTGTCATCAAAAGGCGTTGTCGTCGTTGGTAGCAACTAAGAAAATTCTGTCATTGCCTGCTAATTATGAAGTCCAATTAATTCCGTCGGGTTGTTGTGGTATGGCAGGTTCTTTTGGTTACGAAGCAGAACATTACGAAGTCTCCATGAAAGTTGGTGAATTAGTGCTTTTTCCAACTATCAGAAAACAGGCCGATGATGTAATTATTGCTGCCCCAGGTACAAGTTGCCGTCATCAAATAAAAGATGGAACGGGTAGAACCGCCCAACACCCCGTAGAAATTTTGTGGGAAGCCTTGTTGGGGAATTAGTTGGTTGGCTTTAGGCGATGGGCTGTAAGCAGTAGGCTAAAAGCAATAAACTAACTGTAAAGACATTTCAAAACATATTGCCTAAAGCCTACCGCATAACGCATAGAAAAAATGAATAAAAAATACGCAATTATTGTTGCAGGAGGTTCGGGAAGTCGCATGAAAAGTGATATTCCTAAACAGTTTATTGAAGTAGGAGGCTTGCCAATTTTGATGCACAGCCTCAAAAGATTTAAAGAAGCCGAACCCGAAATTGAGCTAATTTTAGTTTTACCCGAATCACAATTTGAGTATTGGAATCAACTTTGTGAGAAATACCCGACCGTTCCACACAAATTGGTAAAAGGCGGAAATACACGCTTTCAGTCGGGATTAAATGGCTTAAAAACCATTGAAAACGAAGGACTTGTTGCCATTCATGATGGCGTGCGTCCATTTGTTTCTGCTGAAATAATTCAAGAGAGTTTTAAAATTGCCAACGAAAAAGGTACTGCCGTGGTGAGCGTTCCTTCCAAAGATTCGGTGCGAGTAAACGGACAAGCCATTGACCGTTCAACGGTTAGATTGATTCAGACACCGCAAACTTTTCAGATTTCATTAATTAAAAAAGCCTTTGAAACCGAAGAATTAAGCACCTTCACCGACGATGCCAGTGTGGCTGAACACGCAGGTTTTACGATAAATCTCATTGAAGGAAGCTACGAAAATATAAAAATCACGACACCCGAAGATTTGCAATGGGCGGAGATTATTTTGGGGAAAGGGTAAAACTTGCCGTTGTCTGTGTCTCCACAGACGACTACAAATTAACCCTCTGGTTCAAGCGTCCTCGCTTGAACCATGAAATTCAAATAACCTTTTGCAGTTCAATTACTTACGCACGAAAGTGGTTCAAGCGAGGACGCTTGAACCAGAACGGCGACGCTTGAACCATGAAATCTAATTAACCTTGTGCAGTTCAATTGCTTACGTACGAGAGTGGTTCAAGCGAGGACGCTTGAACCAGAACGGGAAATACACTTTAACTAAATACAACTCACACATTATGAAAAAATTACTTTTTCTCACACTATGTATTCTACCATTTACAGCTTTTACACAAACTAAAATTGGTTATAAATTTGGTTTTGCAAGTACAGGTATCAATTATACAGCCCCAAATAATCTCCTTACCTACAAAAATGGGTTTGGTTTTCATGCAGGTTTTTTTCTTGATATTATGGCAGGTGATGATTTCTTTTTACAGCCTACGGTACAATTTGTAAAACATACCGCCATTGCTGAAACAAAAACATCAAGTATTAGTGCAACCGATTATTATATTGATACTCCTTTCAATATGGTTTTTAAATTTTATGGTTTTCAACTTGGAGGTGGACCAAAATGGAGTTTCGCAACTTCTAATGGAGAAACAAGGTTTGGCTTAAACGCATTAGCAGGATATAGTTTGTCAGAAAGAACAAGCCTACAAATAAATTATTCTTTTGACTTGAATAAGGAATACTTTAACAAAAAATCATTAGGAATATCACTATTAGGTACTTTTGGGAAATAAACCCTCACCCTCTGGTTCAAGCGTCCTCGCTTGAACCATGAAATTTAACTAACCTTTTACAGTTCAATTGCTTACGCACGAAAGTGGTTCAAGCGAGGACGCTTGAACCAGAGGGAGGAATTCTAACAAAGTTAAAACACAAATACAATGAGAAAAACAACCAAAACTACACTCAGCTATTTCAGCTCTAAATTACTTGACATCATATTATATATAATGCTAATCGTTCTACTTACAAAGGTTATATATGTTCACAGTTTGGCAATAAAAATGAGTTTCTGTATTTCATCAATTGACACAATACATACTTATCTCAATTTATATAATTCCAAAAATTTTCCAGAAATCCTTGGAATTATTTTAGTGTGCATTACAGCTCAAATCTATATTTCTCAATTGGAAATCGCAAACGCCACATTAGAAAATAATATTTTTAATGATAAATTTAATGAATGGTCAGCTCAAATAGAATCTGCGATATTAGAGAAAGTCAATCTTAATGAAAAATTATGCAAACAATTTAGCCTAAAAAGAAGACACCTCTTTGCAAAATTATTTTTAAAGGAAATGAAGATTAAGAATAAGAATGATTTGTATGATATTCTTTCTATTTACCAAAATGATGTTTATTACTTTGAAACTTTTGAAAAAAAATTTGAAAATGGTAAAAACTACCAAACTGAAAATACTCCTCGATATTCTTATGATACTTTTCAATTTCTATTCCTTCTGACTATTGAAAAAGAATATGATGATTTAAGAAAAGATTTAAAAGAATGGTATGAAGGAAAATTACCTCTAAAAAAAGGTGAAATACTATACGAATTGGTAGGGTTTTAAATAATGAAAACTCCACACTGACTACAAGTTAAGCGAAGCGTTCCTACTACTTTAAGTTGTATCTTTTCCGTTTACAAACCCTCAGCACCAAAACACAATCCATGAAAAAAAGACTTTCTCTTTCAGAATACACAGACGGTATTATTTCGGGTAATCGAATGATACTTAGCCGTGCTATTACGCTGATTGAGAGCAATTTACCTTCTGATAAAAAACTGGCTCAGGAAGTTATAGAAGCCGTTTTACCTCATACGGGTAAGTCCGTCAGATTAGGCATTACGGGCGTTCCCGGTGTGGGCAAAAGTACCTTTATTGAGGCTTTTGGTAAGTATTTGACCAATCAACAGAAAAAAATTGCGGTACTTGCCATCGACCCAAGTTCTCAACTTACCAAAGGCAGTATTTTGGGCGACAAAACCCGCATGGAAGAGCTTTCACGTGAGCCTTTGGCGTACATTCGCCCCTCTCCTACGGGTAATTCTTTGGGCGGCGTTTCGCACAAAACTCGTGAAACAATGCTACTCTGCGAAGCCGCAGGTTTTGAGGTCATTATTATTGAAACCGTTGGTGTTGGTCAGTCCGAAACCTACGTGCATGGCATGGTCGATTTTTTCCTTTTGTTGATGTTGGCAGGTGCGGGCGACGAATTGCAAGGCATTAAAAAAGGCATTATGGAAATGGCGGATTTAATTGCCATCACCAAAGCCGATTCGGGCAATGAAAATCAGGCAAAATTGGCAAAAATTGAGTACCAAAACGCTCTACATTTATTTCCACCCGACGGCACAGGTTGGTTTCCAGAAGTGGTAACTTGTTCGGCAACAACTTTGCAAGGAATCGCTGAAATATGGGAATTAGTCGAAAAGCATCGGGATTTGTTAAGTAAGAGTGGTAAATTTGCAGAAAATCGGCAAAACCAAAATTTAGATTGGATGAACGATTTCATTAAACAAACCTTAGAGGAAAATTTTTACAGCAATAAAAACGTTTCCTTAAAAACCAGAGACATTCAAAAAGCCGTTAGCGAAGGCACAAAACACCCAATTCATGCCGCTTACGAACTTTTGGAGGTCTTTTACAAACAATAATAATGAACAATATCTGGCATAAGTTATCAGTCTCTATTCTTAAAAATCGAATTTTCTTTTTAGCTCTGGTTGCTTTCTTGGCAATTTTCATGGGCTACATGGCTACAAAAACCCAAGTTTCGAGCGAATTACCCAAAATTCTTCCTAAATCTGACAGTCGTTTTCAATTATACGAAGCCTTCAAAAAGCGTTTTGGCGAAGATGGCTCAGTTATGGTTTTGGGCGTCGAAACCGATAAAATGTTTCAACTTGCATTTTTCCAACAATGGCAAGATTTAGCAAAAGACATCAAAGCCGTAGAAGGTATCAAAAATGTTGTTTACGCAGGAAATATACCGAGAGTTGTCAAAAATGATACTGCAAAACGCTTTGATACTAAGTCACTTATCACGCAAAGAGCCGTTACGCAAGCAGAAGTGGATAGCGTAAAAACGGGTTTGGAAAAACTGCCATTTTACAAAGGTTTTATCATCAATGAAGCAGGAAATGTGCATTTGATGATGATAACTTTCGACCAAAAAGCAATTAATGATAAAGCAAGGGTTAGAGCGGTAAAGAAAATTAAAGAAATTGCGGCTCAATTTGAAGAGAAGCAAAAAACAGAACTTCACCTTTCGGGAATGCCATTTGTACGTACCGAAATGACCGCACAAATCACAACCGAATTAGGCATTTTTGTTAGCCTTGCCCTTGTGGTGACGATGCTAATTTTATTGCTATTCTTCCGCAGTTTCAAAGTCATGTTTTTTGCTTTGATTGTGGTTTTGATTGGTATTGTTTCGTCGCTCGGTTTTATCGTTTTATTTGGTTATAAAATCACGATTATTTCAGGAATGATTCCATCGTTGGTCGTGGTGATTGGCGTACCAAATACCATTTTCGTCTTCAATAAATACTACGAAGAATACGCTTTGCACGGCGATAAAATGCTTGCTTTGCAAACGACTATTGAAAAAATCGGGCAAACGCTTTTCTTAGCAAATCTCACAACTTCCATTGGTTTCGGTGTTTTTGCCTTCACAGGAAGTACATTTTTATCTGAATTCGGTATTGTAGCTGCTATCAATGTGATGCTTACTTACATGGTTTCATTGATATTTATTCCTTTGGTATTTAGCTACTTAGCTCCTCCTTCCAACAAACAAACTTCACGTTTAGAGTCTGGACGAGTTGCTAAAATTTTGTTAAAAATTGATGGCTACGTAAACCATAAACGTTCGGTAATTTACAGTATTATTTTAGGGATAATTGCTCTTTCCATCTTCGGAATGACACAAATAAAATCAATTGGTTATATCGTTGACGACCTTGCAGACGACAATCCAATTTTGACTGATTTAAAATTTGTGGAAAAGAATTTCAAAGGAATTATGCCTTTTGAAGTAGCCATTGATACTTATGAAGCAGGTCGAGTTTTGGGTTCCCCAGAATTATTGACCAAAATTAAAAGAATGGAAAAAGAGTTTGCTAAATATCCAGAATTTACCAAACCTGTTTCTTTAGTCACGGCAGCCAAATTTATTTATCAAGCCTATCGTGGAGGCGACCCAAAATATTTTGTGTTACCCGGAATTGATGAATTAGCTAAATTGAAAGAATATAATTCGAGTGTGCAAGGAAAGCAAGGTTTTGCCAAAGGTTTCATTGACTCAACCAAGCGTTATACACGTGTAAGTTATCAAATTGCAGACTGCGGAACAGTTCGTACCAATCAGATTATCAACGAATTGCAACCAAAAATTGATTCAATTTTCAATTATAATGCTGAAACAAATGAGTTTTATAAACGTGGAGACAAACGTGGATATGATGCAGAAATTACAGGGAATAGCGTAATTTATGCATGGCAAAATGATTATTTACAAGGAAATTTGATTGAAAGTACATTCCAAGCCATCGTCTTGATTTGCTTAATTATGGCTTTGCTTTTCCGTTCTTGGAAAATGGTTATCATCTCAACTTTACCGAGTTTAATTCCACTTTTAATTACGGCAGGATTGATGGGCTTCTTCGATATTCATCTGAAATATTCAACGATTTTGATTTTCTCAATTGCTTTCGGTATTTCTTCCGACGGTACGATTTACTTCTTAACTCGTTACAAAGACGAATTAATTAACAAGAAACGAAACGTAAAAGACGCCATCAGAGAAACCATTTTGAATACAGGCGTTTCAATGTTTTATACCGCAATTATCTTATTTACAGGCTTTTTCATCTTTACGGCATCAACTTTCAAAGGCACACAATCATTAGGAATTTTAGTTTCCATCACGCTTTTAATGGCGATGATTTGTAATTTGGTTTTATTACCTGCTTTCTTAATGACTTTAAATAAGCGTGAAAGTGAAAAATTGATGAAGTAGCCTTTCAAACTATGATTTTTAGGATTTTAGGATTTTAGGAAAAACAATATTCTGAACTATGATTTTTTAGATTGAAGAATTTTAGGAATAAATCATAAAATCTCTCAATCCTAAAAATCGTAGTTCAGACTTTTTTTACACCTTCTTCTTACTCCAAAAACTCGCTAATAAAGAGCCATTTACGTTCATAATTGGTCCAAATAAGGCAGGGGCAATACCAACAGTTGCTAATTTTCCCATCGCTTTTGCCAAACCCGACGCTAATCCTGAGTTTTGTAAGCCAACTTCAATGGCAACCGTTCTGCAATCTTGCTCTGGCAATTTAAACAACCTTGCTCCCCAATAACCCAAAATAAATCCTCCAATATTGTGCAATAAGGTCGCAAGCACTAACGTAACGCCAACACTCTGCAATGATTTTTGCCCAACTGCGGTAATGATTACAATAATGATTGCAATTCCCGCCATTGAGATGATTGGTAATACTTTTTGTAGCCATTCGGCTCTTCCTGCTAAAATTTTATTCAATAGAAAACCAACTCCCACAGGAATAATTATCATTTTGGAAATATCGTAAGTCATGTTCCAAAAATCAATTTCAATAAATTGTCCACCCAAAAGTTTCATCAATAACGGCGTAAGAATTGGAGCTAAAAGTGTGGCAAAAGACGTAATTGTAATAGATAAAGCCACATTTGCCTTAGCAATATAAGACATTACGTTAGATGCCAAACCGCTCGGAGAACAACCAACCAAAATAACGCCTGCCGCAATTTCAGGAGGAAAATCAAAGGCTTTTGCAATACTAAATCCTAAAAAAGGCATAATCGTAAATTGACAAATTAATCCTACAATAACCGCTTTGGGCATCTTCACAACGCCTAAAAAATCGTCGTAACTCATGGTTGTTCCCATGCCAAACATAATAATTTGGAGCAGAGGAATGATTAGTTCTTTGAGTTGAAAATTCCCAATCGAAATGAAATATTGCGGAAAAAAGTAAGCTACAGTAGCCGCTACAATAATGGAAAACGTATAAAGATAATTTTTCATGTGGTTTATTTATGCTAAACGAAAAGCAATTTGCGAGAAAGCGAATGACTGAATTTGAAAAATCAGCAGTTTACACGCTTCTCTTTTGCAAACCTTAATCGGTTAAAAATATACTTAAAAATCAAAATCGTAATCAGAAAAAAAGTAAATGTTTATCAACAATCTTATCTCATTTCACTGACTATTAACAACAATAATAGATTGATTTTTTTGATTTATTTCGTTATTTAGAGGAATAATTTATGTAACAACCATTTTTAATAAGCAAAACAATTTCATGCAAAAGTTTAAAGTATTCTCAACCTTAATACTTTCATTTTGGAGTATTAATCTTTTGGCTCAACAAGTCGTCAATTTGTCGTCTCCTGATGGAAATATCACTCTAAAAGTTCAAAATCAAGCTAACAACGCTATTTCTTATAGCTTAAATTATAAAAAAAAGGCAATTACTGAGCCTTCAACTTTAGGTTTTCAATTGAACAAACCTAAAATTGATTTGAAAAACTTTAGTATTATTTCTGTGGATTCAAGCAAAGTTGATGAAACTTGGAAGCCTGTTTGGGGAGAAGTTAGCAGTATTAGAAACAACTACAAACAGTTGGTTTTGACCTTGAAAGAAAATCAATCGGCAGTAATTTTAAAAGTCATTTTCAAAGTTTTTAATGAAGGATTGGGCTTTCGTTATGAATTTCCGACACAAGATAATTTCAAGCATTTTATCGTTGGCGATGAACTTACTCAATTTAATTTAGCAGGAAATCACAAAACTTTCTGGATTCCGGGAGATTATGATACCAACGAATATTTATACAATACCACGAAATTAAGCGAAATCGATGCTCTTAAAGCATCGGATAAAGAGACAGATATTGCCTTGAAATCGGTAATTGGCGTAAATACGGTTCAATGTCCTTTGATGATGAAAACCGACGACGGCATTTATATCAATATCCACGAAGCCGCTTTAATAAATTATCCAGCCATGAATTTGACTTTGGATAAAAACACCTTCACTTTCACTTCGCATTTAGTTCCTGATGCCGTTGGCAATAAAGCCTATTTGCAAACACCTTTTCAAACGCCGTGGAGAACCATCAATGTGAGTGATAAAGCAACGGATATTTTAGCTTCAAAAATGATTTTGAATCTCAATGAGCCTTCAAAAATCACGGATGTGTCTTGGATAAAACCACAAAAATTTATCGGTATGTGGTGGGAAATGCACACAGGAAAAGCAAATTGGGACAAAGCTTCGGGCAAGCACGGAGCAAATACCGCCAATGTAAAAACGTATATTGATTTTGCCGCTTTGCACGGTTTTGAAGGTGTTTTGGTTGAAGGTTGGAACGAAGGTTGGGAAGATTGGTTTGGCAATTGGAAAGAAGATGTTTTCGATTTTGTAACGCCTTACAGTGATTATGATGTGAATTATTTGTCGGATTACGCCAAACAAAAAGGCGTGCGACTCATTATGCACCATGAAACTTCTGGTTCGGCTACTAATTATGAACGTCATTTCGACAAAGCTTTTCAATTTATGAAAGACCATAACATGAATACTGTAAAAACTGGTTATGTAGGTCGAATTATTCCGAGAGGTGAACACCATGATAGTCAGTGGATGGTAAATCATTACCAAAGAGTGGCTGAAAAAACGGCTGAAAATCACATCATGTTAGAAGCTCACGAGCCTGTTCATCCAACGGGTTTGCATAGAACCTTCCCAAATTGGTTAGCCAACGAAGCAGCACGTGGTAATGAATTTAATAATGCTCCCAACTTGGCACTCGTTCCCGAACACGAAACCATACTTCCATTTACTCGCCTGATGGGTGGACCAATGGATTATACTCCGGGATTTTTCCATTTTCAGTTAAATCAATTTGACCCAAGTCGTAAAACTCGTGTACGTACTACGCTTGCTAAACAGTTGGCTTTGTATGTGACTATTTACAGTCCTTTGCAAATGGCAGGCGACTTTCCAGATAATTTCAATCAGCATTTAGATGCTTTTCAGTTTATTAAAGACGTTCCTGTTGATTGGGACGATACCAAAATTTTAGAAGCAGAACCAGCAGATTATATAACGATTGCCAGAAAACAAAAAGGAAAAGACAATTGGTTTATCGGAGCGATTACCGATGAAAATATCAGAAACACTACTATTTCACTTGATTTCTTGGATAATGGAGCTAAATATCAAGCAACAATTTATAAAGATAGCGACACCGCAGATTGGCAAAACAATCCAGAAAGCTATAAAATTGAAAAAGTAATTGTCACTAAACAGTCAAAATTAGACTTGAAATTAGCCAAAGGTGGCGGTTGTGCTATTAGCTTAATGAAATTGTAAGATAATTTATACTTCTCGAAAGTTCCTTCTACTTTCGAGAAGTTCTTTCAAAGAATTAAACTTATTAAACAGTTTAATATCGTCATATTCACAAAAATTTATCAAATCCCAAAAGCATCGACTTTTGGGATTTTTTTTATTTTTTTCAAATTTTGAACCATTTTAAATTTACAATGTTATAACATTAAATGTATATACATTAATTATTTTAAAAGATACTAAAATGGCAACTTCAACATGGGCAATTGATGCCTCACACTCAGAAATTCAATTCAAAGTAAAACACTTAGTAATTACTACGGTAACAGGAGTTTTCAAGGAATTTAGTGGTTCAGTAGAAGCTGGCGACAGTTTTGAAAACGCTGCAATTTCATTTGAAGCTAATGTAAATTCTATCGATACAAACAGCGAACAACGTGACGGACACTTGAAAAGTGCTGATTTCTTCGATGCAGAACAATTCCCAACACTTTCATTTACCTCAACAGAATTCAAGAAAAAATCAGATGATGAATTTTCTTTAACTGGAAATTTAACTATTAAAGGAACAACTTTACCAGTTACTTTAGCCGTAGAATATGGCGGAACAGCTACTGACCCTTGGGGAAATGTAAAAGCAGGTTTTGAATTAACTGGAAAAATCAACCGCAAAGATTTCGGTTTATCATGGAATGCAATCACGGAAGCAGGTAGTGCTTTGGTAAGTGAAGAAGTAAAATTGATTGCAAATATCCAATTGGTAAAACAAGCGTAAATAGGGGTTGGGATTTAGGAGATAGGGGTTAGTATTTGCATAAACTTGATTATTTCACCTATCTATAAATACCTGATAGTCAATCTTCTAAAAGCAATAAACCCTAACACCTAAATCCTGTTCCCTATTTAAGACAGAATTCCACTTCGTCTATAAATTAATAGAAGAGAGCCATAAAGTAGTGCTTAGCATTATCAAGTGGTTCTCTTTTTTGCTATATTTATTGAAAAAACTTCGCTATGATTCCAATTCAAGAACTCCTCCTCTTCATTTTGGCAGCTTTGATACTTGTCATTACACCGGGACCAAACATGATTTATTTGATTTCACGTTCCATTACGCAAGGACGAAAAGCGGGTTTAATATCATTGGCAGGTATCATTACAGGATTTCTTTTCCACGTAACAATGGTTTCAGTAGGACTTACGGCAGTTCTTTTAACGATTCCTTTTGCTTATACTACACTAAAAATGCTTGGAGTGGTTTATTTACTTTACTTGGCATTTCAAGCGGTGAATCCCAAAAATCAAGGTTTTTTTGAAGCACGTAAAGATTTGAAAGAGGATAATCCCAAAAAGCTATTTAGTATGGGATTTCTAACGAGTGTTCTAAATCCTAAAATTGCGGTTTTCTATCTTTCGTTTTTCCCACAATTTATCAAACCAGAATTTGGGTCGGTTTTTATTCAAAGCTTACAATTAGGAATTACGCAAATGATGGTAAGTTTTACCGTAAATTTTATGATTGTGATTTCAGCAGCAAAAATATCCGTTTGGTTCGGTGCAAATCCATTTTGGGTGAAAATTCAAAAATGGTTTATGGCAAGTGTTTTAACTGGCTTGGCAGTAAGAATGGCTTTGGATAAGGCTAAGTAAGTTTAAGAGTTTATGAGTCCATGAGTTAAGAGTTTATGAGTAAAATAAAACAAATTAACCTCCAATTCTCAGCCTTTTCATTCATAATTCCATAGACCATTTGCTAATAGACATTTAACTCATAATCTCATAAACCCTTAACTCATAGACTCATAGACTCATGAACTCTTAAACTCATTTCGCTTTATACCCTTGTGCAACTAACCAAGTTAAAACTTTATCTCTTACATCTCCTTGAATTAATATTTCTCCGTCTTTAGCAGAACCTCCGCACCCACAAAGATTTTTTAGTTTTTTGCCTAAAGACTCTAAATCGTCGTCATTTCCAACAAAGCCTGTGATTAAAGTTACTTGTTTTCCTGCACGAGCTTTTTTATCCAACTGAATTTTCAACTTCTGTTTTTCAGGAGGTAAAGTTTCTGCAACTTCATCATTCTCAAATGAAAAATCAAAATCTGGATTTGTAGAATATACAACCCCAACAGGTATTTTTTTATTTTTAGACATTGCCAACAACTTTTAATGACTGTTTTTTAATACTGATACTTAATTCGTTAGTAGAAAGCTGATGTGGCTCTCCATCGTAATGAATTAAAAAATCTTTTTTTGCTTTCAGTGAAAAATTTTCACTTGTTTGCGTTTCAATATAGCGAGAATTAGGAAGCGTTCCTCTAAATAACCTAACACCGATTATTGGGGCAGCACCAAACGGAAACGGCTTTAATAAAACCATTTCAATCAATCCATCATCAATTTTAGATTTTGGAGAAATCATCGCATTATTACCATATTGGGTAGCATTGGCAAAGGTTATCGCAAAAACCGTTTTATCTTCATTATCAATCTGGAAAGTCTCAGACTTATAAGTTCTGAAAGATTTCAACGCCATACGTGCGTAGGTCTTCAATCCTCTTGAATTTTGTTTGGCAAATTCATGAGCAACCTCCGCATCAAAACCAACGCCAGCAGTACAGAAAAACGGAATATCATTCAAAAAACAAACGTCCATCAACACCGCAGGCTGACTCATTACAAATTGAATAGCCTTTTCTATTTTTAGAGGGATTTTTAGATGTCGAGCTAAGCCATTTCCTGACCCAATCGGAATAATCCCCAAAGACGTATTAGAGCCAATTAAGCCCTTTCCAACTTCATTGACTGTTCCATCACCGCCAATAGCCACAACCGTAGCGATGCCTTCTCTGACTGCCTGTTGAGCTATTTTGGTAGCATGACCACTATATTCTGTAAAAAACAATTGACTTTCAGGTAATTTTGAAACAATCTGCTTAATTTTATTTTTCTGTGCGAGTGTGGTCGTACCCGACATAGGATTCATCACAAACCAAACCATTAGCTAAAGAATATAAAAAGGATTATCAATACCACTATGAATGACAAATACATTAAGCCGTCCACTAAATAATAATCTTTGTACTTTTCAAATAAATCATTCAACTTCATCTCTTTCAAATTTTAATATATAAACAAATTTACAGAAAAATAAAGCATGAAAAAACTCATACTCTTTTTATTACTTTCGATAGTTTGTAAGGTAAATGCTCAAACGGAAAAGGATAAATCTCAAATATTGTCAATTTTAGACCAACAAACTAAGGCTTGGAACAATGGAGACGTAAGCAACTTCATGAAAGGTTATTGGGAGTCAGACTCTCTAATGTACATCGGAAAAAGCGGTGTAACGTATGGATATAATAAGACTCTTGAAAATTACAAGAAAAACTATCCTAATAAAGCCGCAATGGGTACATTGGCATTTGATATTATTAAAGTCAATTTCATTGCCTCAAATGCGTGTTTTGTAGTTGGTAAATGGCACTTAACCCGCCCAGAAAAAGGCGATATTGGCGGGCATTACACTTTACTTTGGAAAAAAATAAATGGCGAATGGGTTATCGTAGCAGACCATTCGTCTTAAAATACTAAGCGAGGAGCGAGTTGCGAAAAGCGATTAAGTAATTCATAATTTAAAATTCACAATTAAAAAACACATGATTCCATTAAATACCGTTTACAGACACAAATTTTCATTTACTCAAGACGATGTAATTCTTTTCGCACAAGTTTCGGGAGATAATAATCCATTACATCTTGATGCGGATTTTGCCGCAACTACCCCTTTCAAAAAGCCAATTATTCACGGAGCATTAGCATCAAGTGTTTTCTCAAAAATTATGGGAACTGAATTTCCCGGTTTTGGAAGTGTTTATATGAAACAGGTTTCAGAATACAAACGCCCGATGTTTGTAGATACAGAATATGAAGCCGTTTTCACGGTGATGGCTATCAATGAAGCTAAACACACGGCAGAAATTTCCACAGAAATTTTTGATGTAGCTACTGGTAAAAAAACAACCGAAGGCATGGCTGTTATTATGAATAAGGAAGAGTTTTAATGTTTATGAGGATTTGAGGATTTGAGGATTTGAGGATTTGATTTTTTGAGGATATGAGTAATTGAGGATATGAGGATTTGATTTTTTGAGGATATGAGGATTTGAGAGGATATGAGATATGAGTAGTTGAGTTTATGAGTAAAGGGGTTATGGGTAAGGAAGAGAGTTATCTCTCAAATCCTCAAAAAATCAAATCCTCATCTACTCAAATCCTCAAAAAATCAAATCCTCATCTACTCAAATCCTAAAAAAATCAAATCCTCATATCTTCATCTACTCAAATCCCAAAAATTCAAATCCCCATATCTTCATCTACTCAAATCCTCAAAAAATCAAATCCTCATCTACTCAAATCCTCAAAAAATCAAATCCTCATATCCTCATCTACTCAAATCCTCAAATCCTCATATCTTCATCTACTCAAATCCTCATCTACTCAAATCCTCAAAAATTCAAATCCTCATCTACTCAAATCCTCATCTACTCAAATCCTCAAAAAATCAAAAAACAACAAAAAAGGCTCAGATTTATATCCGAGCCTTTTTTGTTAAATAACAACAGTAAATACTAAGCTTCTGTGCTATTTTTAATGTCTTGCACTTGAGTACGAATTTCTTGTGCCAAAGTTTTCAATTGTTGCATACCACCTCTTACACGAGTACCAGCAGCTTGATTTCCTTTGTCATAAAATTTTTCAAAATCTCCTTCTAAGGACAAAATTAAGTCCCTTACTTCTGCAAATCTGTTCATAATCGAAACTTGGATTTAGGTTGAATAAATGGTTGAAAAAAGCCTTAAATAACGTTAAAACGTATTTTTATGGTCGAAATATAGCTAATTTCTTACACCTTCCAAATTCAAATAATGAAAAATGAACAAAAAAATGAAATATTTTACGAAAATTATACCAATTCAGCTTGTTTTGCGATAAATTCTTCAGCAATTTGACGATAAACACCATCTTGAAGTTTTTGCTGAACCACTTGAAAACAATCCATTGTATAAGTCACATCTTCTAAGGTATGAGAAGCAGTTGGAATGATTCTCAACATGATTTGTCCTTTAGGCACAACTGGATAAGTCACGATAGAACAGAACACGCCCATATTCTCTCTTAAATCTTGAACAAGACCTACAACGTGCGTTAATTCATAGTCTCCGTGTAAGAAAACAGGGGTTACTGGCGAAGTTGTTTCTCCAATATCAAAACCTCTTTCTTTTAGTCCTTTTTGTAAAGCACGAACATTTTCCCATAATTTCTCACGTAATTCTGGGTGCTTTTTGATTAACTCCAAACGCTTCATTCCACCAACTACAAATGGCATTGGTAATGCTTTTGCATAGATTTGTGAACGCATATTATATTTCAAGAACATAATAATGTCTTTATCAGCCGCCACAAAAGCACCGATTGACGCCATTGATTTTGCGAAAGTAGAGAAATACAAATCAATTCCGTCAATACAATTCATTGCTTCATGAACACCACGTCCATTAGCTCCCATTGTACCAAATCCGTGAGCATCATCAACCAAGATACGGAAATTGAAGTCTTCCTTCATTTTCACAACTTCGTCTAATGAACCTACTTTTCCTGACATTCCGAAAACACCTTCCGTAATTACTAAAATACCTCCACCTGTTTCTGCCACTTTTTTAGAAGCACGTTCCAAGTTTTTACGCAACGAAGCCATGTCGTTATGGTTAAACTTATAGTAAGTTCCCATTTTAGCTTTGTGCAAACGGATACCGTCAATCAAACAAGCGTGAGATTCAGCATCGTAAACAATCACGTCATTTCTATCACAAATACATTCAATAACAGACATTACGCCTTGGTAACCGAAGTTTAAAAGGAAAGAATCTTCTTTTCCAGCGAATTCTGCTAATTGAGCTTCAAATTCTTCGTGTAAAGCAGAGTTACCCGACATCATTCTCGCACCCATTGGAGCAGCCAAGCCATAATCAGCCGCCGCTTGAGCATCAGCTTCACGTACTTCTGGATGGTTTGCTAAACCCAAATAGTTGTTCAATGACCAGTTCAACATTTCTTTTCCCTTGAAAGTCATTCTTGGACCTATTTCCCCTGTTAACATTGGGAAGGTAAAATAATGATGAGAATAATGAGCATGGGCTCCGATAGGTCCAAGACCTTTGCCTACTTTATCGAAAATATCCACTTTATTGTATGATTAAATGATGTTAAATTTATGAATTTAGATTTTCTTAAAATAGAGAAAATCTGAGTTTAAACAAGCCTTGATTTCTTAGTTATTTTATATAATTCTCTAAAAAATTCAATGATTAACTTAAAATAATCACAAAGTTAAATTATTATTTCTTATATACAAAATGTCGAAGCATCTTGTATTAAATCAAGTTAATAAAATATTGATTTTGATTTTTATGGTAATATTCTAAGAAGTTTAAAATATCGTTTTAAAATCTAACTTAGGTTTCTTATATTGTTTTAAAATAGCCTTGAGTATTTGTGTTATCAGTCTGTGTAATCCACAAAAAATACAAACCAATATGTCAAATACAAATCCTATTACAACTCACGACGAAGTTGCGATTATTGATTTTTTGGTGGATAATAACGCCATGATTAAAGATTTCAACAGAAGCCAATTTGTTTGGTTTTTCATTGAAGAAGACTTTCATATTGTCTTGTTTTTAGCAGAAAGTACCAAAAAGCATTTTGAAAAATATGTTGTTGAACGATTTGCAGAAAATATGAATGATATGATTGCTCTTTGGAACAGATTTGACCAACAAATTCAACAAGGAAATGAAATTCGTATCCTAAAATTGGCTAAAAATAAAGTCCATGATTTAATTGCCATGTCTGAGACTTTTAGGGCATTGTTTAATCGAAATGATTTTGAAGAGGAATGAAATTTAAAAGTCGTAAGTACAAAGTATTAAGTCCTAAGAATTAAGTACAAAGTATTAAGTCCTAAGAATTGGCTAATGCACGATGTACATTGCAGCTTGAATACTAAAGACATAATACTTAAGACTACTTGATAGAAACAAAACAAATATTTATAAAATTTTATGTCAAATATTAACAAGATTTTAATTGCCAATCGTGGTGAAATTGCCTTACGTGTGATGCGTACCGCCCGTGAAATGGGAATCCAAACCGTAGCCATTTTTTCAGAAGCTGATAGAAACTCTCCACACGTGCGTTTTGCTGATGAAGCAGTTTGCGTTGGTCCTCCTCCTTCTAACCAATCTTATTTATTAGGTGATAAAATCATTCAAATTTGTAAAGACCTCAATGTTGATGCCATTCACCCAGGATATGGATTCTTGTCGGAAAATGCGGCATTTTGTCAAAAAGTAGCCGATGCGGGAATTATTTTTATTGGCCCTTCTCCCGAAAGTATGGATTTGATGGGCGACAAATTAACCTCAAAACATACCGTTGCCAAATACAATATTCCAATGGTTCCCGGTACGCCAGATGCCGTGACGGATAGAGTGATTGCCAAACAAAAATCTAAAGAAATCGGCTACCCTGTACTCATCAAAGCCTCAGCAGGTGGCGGAGGAAAGGGTATGCGTGTGGTTGAAAATGAGGAGGAATTTGATGAACAAATGGACAGAGCCGTCTCGGAAGCTATTACTTCTTTTGGCAATGGTGCTGTTTTTATTGAGAAATACATTACTGCTCCAAAACACATTGAAATTCAAGTCCTTGGCGATAAACATGGTAATGTTATTCACCTTTTTGAGCGTGAATGTTCGGTACAACGTCGTCACCAAAAAGTGGTGGAAGAAGCTCCTTCTGCGGTACTTACGCCCGAAATCCGTGAGGCAATGGGACAATGTGCTGTGATGGTTGCTAAAGCTTGTAATTATTATGGTGCGGGTACGGTTGAATTTATTGTAGATGAAAACTTAAATTTCTATTTCTTAGAAATGAACACTCGTCTGCAAGTAGAACATCCTGTTACTGAACAAATTACGGGCGTGGATTTGGTAAAAGAAATGATTTGGATAGCCGAAGGCAAACCGCTTTCTATCAAACAAGAAGACTTGAAAATCAATGGTCATTCGATAGAAATTAGAGTTTGTGCAGAAGACCCTCGAAATAATTTCTTGCCTGATGTCGGTACTTTACACACTTATGTACGTCCACAAGGAAATGGCGTGCGGGTTGATGATGGTTTTGAGCAAGGGATGGCTATTCCGATTTTCTATGACCCAATGATTGCCAAATTGATAACTTACGGAAAAGACCGAAATGAGGCAATTGACAAAATGATTCGTGCTATTGATGAGTTCAAAATTTCGGGAATTGAGACAACTCTGCAATTCTGTAAATTTGTGTTAAAACACGAAGCCTTCCTTTCTGGCAAATTTGATACTCGTTTTATTGGTTTGTATTATACGCCAGAAAAATTAGACGAACCCTTTGATGCCGACGAAGAGATTATTGCAGGAGTTTTGGCGAGTCATTTATTAAATCATAAAAAAATGGTAAATTCGTCCGCATCAAGCGTTGAAGTTCCGATTCAACAAAGTCAATGGAAAACGAAACGTTTGGAGTATAGATAGTCAATTTGTTTAATTATTGGCTATTTATCAAAAATATATAACGTATAATTTCAGCTAATAATTTATAAAACAAAACGAAAACAATGGCATTTAACGACCAACTAAATTCAGCAAAACAATCAACTATGACTTTTTTCAGAAGACTATTTATTGGCATTGTCGTATTGGCAGTTTTAGGACTTTTATTAGGTTTCTTGGCAACAAAAGTTCCTTATTCGGAAGGAGAAAGAGCAGGAGTTGTTTCTAAATTTTCAAGAAAAGGGTATATTTTCAAAACTGATGAAGGCGAATTAAATGTTGGAGCTCAAGGACAAGTGGGTAATATGGCTAATAACCTTTGGGCATTTACAGTAGATTCTGACGACCCAGCTATTAGCAAGAAATTAGAAGATGCCATGTTGACAGGTAGAAGATTACGTTTACACTATGAGCAACGTTATTTAAAATTCTTTTGGATGGGAGATACGGAGTATTTTGTTACTCGTGTAGATGAAGCACCTTAATTATTGAGTGATTTAGTACAATGTTTAATAAAGGTTTAAGATAAATTTTATCCTAAAAATATTTGACAGGAAACTTCCCGAAAGTTCTAAAACTTTCGGGAAGTTGAAATAACTTATTAAACAGTGTATTAAGTGTTTAATAATTCACTAATTCACAATTATTACAACGAAAGCGTAGCTAAAACACTATTCATATTTCTAACTGCATCGGCAGATTTAGCGAATAATGCTTGCTCCTCTTCGTTTAATTTGTAGTCGATGATTTTTTCCCAACCAGTTCTACCTAAAACTACTGGAACACCCATACAAATATCAGATTGTCCGTATTCTCCTTCTAAAAGAACTGAACAAGGAATTACTCTTTTCTCATCACGGATGATTGACTCAACCACAGCCATAGTAGCAGCACCTGGAGCATACCAAGCAGAAGTTCCTAATAAACCTGTCAAAGTAGCACCACCAACCATTGTATCAGCAGCCACTTTTTTCAAAGTATCAGCATCAGCATAGTTTGTTACTGGCGTACCGTTCCAAGTAGCTAAACGAGTTAAAGGAATCATTGTAGTATCACCATGTCCACCGATTACTGTTGCGTGTAAATCGTTTGGAGAAACATTCATCGCCAAAGATAAATAACACTTAAAACGAGCAGAGTCTAAAGCACCACCCATACCGATAATACGGTTTTTAGGTAAACCTGAAGCTTTAAGAGCTAAATAAGTCATTGTATCCATTGGATTAGAAACAATTACGAAAATAGCATCTGGAGAATATTTCAAAATATTATCTACTACACTCTTCACGATACCAGCATTTACACCGATAAGTTCTTCACGAGTCATACCTGGTTTACGTGGAAGACCAGAAGTAATTACTACAACGTCAGAGTTTGCAGTTTGAGAATAGTCATTAGTTACACCTTTGAAAGAAGTATCCCAACCTAAAATAGCAGCAGTTTGGAACATATCCAATGCTTTACCTTCTGCAAAACCTTCTTTAATATCAAGGATTACTACTTCGTCAGCTAATTCTTTTCTTACAATATTATCGGCAGTAGTAGCTCCAACAGCTCCTGCACCCACAACAGTTATTTTTGACATGATTGAATTTGAATTTATTTTTTGTGAAATACGTTTATTTTTTGATACAAAAGTAAGTCATTTGTAAATTCAACCTCTATAAATTGACAACTTTCTAAAAAATTGAATATCAAAAAAGGATATATTTTTATTTTTTAGCATTGTATCAAGAATAATTTTAAATAAGCAGAGTTGAGTGAATACAATTTTCTTTACTTTTTGAAGTTTTTAAATAAAATATTTACAGACTATAAGCTGTGTTACTTTTATTAAAATAAATAATATTTACAGACTGAAGTCTGTGTTACGTTAAACGTTTTCTTGTCTAATCAATGAATACTAAAGAAGATTTAATTACCAGAATTTTAAAGTCCATTTTTTTCAAATCTGCCACTCGTAAAGCTGGTAAATACGCAGGCAGTGGAATGGCAATTTTAGAATTATTAAGAGAAGTTTTGGGCAAAGCAAAAGATGTTGCGGACAATCAAAATAAAGGCGTTGGACAAGTGCTTGCGGAGAAAGTAATGACACTCAGCAGAATGGTAAAAGCGTATGTTTCGGGCGAATATAAAGTCATTCCGTGGGCTACAATTGTAAAAATAATTGCTGTCCTGATTTATTTTGTATCACCTATTGACCTTATCCCCGATTTCTTACCAATCATTGGTTTAACCGACGATTTAGCCTTAGTAATGTGGCTTTTTTCATCTTTAACCGAAGATTTCATCAATTTTGAAGCTTGGGAAAAAGGGAAATTATAAGATTTTCAACAAATTTTAATCTTTTTTTTCAACACATAACTCATAACTCACAACTCATAACTCATAAAATCGTATATTTACGCAAATTTTAACAAATACAGACATGGAACTCACATCAATATTTTTATTATTAGGAAATCTCGGAACGGGAGAGTTAGTTTTGATTGGTATGGTTGTCCTTTTAATGTTTGGAGGTAAAAAACTTCCAGAATTAATGAAAGGCTTGGGCAAAGGAATGAAAGAATTTAAAGATGCTCAGAAAGATGTTCAAGAGCAAATCTCTAAAAGTTTAGAAGACGATACAACAAAATAGTATTTGAAAGTCCTTATAAAAGCATAGTCCCGATGAATCATTCGTCATGACTATGCTTTTGTTTTTTAAAGTCATTTTAGCATTATGCCCTACGCTTTACGCTCTATGCTAATATTTAGCCTATTGCCTATCGCTTATAGCTTATTGCCTGTATTAATAAATTATGCAATATACCACATTAAAATCCATCCAGTCAGACCTTTATTCAGGTAAAATTACTTGCCGCCAATTGGTAGAATTTTACCTAAAAAATATCGAAGAAAAAAATCAAAAATTAAATGCTTTTCTTTCGGTTTTCGATAAAGAATCCTTAGCAAAAGCCGACGAAATTGATGCTAAAATAAAAGCAGGAACTGCCAAAAAATTAGCAGGTATGGTTTTGGGAATTAAAGATTTACTTTGTTACAAAGACCACATTTCGCAAGCAGGAAGTAAGATTTTGAATGGATTTGAATCTCAATTTAACGCTACGGCAGTTCAACGAGTTTTAGACGAAGATGCCATCATTATCGGAAGACAAAATTGTGATGAATTCGGGATGGGTTCAACCAACGAAAATTCTGCTTTTGGAGCTTGTTTGAATGAAATCGGCGAAAATAGAGTAGCGGGTGGTTCATCTGGAGGTTCAGCCGTTGCTGTTCAAGCAGATATGTGTTTGGCTTCATTGGGTACAGACACAGGTGGTTCTGTACGTATGCCCGCAGGATTTTGCGGTTTAGTTGGCTTAAAACCAACGTATTCAAGAGTTTCTCGTTGGGGTTTAATTGCTTATGCTTCTTCTTTCGATTGTATCGGACCAATCACAAAATCGGTAGAAGATGCGGCAATTTTATTAGAAATAATTGCAGGAAAAGACGAACAAGATAGTACCGTTTCAAATCTACCTGTGGAGGCATATTCTGACTTAAAAGCAGAAAAAACAACATATAAAATTGGTTATTTGAAAGATGCCGTTGAAAGCGACGGACTTCAACCAGAAGTTAAAGCAGCTACTTGGGCTAAATTAGAATACCTAAAATCACAAGGACACGAAGTTGAAGCGGTTGATTTTCCATTAATTAAATCATTCTTACCAACTTACTATATCCTCACAACTGCCGAAGCAAGTTCAAACCTTTCAAGATTTGATGGCGTAAAATACGGACATCGTAGTGTAGCTGCAACCGATTTAATGTCTCTTTACAAAAAATCAAGATTTGAAGGTTTTGGGAAAGAAACTCGCAAACGTATCATGTTAGGCACATTTGTATTAAGTGCCAGCTATTATGATGCTTATTATACAAAAGCCCAGAAAGTTAGACGATTAATCAAAGAATTTACGGATAATTTATTAGAAAATTACGACTTTTTAGTTTGCCCTACAACGCCAACAACTGCCTATAAATTAGGTGAAAAAACGGCTGACCCAATCCAAATGTACTTGGGCGATTTATTTACAGTACAAGCAAATGTAGTTGGTTTACCTGCTATTTCTATTCCAAATGGCGTTGATAATGATGGTTTACCAATCGGTTTTCAAATCATGGGCGGAGCATTCCAAGAAGCGGCTCTATTATCATTTGCCCAAAGCATTTATGAATAATTATTGATATTTCTTGATGACAAATCCTCTTGATAATAATTATCTTTAAGAAATCGTTTAAATAATCAATCCTAATTTTGGAATTCGTTTAAAATCTAACCTTTGAAGACTATGCAACAAAGGTTAGATTTTTCGGTTATTTTTTATAATTTTGTATAACAAACATTGCCAATAACCACTTACAGCCCAGATACTTAATTCCTTACTTTATGATATTCGCCACAATTCGCTCGTACATCATTGGTTCATTGCTACTGGCAAGTGCAACAATGAATGCCCAAGTAACTGGCAGTACAGAACAGCCCGTTCAAACCGATACCACCACCGTAAGCACTGCACAACCCGTTGTGCCAGAGCAAACTTGGTTAATCGACCCTGCTATTGTTCAGCCTCGCTTACAGGCTTTACAAAAGGAAATCCCATTGACGTATAATGCTACGACACATCAATTTGTGGAGTATTTTGCCTATCGAAAACCATCATTTACCAAAACAATGTTGGAGCGTAAAGGCGTATATTTCCCGATTTATGAGAAATATCTAAAAAAATACGGCTTACCTGACGAATTAAAATATCTTTCTTTAATTGAATCAGGATTGAATCCTAAAGTTATTTCACGTGCAGGTGCGGGTGGACTTTGGCAATTTATGCCCAAAACGGCAAGAGTTGACTTTGGTTTAAGAATCGACGAATACATTGACGAACGTTTTGACCCCGAAAAGGCAACTGAAGCGGCTTGTCGTTATATGCGTCAATTATATAATATTTTTGGAGATTGGCATTTGGTATTAGCAGCGTATAATACAGGACCGGGCAATGTTAGAAGAGCCATTCGTCGTTGTAATGGTGGACAAACTTTCTGGGCAATTTATAACTGTCTTCCTCGTGAAACTCGTGGCTATGTTCCACAATACATTGGGATGGTTTATATGATTAACCACGCAGATTCACATGATATTTTTCCTGAGAATATCGAAACAGCCGTTGCTCATGACACGATTCATGTAAATTCCTATTTAGACCTTGATAAATTAGCGAGTTTGAGTTCAATTAATTTAGAAGAAATTCAGAAATTAAATCCTCATGTATTGACACATATTTTACCCGGTCATACTCGTAATTTTGCACTTCGTTTACCAAAAACAGACATTGCATTCTTTAAAGCGAACCGTCAAGCCATCCTTGATTCGGCAACAAAATTCCCACCTGTATTTGTTGAAACTATTCAGCCAAATCCAGAGGTTTTAGCAAGTAACGACGAAAAATCAATTATCATTACAACACCAGTTCTTGGAGCAACGACAACTGAACCTAAAATGGTTGTGGAACAAGAAATTGTAGAAGATGACATTGAAGATGTAGTTATTAACAAAAAACCGAAGAAGAAATATTATACTGTTCGTAAAAAAGATAATTTAACTGAAATTGCTGAGAAATTTGACGTTGAAGTTTATGATATTAAAGTTTGGAATCATTTACAAAAAACAACGATTCAACCAGGTCAAAAATTAGTGATTTATAAAGAATCAGCCGTTACAAGTCAAGTAAAATATGCTCGTAATAATCACCGTGAAAAAGAATCCGTAAAAAGAGGAAAAACTCGTTTTCATAATGTTCAAGATGGTGATACCCTTTGGAATATCTCACAACGTTACGGAGGAATTTCAATTGATAAATTAAAGAAATTGAACGGAATCAAAGGAAATGTAGTAAAAGCTGGAATGAAAATCAGAGTTTCATAATGTCCTTTAGAAAACATAAAAAGTCTGCATAACTAACCGTTATGCAGACTTTTTCATTTAATGGCTTTGAAAAGCTTTTGGGTTTTGTATTTTTGTTAAAAATCGTAAAATCATGGGTGAAAATCATTTAACATACTTCAAAATTGAAAATTTCAAAAGATTTGATTCTTTTGAAATGGAAAATCTTGGGCAATATAATTTGTTGGTTGGGGATAATAATGTGGGGAAGACGAGTGTTTTGGAAGGTCTTTTGTTTCGTTCAGAAGGAGATACTTGTTTGGCTAATTTATTCCAGACACTACTTTATAGAAAGTTGTTTTTTGTAGATAAGAAGAAAGTCTTAGCTAATCTTAATGATGAGAATTTATGGAAATTTATTTTAAAAAATATTGATAAAACATTACAAGTAAATAATGGCTATGGCGATGAACAAGAGATAATAAATTGGGAGATAGTTGAACATCAAACATTAACAGAGTCTGATTGGAATGCAATAAATAAAAAAGGATACAGAAACGATGGTGTATCTATATTTAAAAAGGGGGTGAGAATTTCATCAGAGTATGCTGAAAAGGATAAAAAATATTATCCATTTTCTTATAATTTTTATCCATTTTCACGCACAACAAATGAAGAAATTGAGATGAATTGGGGCTATATGCCATTTATTCCAACAAATCTTGGTTATGATTTCGATTTATTAGATTTTTACTATAAAAAAATAAACGCAGACAAAGATTTAAGGAAGGAGTTTGACTCAAATCTAAAAACATTCATTCCTAAATTAGAGGAAACACGTACACAAAAAATGCTCAACGATATTGATTTTATTTGTGTTTCTCTCGAAGATGACAATGGACTATATCCAATAACAAGATTTGGAGATGGAGTCGTCAAACTTGTTCGAGTATTGTTGGAAATTTTGATGGCAAAAGGCAAACGTTTAATGATTGACGAAATAGAAACAGGTATTCATTTTTCAAGATTAAAAGAGTTTTGGAAAACAGTTATAACCCTTTGTAAAAAATATGATGTCCAATTATTTGCCACTACGCATAGTTTGGAATGTCAAAAATATTTTGTGTATGCTTTGGCTGAATTAGGAGAAGATTTTCAAAATGATGCTCGCAATATTAGTTTAGTTGAAGACACTAATGGAGATGTAAAATCGGTTACTTTTGATTTCAACCAGTTTGAGTTTGCAATGGAAATTGGCTATAACACAAGAGGAGGTATTTAATGAAAAAAGTACAGATTTTTGTAGAAGGTGTTGCAGACCAAAAGTTCTTTCAAGACCTATTAAATGATTGGTATGGCATTGAACTATCATTAGGTGGTTTTCAAAAAGCCAATGGAGATATTTTTAATGTTGAGGGTAAGGGGATTTTCGACGATAAAAACAAGATGCGTTTGATAGACCCAATGCTCAAATTAAATGATACTACGGGAGTTAAAAATCTATTCATTTTTGATGCAGACACATTTGAAATAGAATCACAAAATTTCGAGAAATATAAATCGCAATTCCCAATAGACCATTTCTTATTACCTGACAATCAATCGAATGGAGATTTAGAGACACTATTAGAACAAATTATAAATCAAGACAACAAAGTAATCTTTGATTGTTGGGATGGTTACGAAAGCTGTTTAAAATCATCTAAACGGAAAAATGGGAGTTTTACAACTCCTGCACGGAAAACCAAAATTTATGCCTACTTAGAAGCACTTTTAGGTGACAGTAAAAATCAAAAGAAGAAAATAAAAGAGACAGAACGTGATTACAGAGACAAATCTCACTGGGATTTGAACTCCCCTGCTTTAACAAAATTAAAACAATTTTTAGACCAATATTTTCAAAATAAATCATGAACGAAAACAGTAAAAAATTCCTCTACGAATACCTAAACAATGCTTCGCCTACGGGTTTTGAGGCTTCGGGACAACAAATTTGGTTAGATTACATTAAGCCATATATCGACGAAACTATTATTGACGTTTACGGAACTGCCGTTGGGGTTGTTAAAGGAAGTAGCGATTATAAAGTGGTCATTGAAGCTCACGCCGATGAAATTTCTTGGTTTGTGAATTATATTGATGACAACGGATATATTTTCGTGCGTCGTAATGGTGGTTCTGATGCCGTTATTGCTCCTTCGATGCGTTGTAATTTACATACACGTAAGGGTGTTGTAGAAGGTGTTTTTGGTTATCCAGCCATTCACGTTAGAGATATTTCTAAAGATAAAGCCCCCACTGTAAATGATATTTTTATTGATTTGGGAGCTGCCAATAAAAAAGAAGTGGAAGAAATGGGCGTACACGTGGGTACAGTCGTGACTTTCACAGATGGCTTAATGGAATTGAACAATCGTTATTTTACGGGTCGTGCTTTAGATAATAGAGTAGGCGGTTACATGATTGCTGAGGTGGCAAGAATGTTAAAAGAAAATAACATTGAATTACCATTTACGCTTTATGTTGTTAATGCCGTTCAAGAAGAAATTGGCTTACGTGGTGCAGAAATGATTGTAAGACGTTTGAAACCAGATTTAGCAATCATCACCGACGTTACGCACGATACACAGTCGCCGATGTACAATAAAAAAGAGCAAGGTGATTTGAAATGTGGTAATGGACCAGTGATTTGTTATGGCCCAGCGGTTCAAAATAATGTACGTGACTTTATCATTGATGTGGCAGCAGAAAAAGGAATTGCCATTCAACGTCAAGCGGTTTCACGCTCAACGGGTACAGATACCGATTCTTTTGCGTATGCCACTGAAGGCGTAGCTTCAGCATTGATTTCATTACCTTTGAAATATATGCACACCACCGTTGAAACGGTTTCTAAAGACGATGTTCAAAAAGTAATTGATTTAATTTACCATACTTTATTGGCTCTGAAAGGCAATGAAGATTGGAGATATATTAAGTAAGTTTTTTTGAATTAGGAACTTCCCGAAAGTTCTAAAACTTTCGGGAAGTTAGACAGAACTCTTATTTTTACAATTTCCCTCAACACGATTTTAGCAATCTAAAAAATTACGTTAATGTTTTCGTAATGACAACATTCTAAACAAAATGTCAAAAGTCCTCTCGGTTTCCTCTTTCAACTTAATCCTTTATGTTGCTCAGCAAAAAGGAGCAGATTATGATTTGCTTTGCAAAAAAACAGGGATTTCTCCACAAGATTTACAAAATCCAGACAATCGTTTGCCAATTGCTCAGGCTCAAAAATTATGGAAAGAAGCTATTGAAATGACGGGAGACGAGTTTTTGCCACTACACATTGGCGAAATGATTAATACGATTTCAGTCGGGATTTTGGCGTATGTAATGATGCACAGTCCGATTTTAGGGAAGGCTTTGGAGAAACTTTGTCAGTACCAAGATATTGTTTGTGATGCCAGCAAAACGTCATTGATTATAGAAAATGGACTTGCTCATCTTACAATTTCGGAACCGAGTGATGATATTTTTGCTCCTCATTATGCTTATGAATCTACAATATCCATTTATCATTCGGCAATAAATGGGATGCTCGGAGAAAATGTACAGTTAAAGTCAGTTCACTTTGATTATCCTGCTTACACCGATAATTTATCGGAATATCATCGAATTTTCAAAGGGGCTGAAATTATTTTCAATAGCCATTTTACAGGCTTAGTGTTTTCAGAAGACTACTTAAAACGCCCTATTTTAAACGCTAATCCTAACTTATTTTCATTGTTTGAAATTCATGCCAATGAGATTTTAAATAGCCTAAAGCCTTCAGAATCACTGAAAGAGAAAATCAAAAAGGAGATTTTGCACGATTTAAAAGGCGAAGAACCTACTTTATCAAATATTGCTAAAAAATTGGGTATTGGAGTACGTTCAATCCAACTCAAACTCAAAGAAGAAGGAGTCACTTTTCAGCAACTCCTTGATGAAATTCGTAAAAATTTGGCTACTAAACACCTCAAAGAAGCTCAATTGAGTACCACTGACATTGCCTATTTATTGGGTTATTCTGAACCAAGTGTATTTTTCCGTTCTTTCAAAAAATGGACTGGACAAACGCCAACTATCTATCGTAAAAACTATCAAATGGTTGCCTAAATTTTATCCTTGCCAATTTTTCCTAAATGGGTATTAGCAAAACTATCTTCATATTTTAGCCCATATCCCATCGTTCTGTCGAAAGCAGCGTGAGAGAAAAGAATTGTCCCAACCAGCATCACAACTTGATTATTTTGAGTAAAACCGAATACCAAAATCGTGATGGCTAATGCTTTATGATGAAACAAATTGTACAACCACGCTCCTATTTTGGGACTCACCAAATAACCCAACATCCCAATATCAGGCGATAATAGTAAAAGTGGAAAATACCACCAAGCAAAATCTAAACGACTGAAAATAAATATTCCCAAAGCAAATTCAGCTAATTCTTCCAATTTTAAGATATTTTTCATCAGATTATTTACGTTTTTTAAACCAATTTAAAGTTTCTAAAATAGCTTCGTCAAGAGGCGTTTCTCTAAAGTCAGGGAAAATACTTCTTACTTTCGAATCATCTAAAATTACCGTTCCATCAAATAAATAAAGCATTTCTTTTACCTCCTTCAACATTGGCATAAACAAACCTAAAATACTAAACATCCATTTCGGGAAAATTGAAATCTTCTCTGGAGCATTCGCTAATCTCGAAATCCTATTCAAAAAAGATTTCATATTTGGTTGCACTTGCCCTCCATAATTATGCTTTTCATAAGGCTGAGCAAGTCCTCTTTGCATCAATCTGACCATCATTTCGGCAGCATCTTTCGTAAAAACCAATTGATGAGGAATATCCGTACGAACCATGTATGGCAAAGCTTTTCCTTTCAAAGCATTTTCAAAAACAGGTCTTATTCCTTCATTCAACACATTTGGCCCCCAAAAATCAGGTAAACAAACATTCAAAACCTTACATTTTCCTACTTTTGCGGCATCTCGGAGCATTTGTTCAATTTCAACTCGCAAAGCACCTTTTTTTGAACAAGGATTTTCAATGGAATCTTCCTTAATAATTGGTAACGTTCCATAATTATAAACATTGGCAGGAAAAATTATCATGGCATTATTAACAGAAGCCGCCTCAATGACTTTCTCAGTTGCCAAATCCATGTTACCAAACCATTTATTATATGGATAATTGATTCCGTGAAAAATAACCTTTTTATCTTTTGCTACCTCTTTTAACAATGCCAAATCCTGAACATCGCCTTTGATAATTTCAACGCTTGTACTTCCTGCGAATAAATTTTGAGCCTTCTCAAGGTCACGAACTAAAATTGTAACTGGAATATTTTTAGAAATTAGGTTTTCGGTGAAGGCATAGCCGATGCTACCAGTTGAGCCAAGAATTAAGATTTCAGATTTCATTTTCTTTATGTTTTAATGATGACACAAAGTTGAGATAAACTTGAAAATCTATTCTTGACCAAAAACGCATATTTAATGACAATTCACGAAAGTGTTTTCAAAATACAATAATATTTTTGAGTAAGAACGTAGAAATAAAGCCAATTTTGTCAGAAATTCGCAAATGATGATACTATTTTACAGTTTTGTTTGTTTTTTAAAAAATTGGCACGCATATTGTAAAAGAATTATATATCAGAAAAACATACCGCCAAATGTAATGATGATGTGCCAACTTTAGCCACTTATATTATCCGCTAATTGTCTCATTTTAGAGTAAATTTTCTTAATCAGAATTACTCATCATTTCTCTCTCGGCAAGTATTTTTCAACTTTATTTTTCTGGTATTTCGCAAGATTATTAATAGTTTTTTCATAGATTTTTTTATGGGTTAGGGTTACCAAAAAAGTCGTTAGTACTGCTGACGACTTTTTTAAAACAAAAAATTCATCTATGAAAAAATTAAAGAGCATAAATTAAATTTTTTATGGGTTAGGGTTATTAGAAAAGTTGTTGGCAATGCCAACAACTTTTTTTGATTTAGGGAGTTTCTCATAAAACTGCTTAAATTTGTCTAAAACTCAATCTTAATACCGCTATTTAATAATGCGAAAAAGAAAAATACGCCGTAAAACCCATTTATGTCCAAATTGTGAAACCGTTCTTGAACGTGACGAAAATTATTGTCACGTATGCGGACAGGAAAATCACAATTTGAATGTACCCATGAAAGATTTAATCATGGAATTTATTGGTAGTATTACCTTTTTTGAAACAAAATTTATTGAGACAGCACAAGTCATTTTTACGCATCCAGGAAAATTGACTTTAGATTTTAATTCTGGCAAAAGGGTAAAATATATGCACCCTGTTAGAATGTACTTTTGGGTGAGTGCTATTTTCTTTTTTGTATTGGGTTTTGATTTTTCAAAAAAAGAGAATTTTACTACTAACAATATTTCAAAATCTGATTCACTTAACCGTCAAAAACAGATTGACAATGGAAACAATATTACCAAAACTATTGCCAAATCATTTAAAAAAAATATTTTTGGAGCAATAGAAAACGACAGTAATAAAGTTCATCAAAACACTTTAAAGGAAGATAAAAAAGGCTCATATCAAGATTATTTATCCCAAAAAAACAATAAAGATTATTATTATTTGGGAATGTTTGAACACTTGAAAATTGCTAAAGATTCTATTCCATTTTATTATCAGTTAAATGATGACCAATTGGATTCTGTTTTAATTACAAAAAATATATCCACTTTTATTTCCAATAAACTGACTATAAAAAATAGCATTGACAAGGAGTATCATTTTTATATTCAAGAAAAATATGGCGTTCCATTTGTAGTTGACAGAAAGGGAATTCTTTTTGGAAGTGTATTACCAACGATTATGTTTATTTTATTGCCTTTTGCAGCGTTCATTCTGTGGTTTTTTGAACGACACAGCAAGTGGCGATTTTATTTTCAACATCTTGTTTTTACACTAAACACCCATTCTGCTATTTTCTTACTTTGGGCAATTGTAAATTTTCTAACCAAGATTTATGATGAAATATTCTCGAAAAACACTATTGAAAACACCAATGTTTATCTTTTAGTAACTTCGCTTTTAGTGACATTTATTTATTTTTTAATTTCCATCAAAAAAGTCTATCAACAAAGTTGGGGCAAAACAATATTTAAGTGCTTTCTATTAGTATTCACTTACGGTTTTTCATTTATGCTCATTGTGATAATGGGTATCACTTCGGGGCTAATAAAAGTTTAAAATTTATCTAAACAAATCATGGTTTTTGAACAATATCTTGAACAAAAAAATATAGATTCTGAAAAGTTTTTATGGGAAAATCCCGAAAATTTCCAAGAACTAAAAATCATATTCAATCAAGTTAGTCCTGAAAGTTTTACGGCTCAGAAAAAATTCTTGATTAATAAACTTCGTCGTAAATATCAATTAAAGATTTATTAGGACAATATCGCCCTCTCCCATCCAAAATGAATGTAAAAATTGCAGAATCATGGAAGGCTCGTCTTGCTGATGAGTTTGAAAAACCGTATTTCACCAATTTGGTAGAATTTGTCAAAAACGAATATGCCACCAACACAATTTATCCTCCCGGAAAATTGATTTTCAATGCCTTCGATAAATGTTCATTTGATGATACGAAGGTTGTTATCTTGGGGCAAGACCCTTATCACGGAGTCAATCAAGCCAATGGATTATCGTTTTCGGTAAATGATGGCGTGACTTCTCCCCCATCTCTTAAAAATATATTTAAAGAAATCAGGGACGATTTGGGTATTCCAGTTCCCAACTCTGGAAATTTAGAGCGTTGGGCAAATCAAGGCGTTTTATTACTTAATTCTACATTGACAGTTCGAGCAAGTGAAGCAGGCTCACATCAAAAACAAGGTTGGGAAGCCTTCACAGATGCAGTCATAAAATGTATTTCTGAACAAAAACAAGACGTAGTTTTTCTTCTTTGGGGAAAATACGCTCAGGACAAAGGAGCAGTCATTGATGGAACAAAACACTTAATTTTAAAGGCAAAACATCCATCGCCGATGGCAGCAAACTATGGTGGCTGGTTTGGAACAAAGCATTTTTCTCAAACAAATGACTACTTAATCAACAAAGGTTTAAAGCCAATTGAGTGGTAAATCCAAAATCAATTCATGAAAAAAATCATTTTTACCTGTTTTTATTTATTGCTCAGCTATGTATCAATTGCACAAAATTTCATTGCTGAAATCAAAGCTTTTGAAAAAGAAGATTCTATTTCAATGCCAAAGCCTAATGAAATTCTTTTGGTGGGAAGTTCATCTTTTAGAATTTGGAAAGGCTTTAAAGAAGATTTAGCGGGTTTTCCTGTTACAAATCGAGGTTTTGGAGGTTCGCAAATGAGTGATGTAAATGGATATTTTGAAAGAATTGTCACCAAATATCAACCGAATCTTATCTTGGTTTATGAAGGCGACAACGACTTAAATGCTGGCAAAAGCCCTGAAACAGTTTTAGCTGATTATCAATCATTTGGCGATAAAATAAAAGCTCAATTACCTAATACAAAGGTAATTTTCATGTCTGTTCGTCCGAGTTTGGCTCGTTTAAAATTAAAAAACGAACAAGCTATTTTTAATAAATCACTCAAAAAATATTGTAAGCATAATAAGCGTTTTTATTACATGAATATTCAAAAGGAATTTTACCTACCTAATGGAGATTTAATGACTGATATTTTTCTTGAAGATAAATTGCATTTAAACCCAAAGGGCTATCAAATTTGGACAAATGCCATTCGCAAAGTTTTAAAGAAATATTATAAGTAACCCTCTCTTGTATTTGCATGATTTTTGAGTGAGTTGAGGCATAATTACAATCAATACAACCGACGACAAGATACGATGAAACGACTCATATTTGTATTATCATTTTTTTTCAGTTTCCAATCATTTTCTCAAAATGTAAGTATATCAGGAAGTGCCGAAAATGCACAAGGGGATACGCTAAAACTGGTTTATGACCCATTACTTTTGGGGATAAAACCGCAAACGCAAGAACATATTTTTACGTCAGGAAAGGATTTTAAATTTAGTATTGACATAGAAAGCAAAAGCGTTATTGAGCTTCGTTTTAAACAACAACAGATAATTTTGTTTTTGGGAAAAGGCGATAATATAAGCCTTAATTTTGATGCTAAAGATTTACATAAATCAATCACATTTAAAGGAAATAGAGAAGTTGAAAATACATTTTTAGAGAAATTTTATCAGAAATTCAAAACAGATTTTAGCTCTCAAATTATGTTTGCAAAAATTGCAGATAAACCCATTGACGTATTAGAAATGGGGCTTTTTGATGCAAAAAAAGCACAATCTGATTTTTACAAAACGTATCCAGAACAAGCTACTTTTTCAGAAGAATTTAAGAAATATCTTGAAAATCAAATCCGTTGGAATTATTGGTATTATATTTTGGCTTATCCAGTGGTTAGAGGTAATGCCAATACTGGGCAAACACAGGTTATCTCGCTTCCTTCGCCCGTTTTAGAAGGTTTAGACGATAAAAAGATTCAAGATGAAACGGCTCTTATTTCATCGGCTTATCGTAATTTCTTGATTTATTACGTAACGTATTATAATTCAAAAGAACATAGCTTCAATAAATATACCGATATGAACAAAGCGATGGAAGATAAACATCGTTTTGCACGAGAACATTTACCTGTTAAAGCTTATCAATTTTATTTAGCTTATCTTCTTGAAAATCAATGTTTAGCTTGTTTGCCTTCGACAGTTAGAAATACATTTGCTGCTTTAAATATTACACCCAATTCTGAACAATATACCAATTTGGTAAAAGAAAAATGTGGAGAATTAATGGCTAAAAAAGACGAAGAAGTTGCCAAGAAAAAAGATGATGGTAAAAAGTGGTTCAAGGCACTCACAACCTCGGGCGATACACTTTCTTTAGCAGATTTGAAGGGAAAAGTGGTTTATTTAGACTTTTGGGCTTCATGGTGTGGTCCTTGCCGTAAAGAGTTTCCTTTTTCGAAATTATTACACGATAAATTAACGGAAAAACAGAAAAAACAACTTGTATTTCTTTATATTTCAATTGACGAAGTTGAAGAAAACTGGCGAAAAGCCATGATTGACATGAAATTAGACAATGGCACTAATATTCATTCTGTGGGAGGATGGGACTCAAATGCAGCTAAATTTTTCCGTTTACAGTCAATTCCAAGATATATGTTGATGAATAAAAAGGGGGAAATCATTGACCCAAATGCCAAAAGACCAAGTGACCCTGAAGTTTTGAAAGATATTATAAAACTTTTGGAAGAGAAGTAAGCACAGTGAGGATTTAAGAACGGCTCGATTGCTATATGTTTAATTATCAATCATTTATGAATATTCAAAGTAGTATTTTATTTTGTCTCATTACTTAATTCTATTTTGGTATTCTTTAAAAAGCCGTAGGCTTGCCCCATGTTGTAGCCCCGAAATTCATTTCGGGGTGAAAATGCCAAAACCAACCATTGCGTTCCGTAGGAACGGTTCATATAAACTTTTCCCCGAAATAAATTTCGGGGCTACAAAATTTCCCGAGCCTACGGCTCTTTTAGAGCAAGTTTTAAAGTGTTAAAACCTTTTTACTTTCTTAATCAAGTTCTTCTAAAAGGCTCACAAAATGAACGTAACTTCCACGATATTTCTTGTCAACTTCGTCGTGCAAATCGTCTAAATAATCATTTTCAAAAACTTCAAATCCTTCGATACTATCAAATTTATATTGTACTGAAAACGTTGAACCTCCATTTTCAATTTCCGTTAAAAGTCGCATAATTTTACTACTCTTTGGAAATCCTGTTTGCATAACCTTTGGAATATGGATACTTTTCATCCAAGTTAAAAATTCTTCTTCTAATTTTTTATCTATATTGTATGTGATATTATGTATAAGCATTGTTTGAAAGTTAAAAAATAAAAAAATCCACTACTTACAAAGGTAGTGGATTTCGTTGAAACCTATTTTATGTTATGGCTTACTGATTAGCCATTTTTCTTATTTCATCAAATTTTGTACAGTTCGTAACGCAATCTCCATTACTATTTAATACAAATTTATTTCCTGAAGAATCCAACAATTCAAACTGTTTTGTTGCAGGGAGAATGTTTACTTCTGAGAAATAACAAGGAGCAATTTTGGCATTAAAACGGTTGATAACGCCCAATTTGCCTTGACCTCTTGAAACAATTGATAATCCATTATTAAATGGACGAACTTCGTCATAGTCAAATGCTACTTGTACTTTTCCTTTTTTATCGATAAATCCGTATTTATTATTCTCATATTTAACGCCATAAAGTCCTTCAGTTGTTACCATGATGTCTTTATAAGTTGGCTTTGCAATTACCTTTCCAGTGGTGTCAATCAAGCCCCATTTTCCATCTTTCATAACAGGGAAAAGTAAATTGGCATCATATCTTTTGATAGACAAATAACTTTGAGTTGTAATTCTTCTTAAACTATTACGTTCCACTAAGTTATATTCAACAGCCATATCATCCCCATTTTTAAGCGGATTCATTGTTTTAATAGCAATAAAACTTGCATTAAAAAGGGTATCAGTCGTTGCGTATTTTATCCCAATTGGGGCAGCTTCGTTAGTTTTACCAATAACCAAATTACCATTTTTGTCATACACTACATCAACACGGCAATTACCTGCGGGCAAGCTACAATTTTTAACATTTTCTTTCGCTACTACTAATCCAAATTTATTAAAGTTTGCCACTTCATCAAAAGCAATTGGAATAATTTCAGAGCCATCATACTTGATATATCCACATTTAGTAGCACCGTTCAAATTCGTTTTACAAGCCGAAACTAATCCATATTGATTAAAATTACCTAAGTTACTATAAACAGGTTCAATAACAACTTTTAAATCTAAATTGATGAATCCAACGTATTTGCCATCTTTAATTTGAGCTAATCCATATTTATTAAATTCAGTGATAGCTGAATACGTTTTACTGGTTCTCAAATCTTTGAAGTCGATTAATCTAATTCCTGCTTCGTCACGAGCAATTCCTAAAGCACTATTAGAAGAAATAGTTGGGTCAATTGAGATATTTACAATGGTTTCAAATGAAGGTTTAATTTTGATATTACCTTCTGTATCCATTAAACCCATCTTTTTATTCTGTTCAATAATCATCCATTTTCCTTGTTCGGTTGTAGCGTTTATATCGTCGTAGATAGCATCTATTTTGGTAGAACCATCAATTTTAATTAACCCGAAGTTCTTCCCAACTTTTACTCTGAACAACTCATTATTGAAAGGCACGATTTCATCAAAATAATCAGAAAGTGGCTTTTTACTTACGTCATAAGAATTATCAATCAAAGCATATTTACCATTCTTAAATTTGGCAATATTTACGCCCATTCTTAAAGCTTTGGCTTCAACAATATTTTCAAGGCTTTCACTTTCGTTTCCGTAAACGTCAACAAAATACCAGTCAAACTTCTTCACTAAAGCTTTTCCATCGTTAAATGGTTCAGCTTTTTCATATTGGCATGGAATTGTTTCATCACCACAGTAGTTCAAGAATCCAAAAACTTGGTCTTTTTTGATACGTGCAAAACCTTGATGATAATTTTCAACCAAACCATATCTCGAATTTCCTTTGAATGATTCGAGCGGAAAGCCAATAATATCTTCGCCATCCAAATCTTTCATTTTAATAAATCTGCCGTCATTTTTATTGCTAAAACATTGTGCAGATATAACGCTTGAATGTCGTTTTTTTATCTCACTCTTTTGGTCAATTTGAAAAATATCACGAATATTATCCGTTTCAATTGAACGGACATCTCCTTTATATTTTTTATCTAAACGTGCCAAATATGTAGCAAAAATTTCACTATTTAAGTTTCGGTCGGCACCATTGCCTGCATCTGCTAATAGGGTATTTTTACTACCACGGTCAAGACCTTCAAGGTCTTTTTTTAAATTTACAATGGCATATTGACGTGCTGCACCTGCTGATTCAACTTGCTCAGTTGCGTGCATATCGCCAATAAAAACACCCGATGAATCTCTCTTTGCAGAAGCTAAAAATGTACCTTGTTGAGCGGTTAGGCAATGAGACGTAATAATTGTGATGAGAAGACAGTATATTTTTTTCATTTGAGTTAGTGAATAATTTCTAAAATTACGGGTCAGGTTTCGGTTAAAAAACAATCACTAAATTAACTTTTTTATTAGTTAATGTCAAATGTTAACCAAGTTTTAACCCAATTTTCATACTATATAAGTTCAAAACAACAAGAATACGTTTCAAATATTTGATAATCAATTATTTATAAATAATCTAATCCAAAATTGTTTATAAATATATTTTAAAGGCAGTTTATGTTAAAAGAGAAAATACTACTTCAAGGTAGAAATTCTAAATTTCGTTCCCCACAAGGTTAGGAAAATCACTGAGAAAAAATAGATAAGGTTACGAGAATCAATTAAGCCTTTTCCTAAAGCGTTGTATTGATAATCAAGCCCAAATTGGTTGAATAAATATCCAAAACTACCCATAAAAGGAAGCTGTGCAAATTGTCCAATTCCATAGTATAAAACTAAACAAACAACAAAAGACAAGACAAAAGCTGTTACTTGATTGTCGGTTAAAGAAGACATTAAAACGCCTATTGCTGCAAAAACACATCCCAAGAGGAACAATCCCAAATACGAGCTAAAAACAGCAGCAGAGTCAATATTACCAACGGGATTTCCCAATTGATAGACTGAATAATAATAAAGTAAAGTAGGTAATAATGACAGAAAAATCAGGAAGCAACTTGTAAAATACTTTCCTAAAACAATTTCCCATTTAGAAAGAGGTTTCGTAAAAAGCAACTCAATTGTTCCTGATTTTACTTCTTCAGAAAAAGCCCTCATGGTAATTGCTGGTATTAAAAACAGAAAAATAAAAGGAGAAATTTGGAAGAATAAACTCATATCGGCATAGCCAAAGTCGAGGATATTATCTTTAAAAAACCACGTAAAAAGCCCCGTAGCAGTTAAAAACACACCTATAACGATATAGCCAATAAGAGAATTGAGAAATGAATTGAGTTCCTTTTTAAAAATTTGTAACATTTTGGTTAAGTATCTATTTGAAGTCAAAGACTATGTTTATTCAAAAACTGATTTATCTTTTTTAAGTATAGCAGCAATAATAAGTGACAATATAAAACCAATAAATAACAGTCCGATGACGCCAAAAACAAAAAGCACACCCGGACTCATAAACATTTTTGAATATTCCATTGCTTGTTCAATTTGGTCGTCGGGCATTCCTTGTTTTTCCATATTCTCCACCGCTTTCTTCATCATTTGCTCCGTAATAGTTGGGTCAATGAATTTCATGTAAGCAAATGAATAAAAACCACTAATGATACCAACTATTGCACATTTTAGTGTTCCTAAACCAAGCCCTTGCCCATAAGACATATAACCATGGTTTTCTTTTTTAAAGTCATTCATGGCTAAATAAATACCAACTGCTATTATAACATAAACGACATAACCTAAGGCTTGATTGCCTATTTGTCCAGAAACCATAATAGCTGTACTGTACAAAATGCTTATAACACCAATAATAACGCCCCATTTTAAGGCTGTACGAGTTGTAGTAGTTTGATTTTCCATAGTTTATAGTATTTAATAATGAATTTAATTTACGTAGCCTCTTCTAAAATAAAGCGAAATCATGATTGAAATAAGTACGCCCAAAGGAAACTTTCCTTTCAGCCCTATTATTTCATCGACGGCAATATTTTTAGGAGATAAAATTTTAAAAGCATCAATCAATTCTTTAAAAGAAGTTTCTCCCATTTCTTTAATATATCCTTCTTTCACAGTTGCAATTTGAAGCGTTTGAATACTTTCTGAAATATAGGCAGAAAGAATAGAACTTCCACTACCACTCAACCAAAAATACAGGCTCATTGCACTTACCAAAGCTCCCATTAAATTAGTAAGATTGGCTACCACAAGTCCTTCCCAAAAATGAAGTGTATGGTCAGGATTAAATTTACGATAACTTTTTACCGATAAAATCATGCAAACCATGCTTAAAAGTAAGGTAGGAGCTTTTTTCCCATCTAAAGGAACAGCTCCATTGGTGTACAAAACATAACAGTATATCATGGTTAGCAAACCTGCCATAAAACCATAAACAACTACATTTTTCAATAATGACTTATTAAACATATTTTTTGTGATTAGGAATCAACCGCAACTTTAGGCAATCACTCTGATTACTTTTCCTTTTAATGTTTTCCCGATAAATGGAGAATTTCTTGATTTTGAAACGATATTTTTTTCGGTACAAACCCAAGTTTGGTTTGGTGAAAATATGGTTAAATTAGCTTTCTCACCTTCTTTAATATTTGGATTTTTTAGTCTCAAAATATTTCGTGGATTATCGGTAATTTTTTCAATAATTTCTTCTAATGACAGAACTTTATTGAAGGTATTGATAGATGAGAATACGGTTTCTAAGCCAATTACACCAAATTCAGCCATATCAAACTCTAACTTTTTAGATTCTTCATCCTGTGGATTATGGTCAGAAACAATTACGTCGATTGTCCCGTCAGCCAAACCTTCCCAAAGAGCCTCAAGGTCTTCTTGCGTTCTGAAAGGCGGATTTACTTTGAGATTGGTATCAAAATCAACTAAATCATTTTCAGTAAAACAAAGTTGATGAGCCGCCACATCACATGAAATAGGCAAGCCCATTTCTTTCCCCATTCTGATAAAATTGATTGTTTGGGCTGAAGATATGCAAGAAAAATGTAGGACACTATTTTCTCCTAATCCTTGACTAAAAGGGGTTTGCATGACATATTCTAAAATTTTCAAGTCACGCATCACCATGATTTCCTCCGCCATTTGAGGCATTCCTTTCATGCCTAAAAACGTACTTACAGTTCCATCGTGCATTTGTCCAAAATGCGTTAAATGGGTATCTTCTGGATGGTTAATCAATAAACCTCCAAATTGTGTTAGATACTGCAAGCTTTTTAAGAAAATATCAGGGTTTTGAATCGGGTGTTCTCCATCAGTAAAGGCTACTGCACCTGCTTGATGAAGGTCAATCATTTCTGTAAAATCTTTTCCTTCACATTTTAGGGTAACTGCTGCCATTGGATGAAACTTCACTTTCTCGCCAGAACGCTTTAAGTAATTGACACTTTCACGAGTTTGTACAACTGGCTGAGTGTTAGGCAATAGAGCTATTTCAGAGAAACCACCTGCTAAAGCGGTTTGCTCCATCGACTCTAACGATTCTTTGTATTCATGCCCTGGTTCTTTGGCGTGTACACGCATATCAAACCAACCAACAGAAACACAAATATCTTCTCCTTCGATAACATCATCTACTTCAATATCAACAAAATCTGCGATTTGGCTAATATTGCCATTTTCAATAAAAATATCTTTAGTCTGACCGTTAAATTCAGAAGATTTACAAATAATTTTAGCGGAACGAATAAGGGTTTTCATCTTTCGTAGGTATGAATGATGAGGTATAAATGATGAGGTTTTAATACAATAAATACGCTCATAACAATACACTCAGTTCATAATCTTATTTTCTATTATTACTACGTTTATCAAAAAAAAGCCCTGACTGTCAGGGCTTTATAAAAATATCTAAATAATATTAATGTCCAGTATGGGCTTTATAAGTATCAACATCCATTAAAGACTCAACGTCTGCAATGTTAGCAACTTTTACTTTCACCATCCAACCTTCACCAAAAGGGTCTGAATTTACTAATTCAGGTTGGTCAGCCAAAACAGCATTTACTTCTAAAATTTCACCCGCAATTGGTAAAAACAAATCAGAAACTGTTTTTACGGCTTCAACCGAACCAAAAATTTCGTCTTGGGCTAAAGTCTGTCCTACTGTTTCGATTTCTACGTAAACGATGTCACCTAATTCGCTTTGAGCAAAATCTGTGATACCCACCGTAGCGATATCTCCTTCTAATTTAACCCATTCATGTTCTTTTGTGTAACGAAGCTCTGCTGGAAAATTCATTGTCTTTATTATAATTTAATGTTTCAGTATATGAAGCGAAAAGCGATTTTTGAAAAGTTGGTAAGTCAAGAGTAAAAACATTCAACTTTCCATCAACAAGTCTCAAATCGTTTCAGCATAATAATCTGTTGCTGATTTCGGGTGCAATTTAAGACAATTTTTTCAAAAGATATTAGCTTTCGGCGTTCAGACTTCTGCTTTTTGTGATTTTCTTAATTTCCGTCCTAAATTTTCCTTGCCAAAAACAAAAAAAGTCGCTCTTTTTAAGGAACGACTCTTCTTAATTTTATGAAAAGAAATCTTATTCAGACAAACTAAATCTTACTTGAATACCCGCTTGGTCTGTCGAACGATAATATAAATTTGATACAAACGGATTATTAAAGTTTTTGTCGTAATAAGCCGTTACGCTCAATTTTTTATTCACATTATAACTTGCTTGAGGGCGGAATTGAAATTGGGTAAACCCTTGCGTTACCACGGGAACATCATCTAATTTACGTTGAATCGTTCTGGTATCACGAATGGTTAATCTTGCTTCAAATTTCAAATCATTTTGTAATCTTACTCGTTTCCCCCCTACTTTAAATGGTACTAACATATTAGCTTTTGTGAAGCCCATTCCAACCATTAAATCTTTATTACTCAATTCATTTACGTAATTACTTGCCAAGTTTAATCCAATATTTCTATCTTGACTATAACTAATTTGTAATGAAATTTTACTTTTTGTTGTGGCATTAATACCAATCAGTGGTGAGAATTTCTCTTGGAAAGTAATCACACTCATAGCATAAACAGGAGATAAATATTCATCACCTTCTTGATTTATGTAAGTTTTATCATCCAAACGAACAATTTGCCCTTTACTCAAATAAGCAGTATTGTACATCATATTATCTAAAGTCAGAAGCGAAACATCTCTATAACCTAAATTCGAGATAAAATTCCCAACGCTATATGTTGAAGAATACGAATGCTGAATTGAAATATTAGAGAATCTTCTTTTAAACCAATCAATATTTGTCAAGCCATTGTAATCTACACGCCAATTTGGAAGTGGAATATTTACAAATGGAGAGAAACTAACTTTATCGGGAGATATTCCACTATATGCCGCAAAGAATGCAGGAATTAAAACATCTTGCGAGTTTTTATTATAAACTCCTTCTAAACCTTCGGCTGCGTTTTTGGCATTTAATCTTGCCAAAATAATTTCTCGATAACTTCTGAAACGATTAAAAATCACAGAATTATCATCTGGTGAATTACTGTCAAATGCTGTCAAAAACGATAAAAATGACATACTATAATTACCAGAACGTACAGGATTATAATTTTTGAACCCTGTTCCTAAACTATCCATTCGGTAGTTTTCTTGGTAATTATCGGTTCTGCTCCATTTCCCTTCCAATTGAATTTTAAAATCTCTAAAAGGTTCAATCGCAGTACGATACGTTAAATTCTGAGTACGCATTTGAATAAATGGAACATTTTGCGTTCTACTTTGGGTCAACCAACCATTTTCTGAAGCTCTAAAACGAATATTTGGGTCTTGACTACCTGTGATAAATGCAAAACCTGGAGCAGAATTTACATTATTCATTCCTAAAATACCCGGTGCTGGCAAAAAACCGGGAAGTGAGGTTGATTCATCAATAGTATAGTTAACTTGAATACCTCTAATTGCCATTAATAAACGAGTTACACTGCGTAAGAAATCGGGTTGTGGTTTGATAATATCTTCATCATCCCCCGGATTTCGTGCAATATTCTTTCTTGAAACACGTGGCTGATTTGCTAAACGCAAGGCTCTTACACGGTTGTAAAGTGCTACCAAATCTATCTTTCCGTTTATTCCTCTGCTTCTGGTATTTTTAATGACATTCCCAAACAAATAACCGTCATCATCTTTAATTTCGTAAGAATTGGCGAAGAAAGTATAACCAAAACGATGGCTATAATCTGCTGTCATCCAATCCGTTAATGGAGATTTATTTAATGGCAAACGCCAAACACCATTTACTTGTTGGTCAAAACCTTTGGTACGTCCAAAACGGCGTAAATTACGCATCACCGAATCTTGTTTTACAGTCGTATTTAACTCTCCATAAGGCTCATCAATAATAGCATTGACATTGGCAGTATAACCTACAACCACACTTTTAGTAAGATTCCAATTCAGATTATAGGCACGATTAAACAACCAATATTTTTCAAAAAGTGGCGGTACCCCTTCGGTCGTTAATTTGGGTGTACCAACTCCTAAATTCTGAGTTGTTGAAGCATTCCGAAGTTGCGTTTTCACAAAACTTCTATCCATATCTGCTCTGAAAGTTACAGAATTAGGTAACAAAGTAAGGTTAAATTCTTTCACCCAACGCATCAAAGGATGGTTTGACTTTATCTTCTTAAATGGCTCAAGTGGTTGCGGATTTCCCGTAAAAGAATACGTTAAACCACCTTTATACTGAGTCTGGCGATATTCGTCAATTAGCGTATTACGTCTGGTCAATTCAGAAAAAGCATACGTTAAAGTCAAATTCTCAACATCCCAAGGGTGAGATTTCGTATTTTGACCAGTTTTTACTTTTCTAACATTCGTTAAGTTAATGCCTTTTCTTTCAGTATTATCTTGTACACTTTGTTTGTAGGCTTCACGCTCATTTGGGTCTTTGATATTTTCCAAAGAACTTTCTAAAGGAATATCAGGGTCAAGTGGATTGAACTGTGGAGCAATATTCTTTTTGTCATAAGTAACATAAAGCGGTATTTTAATTCCCCATTTTTCAGGTAATAATTTATCTACATTGACATTGGCAGCCACTCCATATTCCAACGTGGTTTCTCTGGCACGGTCAGAAATCTTAGACTGAACACCACCAAAACCATAATTTTTGAATGAACCGTTGACAGTTACACTGGCAAAATCAGCTAATTTTAAACCTAATTTCCCAATGGCTGCTTGTCCAGAAGTTTGGTCAAAACCAGAAGCTCTTAATTCGTTTACCCAAATACAAAATGTTCTATCTTGACCATCTGAAGAAACGGGGTTTCTTACCCCAATCATCGTTGTCAAAACGGTACTTAAATCTGGACGACCAACAACAGTAATGGTGTATGTTCTTCCATTATAAGTTATTGTTCTACTAAAACCTTCCGTAATTTTAGAATTAGCACTGTCTCTTGATAATTTGACACTCTTTAACAATGCAAAAGAAATATCTATTTCATTAGCAGTTTTCCATACACTTTCAGGCGTTTGTGTAGCACCATATTCGGTTCTTTCTAAGCCCTGCGTTTCTATTTCGTAATAGTTATCCGTTAAGTCAGACCCAAAACGCACAAATGCTTTTACTTGTTTGTCAATACCTGCTGGACCATTCAAACTGATAAACATTTTCAAATTTTTATAATTGATAAAATCTGAAAGTGTATTTTTAAAGGCAGCTCTTGAATCTCCATCACGTAGATTTTCAACGCAAAGACTCATTGATTGTTCATTGAGTTGTGCATTGTTAATGGTTGTAATATCTCTGTCACGCTCAAAACCCGGAGGCACAACATAAGCAACTGATTGAAGGTCTTTTGAACCACCTTGAACGATTCCATTTTCTTCAATATTTACAGCCGTAACTCTAAATTTAGCATCGTAAGGTTCTGGCACATCTTGTAAACCACGTGGTGTAAGGTCGCCTGTAAACTTACGATACTGAAAACCTGCTAATTGAAATGCAGCAAAACGACAAACTACTGGAGCTTCCCAACCTGTTAAATAAGTACGGATAAAACGCATACTCTTCAAACCGTTGATACCACCCACAGCACGAGTTGGAGATTTTAAAGGAATTCTAAATAAAAACCATTCAACGCCATTCTCTACAATTTTATCAACAATATAGTTTTGTCCTATCTCTAATTTCCCCGGTTTAACATCAATTTCATATTCGTAGTAGGCTTCATTATCATTAATGGTATTATCTTGGTTCAAATCCTCACGGTCTGGTTGCTGATTACTTGCCTCGGTAAAACCAGAATTAGTATTGGCAGTTGAAGAATTTGTTGAGGGAGAGTTATTCTCTAAACCCATGTAATTCTTATAACGTTGTACAATACTTGAAGTATTATTATATCTTTCGTTCAAGTAATGCGTAAAGTCATCACCTGCGGGGTCATTTTTAAAATTAGCTAAAGCATCAGCATTTACGACTGTCCCAACTTTATCAAGATATTCTTTAAAAATACTTCCTTCGTTAAAAATCTCGTTATTCTCCGATGAATTATTAGGCATACCGTCTAAACCCACATCTTGTGCCGTTCTATTTTCGGTATTTCCTGTTGTGAAAGCATTGGTTACAAATTGTTGTGTTGGGGCAATTCCCCAAATCGTTTTCTCCACATTCTGTCCAGAACCCGCTTCTATCTTACGTCCTGCTGGAATACCATTTTCAAAATTTGAAAATCCATCAGGTACAAAATCTTCCGATACATCTCCAAGGTTAAAAATCAGTTTTCCACCAGTTAAACTTCTTCTTTGACTATTAATTCTGTCTTGCTCAATGTTTCCAGTGGCACGTACTACCCCTGCTTCACCTGTAAGCAATGGGTTCATCATCCAGAACTCTAAAGTTTCAATATTAGCGTTATCAAAATCGGTATCTGAAGTGATAGCACGGGTAATTGCTCCAAAATTTAGCGTTGGATTCTTTAACGTTCCATCTGTATTTAAGTTAGTATTAAAGTTATAAATCCCTCTTTCGTTAGGGAAATACGCAAGGTCTAACACACCAATAGGAATACCTGTAATATTGTTAGGTTGTGCTTTATTTGGGAACAAACTCGTTACAGAAACGGCACGTTCATAGGCATAACGAGCAGATTCTTCATAATTGACACCCGAAACATTGAGGTCAGTTCCGCCTTGTCCGTATAAACTAAAATCGGCAACATAAGTAGATATTTTAGCTCTTCTAAAGTGTTTTTCAAAACTATTTGGGCTACCCTGTGGGAAACTCTGCGGAGTGGCTCCGGGTTTCCAAGCAGTTGCCTGATTGTTTAAGCTAAAAATATTTCTTGCCGCTTCAAAATCATCAATAAAAGCATTTCCTTGAACATCATTATTGACCGCAGGAATTAATTGAGCATATTCTCCTTGAAAATCAAATGCTGAAGTTTCCTTTGTAGAAATCAAAGGAAGGGCATCTATCATTCTGGTTAAGAAATTAGATTTTTGTTGAATGGCTGCATCAAAACCAAAAATGGTGTTATTCACAGGTTCATTGCCCATTTGTACACGACGCAAATACCCCGGAGGGCTTTCGCTCATGTGCTGAATTGTACCACCTAAATGTACATTTTGTCCGACGGTATAGTCAACATGAGCTCCTAAAAGTGTACGAATTTGGTTATTGAATAAATCAGGTTTTTCATAACAAACTTTTATTTCACGACTTGAATTTGAAATACCTGCATTTAGAATACGAACTCTACCCGACTGAGGTTCAACGATATAGTCTGTTCCAGCAGCAAGTGGAACACCACCAGCAGTTACTTGAACCGACTTTGCATCTACTCCAAAAGGTAAAGAGACATCTCCACCAACTCCCGACTGAAAACTTCCTTTCAAAAAGAATTTATCTTTCCCTGTCAACTGTACTGCATCGGCTTTGGTTTGCGAATATAATTTGTCAAAAACATATTTATCAACCAATGTAATTTCGTCAGCATTAAACAGAGCTTTTAGCGACTTTCCAAAAGGTTCAAGCACAGGGAAAATAATATTTCCATTTTTACTATCAACCGTAACGCCTTCCACAAAGTCAAAATTTCCATCAACTTGTGGGTCGTTATTTTGGTTTAATTTATCAAGCCCCATTACACGTAATAAAGGCGTATCTTTCAATTTTAAATTATTATCCTTGTCAACAATCTTTTCTCCTTCTTGCAAATTTGGATTATCAACACCCGTTTGGTCATCTTTATAAATTACTCTAAATTGAAAACCTTGACGAGTTAATTGTTGAGAATTAAGAGAATAAACGTTTTTCATCATCAAATTCCACATCGGATGGTCGAGATTATTCCGAATAGTTGATGATTTTAACATTTTCAAAAACAACACTTGGTTATCTGCTAAACCTTGATAATCTTCGGTCAATTCTCCAACTTGATGCCGTTGCCCATTCAAGGTATATTCATAAGCAACTGCTAAAACTTCATCATTACGCAATGGCGTAATCAACGAAATATACCCTAACTCTGGATGAAAACGGAATTCTCTTTCTGTCAATTTTTTAGCTCCACGCAAAAGGTCATAATCTGTTCCTTTGCGTAATCCAAAATTACTTTCTAATCTAAATGAAGTTTCATTTACTTTACGAAGCGTTACTGAATCTGCACGAAGCTTTTGGAATAAATTATTGTTTAAGTTATCAACTGGGCTTGTAGCATTTTTGCCTCCCGATACTGTTACTTGCGTTCTATTGAATGGATTTCCTTCTCCTAAATCTGAAAAACCAACTAAATTTCTTAACGATTCGGTAGTTTGAGTACGGTTTGTCACATAAACTTCTAAACGTGTAATGGTTACACCCGAAGTTATCATGGGTAAGTTTCTCAAAGAACGCTCATAATTATCTCTAAAATATTGAGATAAGAAAAAGTGTTTATTTTCATCATAATTACTTCCTTTTATCTCAAAGCCCTTTCCTTGCGAACCTCCACGTAAGGTAATACAATCTTGTTTTGAACGTTGTTGAGCTATTACCGCAGTTACGTCTAAATTCCCAAAACGCATAAGCGTTTTTACCCCAAACAAGTTTTGAACTCCCGGAATTAATTGGCTATTGAGTTGCCAAGAGGTATTTCCAACTTCTACATTTTGTAAAATATCTTCTTCATTAGTTCTCCAATTTAACTTTAACTGATTCTGAAAATTAAAACTTGCTTTGGTGTCAAAATTGGTATTAAGATTTAATTTATCTCCAATTTTTCCTTGAAAGTTAATTTGTGCTTGTTCGTTAAAATTCAGGTTTCCGATGTATCGTTGAGCAACTGGCAGAGCAGGATTATCAATAAATTGCCCTATATAACCAATGTCTAAGAGGATATTTCCATTGGGTTTAAAATCAATTTGCGTTCCTCCAAAAATACGGTCGATGGCAGGTGGAAGTTCAATTTTTGGCAATAAACCCCGTCCTTTTGTATCGTCTTTACCATCTTGTGAAGCTGCATATTTTCGCCAATAATCACGCATAAAACGATTCTCTTGAAGATTGTTATAATCTTGAATCGACATTCGTTCGGCGGGACGAAAATTATCATTGCCTGTCAAATCTTTCGCTTTTTCATAAACCGATATTTTCCCTACTGAGTCTAATTTGAACTCAGTGTTAATATTTTTCGGGTCTTTAAGAATGAAAGGAGACGATGGCGTTTTTTCTGTAAAGCGATTGGAATAGCGGTCTTTCAGTTTGAGTCTTGGACGGCGACCCGTTTTTTTGATGGTATCAGCTTTTAGCGAGCGGAAAAGTCGTTCAGTATTTAATTGTATATTGTACCTAATGACGGCATCACGCAAAGGTGACACCCAAGCAAGCGATGCAAAAACTGAAAAAACGAGAAATCCAGAAAGTATGTAAAACTTTTTATGTTGCACAGTTATAGCTTAGTATTTATTCAAACATTTTACAAATCAAGCAAAGTGGTAAGGAATTGATGTGTTTAATGTTTTAGATTGCTTAATGGTCTAAGAAAGAGGTCAGAAACCTGACAAAGTAATTAAGTTTCAAACGTCTAAAACCCTGCCAATATTATAAAACCCTTAGAATTTTGTTCTGAAAAATACAAATTAGCGTAAAGCCAATTTAATCAATTGCTCTACTGTAATATCGTCGCCCTCTTTTTTGAGGATAGCTTCAATACTTTTTTCAGCAACATTTTTCGGAATACCAAGCGTAACTAAGGCTGCTAAAGCTTCGTTTTTGACTTTTGACGACGATAAACCAAATATTGTCGGAGCAGAAGTTCCTAACATATTTTCTTTACGAAGTTTGTCTTTTAGTTCAATAATGGCTCTTTGGGCAGTTTTTGCTCCAATTCCTTTGATACTTTGAATGGTTTTGACGTCTTCATTCATCAAAGCATGACGAATTTCGCCAGAGGATAAAGACGAAAGCATCACCAAAGCGGTGCTTGGGCCTATGCCAGAAACGCTGATTAAATCTAAGAAAAGTGTTTTTTCGTCAGGCTCTTTAAATCCAAAAAGGGTATGTGCATCTTCACGAATACTAAGAAAGGTATAAAGTCGGCAACGTTCTGTGCCGTCTTGCAAAGCAGAATAAGTTTGTAAAGAGATTTTCATTTCGTAACCTACGCCGTTTACGTCAATGATGACATAAGCAGGGTCTTTGTAGGTTAATTTTCCGTCAATGTAGGCAATCATTATTTCTTTTTGTTGAGTGATTTGTGATTGAGTGATTACATGATTTATGAATGAACAAGTAAAAAATTACATCGCACAATTCACACAATCACAAATCACTAACTTACAAAAATAATGATTATAATGGAATATTACCGTGTTTTTTTCGTGGCAAATTAGCAACCTTCGTCTCCAACATCTTAAATGCTCTCATTAATTTCTGACGAGTTTCAGAAGGTTTTATCACTTCGTCGATATATCCACGATGAGCCGCACGATATGGATTGGCAAATTTATCAGTGTATTCATCTACTTTTTCTTGTAGTTTTTCTTCTGGATTTTCAGCTTCAGCAATTTCACGTTTGAAGATAATTTCAGCCGCTCCTTTCGCTCCCATTACCGCAATTTCAGCCGAAGTCCAAGCGTAATTCATATCAGCACCGATATGTTTCGAGTTCATTACGTCATACGCTCCACCGTAGGCTTTACGAGTAATTACGGTAATTCTTGGAACGGTTGCTTCACAGAAAGCATATAATAATTTTGCTCCGTGCGTAATGATTCCGCCCCATTCTTGATTTGTTCCTGGCATAAAACCTGGTACATCTTCCAATACCAATAATGGCACATTGAAGCAGTCGCAGAAACGAACAAAACGTGCCGCTTTTTGGCTTGCGTGAATATCTAAAACACCCGCCATTACCGCAGGCTGATTAGCGACAATACCGATACTTCTACCGCCTAAACGAGCAAAACCAACCACGATATTTTCCGCATAATTTTTATGCACTTCAAAGAAAGAATCTGCATCTGTAATGATGTCAATTACTTCTTTCATGTCATAAGGTTGATTTGGATTTTCGGGAATAATTGAATCCAAACTTGCTCTTATTTCATCACTTGGTTCATAAGGAAGGAATGGTGGTTGGTCTTCGCAATTTTGAGGAATGTATGATAATAATTTCTTGATGTCGTTGATACAAGTAACTTCATTGGCACATGAAAAATGCGTTACTCCCGACTTTGTAGAATGCGTAGAAGCACCGCCTAATTCTTCAGACGTAACAACTTCATGCGTTACGGTTTTTACGACATTTGGTCCTGTCACGAACATATACGAAGTATTTTCAACCATCATGATAAAGTCCGTAATGGCAGGCGAATACACCGCACCACCCGCACAAGGTCCCATGATAGCCGAAATTTGAGGAATTACTCCAGAAGCCAACGTATTTTTATAGAAAATATCCGCATAACCTGCCAACGACATTACACCTTCTTGGATTCTTGCACCGCCAGAGTCATTTAAGCCAATTAATGGAGCTCCATTTTTCATGGCTAAGTCCATGATTTTACAGATTTTCTCAGCATGAGTTTCAGATAATGCACCACCAAAAACCGTAAAATCTTGAGCAAATACATATACGATACGTCCGTTTACTGTTCCGTAACCTGTCACAACGCCATCACCCAAATAGTATTCTTTATCAAGACCAAAATCTTTACAACGGTGCATTACAAATTTTCCAATCTCTTCAAAACTTCCTTCATCCAACAATAGCGTAACACGCTCACGTGCAGTCAATTTACCTTTTTTGTGTTGAGCCTCAATTCTTTTCTCACCTCCGCCCAACAAAGCCTCAGCATTTTTCTTATCTAAAATATCAAATTTGTCTTGATTGGTCTTTACGTTCATGGTTTTGTTTTATTGATATTGCGAATTTTATTCTATAACAAATCAAAGATATAATTGAACGATTAGAAAACGTGCAAAAATGATATAGATAATAAAGAATCGTCTGCTAAATAATTATGAGTGGTCTAAACCACCTTATTAGGATTCAAAATTCCTTTGGGGTCTAAGGTATTTTTAAGCATTCGCATTAAAGCCATTTCCTCCTCACTCCGACTCAAATGTAGCCATGCTTTTTTCTCTAAACCAATTCCATGTTCGGCTGTAATTGAACCACCTATGGGTTGTAGAGGCATAAAAACAATTTCTTCTACTTTATGGCGTGTTATTTCATCGTCATCTCCACAACTCACAAAAAGATGTAAATTCCCATCTCCCATGTGTCCGAAGGCATAAAATGCTACATCATTCCATTCATTTTTGAGATTCGTTTTAATAGTTTCAATATAGTTTTCCATTTCGGTAATGGGTAAACTAACATCAAATAAAAACACTGGTTTATGTACAGAAAAAACAAACTCAACTTTCTCTCGAATACCCCAAAACCAATCTAATTCTTGTTGAGACTGAGCTAAAACTGCATCATCAATTAAGCCATTTTCTAAACTTTGTTCAAGTAAATTTTGAAACAAAGTAGTATCTGTTTCTGGCGATTGCCCTAAAGTTTCAATTAACACATAATAAGCATAATTTTGAGGCAGTGGAGGTGAAAAAGTAGAGGGCGACGAAGTCATTAATTGATAATAATCTTGCCAAATAATTTCATAAGAAGAAAGCGTATTCGCTAAGTTTTTCTTGGCTTGATGTAAGAAATCAATAGCATTTTCAAAACTATTGAGACCAACTAACGCTGTATTTCTACTTTTAGGAGCATCTTCTAATTTCAAAATTGCTTTCGTCACAATTCCTAATGTACCTTCTGAACCGATAAAAAGATGCTTGAGGTCGTAGCCTGCATTATTTTTCATCATTTTATTCATGGATGAAATAATTGTTCCATCTGCCAAAACAACTTCTAAACCCAACACTAACTGACGCATTACTCCATATCGCAAGGCTTGTAAACCACCTGCATTACTCGAAATATTTCCGCCAATCATGCAACTGCCTTTTGCCCCTAAATCTAAAGGAAATAAAAGTCCTGCATCAGCAACCGCTTTTTGTAAATCTTGTAAAATAACTCCTGCTTGCACCGTCACAGTTTTATTCCGAAGGTCTATTTCTTCAATCACATTCATTCGTTCTAAAGTAATGGCAATGTCGTCAATACTGGTTTTCACTCCTCCTACCACGTTTGTCAAGCCACCATGAGGCACAACCGTCTGATTATTGGCAAAACATATTTTCATGATTTCAGAAACCTCAGTCGGACTTTTAGGTCTTGCTAATGCTTTACATTGGAGATTTTCTCCAGCTCGCCACACACTCGCAGGACGAACGAAGGCTTCTTCATGTGTAAGAATAGAATCTTTACCAAGAGTATCAATGAGTGTTTGTACGATATTGGAATTTATCATAGTGGTTGGAATTTGTGGTAAGTATTTTACAAAGCTAAAAGGTTTACGCAATAAAAAACGCCGGTAAGCTTATTTCCTACCGACGTTTTAGAATTATAAATTATCTTATTTTGAACAAAATGACGCTACTAATCTTTAAAACCTAATGACTTGAGAAGTTTAACCAATAGCTGTTTCTTAATATTTCCTTCTTCTGATTTATCATAAATCTTGATAACATAAACTTTTATGACATCTTCTTCTTTAGTAACAAGATAATTGATAACTCTAAATCCGCCACTTTTACCTTTCGATTTACTTTCACTGGCAACTCTAACTTTATAAAGTCCCGCACCAAGTGAAACTCCTTGAAAAGGATTTTCAATAAGAGATTCTTCAAACTCAAAAAGCTCATATCCAAGTCTTGGAAATTTCTTGAGAAATTTTTTAACATCTTTTTCAAACTCTTCGGTATAAATTACCTTAGTTTCCATTTAGAATTTCTTTAAGAGTTTTGCCTTTTTTTTCCCCTGCTTCAATTGCTTTAACTTCTTTCAAACCTCTTTCAAGGCTATTCATAAAAATATTTGTTTTCTCATTTTCTTCTGCCAAAAGATGAACAAACTCTTTTTTCGATTTAGTCGGCAATGTCTTAAAAACCTCAAATAGTGCTGATGCTGTTGTCATATTTTCTTGTATTTAATTGAGACAAATATATTGTATTAATTTACACCTTCAACAAATAATCCGTCAATTTTGCCTCCAAATCATTTACAGACATATTTCTAAAAATACCTCCGTGATTGATGAATGAAATTTCGCCCTTTTCTTCCGAAACTACAATAATGGCGGCATCTGTTTGTTCGCTCATGCCAAATGCGGCACGGTGACGAAAACCTAATGCGGGTGAAATTGTACCACTTTCAGAGACTGGTAACATACAACGTGCTGCCGCCAAACGACCATCTTTGATAATAATTGCTCCGTCGTGAAGTGGTGTATTTTTATGAAAGATATTCAAAATCAAACGTTTAGAAATCTCTGCATCAATGATGTCTCCTGATTCGATAAATTTCTTCAAATCGTCTTCTCTTTCAATCACAATTAAAGCTCCTGTGTGTGAGGTTGCCATAACCTTTGTCGCTTCTAAAATTGATTGAATGGAAGTTATACTTTCTTTGGCAACTTTGGGAGTATAGAATTTCTTGAGAATAGTGTTTTCACGAATAGATGTTGAACGCCCTAACATCATCAAAAAACGTCTAATTTCTTGCTGAAATATAATTAATAATGCCAAAACTCCGACGTTCATAAATTGCCCTAAAATGGCTGATAATAATTCCATTCCTAAGGCTTTTGCCACTAAATAAACTGCATAAATAAATATGTAGCCAAAAAATACTTTGTTAGCTATACTTCCTTGAATGAGTTTATAAACTTGGTAGAGTAGAAATGCTACCAGTAAAATATCTAAAATGTCAATCCAATCAATTGTTAAAAATCCTATTTGCATAATTATCAGTTATCAGTTATCAGTTATCAGTTATCAGTTATCAGTTATCAGTTATCAGTTATCAGTTATCAGTTAAAAATAGGGTCATTCTGAAATTTAAGTTCCAAGAAATTAACTATTATTCATTCTCTTTTCTGTACTCTCGCCTCTATTATCTAATTTTTTACTCTATCCTCTAATCATTAGTAAAAGATTGGCATCTAAACATATTTCAGCAAATTCATTTTGTTTAGAAGGTTCGCACACTCCTGCGAAATCTCCTTTTTTGCTTAACATATCTGTCATTACTTGAAAATGAAGATGCGGAGGCCAATTTCCATTGATGGGGAAATTACCAAATTCCGCTATTTTTTCACCTGCTTCAATGGTTTTTCCTTCGTAAAGTCCTTCTAAACACTCTAAATTCAAATGCCCGTAAAGCGTATAAAAAGTTTCTCCTTCCAAAATATGTTCCAAAATAATGGTTGGTCCATAATCGCCAAAGTTGTCATTATTTGCAAAACTATGTACTTTCCCTTTCAGCGGTGCATATATTGGCGTACCTGCTTCTGCCCAAATATCTACGCCCAAATGAATAGAACGAGGTTCTTCAGTTTGCTGGAAATGTTCACTTCTACGATAAATATAACGATTTTCGAGGTAACCACCAATTGCACAAACGGCATTGACTTCCTTTATTTTACGAAAAACATATTCGTTGAATATTTCAGTATTAGTTAAATCAATTTCGTGAAGGTCTGTATTATTTTCAGTCAAATCTATATGATAGACGTTTTCCTCTGTCAAATCAAAAGGAACTACGGGATGAAATTGATGTCTTTTTAGTATTTCGGTTTTCATAATTGTAGTTCGGACAGCCCTGTCCGTAGTGAGAAAATATTTTAAAGTTTACTATAATTGTAGTTCGGACAGCCCTGTCCGTAGTGAGAAAATATTTTAAAGTTTACCCTAAAATGTTTTTTACATTTATACGGACAAGGCTGTCCGAGTTACTAAGCCCAAACTTGTGTTCCCTCTGTACAGTTTTTACACATTTCAATTTCTGAGCGAGAACGAATGAGCGTTTTTCTAAAATTTTGGTAGTTTTTCCCAAACCACAAATCAGTGAAAGTCTGGATTTTCATATCTCCCATTCGGTAATGAGCATCTTTGTCGAAACAACAAGGAACAACCAAGCCGTCCCAAGTAATTACGCACGAATGCCACATTTTCCAACAATGATTGATAAACTTATTCTTGATTTTATACGTTCCGTCCGACTGCTTTTTATAACGTGTATATTTTTCAATCGTAGGAATTAAATCTGAGCCTTGCTCATAATCATAAATTTGAGCCGTTTTCAAACCAACTTCATCCACTCCTAAATCTTTGGCTAATTGTTGAACTTCTGCAATTTGATGTTCATTGGGTTTTACCACTAAAAACTGAAAAACAACGTGTGGCGTACTTGATTTTAATGCTTTTTTCCACTTCAAAATATTACGAGTTCCTTCAATTACCTTTTCTAATTTTCCGCCAATTCGGTATTGTTCATAAGTTTCTTGGGTTGTACCATCAATTGAAATAATTAATCTATCCAAACCAGATTCTACGGTTTTTTTGGCATAAGTGTCAGTCAAATAATGAGCATTGGTAGAAGTTGCAGTATAAATATTTTTCTTTGAAGCATAACCTACTAAATCCAAAAACTGTGGGTGTAAATACGGTTCGCCTTGAAAATAAAAAATCAAATACAGTAACGTATCAGAAAGTTCGTCGATAGTTCTTTTAAATAAATCACCTTCCAACATTCCCGTTGGTCGGGTAAAAGAACGTAAACCACTCGGGCATTCGGGACAACGTAAATTACAAGAAGTTGTGGGTTCAAAAGAAATACTAAACGGTAAACCCCACTGAGAAGAACTACCCCAAATTTTAGAAACATAAAAACTGGACACAACTTTCAAACCGTTCCAAATGCGTTTTATGGTCAGTTTGGAAGCAAAATTAAGTCCGTCAGTAAAGTTTTTATTCATCTATTTTTCTGTAAAAAATTTAATTGCAAGATACCCTTAAAGGCTCGAAAAGGCAAATCATAGATTTTAAGATTTTGTAATTCCTCAACCTGAATTCCTATAATAACCTAACATTCAATATATTAAACAACATTGCGATTTTCAAATCTTCCCTTTTTTGTAACAAACGTTAATCATAATAAATTTCCTTTTAATAAGGATAAAGCATTATACTTTTTTCAAGATAAAATAATAAATTTCATAAACGAGACAAAAAACATATTTTAAAACAACAGTGCAATTATTCATTTTTCACGATGCTAAAACGTTACTCAAAACACAAACTATGAAAAATAATAGAAGAGACTTCATCAAAAAAATTAGTAGCACCTCCGCTTTATTAGTCGGAGGAATGGCATTAACTGATGCTTATGGAAAAACAATTACATTAAAATCTGATGTAAAAATTACCACCAACGACAAGATAAGAATTGCCCTAATCGGCTCTGGAATTATTGGTCATTCAGATACCGACACAGCCCTAAAAGTGCCTGGTATTGAACTTGTGGCGGTTTGTGATTTGTATTCGGGACGCTTAGAAAGAGCCAAAGAAAAATGGGGTGCAGCTATTTTTACCACACGTGATTATCGTGAAATTTTGAATCGTAAAGATATTGATGCGGTATTGGTTTGCACCTCCGACCATTGGCACGACCGCATTTCTATTGATGCCATGAATGCTGGCAAACACGTTTATTGTGAAAAACCAATGGTACATCACATCGACGAAGGGCAAGCTGTTATTGACACTCAAAAGAAAACGGGGAAAGTTTTTCAAGTGGGTTCACAGGTAGCAAGTTCGGTTTTAACGGCTGAAGCCAAGAAAATCTATCAATCAGGAATTATTGGAGACTTGGCTTATGTAGAAGCTACCAACGACCGCAGTACCGCCAATGGAGCATGGCAATATACCATTCCAACGGATGCCAACACCCAAACGGTTGATTGGGATAAATACGTAGGAGACGCTCCTAAAATGCCTTTTGATGCTAAAAGATTCTTCCGTTGGAGAAATTATAAAGATTACGGAACGGGCGTTGCGGGTGATTTATTTGTGCATTTATTGACCAATTTACATACCATTACAGGCTCAATTGGTCCCAATAAAATATTTGCTTTGGGCGAATTAAATTATTGGAAAGATGGGCGTGATGCCTATGATTTGGTTACTTCTTTAATGCAATATCCAGAAAGAAAAGAACATCCAGCATTTCAGTTTTTTACACGTGTCAACTTAGCAGATGGTGGAAGTAGTGGTTCACCAGCCAAAATAGTTGGAACGGAAGGCGTTATTGAAATTGGTTGGGGAACATTAAAAGTTAAAAGCTTTAAACGCCCAAAAGCACCTGAATTTGGAGGTTATGATTCGGTAAATACTTTCGCTCAAGCTCAACAAGAAGAATCGACAAAAGCATTTAATGCACTTTATTCAGAAGACGATAAAAAATGGAATTATGGTAAAGAAATAAACTTCAAAGTTCCGCAAGGATATGATGAACGTTTAGACCATTTCACGAATTTCTTTGAGTCTGTTCGTACAGGAAAAGCCGTTGCAGAAGATGCGACTTTCGGTTTGAGAGCTGCCGCACCTGCTTTGGCGTGTAATATGAGTGCAGCAAGCGGACAACCAATTCTTTGGGATGCGGAGAAAATGAAGGTTTTATAAATTTTCAACGCTGTAAAGGTTTGTATAAAAGCAAAGATACTATAAGTTTAACATCCCGAAAGTTTTAAAACTTTCGGGATGTTCTAAGTTAATCAAACAACAAATACGCAATGGCAAGCGTAATAAACACATTGAAAGTCTGAGCAATTAAAAATACATAAAGTGGCTTTTTCCCTTCTGCATTAAATAAATCCGAGAACTTAGTTTCAAGTCCAATACTGGTAAAAGCCAAAGCAAACCAAAGTCCTTGCAATGATTTCAAACCTCCTTTTACTTCATTGATGGTTTCAGAAGAAACAAAAAATGAAAACAAAAGAGAAGCCGCAATAAAACCAATCACAAACTTCGGGAAGCGTTCCCAAATAATGCCCAGCGTTGGCTTTGCTTCTTTTACGGTTTCAGATTGATTGTTGGTGTACGTCCAATAAATTGAAATGGCAAAAGCGGCTAAACCTAAAAGCACGTTCTGAGAAAATTTTACAATGGTACTAATTTTCAAAGCCGTCTCTCCTACCAAAGTTCCCGAAGCAATTACAGCTCCTGTGGTATCAATTGTTCCGCCCAACCAAGCACCCGTTACTTCTTCTGATAGATTTAGAGCTTTGGCAATAAAAGGCATGAAAATAATCATCGGAATTGCGGTAATTAATACCAATGAAATCACGTAAGAAAGCTTTTTAGAATTACCTTTTATCGCTCCAGAAGTTGCAATCGCAGCCGAAACGCCACAAATAGATACTGCACTCGAAAGCATAATTGCCATTTCTTCATCGACGCCCAATTTTTTAGCAACCCAAAAAGAAAAATACCATACCGAAACAACAACCAATAAAGCCTGAATTAATCCCAAAGAACCCGCTTTGAGAATATCTCCAAAAATTACGCTTGTTCCTAAAATAACTAAACCAATTTTCACTAATAATTCGGTTGATAATGAGCTTTTTAACCATTCTGGAACTGTTAAAAAATTACTAATAATTAAACCTATTGAAAGGCTAAAAATTACCGCTTCAAGATTCCAGTTTTTCAAAAACGCATTTCCTGCCAATACAAGAGCAAATGTTGTGAGAATATAAACAATTGGAAAACCTTTAATTGTGGCTAAAACATCTTTCCCCAAAGTTTTTGCGGCTAAAATGGCAATAGCATAAACAATTATAAATAAGGATGTTATAGTCGTTAAATTGCTTAAAGTCAATACTTTTTCAAATAGCTCGGAGGAATCTTTCCAACCAAAAGTGGGATTAGGAATTTTTAAGCCAAGAAGGGCTAAAATAATAATTAGGAAACCATAAACCACAACTGTCCAGTCTTCAGTTAGGGTAAATGTTGATTTTTGATTCGACATAGTGATTAATTTAGGGGATTTATATTTGTTGATTTTCAAATTTTAGAGGGAGTAAATTACTAAAACCTACAAAGTTTTCATAAGGGTTCTATATGTTTTGGTTTTATAAATTCATTTGTGCCTTTGCAGAACTAATTTATAAAAATATCCTTCACCCAAGCGGATAAAGGATATATAATTCAAACAAAACCATATTACTAAAAAATTCAAAAAAACTAAATACTCAAATTGTAATGAAATTGGAAAGATAGTTTTGCCCTTCTTCCCAAATTCCAATATTAGAATTTGCATTGATATGTCCCTTTTTACCAATATTGATAAACTGACTTCCCCAAGCATTCGCAAATTCGGCAGAACGGTCAATTGTTGCATATTGGTCGGTTGTACTGGCAATAACGATGCTCTCAAAAGGTAATTTTTCCTTCGGAATTGGGCTAAATCCATCTAAAAAACTTAATCTTCTTGATGATTCTGCGTCGGCGGGTGCTACTAAAAATGCTCCTTTTATTTTTTCAGAAAAGTAGTTATTTGCCCAATGCACAACCGTCAGACAACCCAAACTATGAGCTACTAAATAAGTTGGCTTGGTAAGTTTATTTACTTCTTCAGAAAGTTTTTTTATCCAAACATCACAAACGGGCAAATCCCAATTATTTTGTTCTACCCTTTTGAAGTTATTGGAATATTGTTTTTCCCAAAGAGTTTGCCAGTGATTAATTCCAGAACTTCCTAATCCTGGAACGACAAGAAAATCTGCTTGCTCTATTCTATTCATAATTTGACAAAGTGTTTTACATAATCTACAAATTTGATAGACTATAAGTTCAAAATAAAAGCGAAACTGATTCGCTTTTATTTTGAATATGATAATCATTACAAATATTATACTTAATCTATAAACTTACAATAGTAATAAGGGATTTATATTTCAGATTAAGAAATTTCTTTAAATTATATTATAAATAATGAGGAATTTTATAAAACAAAAAAGGTCAGCATGAAAATCATACTGACCTTTTTCAAGAATTATCTATTAATATTAGTTTGCTGGTTTAGCAATCTCAACATTTACACGTTTTCCTTTAATAGAAGCACCTTCCATTCTATTCAAAACAGTTGTTGCGTATTCCTTTGGAACATCAACAAATGAGTATTTATCGAAGATATTAATTTGTCCTAAAGTATTTCCTGGAATTCCAGATTCACCTGCAAAAGCACCTACGATATTAGCAGGAGAAATTTTCTCATCAAAACCAATATTTACAAACATTCTTACCATGTTAGCATCTTGACGATATGGTTTTCCAGCTTTATCTGTACGTGGGCCACGGTCTTCAAATGAACGTTGACGGTCGCCAGTACGAGGAGAACGAGAATCATTACGGTCAAAACGTCCGCCATCTCTACGGTCACCACCACGAGAATCGTTACGGTCGAAACGTCCACCATCTCTACCACCACGAGAATCACGATTACCAAAACGGTCACCACCACGAGAATCACGATTACCGAAACGGTCATTACCACGGTCATTTCTACGGTTACGGTCGTTTTCGCCTTCTAAGTTTTCGTCAGCAAATTCGTTTTTCGCAACACCCATATTCATTTTCACTAAAGCAGCCACTACTTGTTCTGTTGAGAAACCTGCGTGTTGTAAAGCTCCGAAAACATCCCCGAAAAGGTCTAAATCACCATCTTGAATAGCGTTTTGTACTCTTTCAATAAACATTCCTTTTTTAACACCTACAACATCAGAGAATGAAGGAATTACGCCTTTGTCAATTTTAACTTTAGTATAATTCATGATGTCTCTCAAACGGTTACGTTCAGCACCAACTACCAAAGTATAAGCTTTACCAGATTTTCCTGCACGACCTGTACGACCGATACGGTGTACATAATATTCTTCGTCTAATGGAATATCATAGTTAAATACTGCATCAACATCATTAACGTCGATACCACGAGCAGCCACGTCAGTTGCCACTAAGATAGTAACTAAACCTGAACGGAATTTAGACATTACGTTAGTACGTTGAGCTTGGCGTAAATCACCGTGCAAACCTTCAGCAGCATATCCACGTAATACTAATTCTTCTACTACTTCATCAACTTTTTTCTTCTGATTACAGAATACCAAAGCTAATTTCACACCGTAGAAATCCATCAAACGTGTCATTACTTCCATTTTCGCCTTGCCTTTTACATCAAAGTATAATTGTTCGATGTTGGCATTTGTGATTTCGTTTTTAACTACTTTCACTAATTTAGGTTCATTTTGGTAACGAGTTGTCAATGCCATAATTGGCTTAGACATCGTTGCAGAGAAAAATACCGTTTGGCGGTCTTCGTTAGTTTCTTGCAAGATACTTTCGATGTCATCACGGAAGCCCATATCGAGCATTTCGTCAGCTTCGTCAAGCACTGCCATTTGTACATTTTCTAATTTCAATGCACGTCTTTCAATCAAGTCAATTACACGTCCTGGAGTACCCACAACGATATTTGCACCTGCTTTCAAAGACTTTATTTGACGTTCGATTGAATCTCCACCATAAACAGTAGTAACCCAAACGCCTTTTTTGTACTTAGATAATTTCTTGATTTCTTCAGTTACTTGTACTGCCAATTCACGGGTTGGGCAAAGTACCAAGCCTTGTACGTATTTCTCAAAAGGAACAACTTTATCAACCATTGGAATACCAAATGCAGCAGTTTTTCCTGTACCTGTTTGGGCTTGTCCGATAACGTCACGACCTTCTAATAAATAAGGGATAGCTTCTGACTGGATTGGTGAAGCTGTTTCAAAGCCCATATCCAATACGGCTTTTTTAATATCTTCCGACACGGGAAGTTCGTCAAATCTTAATCTTACGATTTCACTCATGATTTTTTCTCGCCACATCTAACGACATGAAGAATGATTAAGGCATCGGCATGATGCTTCATTCGTTGTTGCGACTAATTTTTTAAATTGATTTGTAATAATTGCTTTAATGATGCCCGAACATCCGTTAAAGCTCTGGGAGACCGACTTGAGGAGTTATGAGTTATGAGTTGAAAATCAACCATTAACTTTAAACAAAACCACTCTTAGAAGAAGTGCTTCGTGCCAACGAAGCGAACACAGAGACGTGCGGATGTTGTTTTGTACTAATTTTCCACAAAGGTACGTCAATCTTTTGTATTCGCAAATTTATTTGGATTATTTTTAGAAAATCAATTCAGAAGACTATTTGTTTAAGGTCTTTTTAAATCATAATAATCCCAAACCACCTTCGTAATATCCGCCATGATGCGGTCGTTGGTGAGTTCTGTTTCGGTAGAGTTTGAGACAAATAATGCAATAGCCAATGCTTTGCCATTGGGCAAAATCACAATTCCAATATCATTGGTCGCTCCTGTCAAACCTTCTTCATTTTTGCCAGAAAAACCTGTTTTATGAGCTACGGTTGCATCTTTGGGTAATAATCCTCTGATTTTATTGGGTCCAGTCGTAGTTTCTACCATTACTTTCCACAAAAAATCTTGGCTATTCTTTGACATGATTCCTTGCTGATAGAATTTTTGTAACAATTTTGTAGCCGCCGCCGGTGTACTCCAATTGGTATATTGGACTTGCCAATCTTTCTGCATTTCTTCTTCAGTAGCAACAATATTTACATCCTTGACTCCAATTTTGTGAATATACTCATTGGCTTTTATTGCTCCGCCCATTAACCTAAAAAGTCTATCGCAACCATTATTATCACTTTGAGAAACGGTGTAAGCAATTATCTCACTCAAAGGAATCGAGATATTTCCTTCTGGATATTTATCTCTTAATGGACTCCAAGTATCAGGTCGTAAATCTGCTTTTGAAACGAAAATTGGCTGATTTAAAGAAAACTTCTTTTTATCTACCTGATTAAGAATCGCTAATGCAAGATGAAATTTATAGACACTTTGCATCGGAAAATGATGGGTTTTATTAAATGTCAACGTATCACCATTTGATAAATTCAAGACACTCACTCCTATTTTAGCATTTTTGGATTTGATTATTGTGGCAATTTTTTCTCTTAAAATTGTATGCTGAGAAAATGAAATCGCTTTGCATTGAAATAGAATAAGCCAAAATAATAAGTTTTTTTTCATGAGATTTTAGCGTTTGTTAGAATGAATATTTAAGAGATAAAATTATGAGAATATTACCGTATTATACTTTGCTTTTTCAAGACAAAATTGCAAAAAAACAAGAATTTTACAATTTCAATTCAAAAAGGGATAGGCTTTTAAGAAAATTATTCAAACTTTAATCAATAATTCATCAACACCATACGTTTTGACTAAAACTCTTTGTATTATTCCATGAAAAAAATATTTGCCATTTTCTTATTCTCATTTAGCTCATCACTTACATCGTATAGTCAAGTATATTCTGATTCCCTTATTATTAATATACAGGGAACGCTCGGAAAAATTCAAAGTGAAAATGAGAATCTAAAAAGTCGTCTTGAAATTCAAAGTCATTCACTAACTGATATATCTAAGAATCAATCACTTACAGACAGAACTAAGTGGGAGAAAATTAAAACTAACTTAGTGAAAAGTTCAGAAGTATATAAAATTCTGAGTGATGATATTATTGATTTAAAATCACAAGTTATTAATCAAGACTATCAAGGTTATATCAAAAAATTGAGTTCAGTAGAAAAAGGTCCATTAGGATTTTCTTTTGAAGACGTCATTTTAAAAACGGCTCAAAACAAAGCCATTTTTAGTAAAAAACAGAAAAATGAACGCTTTATGGGCGTTCTCAAAAGCCTGAAAGATAGTCCAATCGTTGGGTTGATTCCTTATGCTTCTCAAGCAGTAAACCTTTCAACCGCCGCTGTAAACGTTGCGTATGCGGCAGGTATGCAAGACAAAAAGGTGAATTTTGACAAAATCAAGGATTTTGAGAAGGAGCTTCAACGTTATACAGGCTTTTATAATATGCTTGATAAAGCCAATTTATTGAACACAAATTCGAGTGGGCAAACCGTTACGATGTTAGAAGCCTTGCAATTGGATTTATTAGAAAAATTCAAAAAAGATGCTCAAAAAGTTGGTTATAATCCAAGAGATATGCGTGGAGACGAAGCTCTTGACGATTATTTCAATTATATGATTGGTGAATTTTCTACTGATTTTATGAAGAAAAGAATCAATGAAATTGAAAGTAAATACACGACTAAAGATGGTAAAACCAATTTGGGTGAAATGCTACAAATGGAGTTGGATGTTCGTCATGTAAATAATAATTTAGATTATGTTCAAAGCCTTTGTAACCGTTTTATTGGTATCCATGACCAATATTTTGACTTTGAGAATCGTTATTTCGACCAAGTAAAACAAGCCATTAACGTAGCAAAAGCCAATAATATCATTGAAGGCGTTGGCGAAAAACCAGCACAAATGGTTTACGAAGATTTGATGAAAGATTTAGGAGCGAAAAAGAAGAAAAAAGACGCTGCCATTAAATCAAGTATTAATATTAAAGAGTTGAAAGACAAAATTGACTCTGTTGATATTTATAAAATTCTGTAAAATGATGCCAACACATCGAAAAAAGAGACCTAACAAGTCTCTTTTTTTATTGACTTTCAAACAAGACTATCACCAAAACGATACGGATTATTAAGTTTTTGATATTTATTATTGATTTAGTAGTAAAGCATTGAATAGAACGTCTGCAAAGTTGAGGATTGGGTAATTTTGTACAAAAATTTTATCTTTGCAAATGGAAAAACAGTCTTCTATATATAACACTCAATTTTGGTTACTTTGTATCAGTAACTTCCTTTTCTCTGCCAGTTTTCAAATGATGATTCCCGAATTGCCTGATTACTTAAAAGGCATGGGGGGAAAAGAATACATCGGATATATCATTGCATTGTTTACTTTAACGGCTGGTGCAGCTCGTCCTTTTTCTGGCAAATTAACCGATACCGTCGGGCGTGTACCCATTATGGCAATCGGTTCAATCGTTTGTTTTTTATGTAGTGGTATTTATCCATTTGTACATACCGTTTTTGGCTTTTTATTGCTTAGATTTTTTCATGGTTTTTCTACTGGAACAAAACCAACAGCAACCTCCGCTTATGTGGCTGATATAATTCCAGAAGATAGACGTGGTGAAGCACAAGGAATGTTGGGTATTTTTACCGCAACGGGAATGTCCCTCGGGCCAACCATTGGTAGTTATTTAGTAGGTTGGACTTCGATAAGTTTTATGTTTTTTACGTCTTCGGCTTTTGCTCTTTTTTCAATATTGATTTTATTGAACATGAAAGAAACGCTTCCTAAAGAACAAAAACAGCCTTTTTCACTTAAATTATTAAAAATTGGCTGGGCAGATGTTTTTGAACCAAGAGTGTTTCCTGCCTTTTTAGTAATGCTTACCGTTTCTTATTCTTCGGGTGTAGTTCTTACGCTTATCCCTGACCAAACTAAATTAGTCGGTTTAACAAACAAAGGTATTTTTTTCACCATTTATACCATTTCTTCCTTAGTGGTTAGATTATTTTTTGCGAAGAGTTCAGACAAATACGGACGCATTCCAATTCTAATGATTTCATCTGCTATCATGATTGTATCCATGCTCATGTGTGCATTTGCAGATTCGGTTTGGTTATTCGTATTAGCATCAATTTTATTTGGTTTTTCGTGGGGATTCAACACACCAACATTAATGGCTTGGACAGTCGATTTATCACATGAAGATTATCGTGGAAGAGCTATTGCAACGACCTATATCGCATTAGAAGCTGGTATCGGAATTGGAGCTTTGGTTTCGGGATATTTATACAAAGGAGTAATAGAAAATATGGCTATTTCCTATTACTTCGCAGGCTTTCTGTCCTTTGTATCTTTGGTATATTTATGGGTAATTTCGAAGGAATCTGTAAAACTTAGCTCCCTTGGAAATTAGTCGGTCGCTTTTGTAAAAATGCCGTAACACCTTCTGTAAAGTCATTGGTTTTTCCTGCAACATCTTGGTTTTGAGCCTCCAATTCCAGCATTTGGTCTAATGTTGAATGATAGGATTGGTTCAAAACCTTTTTGATTAATCCAATGGCTTGGGTTGCTCCTTTGGCATACATTTGAGCCGTTTGAGTAACTGTAATATCTAATTCAGAAGCAGTAACTACATTGTTTACTAAACCCAATTCCAAACATTCCTTTGCTCCTACTATTCGTCCTGTTGAGGCTAATTCAAAGGCTTTTTGCGAACCAATTAATCTTGGTAAAAAATATGAAGAACCTGCATCAATAATCAATCCGATACTGACAAAAATTTGTGACATTTTAGCATTTTCAGAAGCAATAATTACATCGCAAGCTAAAGCCAAAGAACACCCCGCTCCTGCTGCAATTCCATTCAAACGACAGATGACAGGTTTGGCTAAATTTCTAATTGATAAAATCATCGGATTATAGTTTTTCCGCAATGATTCGCCCAAACTGGTAGCACCGCCTAAACCATTTTTTAGGTCAGCCCCCGAAGAAAAAGCCTTATCCCCCGAACCTGTCAGCACAACTACTCGCACCTGTGAATCCTCTCCCGCTTGGGTAAATGCCTGTGTAATTTCTTGAATTAAAGCTGGACTAAGAGCGTTGTAAACTTCTGGACGGTTGAGTGTAATAGTACAAACACCGTCATTAATTTCATAAAGTAAATGATTAAACATATCTCGATTGTTGATGGAAAATGAAAATTTTAAAGAAAGTCAATTAAAAACACCACTGATAAACTTACGGAAAGACCTAATATAGAACCCGCCATTATTTGAGCAGGCGTATGAGCATTGAGATGTAAGCGTGCTGATAACAAAAAACCAACCACTATAATAACTGCCAAAATTGGATAAAAGAGGTCGTTATTTCCATATTTTATCGCAATACCTAATAAAGCTCCTAACATTCCATTCGCTCCAACAGCATGAGCTGATATTTTCCAATATAAACTAATAACCGCCACCGCTCCGATTGAAAAAGCAATGCCTGTAATAATCAGAGCAACTTCTGGAAATTGATGGAGTTTTAAGGTAAAAAAAGTTGCCACAAATGTATAAATCGCAACCGTTACCAAATACGGAATTCTTCTATCTGCGAGCGTTTCCATACGTAAATCTCCTACAAAACCAAAACGATGTAAAGCGTAAATACTGAAAACGGGAAGCACAAAGGTTTGTAAGAAAATCAAAAGAAGAAGTCCCATTTTCAAACTCATCATGCCCACTTTAGCAGAGCCATTAAATTCCTCTAAATTCTGAATTGATTCGGGAGCGATATAAAAAAGAATGGCAAATATGATAGTAGGCATCAATAAAGGATGCAACAATGCGGAAAGTATTTGGGCAAATCGGGTATTCAAATCAGTTAACAGTAAACAATTATCAGTAAACAATTATCAGTAAACAATCGGATATTAAAAGACAAATAGATATTACTAAGTGCAAAGTACACAAAAAAACCAGTATATATCCTAAAATAAATACTGGTTTTTTGATAATGTTTACTGATAACTGTTCAGTGTTATCTGCCTTTACATATCCTAAAATAAATACTGGTTTTTTGATAATGTTTACTGATAACTGCTTACTGTTCTCTGTCCTAAAGTTGTTTTCTTAATCGTGCCACAGGAATATTTAATTGTTCACGATATTTAGCAACGGTTCTACGAGCAATATTATAACCTTTTTCGTTGAGATATTTCTCTAATTTATCGTCTGACAATGGACTTTTCTTGGGTTCATTATCGATTAATTCTTTCAAGATATTTTTCACTTCACGGCTTGAAACATCTTCACCCGAATCTGTGGCAATACCTTCTGAGAAAAAATATTTTAGAGGATATAAACCAAATTCTGTTTGTACCGATTTACTACTTGCCACCCTCGAAACCGTTGAAATATCCATTTCTATTTGATTGGCAATGTCTTTCAAAATCATTGGTTTCAATTTCGTTTCATCACCCGTCAAGAAAAACTCTTTTTGATAATCTAAAATAGCTTTCATCGTTCTCAACAAGGTATTTTGACGTTGTTTGATAGCATCAATAAACCATTTAGCAGAATCCAATTTTTGCTTGATAAAGGTAACAGTTTCCTTAATTACCCGATTATTCTTGTCAGATTTATCATAAGTATCCAACATTTCATGGAAAGAATGGCTTACTCTTAATTCTGGAGCATTTTTTGAATTCAAGGAAAGTTCTAATTTTCCGTTGTTATTCATCAATAAATAATCAGGCAAAAGGTACTGTATTATTGTTCCATCTTCTTCGGCTGCTCCGGGTTTTGGATTTAATTTTGTAATCGCTTTTACGGCTTGTTTCATGCAAGAATCATCAATGCCTAAACGCTTCTGGATTTTGTCGTAATGCTTCTTAGAAAATTCGTCGAAATTGTCTTCAATAATTTTAATGGCATATTGAATAATTACATCGTCTAAATCTTTTCTATCTAATTGCAATAACAAACATTCTTGTAAATCACGAGCGGCAATTCCGGGTGGGTCAAAATGTTGAATTTGTTTCAAGACAATTTCAACATCTTCTACCGTTGTATAAACGCCCTGTGTGAAAGCTAAATCATTCACAACTGCCTGCAATGGGCGGCGAATATAACCATCTGTTTCGATTGAGCCAATCAACTGTTTTCCAATTGTTTCTTGTTGTTCTTCTAAACGGAGAAAACCCAATTGAGAAATAAGATGGTCGGTCAAAGATGAAATCATTGCGATAGGCATTTCTTTGTCATCATCATCACCACTGCCATCGCCTTGCATTTTATAACCACTATAATCATCATGAAGATAAGACTCAATGTCTAAATCACGGTCGTTATAGTCACCAAACTCTTCATCGGCATAATCATCAAAATCGTCATCGTACTCATCACGTTCTTTGATGTCATTGTCCATTTCCATACCTTCCTCAAGAGCAGGATTTATTTCGAGTTCTTCTTCAATGCGAGCCGCAAGTTCAAAGGTTGGTATCTGCAACAACTTGATAAATTGTATCTGTTGTGGAGATAGTCTTTGCTGGATGGATTGACTTAAGGAAAGTTTTTGCATAATTCTAAGGCAGTAAGGTACTGATGAACAATTTAGGTTGGTATTGTATTTGTGCAAGACACATCTGAATACCGTTCTAACAAATATCTTGCCAAATTTATGGAATTAAAAATCACAATGTCAAGACTTTTTTAAAAATTAATGAAATTATTTTATAACCAACTAACAAACAGCAACTTACAATTAAATAAAAATAAATTAACAATTGTTAAATATTTTCAATTTCAATAAAATTAGTTCAAAATAAGAACAAAATCACCTATTTTGAGAATACAAGAAATGACTTCATTTTAATGGGAAACAAGTCAAAATTTTTGACGTAAAAAAGAGGAAAAAGTTACAGATATTCGGTATTTGAGAGAATTGTTGGTAATTTTGAGAAAAAGAAAAACACATGGAAAATCAGAAGAAACAAGAAAAATGGTCGGAACCTCTTTTGATTAAAACTTTTGGTTTAAAGAAGTTTTATGAAACTTATCCATTATTAGATGAATGGTTGGATGCGAAAGAAGAATTCAGTAAGATAGAAATTGATTTTATGAATAACCTTCGCCGTAAATTGATGATAAATGTGAATACTTGGAATGAGGAAGAATTAAAAATGAATTTTATAGCTTTGTTACTCAATGTTTTAGTGGATTACGAAAGCGATAAATATAATACTTATTTCGAAAAGGAAATTTCAGTAAATTATGATGGTCATTTCCTAAAAACCAGAACTGATTTTATGATTGCTAAAGGAATTTTGAACATGGTTGAAAATCCTTATTTTTGCTTTCACGAGTATAAAGCCACCAAAAAAAATCCAGAAGACCCCATCACTCAGGTTCTACTTGGAATGTTAATTGCCCAAAAGACCAATCACGATAACAAACCACTTTATGGCGTTTACAATATCGGAAGAGAATGGTATTTTATGGTTTTAGAAAATCAAAATTATGCTGTGAGCAAATCATTTGACTCTACTCAATCAATTGATTTACAGGAAATTGTAGCTATTTTAAGAAAATTCAAAGTAATACTGGAAGAAAAATTAATTATCTAAATGTGTAAGTTCGTAGAAAACAAACATCGAACATCGGAAAACAAATATCGAATTTAATGCAAATCAAACAAATTTTAGCGGAGGCTGCCGTTGGTAGCGAAATAACAGTAAAAGGCTGGGTAAGAACGAAACGGGTACAACCGAATGTAATTTTTATTAATATCAATGATGGCTCTGTAATTCATAATATTCAAGCAGTTGCAGAACCAGGAATTATCAACGAAGATACGCTCAAACTTATCACTACGGGGTCATGTATTGCCGTAACGGGTACTTTGATTGAATCGAAAGGTTCGGGACAACGTGTGGAAATTGAGGTAAAATCGGTAAGCGTTTATGGAACGGCTGACCCTGATAAATACCCGCTTCAACCTAAAAAACACAGTTTGGAGTTCTTGCGTGAAATTGCACACTTACGTCCACGTACCAATACATTTTCAGCGATTCTTCGTATTCGTCATACTTTGGCTTATGCCATTCATAAGTATTTTAACGACAATGGTTTCTTCTATTTGCATACGCCAATCATTACGGGGTCGGATGCAGAAGGTGCTGGAGAAATGTTTAGAGTGTCAACCCTTGACCCTAAAAACCCACCATTGAACGAAGACGGAACGATTAATTATAAAGAAGATTTCTTCGGAAAAGAAACTAATTTAACGGTTTCTGGACAATTGGAAGGTGAATTAGGAGCAATGGCTTTGTCTAAAATTTATACTTTTGGACCAACTTTCCGTGCTGAAAATTCAAATACGGCTCGCCACTTGGCTGAATTCTGGATGATTGAACCAGAAGTTGCTTTCTATGAATTGGAAGACAATATGGCTTTGGCGGAAGACTTTACAAAATATGTAATTCGTTATGCTTTAGAAAACTGTGCTGACGATTTAGCATTTTTAGAAAATCGTTTGAAAGACGAAGAAAAATCTAAAAAAGCTGACGAACGTTCGGAGTTAGATTTGATTCAAAAATTGAAGTTTGTTGTTGATAATGAATACGTTAAATTGACTTATACCGAAGCGATTCAAATTTTATTATCATCAAAACGTCATAAAGAAGGTAAATTCCAATATCCTGTTGAGTGGGGAATTGACTTACAGTCGGAACATGAGCGTTATTTGGTTGAAAAGCACTTTAAAAAACCAGTTATCTTAACGAACTATCCAAAAGATATTAAGGCGTTTTACATGAAATTGGACGATGACGGAAAGACAGTTCGTGCCATGGACGTACTTTTCCCTGGAATTGGCGAAATCATCGGTGGTTCTCAGCGTGAAGACAGCTACGAGAAATTATTACAACGTTCAAAAGATGTGGGTATCCACGAAGAAACCATTTGGTGGTATTTAGAAACTCGTCAATTTGGTTCAGCTCCACACTCAGGTTTCGGTATCGGTTTCGAGCGTTTGGTAATGTTCGTTACAGGAATGGGTAACATCCGTGACGTGATTCCTTTCCCAAGAACACCAAAATCGGCTGAGTTCTGATATTAGATTAGACCACAGATTCTACTGATTAGACAGATTCTCACAGATTTTATTTTATTGTAAAATCTGTGAGAATCTGTCTAATCAGTAAACTTTTTCCTTAATTTTAATCTGTGAAAATCCATTCAATCAGTACAATCTGTGGGCTAATCATTAAGCATAAATCAATATGAAAAAGTCGTTTCTTATTTTCGCATTATTATTTATTTCAGTATTTGCAAAAGCTCAATCTGAAGATGAAAAAGCGGTAAAAGCAGTTGTTGTTCAACTATTTGACGGAATGCAAAAACATGATTCTACCATGATTAGAGCCTGTTTTCATTCTTCGGTAAGAATGCAGTCAATTGGAACAAATCGCAAAACGGGTGCTTTGGAATTAACCACAGAAAACTCAATTGATGGGTTTGTAAAACAAATTGGCAGTTTACCCGCCAATGTAAAAATTGAAGAAAGAGTTTTAAGCTATGAAATCAGAGTAGATGCTCAAATGGCAACCGCTTGGACGCCTTACGAATTGTACGTAAACGAAAAACGCCAACATTGTGGTGTTGACGCTTTTCAATTTTATAAAACCGATAAAGGTTGGAAAATCATTGCTCTTGCGGATACTCGTAGAAAATGTGAATAGTTATTCTTTGACAATTTTCAAAACCCCATGCTTCTCCCCTGCTTGTATTCTCAAAAAATACATTCCCAAAGGTAAAATTGACAACTTTTCATTGATGGACTGATTCATTTCTGAAAAGTTTCCAGAACTTTCTATTAAATTATTTCCCGAAAAATTCATTAGAGAATAATCAAAAGTATTGCCCTCTACTTCAATAGTTATACTACCTTTCGTTGGATTTGGATAAACATTCATCGCCAACTCTTCAAATTTTGGTTCAAAACCCAAAACTCTATCTCTTTCAAAATTAAAGGTTGCATATACAGGCAAATGGTCTGACGTTGTTGCTGAATAATTGGCAATATACATAAATCCTAACTCTGTCGAGACTGAATTTGCCACGTAATTATTCACTAATTCGTCAGAAACGGTGATATGGTCTGTCACATTATTCTGCGACAAATAACTCCTTACACCATTATCTGTCAGCGACTTAGTAACTATTTGGTAATTCTTTGTATCGTCAATAAATTTCTTGTAAGATGATTCTTTTGTAGAAGTAATTTCCGAGACGGTTTCATCGACATCATCATTATAATCTCCAATCAAAATCACGTTGGCAGTCGGAAATTGAGCGTCTAAAGTATCTTTCAGTACGCCAATATCGTATTTTCTCTGAGCATATTGCAACTCCTTTTCGGCAGTTGTTGCAGTAGTGCCAATTGTATTTGTTCTTGCATGAATACCAACAAAGTTCAATCGTTTTTTCACGCCATTAATATTAACATCAGCCACAAACAAATACGGTAAGCGTCCAGAAGACCAAAAATTGCTTGGTTTATTATCTGGATAATTAGGCAGAGGAGTCGCTTTTGTCAATAACGAACGAGCCGAAACAGAATCAACTACGCCTTTTTTATAGACAAAACAAACTCGTTGTGCATCGTCTGCCACACCTCCCGCCGAAACCGCTGAAGAACAAAAACCTTTATAATTGGTATATTTTGAAATAAAATCTTTAAAAAACTTCACATTCGAAACCTCCTCCAAAACAAAAATATCAGCTTTAAGAGAATCTAAAACTTGTTGAAAATTTTTCTGTTGGAGCAATTCTCCCGTTGGTCCATTGGCGGTATTTCCTAACCAATTGGTATTCCAAGTAGCTAATTTAAAGGATTTTTCAGCCGTTAAACCCGTTTGAGGCTTTTTGTAAACTTCGGTATTTGGCAAATCATCAGTAAAACGTGGTTGCAATTGATACGTCGTATTATTCAAACCTACAATACCTGTGATGGTTACGGCACTTTGCGGTTTTGTTCTTCCGATAAGATTAGTTGTTGCATTAATTTTCACTTCAAGCGTATTTGTCCCATTTTTAGTTGCATAATTTGCATTGGGCAACAAGACAAACTTCTTATCGTCAAAATCAAGGTCTTTAATCGTCACCAATTGTCCTTCATAATTTTTGGCATCGGTAATAGAAATAACTTTTGGCGTAACAGCCTTTGCGGGTACATTAATTTTTGTATAATCAACGATACTTGAGGTACTTCCAATTTGAATTTGAGAACTAAAAGAGGCAATTAATCCCGCAACTTTCACCGAATCTCCGATTGAAACGCCATTGGCAAAGGCAGTATTAAAAACAGGAATTCCTCCAGTAGCATCTTGAATATAAGCCATTGAGCCAAATTGATTGGTAGCCGTAACTCGTCCAATAACATAAGCAGCTTTTCCAACTGCAACTTTTCGAGCTTGAGCAATAGTAATATAAGTTTGCCCTTGCCCCATAAATGGTAGGCAAAATAAAAGTAGGATTAAATATTTCTTCATGGCGGATTGAAGTAACACAGACTTTAGTCTGTAAATAATCAAGGTAAATTTAATTGATAAACATCTTTCACGTAAGTAAAGGAAAAATCCTGCCAAAAATTTACCAAGTTAGCTTTGACAGGATTATTTGCTATATAGCTGATGATATTATCCCGTTCCTTTTCATTTCTAACATAGTGGTCATACGACTCTACTTGCCAAAATCTCCCTTTTCTCTTAATAATTTTATTCGCTTCATAAGCTGAACTTCCTTTTATCAACTTTAATAGCTCTGACAAAGGTTTATAATTATTAGAGGTAATTTCTGTACTTGCTGGCAAATCCTCAATTTGCACATACAAATCTATCAATAAATGTACATGATTAGACATAATGCAAACTGCCAACAAATCATAATATTTTCCATCGTAAAAGGTTATTTTATCCATCACTATTTGGGCAACTTCTCTATTCTTTAAGTAGTTTTCACCATGAATAGCATTATCCAAAATAGCATCAAATCTCGAGAAATGTCGTTTGTGTTCTTTAATAATTTCCTCATAAAAATTTAGAGGTCTATTATCTCTTAGATAAGCAATTTTGATAAGTTTTTCCTGTTGTAAAGCAACAATAATCTGTACCGGAATTGCATCATGAAGATTAAAAGTAATAAAGAAAGTTGAACCAATTGGTTGGATATGGGGCAGATTTCTTCGGTAGACAGTTTTGATTAATTTCATTTGGTAGAATTTGTAACACAGACTTTAGTCTGTAAAATGTAACACAGACTTTAGTCTGTAAAATGTAACACAGACTTTAGTCTGTAAAATGTAACACAGACTTTAGTCTGTAAAATATAACACAGACTTTAGTCTGTAAAATGTAACACAGACTTTAGTCTGTAACAGTAAATATATGAAATATTTTCAATCAACAATTTTATACTTACAGACTGAAGTCTGTGTTACATTAATTTTCCAAATAAATAATCTATAAAAGTTTGGAAAATAAAAACTCACACATTTACTTTGCACCACAAAGTAATTTGAATCAAAATGAAACAACATCTCCAAGACCTTACAGAAATTCGTTCGATGATGGAACGTTCTTCTCGATTTATTTCATTGAGTGGATTATCAGGCGTTTTTGCAGGAACATTTGCTTTAATAGGTGCCTATATTGCCTATAATCGTATTTTGGAAGATAACGAAGGCGAGTATTTGAATCTATTAGACAATACTCCTTTGCTCCGTTTCATTGTAGTTGACGGCATCGTGGTTTTGACGTTTTCGCTTATTTTTGCATTTTATTTAACTGCTCGACAAGCCAAAAAGAAAGGATTAAAGCTTTGGGATAATACTTCGAGAAGATTATTGGTAAATATGGGCGTTCCGTTAATTGCAGGCGGTTTTTTCTGCTTGATTTTATTACAACAAGCTCCGCATTTGATTGACTCTGCAACTTTAGTTTTTTATGGTTTAGCCTTAATAAACGCCTCAAAATACACTTACGACGATGTTAAATATGTAGGTTACATAGAAGTTGTTTTGGGCTTAGCTTGCGGACTTTTGAACGAATGGCGAATCGGATTACTCTTCTGGGCTTTGGGTTTTGGAGTTTTACACATTGTTTACGGAATTGTGATGTACAAGAAATATGAGCGGTGATTTACGAAAAAACTATTTAGATAAATCACTCAATTTTTAAAATTTGTTATGAAAAACTTAATCGCTGATATAAATAAAGCTTTCGAAAATCGTGTACGGTTGGGCATTATGTCTATCCTCATGGTGAACGATTGGGTAGATTTTGGCGAATTAAAAGAAATGCTTGACCTTACAGACGGTAATTTATCATCTCATATTTCAGCATTAGAAAAAGAAAAATACATACAAATCCGTAAGGCATTTATTGGCAAACGACCGAATACGTCTTTTCAAGCAACAACAGAAGGAAAACAAGCCTTTCAAGAGCATTTGAATGCTTTAGAAGCTTTGATAAAAGGAATGTAAAATCAAGTCTTTTAAAGACTTTTTTTAGAAACATTAACTTTGAAATACAAAGTAGTTTGTAAAATAAAAATTGTAAATAAAAATCCAACCCCAACATAATCATGGAATCAACAGAAAAAACATCGCTTTTTGAACGCTTTAATAATTGGGTAAAAAGTTCGGTTATGCTCAAACTTATTACCATTTTCATTCTGATTTTGATATTAATAATTCCTTCTGCCATGTTGGAAAGTTTGATTCATGAACGACAAGCTACTCGTGACAATGCGGTGGAAGAAATAACCTCAAAATGGGGAAGTAATCAGACTATTGGCGGGGCAGTTATTACCATTCCTTATACCATAATCCAAGAAGATGATAAAGGTAAAAAGTCAACAGTGATAGAATACGCCCACTTTTTACCCGAAAATCTTAATATTACAGGCAAACTGATTCCAGAAAAACGGTATCGAGGTATTTACGTCGTGATGCTTTATAATGCACAACTGCATATCGAAGGATTTTTCAAAAAACCGAACGTTGAATTATTGAAAATTCCGAAAGAAAGATTTCTATTTTCAGAAGCGTTTATCTCTTTTGGATTAACGGATATGAAGGGAATCAAAGAGGCAATTAATTTGAAAATCAATGGAGTACCAAAAGAAATGAACTCTGGAATTGAGTCGAAAGATTTGTTTGCCTCTGGCGTAAGTTGCCCCATCAATTTAGATTCCGAAACCATCAATTTTGATGCCCATATCAACTTAAATGGAAGCAAGGAAATTGACTTTTTACCATTCGGAAAAACAACAAAAGTGACCATAGAATCGTCTTGGGGAACGCCAAGTTTTGTGGGAGCATCATTGCCAGACGACCGTCAAGTTACAGAAAAAGGGTTTAAAGCTGTTTGGAATGAATTACATCTCAACCGAAACTATCCGCAACAAGGACTTGGAAATTTTATTGGTACTAATTATCAAGAAAATATTTCAGCATCCAATCAAGAAGCAATCCCTACAAAAGTTGCGGCAGAATTGCCAAGTTCTTTTGGTGTAAAATTACTTTTACCTGTCGATGAGTATCAAAAAACAATTCGTTCTACTAAATACAATTTGATGTTTATTGTTATCACTTTTATAGCGTTTTTCTTCGTAGAAATTCTCAATAAAAGACGTTTGCACCCCATTCAATACTTGTTAGTAGGTTTTGCAATTAGCTTATTTTACGTATTACTTCTTGCCATTTCAGAACATTTATCGTTCAATATAGCATACTTAATAGGCTGTGTTGTTATACTCACACTCATAATTTTTTATACGCAAAGCATCTTCAAAAATACTCGTATCACTCTGATATTCAACGGAATACTTGCGTTGCTTTATGGCTTTTTCTATTCATTATTACAGTTGGAAGATTATTCTTTATTGCTCGGAAGTATCGGACTATTAATTATTTTGGCAATCGTCATGTACTTGACCCGAAATATAGACTGGTATCGTGCTTATAACAATAGAGAAGAATAGTTCGAACACAGGGCAGTCTTGTCGTTTCATTGAAAAGGCAAGCTGTCCATTTTTCAAAAAAACTTATGAAAATTTTCAATATTCCTATCAATCGTTTTAGATTGATTTTTACACTCGGATTAATGTCCGCTTCTGCCGTTGGTTTATTCATTTTAAAAACCATTTTGACGCATAATCTTGCACTTTGGGGCATCAACTGGAATTTATTTTTAGCTTGGATTCCCATTTTCATAGTCATTTGGCTTGAAAACAAAGTAAAAATTAACGCCCTTCAAAAATGGGAAGTGCTTTCGGTGAGTTTGCTTTGGTTGTTGTTTTTCCCAAATTCACCGTATATTATTACCGATTTGGTGCATTTGCGGTCGCTTTCGGGCAATACTTATTGGCACTATCAAATCATGATTTTTACGTATGCTTTCGTGAGTTTGGCTTGTGGTTTATTATCGCTTTATTGGATTCAGAAGGTTTGGACGCACGTCTTTTCACTCAATTGGAGTAATTTATTTACTTTAGGAACGATTGCTTTATCAGGCTTTGGGATATTTTTAGGGCGAGTAGAACGCTTTAATTCTTGGGATTTCTTTTTTCATCCCTTCACTTTAATGAAATACATTTTTCATTCTATCAAAAATCCAACGGCAATTTTAATGACTTTTGAGTTTTCAATTTTTATCGGTTTAGCGTATTGGATGTTTTATAGTTTGATTCATTTGAAGGAAGAATAAAGTTTTGCCACGAAGGCACAAAGACGCTAAGAAATTGATATATTTTGAGAGCATTCACAGCGAAGACATTTTCAACTTTGTGTCTTTGTGACTTCGTGGCTAAATTTGCTCTTAATAAAACTGAAATTATGATAAACATTCAAAAATTCTTAAAAAGTGTTCCGTTTGCTTGGGAAGGAATTATTACACTCTTCAAATCTGAAAATAATGCTAAAATTCACCTTTTAGCAGTTGTTGTAGTCGTAATTTCTGGTTTTCTGATTGGTTTTTCTGAGGCTGAATGGTTAGCAATCATTTTGACAATGAGTGGTGTTTTAGCTTTAGAAGCAGTGAATACAGCCATTGAAGCATTAGTAGATTTGGCTTCTCCAGCATTTCATCCTTTGGCAAAAAAAGCAAAAGACGTAGCTGCTGGAGCCGTTCTATTATTCGTTTTTGGAGCTTTAGTAGTAGCAGGCATCATTTTGTGGAATCATTTTAGTTACATTATCTCATCTATTCTCTAAAATCTATTCTCAATTACCTCTCATTTTTGTATCTTCGTGAAAAATCATCGACTTTTACAACATTTGTTGAATAGATATACATTCTCATGAAGGAATACGGAACCAACGTCCAGAAATTAGTGAACCATATTCTTACGGTTCAAGATAAAAATACACGAACAAAATACGCTTATTTATTGGTTGAACTGATGCGTCAGGTTCATCCAAATATGCGTGATAGCCAAGACTATTCTAATAAATTGTGGGATGATTTATTTATCATGTCAAATTTTAAATTAGATGTAGAAAGTCCATTTCCTCCTCCTGCTCCAGATGCTGTTGGAAAGCTCCCGAAAACTGTTCCGTACAACACTAATTTCTTGAAATATCGTTATTATGGACGCAATGTGGAGTTGTTAATTTCACGTGCTATTGCCGAACAAGACGACAACGAAAAGCGTATTTTGGTAGCTCATATTGCTCGTTTGATGAAAACTTTTTATCAAAATTGGAATAGAGAAGTTGTTGACGACGAAGTAATTTGGGGACATATTCTTGAACTTTCGGAAGGGAAATTATCGCAAATTGTTCAGGCAATCTCTGGAAATTCTTCGTTAGGAAATCTAAGAAACAACAATAATCGTTCAAACTCTACCAACGAAAGACGACCAGACAATAATAACCGTAATAATAACAATAATAATAATCGTCAGAATTTCGGAAGTAGAAACGATAACAACGGCGGTAGAAACGACAACCGAAATAATAACAACGGTAGAAACGACAACCGAAATAATAATAACAACGGCAGAAACGACAACCGAAATAATAATAACAACGGTAGAAACGATAATAATAATCGCAATCGTAGATAGATTCGAAAGCGTGTATAAATTGAATAATTTAAAAAATTCATCTCTGACATTTTTAGATAACTGATAAAGATAAACAACTAAATGGCATCATTTAAAGTAACTGGCGGTCGCCAAATGAAAGGGGAAATTATTCCTCAAGGAGCAAAAAACGAAGCACTTCAAATCTTATGTGCGGTAGTTTTAACCAAAGAACCCGTAACTATTCACAACATTCCAAACATTCGTGACGTAAATCAATTGATTGACCTTTTGGGTGATATGGGCGTGCGTTGTACACGTATGGGAGAATCTTCTGTAAAATTTGATGCCTCAGAAGTAAACTTAGACTACTTAAATTCAGAGACTTACAAGAAAAAAGCAGCTGCTTTACGTGGCTCAGTAATGTTACTTGGACCAACGTTGGCACGCTTCAAAAAAGGTAGAATTCCTTCACCGGGTGGAGACAAAATCGGTCGTCGTCGTTTAGATACGCACTTTTTAGGATTCATGAAATTGGGGGCAAAATTCAACTATTCGCAAGAAGACGGTGGAATTTACGAAGTTGATGCGTCTCATTTGCAAGGAACGTATATGTTGTTGGACGAAGCGTCTGTAACAGGAACTGCCAACATCGTGATGGCGGCAGTTTTAGCAGAAGGAACAACCACTATTTACAATGCTGCTTGCGAGCCTTATTTGCAACAACTTTGTAAAATGTTGAACCGCATGGGTGCAAAAATCTCAGGCGTAGGTTCAAATTTATTGACGATTGAAGGTGTTTCTGAACTTTTTGGAACGGAACACACGATGTTACCAGATATGATTGAAATTGGTTCATTCATCGGAATGGCAGCCATGACTCAGTCTGAAATTACCATCAAAAATTGCTCTATCCCAGATTTAGGAATTATTCCACAAACTTTCCAAAAATTAGGTATTAAATTGGAAATTAGAGGAGACGATATTTTTGTACCCGCACAAGACCGTTACGAACTCGAAACTTTCATTGACGGTTCAATGCTAACGGTTTCTGACCATCCTTGGCCTGGATTTACACCTGACTTATTGAGTATCGTTTTAGTAACGGCAATTCAAGCAAAAGGAACGGTATTGATTCACCAAAAAATGTTTGAAAGTCGTTTATTCTTCGTGGATAAATTGATTGAAATGGGAGCTCAAATTATTCTTTGCGACCCACACCGTGCAACCGTTGTTGGATTAAATCGTGAACAACAATTAAGAGGAATCCGAATGACATCACCAGATATTCGTGCGGGGGTTTCTTTATTAATTGCAGCAATGTCAGCAAAAGGAACATCAATTATTGAAAACATCGAGCAAATTGATAGAGGTTATCAAAATATTGATACTCGTTTGAATGCCATCGGTGCGGAGATTGTGAGATTGTAATTTCGTTCATATAAGTTATAAAAAAAGCCTGCAAAATTTAATTTTGCAGGCTTTTTTTATAACCTTTCAATCTCTTCAATATAAACTTTATTAAAATGATGAGTATAAGGGTCAAATAGGATTTTACTGTCTTTATATAATTTGACTGCTAAATCTTTATATTTATTTGCTTCAATTTGATTATTTAAAATTTTATAAATTTTGGCTTTATAATATTCATTTTCAGCCAATGGGTTTATTTTAGCTTGCTTTTCAAAACAAATTAAAGCATTTTGAAAATCTTTGATTTCAAAATAAGTAACCCCTACTTGATAATAATCGTACAGACCAACTTCATAATTAGGTGTATTAATTTGTTGTTTAAAAATCTCAATAGCTTTTTGTTTTTGCCCAATAGCACTATAACAAATTCCTTTGGCAATATTCAAATGATAATCTCCATTTTGACCGAATCCAATGTCATAATTAGCTAAACTATCCAACCTTTCAATATCCTTGATTGCTCCTTCGTAATCTCTGAAAAATTGGTATCGACACCAACCTCTATATCCTAAATTGGTTCGCCATTCTAATTCTACGGCTTTATCAATCAATTTTTTCCAAGTTATGAAATCACCACTTTTCAAATAAGCGGTTGATTTTTCACGATAGGCGTAAGCAAAATTTGGGCAGATTTTAAGTGCTTCATCAAATTTTTCATGGAATTTTCTATGAAATTGATATTCATGAATTTGTTCAGATAATAAACACGCTTTGTACTGTGCCGTATCTCCTGCATACAGATATACGTTGCAATTGGGCTGTGCGTAAGTATGAAAAGAGATGAGAAATAAGAAGTAAAATAAAATTTTCATGGTAAGATTTCGGTTATCTGTCCGTCTTTAATTTTGAAGATTAGGTATTGATAAAAATCGTAAGCTAACATTTCAGTTTTAGAGTGAAATGCTTTAGCTTTCCAACCTTTCAATCCTTTTGTAATGGTTAATAATTGTTCGGTAATAGACTTATCAAAAGTTTTTTCTTGATATTTTTCATCCATTCCAATTAATCTGAATCTATCCGTCTCACCTTTACAATTAACCATGAAGCGAATTCTGATTAAGCCTGTTTGCTTTGAGGCATTTTGTGATTTATACTTCTCTTTGAAACTTTGTTCGATAGCTTTTTTCTCGCCTTCATACAACACACCTTTGCTATCATTAAAATATTGATAACCATAGCCTTGACCACATAATTTAAAGTCTTTTTTATCTAAGGTTGAATCAAAATCAATATCTCCTGTTGAATTAGGATACTTTAACATTGTCGTTTTATTGTCTTGACAAAATGACGGAAGCGATAAGAAAATAAGTGGAATTAATAATTTTTTCATACGTGCAAAATGATGTTTAAAAAGTAAATTACTCTCTTAGTAACGTATAATAATCGCTCAAATTGCTATTTAATGATATTTCAAGAATTTCGTTAACTTTATCTGTCCTCAAATAGTTACCATAGAAATGCTACTTTGTTGTGTCTGGTAGTAACAAATCGAAGAAAATTTATCCCTAAAATTTTGCCCCTAAAACGATAATGATTGAATCTCTTTTTTCTTTAGACTTTACCAAACCTTTGGTTTTTATTTCTTTATGTGCTTTAATATTCGTCATTGTTACGTCTCGATACTTTCTTTTGAGTGGATTTTTTCACGTTTATTTCTACATCTGGAAACATAAAGAATGGGAAAAACGCAAGATTAATAAAAAGGCTTATCCTCCCAAACAATTCCAAACGGAAGTGTATTGGTCAACTTTAACGGCAGCAATTTTCTCGGTCATTGGAGCATTAGCCGCCATTGCTTGGCAAAAGGGTTTTACCGTTATCTATCTGAATATCAAGGATTATCCAATTTGGTGGATTCCTGTCAGCATTTTGCTTTCCATGTTTATTCACGAGACGTATTATTATTGGTTGCACCGTTTGATGCACCATCCGAAAATTTACAAATACGTGCATCAAGTACACCATGATAGCAAAATCACCTCCGCTTGGACTGCCTTTTCATTTCATCCGATTGAGGGTTTATTGGAAGCTCTCATCATGCCCGTAATCGTGATGATTGTACCAATGCACCTATACGCAGTCCTGACGCACTTAACGATTATGACGCTCACGGCAGCTATCAACCACCTTGATATTGAGATTTATCCGAGAAACTTATTTGGGAATTTATTGGGCAAACACGTCATTGGAGCAACACATCATAGCCATCATCATAAATTTTATCGTTACAATTTTGGGCTATACTTTACTTTTTGGGACAAATGGGGAAAGACTGAAAGTCCTAATTTTGAGAGAGATTTTAATTTAAGAGCTGAAAAGAAGGAATGAAAAAAGGGAGAAACGGGTTATAACCCATTTCTCCCTTTCTCTTTTAACACTTTCTCCTCTATCGAAGGTCATTTACTTCAACTCCGGGATATTTACTTTTATCGAAAGCGAAATATTTGTCATCTACGGCTACATTTGGCGTAAATTTATTCACTTTGAAAGTCTGACGTTTTCCGTTTTTGTCAGTAATTACCCAGCTTTTCACAGATTTATCTTTCTTATTCAATTTGATTTTAACTTTTGAAACTTGCGTTCCTTTTTTCTCAGGCGAAAGTTCAATTACTTCATAAGATTCTCCGCCCTCTGTTACTTCTTGAACGAACACATAACGAAATCCTTTTTTATCGAAAGTATAAACTTTAGCAGGATTCAAATCATTTTCAGAAGGTTCATAATCAGAAATATTTACTTCATTAGTTTCTTTAATATAAGTCGAAACCTCTTTTCCATTATTAAAAATTTCTTGTCCGCCTGTTTTTAAACGATATTTTGAGCCTTTTACTGTAATATTTCCTTGTAAAACTTGCGATGAACCATCAACTCCATAGGTAAAACTTGCCCCAAAAGACTTCATGGTTTTGTACTTTTTCTGCATGGCATCAATGATTGCTCCAGCTTTAGAATCTTGAGAATATGCACTAAACACACTGATTGACAGGCAAAAAGCAAAGAAAAGAATGTATTTTTTCATTTTTTATATAATATGTATTTTGTACTTTTTTGATTAGACAAAGTTACTAAGAAATGGTTTGATTAATCGTTATAAAAACATTAAAATAATCAAAAGGTTCAAATTGGCACGAAACATGAATATTAAGACTGAGTAAATATATATCTTTGCAAAATAGGTGTTAGATATTAGGCTTTAGGTTTCAGGATTGGAGTAAATAACTTACAACAATGCAATCTAACTTATTTCAACACCACTTATTGTTTCATTGGTTAAGGTTTCATTTTAGTCAAAAGCGTTTTACTAAATCCTAAAACCTAAAACCCAAAAACTGAAAAAACTCCTTATGAAATTTTCATTTAAGAAATTCCTTCCACATTTATACGCCGTTATTGTCTTTGTAGTATTGGCAGGAATTTACGCATTACCAGCACTTCAAGGTAAACAACTTTCACAACACGACATTACGATGGCTCAGGCGGGTGCGCATGAGGCAGCAGAATTTACCAAACAAACAGGTGAATACGCTTGGTGGACAAACTCTATGTTTGGCGGTATGCCTTCATTTATGATTCAAGGAGCGTACCCAAATAGTGTTGGGTCTATGATTGGGGGAAATATCATGGGAGTTTTACCTACACCAATCAACATGATTTTCTTGATGATGTTGGGTATGTACATTTTGTTAGTAACCCTTGGAGCAAATACTTGGCAAGCCATTTTAGGAGCTATCGCCTACGCATTTTGCTCTTGGAACATGGTTATTATTCCTGCGGGACACACTTCTAAAGTATTAGCTTTGGCTTATGCTCCAATGGTGGCGGCAGGTGCAGTTTTATGTTTTAGAGGAAAATATATACTCGGAGCTGCTCTAACAGCTTTGTTCATGAGTCTTGAAATATATGCCAATCACGTTCAAATAACGTATTATTTCGGGTTATTCTTAGGAGGTTATATATTAGTAAAAATCATAGAAAAAATAAAAGCAGGCGAATTTAAGCCTTTAGTATTTGCTCTTTTAGCTTTTGGTGGTGGAGCATTAATTGGTTTAGGAAACCATACAATGCGTTTGTGGAATAACGCCGTTTATTCTGCCGAAACCATTCGTGGAAAATCTGAACTAACAAGCAATAATCAGTCGAAAGGTGGTTTAGACCGTGATTATGCCTACAATTGGAGTTACGGAATTGGAGAATCAGGAACACTTTTAATTCCTAATTTTTACGGTGGTTCATCAGGTGGAACTTTAGGTGGAAAGAAATCTGAAACCTTAAAAGTAATGGTTGAAGCAGGTATTCCAGAAGAAAGTGCTATGGGATTTGCAGAACATGGTCCTGCTTATTGGGGCGACCAACCAAGTACAGGTGGTCCAGCGTATGCGGGAGCAATTATCATTTTCTTGTTTGCTTTAGGTGCTTTTTTAGTAAAGGGCGGAACAAAATGGTGGCTTGTGGCTTCTGCAATCATTTTCACGATGCTTTCTTGGGGTAAAAACTTCCCGACGTTGAATTATTTGATGTTCGATTATTTCCCGATGTTCAACAAATTTAGAGCAGTTACGATGATTTTGTCATTGGCTGACTTAGCAATGGTAACTTTAGGAATTTTAGCATTAAAACAAATTTCAGAGCAAAAAACAACATTCAACGACCTCAAAAAACCGTTGATTTACTCGTTAGGTTTAACGGCAGGTTTTTCATTAATATTTGCCTTATTGCCGTCGTTATTTTTCAGTTTTAAAGGAGCAAACGATGCTGCTATGCAAATTACAGGCGATAAAGGAATCGATGGAAATATCATTAGAGCTATTGCTTCTGACCGTGAATCTTTATTACGTTCTGATGCTTTTCGTTCTTTAGTTTTGATTCTTTTAGCCGCTGGTTTGATTTGGGCTTGGGTTTCAAACAAAATCAAAGATGTAGTTTTTTATCCAATTTTAATTGTTTTGGTAGTTTTCGATTTATTTGGTGTTGATAAAAGGTATTTTAACAATGACAACTTTGTTTCAAAATCAGAAGCCGAAGAAACATTTGCTCCTACGCCTATCGACGAACAGATTTTGAAAGACAAATCTATTTATCGTGTCTTGGACGGAGCTTCTCCACAAGGATTTTCAAATGATGCAACTGCTTCATATTATCACAAATCTTTAGGTGGTTATCATGGTGCAAAACTTCGTCGTTATCAAGAAATTATTGAAAATCAGTTCTCAAAAAATAATATGGCGGTTTTCAATATGTTAAATACCAAATATTTCACAATGCCAGCCCAACAACAAGGCGGACAACCAATGGTTCAACAAAATCCTGATGCTTGTGGAAATGCTTGGTTTGTGAAAGAATTTAAAATTGTACCAAATGCTGATGCTGAAATGAAGGCTTTGGATAAATTTAACCCGAAGCAAACTGCCATAGTTGACAAACGTTATGAAGACCAATTAGCAGGTTTGAAAATTGCGTTTGACAGCACGGCAAACTCTATAAAATTGACTGATTATAAACTCAATGTAATGACGTATGAAAGTAATGCAAAATCAGACCAATTAGCGGTTTTCTCTGAGATTTTCTATCGTGGAAACCTTGATTGGAAGGCTTATGTAGATGGTGTTTACAAACCTCATTTCCGTGCTGATTATATTTTGAGAGGCATGGTTGTACCCGCAGGAAAGCATAAAATTGAGTTCAAATTTGAGCCTGAAAGTGTAGCAAAAGGTGGTAAAGTAGATTTAATTGCTTCAATTTTAATGGTTGGCCTTTTAGGATTAGCCGTATTTTTTGAGGTGAAGAAGAAGTAATTCTGAACTATGATTTATTGGATTAATAGATTTTAGGATTGCTCTAAATTTCTGAAATATCATTTATCGGATTGATAGATTTTAGGATTGGATAAAATTTATAAACTATGATTTTTAAGATTTAATTATTTTAGAATTAGATAAAATTCTTGAAATAATTAAATCCTAAAAATCATAGTTCAAACAAAATAATCTACAAAAAAACATGAAACACGAAAATTTAACTCACAAAATTATTGGTTGTGCCATGAAGGTACATTCTACACTTGGAAGTGGATTTCAAGAGGTTATTTATCAAAGAGCATTGTCAATTGAAATGGAAAGACAAGGCTTAGGATTTGCCAGAGAATTGGAAATGACTATTTTTTATGAAGGAGTTGACATTGGTACAAGAAGAGTCGATTTCTTCGTTGAAAATAATATTATGGTTGAGTTAAAAGCAATTTCACTTTTAGATGATTTACACCTTGCACAAGCTATTAATTACTTGGAAGCGTACAATTTGCCCATCGGTTTATTAATTAATTTTGGGAGTAAAAGTCTAACTTTTAAGAGAATTTATAATACAAAACATCCTGATAATGCAGATTATAAAAGTAGCTTAAAATGAATAAAATCATCTGAACCATGATTTATTAGATGAATGTATTTTAACATCATCTGAACCATGATTTATTAGATGAATGAATTTTAGGAGGAAAACAAAATCGTAAAATCATCTGAACCATGACTTATTAGATGTAGGAGGAAAACAAAAATCATAAAATCAATAAATCATATAAATCTTAGTGCAGATGAAATTAGTGTGAACCATGATTTATTAGATGAATGTATTTTAGGAGAAAAACAAAATCGTAAAATCATCTGAACCATGATTTATTGGATGAATGTATTTTAGGAGGAAAACCAAAATCGTAAAATCAATAAATCATATAAATCTTAGTGCAGACTATAATTATCCTTAAAAAAATGCCCATATACAATACAAAAAAACTCGACAGCATTATAAAACACTATAAAGCAAATAGTCGTAAAAGAGAAGATAAACATATTGAGTTTTGTGTCGGGCAAAATAGTTTGACTGATGCCATTGATATTGCTGCAAAAGCTATTGATGAAAACAATAAAATTCATTTTCATCAAAGAAGAGTGGGACGTACAGAACTCGACACCTTTGCAAAAAGCTTAGTATCTTTTGAAAGTGACATCGAGAAAGCGTTAACTTTTGATGATATTTTCGAGATTACAAAAAGGGCTAAAACAGAAGGTATCAATGAATTAGCTTTGTTTGATACGGCTTTAAGAATTGGCAATTTTCTCAAAATTCTTCCCCAAAAAGTGTATTTAACCAGCAGTACACGCACAGGAGCAGAAAACTTACTCGGTCATTTATTTGATAAGACATCATTGACAATAGAAGATTTTCCTGCACCGTTCAATCGTCCAGATTTATCCACTACCGAAATTGAGGACATCCTTCATATTTATAAAGACGAATTAGAATATTGTGTCAAATAATTATCAAAAACACGCTTAAAATGTATCAGAAACTCTTCTCAATTTGTATTCTATTGGCTTCATTTTCAACTTTATCATTCGGACAAACAGAACCAAATCCTTCTGAAACTTTACCGCCAATGGTTGGTGGAGATACCGATGTTCATGGCTGTAAACCCTCCGCAGGCTATACTTTTTCAGTGTTAAAAAATGATTGTATCAGAACTTTTGAACAACCTATTCAACTGAATGAGGTAAAATCTAAAAACTCTTACACTTCATTTGCGGCAGTTATTTTTAGCGATGATAAAAAACAAGTGGAGATATTTATGCCAAGTGTGACGGGAAGTGTGGTATTATCGAAAAAATTAAAAACAAAATTCCCAACTTGGCAAAAAGGGAATATTATTTTGACAAAAAGAAGTAAATATTACTTAAAACAAGCAAATAGGGTAATTTTTGTAGGTAAATAAATAAAAATACCTTTCCAAAGTTTCGGAAAGGTATTTTTATTCGGAACTATAAATGGTTAGTCTCAAGACAAACGATAGACCACAGATTGAACGGATTGTACTGATTTTCGCTGATTTTTCTTTATTTTATTTGTAAAATCAGTTCAATCTGTGGTCTAAATTTGTCTGCGACAAATAGTTGATAGTTCCGTTTTTATTTTCTAAGCTAAAACTTTTTGACTGATAATGGCATCATAAACGCCGTCCCAGAGTTCAATTCTTTTTTGTAAAGACTGAATGGTAGCTTCTTCTGCTTCTTGCCAAAATGCTTCATTATCGCCACATAAATTAGCTGTCATTTCTAAAGCAAGATGACTGTGATGGTCGCCATCAACTTCGATGTGTCTTTCTAAATAATACTTGAAATTTGAAATACTTTCTGGCAAACTTTCATGAATATCATTGATGATAGCATGAAACATATTAGGGATTAAGTCTTCACGTCCAAAAGTAAAAATAGCCGCTTGTAAATAGTCTTTATTGCTACCGATAATCTCAAAGGTGAAATCAACAAATTTTTGAGCTGACTCTGGCGTTTCTGAAAGTAAAAATGCTTTCTTTAAATCTCCATTTTCTTGCAAAACGTTTACAAATTTTTCAATTTGTGATGTATCCGCTCCGCATTGGTGCATAGCATCTAAATACAATTCAAAGTGGCTTTTTCTATTACCAAAACTATCCACGTCCGACTCCTCTCCTACTACAATTTCATTAATTAAATAACGGGTATCAGCAGAACCTTTTGGAAACCAAGGTACACTTGTACAAGTAAGATTATTTTGAAGCGATTTTAATAACGACATAAAATCCCAAACGGCAAAAATGTGATGCTGCATAAAAATTTTCAAATCGTCAAGTTCATTTATGACTGAATAAACTTTATGATTGATAATTTGTTGACGGTAAGGCTCAATCGCTTTTTTAATTTTCTCTGAATTTTCGTTCATGATTTATGGTTTTAGGCTAAAGTAGTCAATCTACTTTCGATAATGTACGTAAAATTAATACCATCAGTTCTAAAAATAATAAATCTTCTGTTAGATGTTTCTGTTACGGATATTTAGGTGAGTAAAAAGAACAAATACTTAAAATTAAAATCTAACAAGAAAGGGCAATACTTTAGCTGAGTTTTTTTACTTTTATCTAAACAAATCATATCAAAATCAACAAATGAAAAAACAACTACTAATTTTAGCTGGACTGTGCTTTTCGGTAACAGTGGCGAATGCTCAAAAAACACTCATTCATTGCGGAACATTAATTGATGCCGTGAAAAATGAAGGCGAGTCAAAAATGACGATTGTAGTCGAAGGTAAAAAAATTACGGCTATTCAAAAAGGATTTACCACACCAACTGGAACGGATAAAGTGATTGATTTAAGTACCAAAACCGTGATGCCGGGATTGACCGATATGCACGTGCATTTGGAGCAAGAAACCAGCAAAGGTGGCGAAATAAAACGTTATCAATTAAATGCTGCCGACATTGCTTTTGATGCTACAAAATACGCCAAAAATACCCTAATGGCAGGTTTTACAAGTGTTAGAGATTTGGGTGGTTCGGGCGTAAATGTAGCTTTGAGAAATGCTATCAATAAAGGAACAGTCATTGGACCAAGAATATTTACTTCGGGAAAAACCATTGCTACAACGGGCGGACATGGCGACCCTTCAAACGGACTTTCGGAAAAATATACACTCGACCCACAATATTTAACTGCCGTAGTAGAGGGCGTTGACCAATGTCGCCAAGCAGTTCGTCAGCATTATAAAGATGGCGTTGATTGTATTAAAATTACGGCAACTGGTGGCGTTTTAAGTATTGCCAAAAGTGGTAAAGCTCCCCAATTTACCGAAGATGAAGTTAGAGCAATTGTTGAAACTGCCAAAGATTATGGTTTCCACGTAGCCGCTCACGCACACGGAACAGAAGGTATCAAACGTGCGGTAAGAGGCGGAGTTACAACGATTGAACACGGAACGTTTTTGGACGATGAAGGCATTGAATTAATGAAAAAATACGGTACATATCTCGTTCCAACTATTTTGGCAGGCAAAACCGTTGCTGATTCTGCAAAAGTTCCGGGATATTATCATCCATTGGTTGTACCAAAAGCCTTAGAAACAGGTCCACTTATTCAAGCTACTTTTGGAAAAGCATACAAAGCAGGTGTAAAAATTGCTTTTGGGACGGATTCTGGCGTGTCTATTCATGGATATAATGCTTACGAATTTCAATACATGGTAGAAGCAGGAATGCCAGCTATTGAAGCCATTAAAGCCGCAACAATTGTTCCTGCCGAAATTATGGGAACTCAAAAAGACTCAGGAACTATCGAAGCAGGTAAAATTGCTGATATTATCGCCACAGATGGTAATCCATTACAAGACATTAAAGTCATGAGAAAGGTATCTTTCGTGATGAAAGACGGTGTGGTTTATAAGCAATAATTTGCGAAACGATAAACGGTATCAAATTCTTTCTATTACCGAACACATTTAGGAAAAATTATTCTCTAATTAAATTTCAAGAGCTATCATTTGAATTTACAAGTTCAATTTTATAGCTCTTTTTTATGTATCTTGCATCAAAATCAATCCATGATGAGATTGATTTTTCATTCCAAATTTTCACGTTAGGTTATTAGGCAAATATGTATTTTATAACAAACGCTAATCTCCCAACTCAAAACAATTTTCAAATGTTAAAATCAATGACAGGCTTTGGTAAAGCTGTTTCGGAATCGAGCAGTTTAACTGTAACCGCCGAAGTAAAATCTCTAAACTCAAAATTTACTGATATTTATTGTAGAATCCCTAAAAGCTTGTCTTTCAGAGAAATAGAAATCAGAAATTTATTAACGCAAGCTCTTGAACGTGGTAAAATTGAGTTTAACCTTACCACAAACTATACAGACGTTGCAAGCTCTGGCACAAGTATAAACCGTCCGTTAGTAAATGCTTATATGAAAGATTTGATAGAATCTTCTGAAGATTTTTCGGCAGATGACCGTGTTGAACTTTTCAAAATTGCTATGACTTTACCCAATGCTTTCAATACAGAAGTAGCATCGGAAGAGCAAGCAGAAGCAGAATGGCAACAAATTTTGAAAGCCGTAAATCAGGCAATTGGCGAATGTACAAAATTTCGTTTACGTGAAGGTGCTATTGTTTCTGCAAAATTTGTAGAATATATCGACCGTATCGGTGAACTTTTAAACGAAGTTGAAATTCAAGATAAAAATCGTATTCCTGCGGTACGTGAGCGTTTGAGAAAATCAGTAAGTGAATTGATGGGCGATGAAGAATTTGACAAAAATCGCTTTGAACAAGAATTAATTTACTACATTGAAAAATACGATATTTCGGAAGAAAAAGTACGTTTAAGAACGCATTTAAACTATTTTAAAGAAGTCCTTAAAGATGGAAATGGAAAGAAATTAAACTTCCTTTCTCAAGAAATCGGTCGTGAAATTAACACAATCGGTTCAAAAGCAAATGACGTAATTCTCCAAAGAATTGTCGTAAATATGAAAGACGAATTAGAGAAAATCAAAGAACAAACATCTAACGTGTTGTAAATTGTAGTAGCGAATAGCATTCGTCAACCATTCACAAACAATGGCGAATGCTATTCACCACTACAATTTATTTACTCAATTTTAACCAATCGCTTAAACAAACGATTACCGTTTTCTAAATTAATTGATAACAATAAAACGCCGTTTTTAAGGTCTGAAGCATCAATTTCAAGATTATTTATGCCATTGATTACATTGTAATTAATACTCTTCAATAAACGTCCTTCGGAATCTACCAATTTTAAAGTGGCAACTTGATTTTTAAGCGAATACAACGATAATTTAAAAATATCCTTACTTGGATTAGGATAAACGACCTCTAAATAATCTTGAAAACCTCTCTCCTCACAATTCTCTCCAATCGGGCAAACTTGATTTGGATTACAAATTAAATAGCGTTGTTCTGATGAATATAATTTTGTTATTGTTCCGCCGAAACGTACATACAATTGCTTATTAAGCCCATTTTTGAAGGAGTCTAAGGTGTTTTTAGGAATCGGAAAGCAAAAAGATTTATATAGTAATTTATCACTTTGGTAGGTACTTGCTAAATCTGTACGATACCCCAAATTAGCGATTGTCGTACCAATTTTTTGTTTATCCAAATAAACATCGACCATTAGATTATCATCAAAATTTTGAGAATCAAATGCCCAACCTTTTACGCTACAACATGAAGCAGATTCAACCCAACCTCTAAAAGTAGAAGGTGCTAATTGACCTGCTATTTCATTGGGGTCATTGAAAGGTTTATCAGTATCAATTGTTCCATTACAACCAACGCAAGCCTGTCCTTTTCCTTTTTGAACGATATAAAAAACTTTCCTGATACCCTGACCCGTCAATATTACTTTCCCTCTTCGAGTAGCCGTATCTGGATTTTGTTCAATTCTTAATCCAAATGAACTACTAACTTCGCCTTCGGGGTCGGCAGTTATCCATTTTGCATCTTTAGTAAGGGTAATTTTGACATTTGAATTAACTACAACTCTGTATTCTGCTCCAACAGAAGTTATCGTAACAATTGAGTCGGGTGAAACAGTCAAATAAGGCTGACCAACACCTTTTTGAGCAATGGTTATAGTTTTCACTAAATTCCCTGCGGTCAATGTAACTTTTCCTCTACGAGTTCCTGTATCACCATTTACAGTAACTTTCAAGGTAAAATTCCCATTAAAACTACCTGTATCAGCACTGGTTATCAACCAATTAGCACTTTTTGATATTTGCCATTTCGTATTGGAAGAAACTGCAATTTTATATTCTGTTGCTTTCGCCAAAACATTTGTCAGGGAATCAGGCGAAACAATCAAACGATATTTTGCACCACACGTACCCGAACCTGTACCTTCACAAGCTAATACTTTTAAATCTCCACTGTCTTCCAAAAGTGTATTGGTATTGGCAAAACGGGCATAAATTCTTTTGGCTTGTCCAGATTTATACCAAGCTGTATCGGGCAAAGCAAAACTAAAACCTCTAAAATTAGCTTTTGAACTATTGAACGTGGTTACTAAATCTGCACGGTTTCCGATATTTGCTTGCGTAGTTCCAATTTTTACACTATCAACATAAATATCAATCGCTTGAATTTCGTCTAAGTTTTTAGTGTTGATAGCCCAACCTGTAATTTTATCACAAGCTACACTTTCTATCATGCCTTTGAGATTTTCATTTGCTCTTGGTTTAACACCAACTCTTTGGCAATCAGTAGCATAAACTTCTTTAAAATTTGGAATAGAACCACAAAAAGATAAATCTGAAGGACTTAATTTTAAGATTTTCCCTGTAACAAAACTTTCATCTAAAATAATTCTTACAGGTTTATCGCCGTTTGCTTTTCTTAGATTTACCCAATCTTTGTACGAACGACAATCTTTATCTGGAGCAGCTTTATTCATCAAACAACCGCCGTCTTCCAGCAATTCGTAAACTGAAGTTATGGTTGTCCCACAGGTTTCGATTTTCTCAACTTGCTGATTTCCTTTAATAAATTTGTCAGTCATTCGTCGTAATAAATCTTGATGTGCTTGATTATTTAGTACATCAAAAGCGAATGCTCCTACTAATTTTGCTCCATGCGTAAAAGCCTCTATAAAATGGGCTTCTTGAAGGTCTGTTCGGTCTTTAAACGATTCTACCTCCATCATAATCCATTTATCTTTGAAGTTGGTACGAGCCACATCCATGATAAAACGATGGTCTTGATAAGGACTACTGTTCATTTTTACACCGTCTGTACCTTCGCCAATATCTTTAAAGGCAAATGTGCCACGTTGAACCGTTGGCTGGTCATTCAGAGAACCAAAATCATTGACTACTTTTAAATTAGCATTAAAATTCTTAATCGTTTTTGTAAAAGCAGCACAATAATCTTTTAGCATTTTGTGTCGATAAACGTACCAATCATTACCAGCTATTCCCAATAAAAAAACAGTCCAATTATAATCTCCAACGGGTTTTGGAGGTTCTACCGAATTGAAACCTGTATAAGCATTTCCGTAACTTCCCCACGAAGATTTCAGCTTTGAAAAATCATTATTATATTTCACCTTCAACCATTCTCTAAAACCCGTTATCATAGATTGGGAATAATCAAAAAGGGAATTTACAACACCGTTTAATCCTTTGGTTGTCACAAATGGATAGCCAAATTCTTGCTCTGGTGTAATAACTGCCGAGCAGTAAATAACGTCTCCTGCGTCAATTACGGCTTTATAATGTTGTAAAACCTGCAAGGTAAAATCTTGCATTTCTTGAACGGTTTTGGAAGAAGATAAACTGGTAGTCATCATTTGTCCACAGTCATCAATTTGGTCGCAACCTGTATATCCAAATGATTGTTGGTGTACTCTTGAAGCTCCTTTTTGGTCAATGCCCAACATTCTTTCAGAAGCGTCAAAACCTGTACACGTACCAACGTTATTATCAAGCGGTTCGCCAACGGTTTTGTTATTGCACCAAGTAGCAAAGACAATTCTAAAACAAATTTTCATTCCTCGACTCCGAGCAGTGGCAATTTGGTCGTCATATTGTTGCCAAGGATTGATTTGACTCACTTTTTTCCCTACAATTACATCTTTTCTGATACTCACAATAAAGGCATTCATTCCCAAATCTGCCGCTTTATGAATATCAACGATTTGTGGATTACGATGGTCGAGGTTAACTAAAGAAAATGCTAAATACCGAGGGTTATCTTGGGCATAAAGCATCTTGCTAAAAGTGAATAAAAAGAGTAAAAAAGTAAGTTTTTTGTTAGACATTTTATATGTTGTGAAATCAATAAAGTACCACAGGCTTTAGCCTGTAAATAATTATTCATACTTACAGACTAAAGTCTGTGGTACAAAAATCTTATATTCCTCTAATCAAATCCATTAATTGGTCTGCTGAGAGTTTACCACTGCCTTCTGAACCTTCTAAAAGTCCGTCTGCTAAATCTCGTTTTGTTTCGTGGAGTTTCAAAATTTTTGCTTCTACGGTATCTTCTGTTACCAAACGATAAACGGTTACTGGGCGTTGTTGCCCCATTCTGTGAGCCCTGTCGGTAGCTTGGTCTTCTACTGCTGGGTTCCACCAAGGGTCAAGGTGAATGACATAATCTGCGGCGGTGAGGTTCAATCCTGTTCCTCCCGCTTTCAAACTTATCAAAAATACATCGCCTTTTCCTCGCTGAAATTCATCTATTCGTTCTTGTCTTTTTGTGGCTGGCGTGCTACCATCGAGATATTGATATGAAATATTTTTGGAAATTAAATATTCTTCTACAATTGCCAAATGTTTTACAAACTGACTGAAAACTAAGGCTTTGTGTTTATTTTCGAGTAATTCTTCGATGACTTCTCCAAATAATTCAAGTTTTGAACTACTCAACGGAATATCTGGATTAACCAATTTGGGGTTACAACAAGCCAATCTTAAACGGGTCAATTCTGCTAAAATCTTAAATCTTTTATCTTGAATCTCCCCTGCATCTGAGGCAATTCTTTCAAGAGCATCTAAACGTAATGATTCATAGAAAGAGCGTTCTTCGGGAGACATTTCTACATTTAAAACGATTTCAGTTTTGGCAGGAAGTTCATCTAAAACCTGATTTTTACGTCTTCTCAGAATAAACGGTTGAATGATTTTTTGCAAGGCTCTACGTCTTTCCAAACTCTGATTTCGTTCAATGGGAATAGCAAAATGGTCATTAAAACGTTCATGAGAACCCAAAAGTCCGGGATTTATAAAATTGAAAAGATTCCATAATTCTCCTAAATGGTTTTCTACGGGTGTTCCAGTGGTAATAATTTTGAAATCTCCGTCCAATGCCATTACCGTTTTTGAACGCTTAGTTGTTCGGTTTTTAATGGCTTGGGCTTCGTCCAAAAGAATGGTGGCAAATTTAGTTTGCTTGAAAAGTTCTTCTTCTGTTTGAAGCAATCCATAACTCACCACTACAAGGTCAAATCCTTTGGCATTTTCTAATAATTCTTTGCGTTCGAGGCTTGTTCCTCCAAAAATCAAAAGGTTTAAAGTTGGAGCAAAACGACGAGCTTCTTTCTCCCAATTCCGACAAACACTCAAAGGAGCAACCACTAAAGCAGGTCCTTTTTCGGCACGTTGCAACAATAAAGCAAGGGCTTGAATGGTTTTTCCAAGTCCCATATCATCAGCAAGGCACGCCCCAACGCCCCAATTTGACAATTGCGAAAGCCATTGATAGCCTTCTTCTTGGTATGAACGTAATTCTGCTTGAAAGGTACTCGGAATTTCTGCTTTTATCGACCGTACATCTTTTAAACGTTTAAGATTCTCTTTCCATGCTTTATCCGCCTTAAAATTCTTTACTTCATCCGATAAATCTTCAAAAACACTCGATGCCAAAATATTGCCTCGCAGTTTATCGTCCAAAACAGCACGCATCATTTGCAAGTGTTTCCTGAGCTTTTCGGTGATGCTAACAAACTGACCATCAGACATTTCTATGAAATTACTTTGTCCGTTCAGTTTTTGTAAAATATCACGTAAAGAAAGTACCAAACCGTCATCAACCTTCGTTTCTCCCGAAACTTCAAACCAATTATTTTTACTGGTAATGTTGATATTGAGCGTTTCGGCGGTGATATTTCCTACCAATTTGAGTTTTTGACCTTTTGGCCACTCAATCACTAATTTATTTTGTTGTTTTGGCTTTTCTAATTCAATCATCACCTGCAAACAATCATCGGGCGTATCCAAAAGCCATTCATGATTTTCGTTTTCAGTCGCCACCAAATACGGACACATTTCTTCAACTTCTTTAAGATTTTTCTTTTCCTTTTTCAAGTCTCTTTTCGTCTGCGTTCGGACGTCATTGATAATGCCCATTAAATTTTCTGAGCCTTTGCCCGCTTTCATATACGGAGGAGTTGACGAAAAAGGCTTTACAAAAAGTTCAAGATGAAAACCTTCATTGATTGGCGTGATGAGAGCATATATTTTTGAGTCAGCTTCAATGCTTGGCAAATCTGTCAGTTGCTCGTCGAGGTCATTTTGAATAGCCATTTTCTTTGCCAATGGACTCAGAGCTTTGAGTAAACTCTCTTTGCCAGCAGCAGGAATATTCAAGGATTTTCCAGAAAAACTTTGCTTAATTTTAAGGTGTAAAGGCGTAATTGTTAGGATTTTATAACGAGTAGCGGTTTCTCTAATTAACATTAAACCAGCTTGATTGAAAGTCTCATCAAAGGTTACTTTCAGTCCATTTTTATCTTGTTTTACTTGCAATGAAAGTTCGCCTTTGACTAAACTTACAGGCAAATTTGGCGGAGCCATCAAAAATAAAAGTGGATGGTCAACCAAAATGGGTAATGCTTTTTCAAAGTCAAAATAAAAATTTGTCGTTGAACCATAATAACCCCAACCACCACTTTGTGTTTCTTCAATAAGTCCAATTTGAACGGCTTTTTCATCTTGAGAAGTCAAGTATTTTAACTCTCCTGATTTCAACCTTTTCAAAGCAATATTTCGTCCTGCTGTCCAACCCGTTTTATTCATTTTTTGCTCAATTGGTTGAACGATTTGAGCATTAAAATCAATAAACCAAGCCAATCTTTGCGTTCCTTCGGCAACTTTTGTTAATAAATTTGCCCCTTCAATCTCTTCGCCCAAAGCTGCTAAAATACTCAAACTACGTTCCCAATCTTCTACCACAGGAATAATTCCTCCCATTGGAATATTACCAATTTCTTCATTGAGTTTTTCTAATCTATCAGCTTGTTTTACGGTAAAAGAAGATTCTTTTTTTCGAGAAATATTGAATAAAATTTCTCTTTCGATAAGTTTCAAATCTTTTTCTTCGGCATTGCGGAGAGAGTTAAAAACAAGGTTTTCCGCAAAAGAGGCTTTGGGAATATTGGAAGAAAAAACCAGCAACCAAAACGTTTGAAAAACAGAAAATGTGTTGATATTTTCTGTTTGTAGAAGGCTTTGGGCACGGTTATCATTATTGGTTGCAAATGCGTATAATGAACCCAAAATCTGAACATAATTCTGAATATCGAAGTTTTTATAGGCATATTTTTCATAGTCTTGATAAAAATTCAAAAAGCTACTTTCTTTGGTTTTATAAAGTGCCAAACCGTAGCCCAACAACGACCATTCAATAAAATATCCCTTCTTTTTCTTGGTTTCTTTTCGCCATGCTTTTAAAGATTCTTCGTAAATTTTAATAGCGGATGGATAATCGCCATTCATGGTTTCAATCAACCCCCAGAGGCTCAAAAGTCGAAAATTAAGTTCTTTTTGAGCTTTAATGACTGATAATGATTCTTTTAAATTTCCTTGTAAAAACAACTCTGTACACTGAAAATCAACATATCTGGCATTTTTGGGAAGTCCATTATTAAGCCAATGCTCTAAAAAAATCTTTACAGAATCTCCTCGAATGATAGCATCATTAGCGAGCATTATTAATACCTGATAAATAACTTCTTTGGGGAAAATACGAAGATTTTCTAAGCTCAAACCAAATTTAAAAACGACTGCCAATACATGCTTATAACTTGTATTTATTTCTTCTGGGTCTAATTTTTCTAATAAATAAGCAAAATTCTGCCCGTAAATGGCTAATCTAAAATCTCTCGCTCTTCGATATTCAGACCGACTATAATCCCATAATTGGATTGGATAAGACGACTTTATTTTGCTGCAAGCCGTTCCAAACCAATCTTCTTCCGATGCTTTTTTAACCAAAAATTCTTTAAACGAAACATCTACGAAAAACAAATAATTGACAACAGGTTGTTTAATTAAAATACCATTGTCAATATATTTCTGCCTTAGTTTTGTACAAAGCGACCCATTAAAGGTCTTTCCTTCGTTGGTAAGGTTCATTTTTGCTAAAAAACTGTCAAATTCTCCCGCATTGAGTTTTTCATCCAACATTGAATAATACTGTAAAATAAGTTGCTCGCTTGAGTTTAATTTGGCTAATAATTCTTGATATTCCATTGGTTAAAGAGTTATTGAGAATTGGTTACTGGATATTGGAAATTGGGAATTAGTTACTGGATATTGGTTATTGGGAATTGGTTATTAGTTGATTCCTCAGAAAATAAACTAATAACCAATTTCCAGTAACTAATTCCCAATAACTGATTACCTCTTTCTTAATTATTTCATACTCACAAGCGTAACGCCTGCTCCGCCTCTATCTGCGTGTTCGTCTTGGGTTTTGGCAACTTGTTTATAACCACGTAAATGGTTACGAATCAAGGTTCTAAGAATACCGTCTCCTTTACCATGAACGATTCGTAATTCATCATAACCAACCATAATGGCGTCATTCATAAACCTGTCAACTTCCACCAATGCTTCCTCTCCACGTTTGCCTCTGATGTCTAAATTAAACGAAAAATTCATCATTTTATCGTTCATGTCTAAACCTACAACTTTGGTTTTTGAACCTGTTTTTTGTTTAAATTCTTTCCGAGAAATTTTCTCTAAACGGTTCAATTTTACGGTCGTTTTCAAATCTCCAATGGCAACTTCGGCATCTTTTCCACGCAAACCTAAAACTTCCCCTAAAGCTTCTTGTCCTTTAATTCTTACCAAAGAACCAACGGTTATTTCTCCTTGAATTACCTCTACAACATCTTTTTCTGTTTGCTCTTTTTCTTCTTTTGGCTTGACTTGGACAACTACTTTTTCCATTTTCAAACCATCTTGAAAATCTTGTAAATCTTGTCTAATTTCCTTCGTCGAAAGTTTTTCTGCACCTTGCTCACGAATTTCCTTGATGGTTGCTTCTATTTTCTGATTAGCATTTTTAACCAATTCTTTCGCTTGCAATTTTGCGGTGTTCAAAATCGTCTTTTTCTCATTATCCAAATACGTTTTTAATGAACCGTATTGCTCTAACAATTGGTCAAGTTTGCGTTGTTTGGTAGCATTTTCTACATTTTTATCAGCAAAAACTTTCTTCTCAATTTCTAATTCTTTAATCAATTTCTCAAAACTAACTTGCTGATTACCAATTCGTTGCTTTGATTTATCAATTATCGCTTTGGGCAAACCAATTTTATAGGCGATTTCAATCGCAAACGAACTTCCCGGTTTTCCAATCTCTAATTCATACAATGGTTCAAGATGCTCGGCATCATAACGCATCGCCCCATTGATAAGTCCTTTAGTTTTATCGGCAAAGGTTTTCAGATTGGTATAGTGCGTATTGATTGCTCCGTAAGCTCCTGATTTATTGAGGTCTTCCAAAATACTTTCAGCAATTGCACCTCCTAAAGTTGGTTCTGTTCCTGTTCCAAATTCATCAATTAAGAATAAGGTTTTACGGTCAGAATTAAGCAAAAAATACTTCATATTCGTTAAGTGAGACGAATAGGTACTGAGGTCATTTTCCAAACTTTGTTCGTCACCAATATCAATAAAAACATTTCGGAACATTCCGATGGTAGAATGCTCTGCCATTGGCACTAACAAACCGCATTGATACATAAATTGGAGTAAACCAAGTGTTTTCAGAGTGACAGATTTTCCACCTGCGTTAGGACCAGAAACTAATAAAATTCTATTTTCAGCATTGAGGGTTATCGTTAAAGGCTTTACCGATTTTCCTTGTTTTTTGAACGATAAATATAAAAGCGGATGAACAGCATTTTTCCAATCAACTATCTGACTATTAATACTTAACGGAGCAATTCCATTTACTTCAATTGCTAATCTTGCTTTTGCACGAATAAAATCTACAATTCCTAAAAAGGTATAGGCTTTGCGTAAAACAGGGACTTGCGGACGCATTTTGGTGGTTAATTCCATCAAAATTCTAATAATTTCCCGCTTTTCTGCCGACTCTAATTCTCGGATTTCGTTATTAGCTTCTAAAACTTCCGTTGGTTCAAGAAAAACCGTTTTTCCTGTGTCAGATTCATCATGTACAAAGCCTTTAATTTTACGTTTATGTTCGGCAGCGATGGGAATTACCATTCTACCTCCACGTAAAGTCAGTGAAAAGTCGTCTGAAATCCAGCCATTTGAGCGTGCATTTCTCAAAATACTGTCTAATTTTTTCCGCAAATCAACTTCTTGTACTTGTATTCTTCTACGAATTGCCTGTAATTCAGCACTGGCATTATCTTTCAATTTGCCTCTATCGTCAATAATTTTATCAAAAGCATCCAATAAAGAACGTATTTCTAATTTTGGATTTTGAATCAGAACAGTCGTTTTTTCTTCGTCCTTTTTCTCTCTTTCGGCAAAAGCACTTCCAACCAATTCCCGCAGAGTTGGATAACTTTCGGGTTCTTTATTGTCAAAAAAGCGTAAACATTCTTGAATAGTACGAAGCGAAAGTTTCACGTTAAAAAACTCTTCTTCCGTTAAAAAAGCCCCTTCAATTGAGGCTTTGGATAATTGATAATTGACGTCTAAAAAATTCTGAGAAGGAAAAGCCTGTGGTTCAAATTGAAGAATACTCTTCATTTCATCTACCTGACGAATCATCTTTTGAATTTGGTCGTAATTATCAGAGAAGCGTACTTTTTCAACAAAGGAACGCCCCAATGTACTGACACACAATTCATTGAGTCGCTCACGGATTTTATCAAAACCTAATTTTTGTTCTATATTTTGTGGGTAAAGCATCTATATTTTTTTATGTATCACGATTCTTCTGAATCGTTTTTGTATTTCTAAAACATTAAAATGAGGTATAAAGTTTGATTGTAAGAACTTTCACAATGATAAACTCACTCAAAATTTAACCTTCAAAATACCATCCGCATCCGCCAATAATTCCTGTATTTCAATTACTGCATCTTTATTCAAACGTCCGTACAAATGTGGGAATTGAATACCAATGCCAAATAAATCTTCAAAAATCAATTCTGAAGTTAGTTTTTGGATATCAACATGAAGTAATAAAATGCGTTCGACACCTTTAAAATAATTGTTTAAAGTGCCATTAACTTGTTCAGCAGTTGATAAATGAATAAATTTTTCTTCGTGAAGTGTTTCTGATTCGTAATAATCCTTTTCGGCAAAAGTTTCCCACCATTCGGGTATTACTAAATGATAAATTGTTGTTTCCATGACCTAAATTTACGATATTATTGTCAGATTTTGAAAATGAGCAAATTATGTATGACATTATCATTACAGGCGGAGGTTTAGCAGGATTAATAAGCAGTATTCTTTTATCGAAAGCTGGCAAAAAAGTTTTGGTAATTGAGAAGAAAAAATATCCATTTCATCGGGTCTGTGGAGAATATATTTCTAATGAAACTCGACCGTTTTTAACATCTATCGGATTAAATTTCAACAACTTAGACATTAAAGAAATTTCTAAGTTCTTATTCACCTCTCCCGCAGGAAGAAAATTAGAAACAGATTTAGATTTAGGAGGTTTTGGCATTAGCCGTTATCAAATTGACTTTGAATTATACGAATTAGCCAAATCCGTTGGCGTTGAGTTCTTATTGGAAAATACCGTAGAAAGTATTGATTTTCAAAACGATAGCTTTATCGTAAAAACAACTTTTGAAACTTTCAATAGCCGTTTTGTCATTGGAGCATTTGGTAAACGAACCAAATTAGATGCCACTTTACAAAGAGATTTCTTCACAAAAAGAAGCCCTTATATTGGTGTAAAATATCATATCAAAACCGATTTTCCGAAAGATTTAATTGCTCTCCACAATTTTAAAGATGGTTATTGTGGTATTTCTGCCATTGAAGGGGACAAATATTGTTTGTGTTATTTGACAACTCGTGAGAATCTTCGCAAGCATGGAACAATCTTAGAAATGGAAAGAAATATTCTCTGGAAAAACCCACATTTGAAGAAAATTTTTACAGAATCTGAATTCTTATACGAAAAGCCAGAAGTTATCAATGAAATTTCATTTGTCCCCAAAACAACTATTGAAAACCATATTTTAATGGTTGGCGATTCAGCAGGATTAATTACGCCACTTTGCGGAAATGGTATGGCAATTGCCATTCACGGAGCTAAGTTGTTGTCTGAAAGCATTTTAGATAATTTTAATGATAGAAATTTGGTTGAAACCAATTATCAAAAACAATGGCAAAAGCATTTTTCACAACGACTTTGGGTCGGCAGAAAAGTTCAGCAATTATTTGGTAATGAAGTAATTTCAGAAATTGCTTGGGGAATTTTGAAAGTTGTTCGCCCTGCACTTGGAGCAATTATTAAGGCTACGCACGGAAAAGTTTTTTAATTGACAATGGATAATGAACAATTGATAATTCATAATTGTCCATTGTCAATTATGAGTTATCAATTACAAAGGCAATACCGTTGTGTTTTTAACTTCCGACATCACAAACGAGCTACTGATATGGGCAACACTCTGTAAATCAGATAGTTTCTTTTGATAAAATTCATTATAAGCCTCCATATCTTTGGCGATAACCTTAATCATATAGTCAAAACTTCCCGAAATAACGCTACATTCTATCACCTCAGGAAACTGCTTGATTGCTTCTTCAAATTCCTCAAAGTGGTTTTTCTGTTGTTTATCCAAACTTATACTACAATAAACAGTCAGCGGGTTTCCAATCATTTTCTTATTCAAGATTGTAACATATTTCTGAATTACTCCTTCATTTTCCAATCTTTTAATTCTATCATGTGTGGGAGTCATCGATAGATTAATTTTTTGAGAAATCTCTTTCAAGGTAAATTGTGCATTTTCTTGAAGGAGTTGTAAAATACGAATATCGGTCTTGTCAATCGTCATAAGAAAAATTTACTTTAAGTAATTGTTAAAAAACAAATTTAAAGAAATATTTTCTTTAAACTAATCATAAAAATCATCAATTTTCTTATTATTTCACTTTTTACAAAAGTATTTCCTGTATGATTAATTTTGTACATCACTTCATTTACAGACAAGGATTTAGAGTTTAGGAGCTAATTGTTTATTTGAAAAATTTGCTTGATTACACATTATATTTGGTTGAATACAGTTACTCCAAAAGTCTCCTAAACTCTTCAATCCGTTAAAATCCCAATATTATGATAATCGGTGTTCCAAAGGAAATCAAAAACAATGAGAATCGTGTAGCTGTGACACCAGCAGGTGTAGCCGAATTTAAAAAGAATGGACACACTGTTTATATCCAGTCACAAGCAGGTGCAGGTAGTGGATTTTCAGATGAAGAATATATCAAAGCAGGAGCATCTATTTTACCAACCATTGAAGAAGTTTATGCTATTGCAGAGATGATTTGCAAAGTAAAAGAACCAATTGCTTCTGAATATCCTCTTATCAAAGAAAATCAATTATTGTTTACTTATTTCCACTTTGCTTCTTCAGAAGAATTGACGCACGCCATGATTGAGCGTAAATCAATTTGTTTGGCGTATGAAACCGTTGAGAAAACAGATAGAAGTTTACCATTGTTAGTACCAATGTCGGAAGTAGCAGGACGTATGGCGATTCAAGAAGGTGCCAAATATTTGGAAAAACCAATGGGCGGACGTGGAATTTTGTTAGGTGGTGTTGCAGGTGTTAAGCCAGCCAATGTATTAGTTTTAGGAGGTGGAATTGTAGGAACGCAATCAGCTAAAATGGCTGCTGGATTAGGAGCAAACGTAACAATTATGGACGTAAGTTTACCTCGTTTACGTTATCTGGAAGACGTTATGCCTGCCAATGTTGACACCGTAATGTCTAACGAATATAATATCCGTGAGGCTATTAAATTATCAGATTTGATTATCGGAGCTGTTCTTATCCCCGGAGCAAAAGCACCACATTTGATTACTCGTGAAATGTTGAAAGAAATGCGTGCAGGTACTGTTTTAGTCGATGTTGCCGTTGACCAAGGTGGCTGTATTGAAACTTGTAAGCCGACAACACACGAAAATCCAACTTTTGAAATTGACGGAATCGTACATTATTGCGTTGCTAATATGCCTGGTGCAGTGCCTTATACATCAACATTAGCGTTAACCAACGCAACCTTACCTTATGCCATTCAATTAGCCAATAAAGGTTGGGAAAAGGCTTGCCGTGAAAATGAAGAGTTAGCAAAAGGATTAAACGTGGTAAGTGGAGAAGTCGTTTATAAAGGTGTTTCTGACGCTTGGGGCTTGCCTTTAAGCGATGTTAAGAAATGGTTATAATTCACTTAACTACTTGCTTTTTAGGATTTTATACTTTATATTTGATTATGTTTATTGAAAAATAAATCAAAATATTAAATAGTGGTTAGGTATTAAGCAAAAACCCGTCATCGTTGGTGGCGGGTTTTCTTGTTTTATCAGAATGCCTCTGCAATAAAAAAATAGATATTTTGCTGACCGTTTCCAAAACCATAATCCATTCTAAGATTTACGTTTTCTTTTCGATTAATCTTAAATCGTAAACCTCCTCCATAACTTGGTTTTATATTGACTGCGTCAAACTTGCTCATCGCATCATGCACGCAACCGCCACCCGCAAAACCTACAACTCCCCACCTTTTTAACACTTGTAAACGGTATTCTGCCTGAGCGGCTAATAGATTTTTATCTCGGTAACTTCCTTGATAATAACCTCTCATAATCATGTCTCCCCCCATTTGGGCTAATTCATTGAAAGGGACATCGCCGACCGATAAAAAGCCATAACCTTGAAATGCCAAAACGTCTTCTCGCTTCTTGAATGGCTTAAAATAATAACGAGCATCAAATTGCCAACGATTGAAAGCATGAGTACTTGCAGTGGCTTTACTATGAATTGAGTAAACCAATTGGGCAAATGCACCTTTTGAAGGCGTAAGAATATTATCTCGATTATCAAAAAGATATGAAATATTAATTCCTGATACTGCTGAACCATACATTCCTACTGGTTTTTGAGTTTCTAAAAGCCCATTTTCTCTTACGTTGACATTAAACATATTCATATAACGCCAGCCCAGACCCGCAAAACTATTTTGCCCAACTTTTCGATAAACCAAATTATCAAACCGTAAATAATCAAAGGAAACTACTTCATTTTTATTGAGTTCTATGGTATTGCCAATACCATAATAATTTATTGGGAAACGGCTATAACCTAAATATCCTGTGATATAATATTTTTCTTGATTTGTAAAAATTTGATATTGACTTCTAAATAAAAACTGTCCATTTAAAGAATATTGAATGGAAGCCGCCACATTGGAAACCCTTGTAAGACTATCATTTTCAGTTCCGAAATTATAAAAATGCTTAATTCCCGCTCCGATTACTAAATTGGTTTCGGGCATATAAAAGGCAAAAGGGGAAATAATGTATTTGGGAGAAGTGAAAAATTTATAAATCTTAGAGTTCGAAAATCGTGTAGAATCCTCAATATCAGATGCTTGAGTCTGAACTGAGCTTATCATTAAAAAAGTAATAAGTAATAGTTTTTTCATATTGGTATTTCATAAATGGCAAAAGCCGTAAGCATGAATATGTACTTACGGCTTTTGCAAACAGGTTATTGGTTGTTTTAATCTACCAAAATTTCACGCCTGAAAGACGATTCATTTCTAATTTTGCCAAAGCCATTTGATATTGGTATTGCAATTGTGCAAATTGTGCATCTTTTAAAGCCGTTTGTGCCGCTTCAATCTCTACATTGGTTAATACACCATTTTGATAACGAATATTGGCTAATTTGAGTGCATATTGTGCTTGAAAAACATTTCTTTCTGACAACTCCAATTTACTTTTTGCTGAATTATAGTCGTTTTGAGCAGCTTCTAAATCACGTCTTAACGTTTGGTTTGTTGCATCAACTGAATATTTCAACATTTCACGGTTTATTTTGGCAACTTCAGTTTGATACGCACCTCTATGTCCTGAATAAACAGGTATCGTCAATTTTACCCCTACGGTAGTGTTAAATTTAAAATCATCAGTAATAGCTGGCATTTCGCCATTTATTCTTGGTAAATAGCCGTTTCTTATACCAACTTGGGCATTGGCAGCCAAACTTGGTAAAGTTGCCATTTGTGCCAATTTAACATCACGTTCAGCAATTAGGTCTTTATCTTTCAACGCTTTAAGGTCATAATTATTTGTTTGGGCTTGTGTTAATGCACCTTCCACAGAAAGGTCAGCAATCCCCAAATTAAAATCAGAACCAGCAGGAATTAAACCGTGAGCATCTTTTCCAATTAAGGAAGAAAGATAAATAATTTGGCGTTCCAATTGGCTTTGCAAATCTGTCAAACGAGATTCTGCATTTTTATAACGAACCTGAATAGCAACTTGGTCATAATCTAAAGCATCACCTTGTTTCAAACGATTACCGATTATTTTCCCGTTTTCATCAACCAATTTCAATTGTTCTTTTTGTACTTCGATAGCCTTTTGGGTATAAATAATTCCGTAGTACAAATTAGCAACTTGATAAGCATAAATATTCTTCAAACCTTCCACATTTGTTTTAGATAACTCAGTTTCAAGTTTTGATTTCTCAATGTTCACAAATTGTTTTCCCCAGTCATAAATCACGTAATTACCGCCAATATTGGCATTGTAATTCATGTTTGGTTGAAATTGTATAGAAGTTCCTGCAAAATTGGCTTTGGCAACGGGGTCAATTCTGGTAACGCCAAATTCAGACTGAATTTGTGGTTTTAAGGCTGATTCTTGGATTTTAGTTTTGTAATCACCCATCGTCACCAATTGTTGTTGCTCTTTGATTTTTGGAGCATATTCAATGGCAGAACGAACCAACTGATTTAAGGTTTCATTGGTTTTTTCTTGGGCAAAAATCGTAGTATTTGACATTCCTAAAAGAACGGCAACAACTATATATTTTAATGTTCTTTTCATGATTTTGATTTATATTGAGCGAAAAGCAATTATCGCTTTTTTGCTTAAATTCTAATGACTTTCAGCGGTTGCTTTTGCCATTTCAGCAGCCTCTTCGGCAGATTTTTTGGGTGTTCTGAGGAAATACAAAAATGGCAAAATACAGATAAAAAATATGCCAATAAGTCTGAATGTATCTAAATATGCCAAATAATACGCTTGTCGTGAAACCGCTAAATCTAACTGTTTGTAAGCCATTGAAGTAGCGTTGAAAATATCGCCTGTTTTAGCAATCATATTATTTGCCATTCCCGTAACACGTTCTGTAAAAAGTGGATTATCGGGTGACATATTCGCCATTAAATCCGAACGATGTTGAGCGGCTCTATTCGTGGCGAAATTATTTGCTAAAGCAATTCCAAAAGCTCCTCCCAACTGACGAATCATATTTGACAAAGCAATTCCTGCTGGATATTCTTTTGGTTTTAAACCCGCAACTGCCTGATTGATAAGGGGTAATTGCAAAAGCGAAATACCAATTGTTCTACAAATTTGCATCGGGAAGAAATCCCAACGCCCCATGTCTGGCGTAGCCGTTCCGCTATAAAAGCCAAAGAAAATAAATACACAAATGCCTGCAAACATATATGGCAAAGGTGGAGCTCCCGAACTCATACGTTTGCCGATAATTGGGAATAAAAATACCGCTGCCAAAGTCGGAGCAATTAGAGATGCACCTGCTTCATAAGGCGTAAATCCATTTACTCTTTGCACTAATACAGGATAAACGAATGATGACGTAAATAAGCCAAGCCCTGCCACCAAAGTAAACATGGTAGAAATGGCAAATATTCGGTATTTGAAAACGCCTAAATTTACTGCTGGGTGGTCGGTAGTAAGTTCTCGCCACACAAAACCAACTAAGCCAACAATTGCCATCAAACTAATAGTAACAATCATACGAGATTCAAACCAGTCTTCAGACTCTCCTTTTTCAAGAACAAATTGTAATGAACCAATTCCAACCGTTAACAAACCAATACCGAGATAGTCAATTTTTATTTCATCTTTCCGTTCTCCCTCTCCTTCCTTTCTTTCAATAAAAAGCACCGTTAATAAAGTTGCCAATAAACAGATTGGAATATTTACATAAAATATTTGCGACCAATCGTATTTATCAAGAATATAACCTCCTAAAACGGGTCCTAAGGTTGGTCCAAGTACAATTCCCATTCCAAATAATCCAGAGGCAATTCCTCTATCTTTCGGTTCAAAGGCATCAAATAAAATCGACTGAGAGGTTGATAATAAAGCTCCTCCTCCAATTCCTTGAATAAAACGCCAAAAAACTAATTCCCATAAACCGTGCGATGCTCCACAAAAATAAGAAGCCACACCAAATATGACCATTGAGGTCAAATAATAGGTTTTTCGACCAAAATATTCTCCCAAAAAACCTGTCATTGGGATAATAATAACGTTTGCAATGGCATAAGATGTAATCACCCAAGCGATGTCCTCAATCGTTGCACCTAACGAACCAGCCATTTGGTTCAAAGCGACGTTCACGATGGTGGTATCGAGCAATTCCATAATTGCTGCCGTAACCGTCGTGAGGACGATAACATATTTTGCAAGACCTGTTTTAGCAGCCATTTTAAGATATAAATTTTATGTTGATGATAGGTAATTCAAAAAAACCTTATTTTAATGGTACTGAAACCTCTAATGAAAGTCCTGCACGAAGTATGTCTTTATTTTTTTCAAAATCTTCAATTTCAATTTTCACAGGTACACGTTGCGTAACTTTCACAAAGTTTCCAGAAGCATTGTCAGGAGGTAATAATGAAGTTTTTGCACCTGTTGACTCTGCAATTGAAATGATTTTTCCTTTTAAAACTCTGTTCGGATAAGCATCTAATTTAATTTCGGTTTCCGCACCGATTTTTAAATTACTCACTTGCGTTTCTTTAAAATTGGCAACCACCCAGAAATTAGCATCTTGAACAACGGTCATTAAAGGTTGCCCAGCCTGAATAAATTGTCCTGCTTCAACGTTTTTCTTACCAATTCGTCCAGACGTTGGTGCATATACTTTTGAATAAGTAAGTTTTAATTTTTGTTGTTCAATTTTAACTTTCTTCACACCCAAAACCGCTTCTGCTTTGTGTAGAGCAGCTTGTAAAACTGGCATTTTAGATTTTGCCGTTAAAATATCTTCTTTTCCAGCATCGTATTGAGCCGTTAAAATCTCAAAATTTGCTTTACTGTCATCTGCTTGTTTGCGAGTAATGGCATTTTCTGCCACTAAATTGGCATCACGGTCGGCATCTTTTTTAGCTTTTTCTTTACGTAAAAAATTAGCTCTTAAATTTGCCTCCGCTGATTTCACCGTTACATTAAGATTACCAATATTAGCTTTTGCATTTTCTACGTCAGTTTGAGCTTGCACATAATCAGCATTTAATTCATCTAAAATTAACTGAGCTTCGTCTGTATCAATTTCTGCTAAAACTTGGTCTTTTTTTACAAGGTCATAATCTTTCACATTTATCGCTTTTACATAACCTGCCATTCTTGGTAAAACTGGTACGAAATACGTTTCAATTTGGGCATTATCAGTATCCTCGTGAGAAATAGCATATTTGTATTTTGAGTATCCATAATATGCCCCAATACCTAATATAGCGAAAATGATGATACGAGGAATATACTTTTTAATTGAGTTTTGACTTTCCATTTTATCTATTTATTTGGAGTTTGTTTGATTGATTTAGAAAGTAGTTTTGGAGAGAAACCATTTAGTAAACCTTATTGACGATACAAAGGTAAACTAAGTTTACTAAATTAGTCAAGTATATTGACAATTATTTTTATTATTTGTAATTTTGTCTTGAAAATATCATCTTTACTCTTGGAAATAATCCAAATCCAGTATGACAAATCATAAATTAGAGCAGTTAAATATATTCAAGGAGAATAAACATCGTCAATTAGGACGATTACTGACTAAATCACATCGTTTTTTTAGAGAATTAGCAGGGGAATTTTTGCGTTCGAAAGGTTATGTAAATTTCCGTGTCGGACACATGGTTGCCTTAATACATATTGATTTACAAGGGTCAAGCATTAATACACTTGCCAATTTGGCAGGAGTTACTAAGCAAGCCATGAGCAAATTGGTAAAAGAATTACAAGACGAAGGTTATATTACAACAGAAAAAGACCCCAATGATGCCCGTACAGTGCTTGTAAAATTGAGCGATAAAGGAGTGGATTGTATTTTGGATTGGAAAGAATGTTCGATAGTTATTGAGAATCGAATCAATGAGATTATCGGAACGGAAAAATTAGAGCAATTAAGAGAGATTCTTTCCTTATTATCAGATAATTACGAAAAGAATCCCTGCATAGGGTCTGACTCCAGCTATTTAAACTTAAACTTAGTTGAAGGGAAGTTTAAGTATTAATATTATATGGTAAAAACTCATCGACATTTGTTCCGTATCGGTGCAAATCACGAATGATTGTTGAACTAATAGGAGCTAAATGAGGGGAAGTAATCAAGAAAACGGTTTCTAAATTTTCTACCAAATATCTGTTTACCTGAGCAATTGAGTTTTCATATTCAAAATCAGTCGTGTTGCGAAGTCCTCTTATCAAAAAATTAGCTCCCATATCTTTTGCGACATTGGCAGTTAAGTCATTATAAGAAACAACACTAACAGGCTGATTTTCAAAGGTAAGTTCAATCCATGCAATCATTTTTTCGATTGGGAAATACCTTGCTTTATTGGCGTTATGCCCAATTCCGATGATAATTTCATCAAAAATTGTTAATGCACGCACAACAATATCTTCGTGTCCCTTCGTGAAAGGGTCAAAAGAACCTGGGAAAAAGCCAACTTTTTTCATATACCTATTTTAACATTTGGTAAATACTGATTCAGTAAATTAAAATCTTCCGATTGTTCTTTAATGTTTCCGTAAAGTCGAAAGAAGATTTCATCTGGTTCTATCTCTAATTCATTCATGGCAAAAAGAACGTAATAGACCAAATCTTGTGGAGTTTTGTAAAGAAAACGATTACAATATTTCAAGGTGCCATTTACCGTAATCACCAATGTAAAATGTTGATTCCCAAAATGTACAAAAGCAGTTTGAGCTTTACTTGAAAAAACAGCAAAATCAATAAGTTTGCTCGTTTTGTGTTTGTATGAAATATCCACTAATGGATAAACTTCTGAAAACCAATTGTATAACTCACGGTCTGTACTATACACGTTAATAATTCCCAAATCTTCGTGCGTGTAGGCATTTACTTCCTCCTCATCCGTAATTAGTAAACCTTTAGCCAATTGAAGGTATCTAATGGTATATTCCTTTCTGAACAAATCTGTTGGAACTAATGTAAATGCTTGATTATCAATAATTATCTCAACAGATTTCCATTTCAATGATTTCAAAAAATCATGCGTTTCATAAATAGCCTGTAAAAAATGGGAAATTGATATATCAGATTCTGTTGCTGAGAATTGATAGTTTTCAATAGCAATTACCTCCTCATTGTTAGTTAAATCAACAACTTCACAATAAAAAGATGATTCTGAAACCTCACAAGAAAGCCTGTATTGATTGAGTTTTTCAATATCAAATCTTGGATTTTCGCTTTTAAAAATTGGTTCTATATGTAAATTATTTGTAGGCAAGGTCGTTTTTATATGTTTGGGGTGCAAATTACGAATAATTATCGCTGAAAAGCAAAAACTCCCACATTAGTAGGAGTTCAAGAAAAATGGGTTTTATAAAGAAATGCCTTTTTTCAACATCAAATCAGTCAAACAAAGATTAAGGTTTGGCATCACTTCTATTGTTTTATCCCAATTATCAATTGTCCAAGATTTATTGTTTTCTGCCACCATCACTTTCTTAGAGTTTGTATAATACCAAATTACTTTTTCAACCCCAAAATCAAGAAGTTTTTGCGTTTTCTTATGAAAATAATCGCTATCTGTAATATAGTCCATGTTAGCTTGTGTATCTATTTCAATCATTATTTTGGGCGGGATAGTCGTATATTTATTGTTCATACCAACACCTTCAAATTGACTTATGTGGTAGATACCAAAATCTCCACATAAATTATCATTATGGTCAATATGAATTCCAAATTCATTGGTAAAAATTTCAAACTCATCCGATATAAGTTTAGAAAAATATTGAATCAAAATCGCAATAATTCTACTTTGTAATAAGCTACTTCCCATTATTTCTTCAAATGTCTTTTGGTTTGTTAGAACTTCTTTAAATCCTTCATAATAAATAGGTTTTCCATCCATCACTTCGTAGATAAGATATGATGGAATATCTTTCACTTTAACGGGAAGTCGTTTTTTTCGTATTTGTGAGCGAGTAGCTACCATTTGTGTATAATTTAAGCTTAAAAATAGGTATTTGTTTCTGTAAACACAAAAAACTCCCTGCCAGATAAATCCGACAGGGAGTTTTTAATGCTCAAAAGACCAAAATCCTAATAACGATACAAATCAGATTTGTAAGGGCCATCTACTGATACTCCGATGTATTCAGCTTGGTCAGTTTCTAATCTGTCTAACTGTACACCAATATGAGCCAAGTGCAAGTAGGCAACTTTCTCATCTAAATGCTTAGGAAGGATATATAATTTTTTCTCGTATTTGTCTGTGTTTACCCACAATTCTAACTGAGCCAAAGTTTGGTTACAGAAAGAGTTAGACATTACAAAAGATGGGTGTCCCATAGCACAACCTAAGTTTACTAAACGACCTTCTGCCAAAATGATAATTTCTTTTCCGTCGATATTATACAAATCTACTTGTGGTTTGATTTGCTCTTTTGTTGAACCATAAGCTCCGTTCAACCAAGCCATGTCGATTTCGTTATCAAAGTGACCAATGTTACAAACAACAGCCTTATCTTTCATCAATCTGAAATGACGCTCACGGATGATATTTAAGTTACCAGTAGCCGTTACAAAAATATTTGCACGAGTAGCGGCTTCGTTCATTGGCACAACTTCAAAACCGTCCATTGCTGCTTGTAAAGCACAAATTGGGTCAATTTCAGTTACTAAAACACGGCAACCTGCACCACGTAAAGATTCAGCAGAACCTTTTCCTACGTCACCATAACCTGCTACAACTGCCACTTTACCAGCTAACATTAAGTCAGTAGCACGACGGATTGAGTCAACTAATGATTCTTTACAACCGTATTTATTATCAAATTTAGATTTCGTTACTGAGTCATTAACGTTGATAGCAGGAAGATATAATGTTCCTTTTTTCATACGCTCATACAAACGGTGAACACCCGTAGTAGTTTCTTCAGAAAGCCCTTTGATACCGTCGATTAACTCAGGATATTCATCAAATACCATGTTTGTTAAATCACCACCATCATCCAAAATCATGTTTAATGGAGTACGTTCTTCACCAAAGAATAAAGTTTGTTCAATACACCAGTTGAATTCTTCTTCATTCATACCTTTCCAAGCATAAACAGGAATACCCGCAGCAGCGATAGCAGCCGCAGCGTGGTCTTGTGTAGAGAAAATATTACATGATGACCAAGTTACGTCAGCACCTAAAGCAGTTAAAGTTTCAATTAAAACAGCCGTTTGGATTGTCATGTGAAGACACCCTGCGATTCTTGCACCTTTCAATGGTTGTGCTGCACCGTATTCAGCACGAAGAGCCATCAAACCTGGCATTTCAGCTTCTGCTAAACGAATTTCTTTACGACCCCACTCAGCAAGAGCGATGTCTTTTACTTTGTACGGAACGTACTGTTGCGTTTCAGTTGACATTTTTATAATAATTTTTGTACAATGCTATTTCTTAGAATAATACAAAATTAATGCCTTTATCTTTGATTTAAAAAATGATTGAGAATAAGTTTTTAGTTTTTCCATCAAAATCATTAAAATTAGATATTTTATCGTAAAAATTAATTTCCAAAGATTATTTATCTACCTTTTAGATTTATTAAAGAGTATATAAGGAACACCGTTCTCATGTCCTTTGATAATAAATTTCTCTTCATTACAAAAACCCTCCTTTGATAATGATAGCGAGCCACATACTAAATATTAAAAGGACTTTTAAGGATTTAGTTATAAATTGTTCTACGAAAAATTTAACTCGAAAACGTCATGAAATTAATCGTCATAAATTTTGCTCTATTATTGAGTGCTATTCATATAAACGCTCAAAAGCCAAAGTTCAAACCTCTTCACGACCCAAAAAATCATGCGGGTTGTTATGTAGAATCTGGCAATAAAATTATTGGGAATTTATCAGAAGAAGATTCTTTGGGAAGAAATATTGCCTTGTTCAATGTATCAGGGAAAGATGAAAATTTTCTTGTAACCCAAGGCACTCAAAAATATCCTGTGACTTATCAAAATGGCAGTACCAAAATTTTTATCAAGCAAACTACAACCAGAAAAGAGCCTAATACTTGTCTGGAATATCAGCTTTATAAAGTGAAATTGGTACAGAAAAAGAAAGCCTACTTTTATACTTTTAAAGGTTTTTGTGGGTGCTAAAAAAGAATCGCCAACTTTTGAAAAGTTGGCGATTCTTACTAAACTAAAATTAATCTTATTTTACCTCAAATCCACCCGTTCCAATTTTGAAACCTTCTGCGTATAATTCTACGGTATATTTTCCTTCACGGTATGGTGTTCCGCCACGACTGTAAACCATTTCGATATAAAGATTTTCGTTATCATAATTCAAATCTCCACGAGTGGTATAAGCTAATTCTTGACCATTGAAAGTAAAGTTTCCTGAACCTGTTGACGAATCAAAGATGGTTGAACCATCTGGGTCAAGTACACGAATGAAAACCGTTTTACGTTCTTGTTCAGTTACATCGTTTTTAGCTAACTGAAAAGCAATTTTAATTTTAGCTAACTTTTTAGCTTTATAACGTTTCTCTTCCGACTCTTTTCCTTTTTCGTTGATTCCAATAACCTTTACGTATTCAGCTTTTAAGGCTGCTGCTTTGGTTACTTTTTCCGCTAAAATTTTATTTTTAGAAGTAACTTCTTCTTTCTCAGCTTTCTCTTTCTCTACACTCTGAGCTAAACCTTGTTTCTCGGTTTTAAGGGTTGAGTTTTCAGAATTAAGATTCTGATTTTCAGAAGCTAAGACGCCATTTTCTTCACGAAGTTTTACTAATTCTTGTTCTTTGGTAGCTAATAAAGATTCGTAATTTTTGATTTTATCTTCATATTTAGCTTTCACACTTGATATTTCAGCCGAAGAACGTTTTGATAAATCTTTTTTGTCTTGTTCTAACTCTGCTTTTGCTTTTTGAAGTTCGGTAACGTCGCCACCCAATTTTTGAACTTCAGCAATTTGGGCATCTAATTGGACTGTAATTGAATCTAATTTTGTGCGAGTTTGTGCTAACTCCATCACTTTTGTACTGATAACTTCTTGCTGATTATTAACAGTTTCTTTCGACTGAAAAAGCATATAACCTAAACCTCCAGAAAGTAAGGTCATCACAACTAAACCTGCTTTGAGAGCATTGTTATTTCCAGATTTTTGCGGGGAATTCTGAGATGAGTAATTATCCATGAGTTTGATGGGTGGTAATGATTTATATTAGGGAAAATTTTACGCTCATTAACGTAATACTTTCCAAAAGTAATATTAACTATTAGCAATCTTTATCACTGATTGAGTAAATGGTATAGAAAATGAGTAAACGGCTATTTATGTAACACAGACTTTAGTCTGTAAGTATTCTTTCTATATACAGACTTCAGTCTGTAAGTATTCTTTCTACATACAGACTGAAGTCTGTAAGTATTCTTTCTATATACAGACTTTAGTCTGTAAGTATTCTTTGTATATACAGACTTCAGTCTGTAAGTATTCTTTCTACATACAGACTGAAGTCTGTGTTACATTACAAAAACTGCAAAACGCTTTCTAAACCCATTCCACGAGAGCCTTTTACAAGTACGTGTGTATTGGTTTGCGGATAATCCTTCAACCATGTGTGTAAACCAAATTTATCTGGGAAATACAGCACTTTCATCATTGGCAATTGATTCACTGCATTTTCCATTAATGAACCTACCAAAAGGATATTATCGAAATTACATTCTGCCAAAAGTGTTCCGAGTGCTTTGTGTTCTGCTTCGGCTTCGTCGCCCAACTCAAACATATCACCCAAAATCACCATTTTCTTCTCAGCTTTCAAGTTGTTAAAATTCTTAATAGCTGCCGACATTGACGACGGATTGGCATTATATGCGTCCATCAAAACCATATTTGTTCCTTTTTCAACAAACTGAGAACGGTTATTATTTGGTACATAATCAGCCGCAGCCTGACAAGCCGTTTTGGTATCAATACCAAAATATTCGCCAATTCTTATGGCAGCGGCAATATTTTGGAAATTGTAAGCTCCTGTAAGATGCGACTCAAAATATCCACCTTCTCTTTCGGTAAAAGTTACCAATGGAATTTCCTCCTGCATCGTTACTACCGTCGGGAATCTTCTGTTTGTATCAGTAGTATAAGTAATGATTTCGTTAAAACCTTGTCGTTGCTGAGCCATTTCATAAGTCGGCACTGAAGCAACATTAATAAAAACCGTCTGATGATTTTGTGCCAACCAATCGAATAATTCGCCTTTCCCTTTTGCTACACCTTCTACCCCACCAAAACCTTCCAAATGTGCTTTTCCGATATTGGTAATAAAACCATGCGTTGGCTCACAGATTTCTACCAATTCCTTAATATCGCCTTGCTTGTTCGCTCCCATTTCAATAATGGCAATTTCTACCGAATCATCAATTGCCAAAACGGTAAGCGGAACTCCGATGTGATTATTGAGATTTCCAACAGTACAATAAGTGTTATATTTTGTAGCTAAAACACTATTAATCAACTCTTTGGTAGTCGTTTTTCCATTAGAACCCGTAAGTCCAACAAAGGGAATATTAAACTGTTTTCTATGAAAATTAGCTAAATCCTGCAAAGCTTTTAATCCATCTTCTACCAAAAGAAACCGCTCGTCAGTTACTACCGCTGGGTCGTCAACTACTGCATATCTCGCTCCTTTTTCGAGAGCCTGTTGTGCAAAAGCATTGGCATTAAAATTTGGACCTTTCAAAGCAAAAAACATTGAATCTGAGCCAATTTTGCGGGTATCGGTTGAAACACCAGAACATTCTCTGTATTTTTGGTATAAATCAATAAGCGAAATCATCATTTTTTTCGTTTTAAATATAATCGGTCGTAAAGATACGGGTTTGGATAATTTGAAAATTGGATAAGTTGAAAATTTGGCTAAAACATTGTCACTCCGTTTCGGCAATTGGTTGTCGAGATTTTGAAAAAAATAAACAAACCCAGCAAACCCTTTCCTATAAACAAACAGAATATGTCATATAAATTTTTACCTTTTTTATTCATTTTGACTCAAACTTTTGCTCAAGAGTTTACCTTCAAATATGATAATTCTTTGAAAATTGTTCAAAATGGAAAAACCTTGCCAAATTCCTTTGCTGGCGGTTTCAATGCTCCACAATTTTCTACTTGTAAATTAGACAAAGACGGCATAGACGACCTTGTTGTATTTGATAGAACGGCTCAAAAACTTTATACTTTTTTGGCAAAACAAGACAATACAGGCAAATATTTTTGGCAATATGAACCTAAATATGAAAGTGCTTTTCCTAAAATTTCCAACTGGATTTTATTACGAGATTATAACCGAGATGGCAAAAAAGATATTTTCACATATACACCCGGAGGAATAAAAGCCTACAAAAACACCACAACCGACAATTTGAGCTTTCAACTCTCAGCAGACCCAATTTTCAGCACAGGATATTCTGGGAAATTAAATCTTTATTTGAGTTCTACCGATATGCCTTCTATTACAGATATTGACAATGATGGCGACGATGATATTGTTGCTTTTGATGTATCTGGAAATTTTACGATGTTTCACAGAAATTTCAGTGTTGAAAATTATAAAAATGCTGAAAATTTAGAATTCAAAAGAGTAGGAGATTGTTGGGGAGGTTTTTACAAAGAACACTTTGATGATATTGTTTTCAATCAACCTTGTGGCGATAATCCTGTGCCTTTAGATAACCCTTTTCAAACGGATAAAAACGCAAAAATTTTACACTCAGGCAATTCTTTACTGTTGTTAGATTTGAATGGTGACGGTTTAAAAGACATTTTGTTCGGACACGTTACTAAAAACAATGTGGCTTCTTTAAATAATACAGGTACGCTTGCAAGAGCAAGATTTAGCGGAGCAAATTACAAATTTCCCAATGCCAAACCTGTGGATTTCGCCGTATTTCCCGCTATGTATTATGAAGATTTGGACTTTGACGGAGTTAGAGATTTAATAACGTCTCCCAATGGTTCGGACAATGCTTTACAAACCGTTGATTACCAAAATTCAGTTTGGTTTTATAAGAATATTGGCAAAGACGATAAGCCCGATTTCAACTTTGTACAGACCAATATGTTACAAAATAGCATGGTGGATTTAGGAGAAAACTCCGCCCCCGTTTTTGCAGATATTGATGGCGATGGCGACCAAGATTTATTGGTTGGCAATTCAGGAAATCGTGGTGATACAGGATACAGAGCCAGTATTTCTTTGTTTGAAAATAAAGGAAATAATACTTTTGAATTGACAAATAATGACTATTTGGGTATTTCCAAAAATCAACAATTATTTGAAATTAAACCTTTTATAGCCGACTTAAATGCTGACGGCGTTGATGATTTAGGTTTTATTGCCAACTCGTTTGTGGGAGTTTCTATGCGGTATTTTCCAAACCGAGCTGCAAAAGGAAAAGCTTTTGATGTAAGATTGGCAGAAGCCGTAACAATTCCGTCTGTCGAATACCTTGCTAATGGGGATTTCCCCTTGTTTTTTGATTTGAATAAAGACGGACTCAAAGACCTTTTGTTAGGCAAAGGAAGCGGTCGTTTGGAATATTATAAAAATACGGGAACAGCAAAAAATCCAGTTTATACGCTTAACAATGACCAATTGGGCGGAATTATAGACGATTATACCATCGGGAATATTTCATTAGCTACGGCAGATTTGAACGGTGATGGCAAAGAAGAATTAATCACAGGAAATAGAAGCGGATTTATTAAAGTCTATAAAAATATTACCGAGCAGAACCAAACAAAATTTGTAGCTGATAGCACCTCTATTTTTGACGAATTCAATAATAAAAATGCTCAATTACCATTAGGCGGAATGTTAAATGTAGCCGTTACAGACCTTAATAATGACCTAATTCCAGACTTGATGATTGGTACAAATACAGGTGGTTTGAAATGGTTAAAAAATACTTCTAAATTCTTGATTACCTCCACCGAGGAACCGAAGAATTTTATCGTTTACCCAAACCCAACTAATAGATATTTATATGTCAAAAATCCAATCATAGCTGATTACGAGCTTTTTGATATTACAGGAAGAAAGATTTTATCGCAAAAAAATCAGACGATTAATCAAGATTTGGTATTAGATTTATCATCTCAAACAGAAGGAATTTATATCTTAAAAATCTCTAAAGATGGGAAAATTGAGCAAACGGAAAAGGTGGTTTTGAGGAAATGATTTTTGTGATGCACGACCTTCCCGAAAGTTCAAAACTTTCGGGAAGGTTAACAAGACCATTCCATGTCCAGCAAGTTTCACTTCGGTTACAACTTGGGGTAAGTGAAAATTTTAACCTCGCCAACGTTAAATAAGCGTCAATATCTCGCTGCAATCAGTACCTAAATGGTTTGGCGACTGTGTCGCACGTTTTCCAATACAACCCCATTCATCCTTTCAGAGCTACACAATTCCTCCACAAAATCTCCAAATAACAGTTTTTTCAAAAAAATCTCGCAAAACACCCTCAAATTTACGAACTTTGGGTTAATTGAATGATTGAGAAATGATTTCAATTTTGGAAGTTTTAAATCTGAAATTAAAATCTAAAAATCTGCAATCAACAAACATCCTTACTATGGCAAAGAATATCTCCAAAATCGCAGACCGTCCTAAAGAACGAAAACCAAATAAACAATTATCATTTGATTTTAACTTTAAGAATTTAACCCAAAATGAACAATTCAAATTCATTGTGGGGGTTTTGTTTATGCTCGTAGCAGCATTTATGTTAATCTCTTTTTTCTCTCATCTTTTTACAGGAAATACTGACCAAAGTGAAATTGACGCCGCTTTGGCTAATGCCCCAAAACCCAAAAAGACAGCTAATCCATTTGGCTTGTACGGAGCAAAATTATCTCATTTACTGATATTTGAATTGTTTGGTTGGTCAGCATTTTTGTTGATTCCAATTTTATTTGTTTCAGGGTTCAAAATGAGTTTCAAAAGAGAACTGATTGCCTTAGAAAACCTTACTTGGCAAGCTTTATTTTATATGTTTTGGTTTAGTTGTTTCTTCGGGTTCTTTGTTTTTATGCTCGACGCACAAGCAACCCTAAGTAACGTTTGCGGAGGAATTGGCTATTTTATCAATCAAAGTTTATACGGTGTTATTGGCTGGGCGTCTATTTTGGTTATTATGTTCGTGCTGATTGTTTTCTGCGTTTATTATTATGGAATAGACTCGGTTAGCAAACTTTCAGATAAATTAAGTTCTTCGACAGTCTTGCAAGAAGCAGATGATGAAGACGAAGAGCAAGAAGAAACCGTTGAAAAAGACATTGCCAGTGCCAAAAATATTCAAAGAGTTCGTCAAGATTTCCAAGCATCTCCAAGTGTTGAGGAAGAATTAGAAGATTTAACCATCGACCATGTTGACAATCACGATGAAGAGAATATTCGCCCATACCTTCCGCCAGTAGTTACAACACCAACTACTAAAAGTCCAAAAGGTGAAATTTCATTAACGATTGAAAACGCTGAGGATATTCCTGAATCAATTACGGAAGATGAAGAAGAAACGCCAATCGTATTAGACGAAAAAGATGCTGTTAATGAGGAGTTATTGAAAAAGTTTGGTTTGTATGACCCAATGCTCGATTTACCGCATTACAAATTCCCGACTTTAGATTTAATGAAGGAATATGACACTGGAAAAGCTAATGTTTCGCAAGAAGAATTGAAAGCAAATTCTGATAAAATTGTAGAGACTTTGGGTAACTACGGAATAGGTATTGCCTCCATTAAAGCCACGATTGGACCAACAGTTACGCTTTATGAAATTATTCCAGATGCAGGAGTTAGAATTTCAAAAATCAAGAATTTAGAAGATGATATTGCTCTTTCTTTAGCAGCTTTGGGTATTCGTATTATCGCTCCAATTCCGGGAAAAGGGACAATCGGTATTGAAGTACCGAACAAAAACCGAGAAATGGTGCCTGTAAAAATGGTAATCGGTTCAGAGAAATTCCAGAAATCAACGGCTGATTTACCAATTGTTTTGGGTAAGACAATTAGCAACGAAATCTTTGTTACCGACCTTGCCAAAATGCCTCACTTATTGATGGCGGGGGCAACAGGACAAGGAAAGTCAGTTGGTTTAAACATGATTTTGACTTCGTTATTGTACAAAAAACATCCATCACAATTAAAGTTTGTATTGGTTGACCCTAAAAAAGTAGAATTAACACTTTTCAATAAAATAGAACGTCACTTCTTGGCAATGTTACCAAATTCTGCCGAAGCCATTATTACCGATACTAAAAAAGTTGTGCATACGCTCAATTCATTATGTATCGAAATGGATAATCGTTATAATTTATTGAAAGATGCAGGTTGTAGAAATTTGAAGGAATACAATGTTAAGTTTATCAATAGAAGATTAAATCCAGAAAAAGGTCATTATTTTATGCCATACATTGTCTTAGTAATTGACGAGTTAGCAGACTTAATGATGACCGCTGGCAAAGAAGTTGAACAACCAATTGCTCGTTTGGCTCAGTTGGCTCGTGCCATTGGTATTCACTTAGTAATTGCAACGCAACGTCCTTCGGTAAACGTAATTACGGGTACAATCAAAGCAAACTTCCCTGCTCGTTTGTCGTTTAAAGTAACGTCAAAAATTGACTCTCGAACTATTTTAGATACAGGTGGAGCTGAACAATTAGTAGGTATGGGAGATATGTTACTTTCTACGGGTTCTGATATTATTCGTTTGCAATGTGCTTTTGTGGATACGCCAGAAGTGGACGACGTTTGTGATTTTATCGGAAATCAACAAGGTTATGATTCTGCCTATATGTTGCCAGAATTTGAAGGAGATAATGAAGGTGGAAATGATAAAGCTGAATTTGATGCCAGCAACCGTGACCCATTCTTTGATGATGCAGCTCGTTTGATTGTAACGCATCAACAAGGCTCTACTTCATTGATTCAGAGACGTTTAAAATTAGGATATAACCGTGCAGGACGATTAATTGACCAATTGGAAGCAGCAGGAATTGTAGGTGTTTTTGAAGGCTCAAAAGCTCGTGAAGTATTGGTAAAAGATATAGATGCTTTGGAGCGACTGCTGAAAGAACTTTAAGAAGGAAATGGAGTTATGAATTGTGAATTATGAATTGTGAGTTGTGGGTTATCCTTTTCATAATTCATAACTCCATAATTCATTACTAATTACTCACAATTCATAATTCACAATTCACAACTCCTCTCCCCACTTACCCAATAGAAACTAATTCTAAATCGAAAATTAAATCTTTACCTGCTAAAGGGTGATTAGCATCTAAAGTGATAGTTGTGTCAGTAACCTCAACAACCGTAACTGGCATTACTTGACCAGAACCATCTTGGTGCATATTTAATTGCATACCAACTTCGTAAGGAATATCGGCAGGGATTTCAGCTTTGTTAAAAACTGCCAAATAATTTTGGTCAACTTCTCCGTAAGCCTCCGCAGCAGGAATATGAATCGTTTTTTTCTCGCCCACACTCATACCTGTAACACCTTCATCAAAACCTTTGATAACCATTCCAGAACCAACTTCAAATTCTAAAGGCTCACGTCCTGCCGAGCTATCGAAAAGTGTTCCGTCTGTCAATTTGCCTGTGTAGTGGACGTTAATTTTATCGCCCGATTTTACTTGTGCCATCGTCTATGTTTGTTAAAAATTTGGGCAAAGGTCGGGAATGACCGCTAAATATGCTAATTTGGGAAATGGTTTTCCTGCATAATATGGTTATGTAGAAAATTGAACTTCAAATAACAAACTATAATTTTTAAAAATGAACGAAATTATTATCGAAATTTTAGGCTGGATAGCCTCAATTCTCATCGTCGGAGCATTTGCTTTAAATTCTCTTAATAAAATTTCTTCCAATTCTACGGCATATCAATTGGCAAACTTAATCGGAGGTATTTTCTTTATCATTAATACCATTCATCACAAGGCTTATCCCTCGGCAATGGTCAATGTTGTTTGGGTTTTTATTGCAGTTTTTGCTTTACTAAAAAATAAAAAATCATGAAATTTATAGATTTAAGCCATACCATAGAAGAAGGAGTTGTTACCTACAAAGGACTTCCCGCACCTGTAATTTGTGATTTTTGGACACGTGAAGAATCTAAACAATGGTATGAAGAAGGTACGTCTTTTCAGATGGGAAAAATTGAAATGGTTTCTAATACAGGAACTTACCTCGATACGCCTTTTCACCGTTACGAAGACGGAAAAGATTTATCCGAAATACTGATTGAACAAACTGCTATGTTAGAGGCGGTGTTGATTAAAATTCCTTATCGTCAAACTTTACGGATTGACAAATCATATTTTGAAGGACTTGATTTGAAAAATAAAGCCGTTTTAGTAAATACCAATTGGGATGAAAATTGGAAAACCGATGCGTATTATTCCAATAACCCATTTCTGACTGCCGATGCTGCTGAATATTTGGTGTCACAAGGGGTAAAATTAGTTGGCATTGATTCTCATAATATTGATGATGTAGAAGGAAAATCTCGTCCTGTTCATACAATTTTACTGAAAAACGAAATTTTGATTGTTGAGCATCTTTGCAATCTCAAAGAAATTCCAGCAAATACTCCTTTTAAGTTTTCGGCAACTCCGCCAAAAGTAAAAGGCATGGGAACATTTCCAGTTAGAGCTTATGCTGTTTTAGATTAAAATATGGATTTACTCAATTTAGATACGCTTTCGGTTGCCAAGCAATTATTGGGATACACGCTCATACACGAAAACGAAGAAGGGATAACTTCGGGAATTATTGTAGAAACAGAAGCTTATTTGCAAGACGACCCAGCCTGCCATGCGTATCGTAAAAAAAGTGAACGCAATGCTCCCATGTTTGGTGAAGCAGGAACAATTTATGTTTATCAAATTTATGGAATGCACTTTTGCGTCAATATTTCTACTAACCAAAAAGACATTGGAGAAGCCGTTTTAATTCGTGCTTTAGAGCCTGTGGACGGAATAGAATTGATGAAAGAAAGACGCAAAACTGATGTGGTCAAAAACCTATGTTCGGGACCGGGAAAATTAGTGCAAGCAATGGCAATTCATAAAGGTATGAACAATTGGAGTATTTTGGGGAATGACTTAAAAATCATTCCCCCTAAAATTGAAATACCTGAAAATGAAATCATTACCACTACCAGAATCGGCATTACGCAAGGTGCTGACTTGCCTTATCGGTTTTATTTGAAAGGGAATAAATATATCAGCAAGCGGTAAAATTACCCAACCAATGTTATCAATTCCGTCTTGGTTAGCTTCCAGATATTGGTCTGATTGGAAATAATAAAGCTATTGCGTTTTCCTAAACCATTTATAAAAGCCTTATATGTTTTGAAGGGACAAATAACCATACCAATCAATACAAGACTTATCGGATAAATCCATGTTGCCGCATACCCTTTTCTACCTCCACTGGCTAACTCCCAAGCACTAACTTCACACTCACCTGTCCAGTTGGTTTTATATCCTGTTATCAAGTGATTCAAATCGTGTAACATTAAGGCTTTTCCGTCTAAATTGGGGTATTTAAAAGAAAATCCTACAATGCTAACCTCATTGAATTTATCTTTTACGCCTCCATCAATAGGCAAATTATTAACTTCCCAAAAATGTTTTAATTCGTCAAGTATTTTCATAGGTATTCAAGTTTGTTTATCAATTTAAAAATATCGAATTGGTGTTTTTTTACAAAAAATGCTGACCGAATTAACTTATCAAAAAATATGCTTTTACCTTTTATTTCAATTTTATAGCTTACTGAGGTACAGTTTTGGTTAATTTCCAAAATTTCCCAAGTACCAAATCCAATAAAAGGAGCATTTCGGTATTCAAACTTTATAGAATTATCCTTTAGTTCTATTAGGACAAGCTCAATACTAAAAAATGGCACAGGGGAAAAAGCAATTATATCACCTTCCGTGTTTATAGTTGGCTTATATTCTTTCCACCATTTAGCATATTTATGGATATCCAAAACGGTATTTTTTACTGTAAAAAATGATTTTGAGATAGCTCTTTCTACGATTATAGAATACATTTCACCTTTATGAGTATTGATTTAGAAGTAAATAGAAGTAGAATTCGGACAAGGCTGTCCGTGTTACACAAGTCCTTGATACGAAATCAATCCGATAGCGATAACTGCTAAAGCCAAGCCAATTTTATTGAGATTTGACAGTTTTTCTTGGAAGAAAATCAAGGCTATAAAAGCAGAAATTAGAATTACGCTGATATTGTAAATCGGCAAAACAAATGCTCCATTATTCTGAAAAGCATCTAAGGCTTTCAATAAAAAATAGAAAGATAAAAAATTAGGAATACCTAACGGAAATGCGGCCCAAAGACTTTTTAATTCCAGTTTTTCTTTCCCTTGTATCACTCTCAAAGTCAAGACAATACCTCCAAAAACGATTGAACCTATCAAAATAGTTAAGGTAAACGGAATGGTATTTCCAGAAGCAGTTACATATTTAGCATTCAAGAAATTGAAAGTGGTATTGGTAATTCCGTACATGGTAAATACGGCAATCGGCAACAACCAATCTGATGTTTTTACGGAACGGTTTTCTGTATTTTCTTCTTTTTTTAAGGTACTCAAAACAACTGCAACGATGGCTAAGACTAAACCCAAATAGTTTAATCCATCAAAATTCTGACTTGTTTTTAATACAACCAAACTAAAAATCACAGGAATAACCAAGGAAATATTATTTGCCAATGACGTAGCCGTAATGCCCATTCTTTGTGTTGAAACTCCTGATAATAAAAAAGTTACCACAAAACCAACTCCCAATAACATGGCGAAAAGTGTTGATGGCTGTGCAAAATCAACTGAAAAATGTTGGGTACTTGGTAAGAAAATTAAACCTGTCAAAAAGCAAACAGGATAATTGAGAATAATTGCTTGAAAAGTATTAACTCCAAAACGTGGATGAACACGAAAATTGATGAGCAATAAAACGGAGAAAAATACACTGAGAGCTAAGTAAATCATAAGCGGTAATTGGAAATCTGTTATTGGTCGATTGATTTCTTTCTATAAATAATTTGAATACACAAAAATGGCACGAACTTTTGAATTCGTGCCATTTTTATGCTTTTTATTTTATACATCTCAAATAATAAAACAAACCGCCGACAGGGCGAAAAGCCACTGTCGGGGTATTAAGATTTTCTTACTAAATCTTCTAATAAATCTACCCAAAGTGGTGAATTGTTAAGGCTTTCTACCAATTGCCAATGTTCACCGCCATGTTCTTCAAAAATCTCTTTGTACTCCTCTCCTACTTCAATGGTCGTTTCTAAACAATCAGAAACAAAAGCTGGTGAGAATGCCAAAACACTCTTTGTACCTGCTTTTGCCAAATCTTTTATTACGTCATCAGTATATGGTTTTATCCAAGGGTCACTGCCCAAACGAGACTGAAACGACGTTGTGTATGTGCCTTCTTTCAAACCTAACTCCTTCACCATCAAGCGTGTTGTAGCAAAACATTGAGCTCTGTAACAATATTGATTCATTGAATGAAGGGTATCACAACAAGAGCCAAATTTACACGTATTTCCAGTACAATCACCTTTGGTCATTTGTCTTTCTGGCAATCCATGATAACTAAAAAGGAAATGTTCAAAGTTGGTTTCTGCCATATATTTTCGGGCGGTATCGGCAAAATGTTGTATAAATTTAGGATGGTCAAAAAAGGTATTCGTGAATTTTATTTCAGGAATAATTTGCCAACCTGACATTATTTTCATGGTTTTTTCAAACACCGAACCTGTACTTGCAGAAGCATATTGAGGGAAGAACGGCACAACAATAATTTTCTGAAAACCTGATTTTCTGAATTGCTCTAAGCCTTCATCCATACTTGGCGATTGATAACGCATCGCTAATTTTACGACGTAATCATCCCCTAATCTATCTTGAAGCATTTTCTCAACATCTTCTCCGTAAAATTTAAGCGGTGAACCTCTGTCTTCCCATAATTCTTTATAAATTTTAGCCGATTTAGGAGAACGAAATGGAGCAATAATCAAATTTACTAAAGGCCATCTACCAATAGCAGGAATATCAATCACTCGTCCATCCATCAAGAATTCACGAAGATATTTACGAACATCGGGGGTATTAGGAGAGTCAGGAGTACCCAAATTGACAATTAATACACCTGTTTTAAATTTATTTTCTTGTTGAGACTCTGACAATGTTTGTGGTTCAATGGTTTGCATAATGTTTTTATAAGACTTACGGTTATTATGTCTATTCAGACTCAAAATTAACCATAAAATACGTCACTTTGTTTATTAGACTTCCTACGAAAATGTTTTAAGTCGTAAAACAACATCTTTTCAACTACAAATAGAGAAAATTTTTCAAGCATAAAACACTTTCGCAGGAAGTCTATTTATTCTTTCCAGCCTGCGGGTTTAAATGGCGTTCTATACAAACCGTCGTAACATTGTACCAGTTCTTTACAGTTAGCTAAACCAATTGGGCAAGTATAAATATCTCCTTCAAGTTTTTTGGTAGTTGGCAATTCTCCTTGTGTATTAGACAAAGAACGGTCGATATAAAAGATTTTTCTACGCACTGCAAACACATCAAAAACGCCTAAAATTTTCTCTTCTGGATTGGTCGTTGATTTGATATTATAACTAAATCGTGTTTCGGCAGGTACGTCAAATAATGTTCCGTTGCTTTGAGTTTGCGTTTTAAGTCCTTGATAATAATTATAAGAATTGGCAGTAATTGACCTTTGTTCTAACTGTAAATAATAAGGCGAAATACCATCAAAAGGAAGTCTTGCCACTAATTTTCCTGTTACTCTTTGTCCATTCAAATAAGCATCTGAAAGAATATTAATGTCTGTCGAAAAAGTAATATCCCAACAATCTCCATCACATTTATAGTTCAAGGTTTTATCAGTTGGCACACGTGGCATAACACAAGTATTTTTGAAGAAATCATAACTTCCACCTACACAAGTTTCACAAATATCAGCACGTTGATAATGTTTCCAATACCATTGATAATTATCGCCTAAAGTATTGGGGTCTTGAAAATCTAAATAAATATTAAATCCTGCTCTTCGAGGGTCGCCTTTGGCATAATTATCCAAAATTTCAAAACGAGTAATGACGTTTTCAATTTCTGGAGCGGCCTTCATTGTTTCAGCCACTGATTTATATTTTTTCCCTTCGGCAGTTTCAATATTTAGCGTATAACTTCCGCCCACACGTCCTGCAAAAGTGGTTGATGAAACGTATGTTCCTTTAGATGAACTTGATTCGGTGAGGTCTTCTCGCACACCTTTTTCATCTAAAAAATACACTTTAGCTTTGCTTATTGGGGTAAAATATGCTCCTGTCAATCTCTCGGAAGACATATACAAACGTACTTTTTGAGGTCCCGCTTGGTCAGTTAATGATGCTTCAACTGATAAAAAACTCAGAGATGATACCTGCGTAAAATCTGTAATTGGCGTAATACATGAGCCAGCTAAGACCAATAAAAGTATAAAATATATAGGAAATTTATTTTTCATGAGAATAATTTCTGTGTATGGCAAATTGGTCATTAGTAATTAATCAGAGACTAACGCTATCATAATTTATTGATAATCAAGCTCATGACAACACTAATCTCTAAAACCAATCCCTACTAAGCTTCTATAAAAATTTAAAATTGTATGTTAATGAAATCAATGGAGCTCCAAAAACGCTCAGTTCGTAAGGCTGTATGCCTGCTGGTACAGATTTGAAAAATACAGAATAAGCATTTTTACGTCCGTAAATATTATAAACCGTAAAAGTCCACGAACCTTCCCAACGTCTTTCTTTCAAACTTGGATTGGTTATCGTCCAAGAAAAATCCAGACGGTGATAATCCGAAACTCGGTCATTATTACGAGTTTCATAAACTGGATATTTCTTATTATCAATCTGAAATAATCCAGAAGGAGATGAAAACGGACGCCCTGTATTATACGCAAACGTAAAGGCAAAACTATGGTGTTTTGTTGGCTGAATATTTATCATTGCGTTTACGGTATGCGGTTTATCATAGTTGGACGGATACCAATTTCCGTGAGCAATTTGTTGTAATTCGGGGAAATCTCCACGTACTTGTTGTAATGAACGTGCGTAGGTATAGCTAATCCAGCCACTCATTTCGCCACGTTTTTTGGTAAGCATCAATTCTAAGCCATAAGCTTTGGCTTGCCCAGAAACGACTTGGGTTTCAATGGCATTATTCAACTGCAAATTTGCCCCAGAAATATAATCCAACACATTATTGGTTTCACGGTAATATCCTTCGGCAGATAACTCATAGACATTTTCCTTAATATTTTTAAAATATCCTAAAGAAATAAAATCACTACGTTGAGGCTTTATGTAAGTGTCGGAGGTTTTCCAACGAGCAGTTGGCAAAGGAGTTGTATTATTAGAAAGCAATTGGATAAATTGTTGCATTCTGTTATAACCTAATTTAATGGTCGAATTTTCCCCAATAGAATATTTCATGGCAATTCTTGGCTCAATACCTCCATAACTTTTTTCAACCGAACCACTCCCAATTTCTTCCGTACCTATTTGAGTATTTGTCGTTCGGGGTTGTCCATCAATATATTTTCTAATTGAATATGGACCTAAATTCATGAAAAGAGCATATCTAAGCCCTGCTTGAATCGTAAATTTTTTGCTTACTTTGTATTCATCATCTATAAAAGCCGCCAATTCCATAGACTGTTCGTCGGGTAAAATTACCGTAGCCACTCTTGATTTCACATCTTTATTTAACATTCCCGGTGCAATATCGTAGCGAACTCCAGACAATCCAAAATTGATTTTATGATTATCGTTGGGGTTAAAATCAAAGTTGATTTTCAAGTTTTTGTAATTGATATTATTATTCAAATCAATTCTATTTACACTATCTGGCGAATAAGTACGTGTTTTATAATTACTCACAACTCCCAGAACGTCCATGCTTAAACGTGTGTTAAAATAATGACTCCAACGTCCAGAAAAATTAAGATGTCCGTAAGTAAATTGGGTTTGTTTGGCAATAACATTTTCTAAACTAAACAAAGAATCTACCTGATAATAATCGTGACTAATATAAGTAGAAAGCGAAATGGTGTTATTCTTATTAGGACGATAAAAAACTTTTGTAGCTAAATCATAGAAATTCGCACGGGTATTTTTGATATTATCTGTACCCAATAGTTTAAACCAAAAGTCATTATAAGATAGACGCCCTGCTGCCAAAATAGATAATTTATCTTTGATAATTGGCACTTCAACCATTGCACGGTTTGACACTAAACCAATTCCCCCCGACATCTTGAATTTTTCAAGATTGGGTTCGGTCATTTTAATATCTAAAATTGAAGCGGAACGTCCTCCAAAACGGGCTGGGACTCCTCCTTTGTACAATTCCAATTCACGAATAGCATCAGAGGCAAAAACCGAAAATAAGCCAAAAAGGTGAGTTGGATTGAAAATTGGAGCTTCGTCGATATAGATTAAATTTTGGTCAATAGCACCTCCACGAACGTTAATTCCATTAGAGCCTTCACCCACAGACGATACTCCAGGAAGTGTTTGGAGCGAACGAATTACATCAACTTCACCCATCATGGCAGGCAATTTTTTAATTCCCTTAATACTCAAAAGCGTAACACCCAAAGAAGGCGTTTGAATATCTTTCCGAGTAGCCTGACTTGACACAATGACTTCTTCCAAAGTTTTGGTTACGTCTTCTAAAGTTACGTCCAATTTTTTGTCAGCATTTAGGAACAATTTTATTCTAAAAGGCTTATAACCAACATGACTAACTTTGATAACATATTCGCCATTAGGCAAAAATAATTGGTAATAGCCAGCGGTGTCGGTAGTAATTCCTGTCTTTTTAAAATCTAATGAAATTGTTGCTCCAACAATAGGTTCTCCAGTTTTAGAGTCTGTTACTTTACCATCTAACATTGGCAATTTGATTTCTCTATTTTGGGCAGAAACATCAGTCAAAGCAATGAAAATCAAGCAATAAGTTAAAAGGTTAGTAAGCAAGACGAATCGTAAATTTTTAAGCATCCGTTTTTTATTTGTTGTGAAAATTAGTTGTGTTTTTGAAAAGTTCTTATCACAACAAATTACGATATTTTCCTCAAATTTTGTATCATGACATGACGCTTTTACCGATATGTGTCGATAGAATGACCAAATTAATAGAGCAATGGAAACAGCAACAGCGTCAAAATAAATCCTGCCCGACTTACTTCAACGCTGTTTTAATTAGTGTTAGTGAATATAGTTTTACTTCTGAAAAAATATTCTGAGAGAGTTATCTGTTTTTTAGCATCATATATTATCGCTTATTGTTTGTATTGATTTTCGATGGCAAACTTAATACGCAATGAAATATAATTCAAATTGATATTTACTATTAATAAATAGAGTAAGACTATACAGATATTCTTTATCGTCTCATAGATGTCACCAAACCAGCCATCGTGCATAAGAAACGTAACAACTATGAACAAAAAAGAAATACTAAAATAAAAATCGTAAATTTACAGCATTGACAATTAAAGAAAATGGGCAAAAAATTAATTCGATTTGACTGGGCAATTAAAAGACTTTTGAGAAATAAAGCCAATTTTGGCGTTTTAGAGGGTTTTTTAAGTGAATTACTATTTGAAGATATTCGTATTGAAAAAATATTGGAGAGTGAGAGTAATCAAGACACCGAAGACGACAAGTTTAATCGGGTGGATATTCTTACACAAAACTCTAAAAATGAGTTAATTGTTGTTGAGATTCAAAACACTTACGAGATTGATTTTTTTCACAGAATGGCTTACGGAGCTTCAAAGGCCTTGACAGAAAACTTGTCATTGGGGCAAGCTTACTCTGAAATTAAAAAGGTAATTTCTATCAATATTGTCTATTTTGACCTTGGTCAAGGACAAGATTATGTTTATAAGGGTAGCACAAATTTTTTCGGACTTCATCAAAATGATACATTAACGCTTTCCGACAAACAAAAAACAGCATTTTCAAAAGATAAAGTTTCGGATATATTCCCTGAGTTTTATATTATCAAAGTAAATAAGTTTAACGACATCGCAAAAGACAATTTAGACGAATGGATTTACTTCTTGAAAAACAGTGAAGTGAAAGATGAGTTTAAAGCAAAAGGACTTAAAGAGGCTGGTGAGGTTTTGGACTATATGCGACTTCCAGAAGACGACCAGTTTAGTTATAATCGTTATTTGGATTATTTGCATTATAAAGCGAGTGAGATTCTTTCTCTAAAATCAGAAGCAGAAGACATTGTCCGACAAAACAGGAATGTAGAGATAGCTAAAAATGCAATTATTAAAGGGGCAGACAACCAATTTATTGCAGATATTACTGGACTTTCGTTAAGACAAATTGAAGAAATACGAATCGAAATAGGAAAATAATATTCGCAAATCCGAAATAGATTAATCATATTATCAACTCACAAAAAACGGCACAAAAGAAAAATCTTTTGTGCCGTTTTGCTTATAAGCAATGGGACAAAATAGAACACTACCCTGAGACTCCATAAATCGCTGATAATCAGACTTATGGCAATCGTAAATCGTAAATCTTGAATCGTCCTTGTACTTAATTACGCCTGAGCGTCAATCCATTTTTTAGCATTCACGAATGCTTCTAACCACGGTGAAACTTCGTCTTTTTGTCCTCTTCCTGGGTAATTTGCCCAGTTCCAAGGGAAAGTTGAACGCTCGATGTGAGGCATCATTACTAAGTGTCTTCCCGTTGAATCACACATCATAGCCGTGTTATAATCTGAACCATTTGGATTGGCAGGATAACTTTCATAACCATATTTTGCAACGATATTATATTGGTCTTCTGAAGCTGGCAAATTGAATTTTCCTTCTCCGTGCGACACCCAAACGCCCAAAGTTGCTCCTTCCAAAGTAGAAAGCATCACCGAATTATTTGGCTGAATTTTCACCGAAGTAAAAATACTTTCGTGTTTATGCGAAACGTTGTGCTGCATTTTTCCGTGAACTTCATGGTCTGGATTAATCAATTCCAATTCCATCAACAACTGACAACCATTACAAATACCCACCGAAAGCGTGTCTTCACGTTTGAAAAAGTTTTTCAAAGCAGTATTGGCTTTTTCGTTGTACAAGAACGCTCCTGCCCAACCTTTGGCAGAACCTAAAACGTCTGAATTTGAAAAACCTCCAACGGCACCGATAAACTGAATATCTTCCAAAGTTTCACGACCAGAAATTAAATCGGTCATGTGAACGTCTTTTACATCAAAACCTGCCAAGAACATGGCATTTGCCATTTCACGCTCTGAGTTTGAACCTTTTTCACGAATAATAGCCGCTTTTGGTCTTGGTTTTGAAGCATCAATCACTGGTTTCTTTCCGTCAAATTGAGCAGGGAAAGTATAAGTCAATGGTTGATTTTTGTAGTTGGTATAACGCTCCAAAGAAGTTCCATTTTTCGATTGTCTTGAATCTAAAAGGAATGAAGTTTTATACCAAGTATCTCTTAATTCCGATACATTGAACGTAAATGAATCAGCATTATTTTTAACCGTAACCGAATCCCCTTCAACTACTTGTCCGATGTTGAAAATGGCAATATTATTTTGAGTAAAAACGGCTTCTACTTCCGCATCCGCTTGGAAAACCAAACTGATATTTTCGTTGAATAAAGCTTTTACAGAATCATTTTCACCCAAAGCAGTCAAATCATATTCTGCTCCAAGATTTACATCGGCAAAGCACATTTCTAATAAAGTAGTGACTAAACCTCCACTACCAACGTCGTGTCCTGCTTTGATTTTTCCTGCTTTAATTAAATCTTGGAATACATTAAAGGCATTTTTGAAGTATTCAGCATTCGTTATTGTTGGTACTTCGCTACCTACTTTATTCAAAATTTGAGCAAAAGAACTTCCGCCTAATTTGAAAGAATCTTGCGATAAATTTAAGAAGTAAATATTTCCACCATTTCTTTTCAAAACAGGTTCAACTACTTGCGTAATATCAGAACAATTTCCACCTGCTGAAATAATCACCGTTCCTGGGGCAATTACTTCATCATTTGGATATTTTTGCTTCATCGAAAGCGAATCTTTTCCCGTTGGAATATTGATTCCTAATTCAATAGCAAAGTCTGAACAACCTTTCACGGCTTCGTATAAACGTGCATCTTCGCCTGCATTTTTACAAGCCCACATCCAGTTAGCTGATAATGAAACCGATTTTAAACCGTCTTTCAAAGGAGCAAAAACGATGTTTGATAATGCTTCTCCAATAGCCGTTCTTGAACCTGCAACTGGGTCAACTAACGATGCCACAGGCGAATGTCCAACGGTGGTAGCAATTCCTTCTTTTCCTTTAAAATCCAAAGCCATCACCCCAACATTATTCAAAGGCAATTGCAAAGGTCCTGCACATTGTTGTTTGGCAACTCGTCCGCCTACGCAACGGTCAACTTTGTTAGTCAACCAATCTTTACAAGCAACTGCCTCTAATTGAAGCACTTGATTTAAGTAAGCAGGAATATTTTCAGCCGAATAATCAACATCAGCATAATTTCTTACCATAGTTTTATCCTCCATAATCACCTTTGGAGAACTTCCGAACATATCTTCAATGGCAAAATCCATTGGTTTTGCTCCTGTAGTTTTAGATTCAAACGTAAAACGGTGACTTCCTGTAATATCACCCACTGCGTACATAGGTGAGCGTTCACGGTCTGCAATGCGTTGGAGTGTTTCCAAATCAGCTTCGCCAATCACCAAACCCATACGTTCTTGCGACTCATTTCCGATAATTTCCTTCGCCGAAAGTGTTGGGTCGCCGACAGGTAATTTATCTAAATCAATCAAACCACCTGTTTCTTCCACCAATTCAGAAAGACAGTTTAAGTGTCCACCCGCACCGTGGTCGTGAATAGAAACAATTGGATTATGGTCACTTTCCACCAAACCACGAATGGCATTGGCAGCACGTTTTTGCATTTCTGGATTAGAACGTTGAATGGCATTTAATTCAATTCCAGAACCAAAAGCACCTGTATCAGCCGAAGAAACGGCCGCTCCTCCCATACCAATTCGGTAATTTTCACCACCTAAAATCACTACTTTATCACCCACGCTTGGCTTTTGCTTGATGGCTTGGCTTTCTTTTCCGTAGCCAATTCCGCCTGCCAACATAATTACTTTATCAAAACCTAATTTGCGAGCTTCTTCTTCATGTTCAAACGTAAGAACAGAACCCGTAATTAAAGGCTGACCGAATTTATTTCCAAAATCAGAAGCTCCATTTGAGGCTTTAATCAAAATATCCATTGGCGTTTGATACAACCAATCACGCTCATTCATGCCTTTTTCCCAAGGACGATTTTCTTCTAAACGTGAATAAGAAGTCATATAAACGGCAGTTCCTGCCAATGGTAAAGAACCTTGTCCACCCGCTAAACGGTCACGAATTTCACCACCCGAACCCGTTGCTGCCCCATTGAAAGGCTCAACCGTAGTAGGGAAATTATGCGTTTCTGCTTTGACAGAAATGACAGAATCGAATTCTTTTTCAGCGTAAAAATCGGGCTTATCAGCACTTAGAGGGGCAAATTGGGTAACTTTTGGACCTTTGATAAAGGCAACATTATCTTTATATGCCGAAACAATATCGTTCGGGTTTTCTTGCGAAGTCTTCTTGATTAATTTGAAAAGCGAAGTTTCTTTTTCTTCTCCGTCGATAACAAAAGTACCGTTAAAAATTTTGTGGCGACAGTGTTCTGAGTTTACTTGCGAGAATCCGAAAACTTCTGAATCTGTTAATTTTCTACCTAATTTTACGGATAAATTATTCAAATAATCAACCTCCTCATTACTTAGTGACAACCCTTCTTGTTTGTTATAAGCCGCAATGTCTTCAATTTCTAAAATTGGCTCAGGCTGAACATTAACGGTATAAATTGATTGGTGGAGTTGCGTATATTTTTGAGAAAGCATCGGGTCGAAATCTGTAAAATCGTCTGAGACTTCTGTAAATTCTTCAATTCTGATAATACCCGAAATACCCATATTTTGCGTGATTTCGACGGCATTTGTACTCCAAGGCGTAATCATAGCAGCACGTGGCCCCACAAAAACAGCATTCAGCGATGATTCATTATTATTGGTGATGGTATATTTATTGTCAAGCGAACTATTAAATAACCACAACAATTTAGAGATGTCTTCTTGAGAGAATTGGTCTTTCGTTTGAACCGCAAAAACGGTGTTGGAGTTAGCACTCCGAGGACTTCCGAAGAAATGAATCATTTTATAAGCAATTTTGATTAAACATTGAAGAGTACAAATTTAGGGCTTAAAAATGAAGTATGCGAGAAATAAACAGGTTTATGTTATTTAAACAGAAGAAAACAACTTTTCAGCTTTTAAATATCCATCATTCTAACAGATTGCTTCGCTACGCTCGCAATGACAATCCCCCACTGATACAAGTGCTAAGCGTAACCTCAAAATTTATTCAGTATGTAAAGAATAAACTGTTTAACAAGTTGCTTTAACTTCCCGAAAGTTATAAACCCACAATGGATATTGTTTCGGGAAGTTTCCATCAGTCACTCGCCAAGAGGCAAGCGATTATTAGAGCATCAGAAAGTTTCTATATTATCCCTCTCCAAAATTCACACAAATTTCATCTCAATCAGGTTAGACTTACAATTTTTAATTGATAGTTTTGTTGAAAAAATCGACAATCTATGAAAAGAACATTTTATCTATCAATCCTTTTATTAAGTACCGTTTTCGGTAGTTTTGCTCAGCAAAAAACAAATGTTATGACTTTCAATATCCGAATGGAGACCGTTCAGGATGGGGAAAATCAATGGTCAAAACGCAAAGAAAATCTTGCAAGTATGCTTGAGTTTTACGAAGCGGATATTTGCGGAATGCAGGAGGTTTTGGTAGGACAAATTAGAGATTTAACCAAATTGCTTCCAACTTATACATACATAGGCGTTGGACGTGACGATGCCAAGGAAGGCGGAGAATTTTCACCCATTTTCTATAAAAAAGAGAAATATACGGTTTTGGAAAGTAATACATTTTGGCTGAGTCAAACGCCAGAAAAGCCAAGTAAAAGTTGGGATGCTGCTTTAAATCGTATAGTCACTTACGCAAAATTGAAGGATAATAAAACGAAAAAAGTATTTTACGTTTTTAATACCCATTTCGACCATATTGGACAAGTCGCTCGTCGTGAAAGTGCTAAAATGTTAGTGGCAAAAATTAAAGCAATTGCTCCAAAAACACCTGTCATTTTAACGGGAGATTTCAACAGTACACCAACAGAAGAGCCAACTGTTATTATCAATGAAGGATTAATTGATGCTCAAAAAGTATCAAAACAACCACATTTTGGACCAGCGAGTACCTTTAACGGTTTTGAGTCTAAAGAAATAGCAGGGAAATTAATTGACTATATTTTCTTGAATACTGATAATATTAAAGTGCTTAAACACGCAACGTTGAGTAATACTTGGGGAGGTCGTTTTGCATCAGACCATCATGCGGTTTTGGCACAACTTGAGTTTTAGTTTATTATGATTTGTTATATTTCAAGGTAAATGAGAGTAGTATATGGTCAGGAATCCAATTTTCTTTTCTTTTTCTCCTCTGACATAGGGTTGTCAGTCCAAAGTTTTAGCTTTGACAAAATGTTTTAAAGACAATCTTATGCAAAAACCAGAAATCGAGTCTTTCTATCCCACAAGTCAAGAAGCTTGGCGGTCATGGCTTATTGAAAATCATATTTCAAAACAATCAGTTTGGGTTATTTTTTATAAAAAGAAATCCCAAATACCATCACTTTCTTGGAGTCAGGCTGTTGATGAAGCTCTTTGTTTTGGGTGGATTGACAGCACTGCCAAAACAATCGACTCCGAGAAGTTTATACAATTTTTCAGCAAACGAAAACCCAAAAGCGTTTGGTCGAAGGTTAATAAAACAAAAGTCGAACAATTAATTGGAAATGGATTGATGACAAAAGCAGGTTTCGATAGTATAGAAATAGCAAAACAAAATGGTTCATGGACAATTTTAGATGAAGTCGAAGAACTCATTATTCCTAACGATTTAGAAGAAGCTTTTCAAGCAAATTTGGGTACAAAAGATTATTATTTCAGTTTGAGCAAATCAGCACGAAAAGGCATTTTATACAAACTCGTACTTGCCAAACGTTCCGAAACTCGTCATAAAAGAATCTGCGAAATCATAGAAATATGTTTGGAAAGCATAGCGATTCGATAAAACAAAAAGAGGTCAATTTAGACCTCTTTTTCATGTAAATACTTAAAACAGATTTAGAAGTTAAACAGCATTATATGCTACAAAAAGCGTGAAAATAGTTTTCTTTCACGCTGTTCATTTAATTTCTTAGAAAGAAGTCTCATCTGCACTTGGGCCATAACTTCCCGGAATTGGTACATCTAACAATCGTAAGCAAACGCCTAATTGAGCTCTATGATGAATAATCTGGCATAAAGCATGATGAATAGTTTCTCCTTTGGTAGAAACCATAAAAATTTGGTCGCCAGAACGTAAAGTCCATGTTTCAGAAATTTTCTCTTCATTTTGTGGCACTAACTCAGAACGCCCGTCCATTAAAGAGACTTCAAATAACTCTAATAACTCTTTTGTATTGTTGATGACAGTTGGATTGTAGGGAGCAGAAGCAAAATCTAATTCCTCAGTCGTTAAAGCCATAGTTACCCAAGTTGGTAATTCCGCAATATGTGTAGCTAAAGAGCGAATTGTCATACTCTTTGGGTGGGGTTGCCAATCGAGTTTATCATCAGGAATGATAGACAACATTTTACGGGTTACAAGCGACTCTTGCTCTAATTCTTTGAGGTACATTTCAATCATTGACATAATTTTCCTTTGTTTTTTAGTTAACGATACAAAGAAAATATCTCCTACTGACAACCCTATGTCAGTACATTTTTGACAAATAAAGTTTTTTTTTCATTTAATATTTTACAGGAAGCTGTGGCATATATTCGCTTACTTCTATATGGTCAGTTTTCTTAAAAGTTTGATAGGTGTCTTGAATTTGGGACATTCTTGATACATTAAAATCACGGTATTCATTGCGTTTATGACACCATGCAATAAGATGCCAGCCAAAAGCATAGAAAATCAACCCGATAGGTTCTGCTTGGCGTGTGCTATGTTCTTCCTTATTATTTTTATAGGAAAACGAAATGATATTCTTGGACGCAATGGTTCGTTGCAAAATCGACAAATGCTCGTAATCCTGATTCAATCTCTCAGGAACTTGGTACTTAATATTATTGGTCAATAAATCAATCTTCTCTTTTTGTTTATGCGGTAACGTTGCCTTTATTTTATTCAAAGCATTAGAATAATGTTTCTGAATTGACTTATCTGTAAAACCATACACCAATGACTCTGTCAGTAAAAGGGCATTTGCCTCCTCAGTAGAAAGAGAAATTGGTGGCAAAAAATAACCTTGCACAATAAAATAGCCTTTGTTGGGTTCAAAACTTAATGGGATACCAGATTCGCTCAAAGCTTTTAAATCACGATAGACAGTTCTGACACTTATTTTAAATTTCTCAGCAATTGTTTCTGCCAAAACATATTTTCTTGATTGTAAAAAGGTCAATATGGCAAAAAGCCTATCAATGCGATTCATCGTAATTTGTCTTAATATAAATGGTCATTAGTTTTAGAACGTCGGCGACGATGAGTAAGTATCAATCTAAATATTTCTAATTCTATTGTTAACCATTTCAAATATACGTTGCTTTCATAAATTTTACAATTACTCATTATCGAAGCCAACGCAGTCAGCGTTCAAAATGCTCAAGAACTTTTGGGAAAGTCTAACGCAAGCGTTTTAAACGCTGACTGCGTTAAGCGAAAACTTTTTTTAATGCTGATTGCTTAATTGCGGTAAAAAAAAAATAGGCAATCCGTTTCCAGATTACCTATTCTCAAAGTAATTAATATGAATTGGACACAACTACCAGTTTCCTAATAACCAATCTCCAATAACTACTCACCAATATTACACTAAATCAAAACGGTCAAGATTCATTACTTTCGTCCATGCGGCAACAAAATCTTTCACAAATTTATCTTTAGAATCTTCGCAACCATAAACTTCAGCAATACCACGTAATTCTGAATTTGAACCAAAAATTAAATCCACACGTGAAGCCGTCCATTTAACTTCGCCTGTTGCACGGTCACGACCTTCAAATCCTTGCTGAGATTCTGATACCGACTTCCAAGTTGTACCTAAATCAAGCAAATTCAAGAAGAAATCGTTTGTTAATGTTTCAGGATTGTTCGTGAAAACACCTAATTGAGATTTATCAAAATTGGCATTTAACACACGTAAACCGCCTACTAACACAGTCATTTCTGGAGCAGTAAGTGTCAATAATTGGGCTTTATCAAGTAATAATTCTTCTGATGAAGTTGTAAAACGTGCTTTTTGGAAGTTTCTGAAACCGTCAGCCGAAGGTTCTAAAGCAGCAAAAGATTCAACATCCGTTTCCGCTTGTGAAGCATCTGTACGTCCTGCCGTAAATGGTACAGTTACGGCAATTCCTGCATTTTTAGCGGCTTGCTCAATACCAACACCACCTGCCAAAACAATTAAATCAGCCATTGATACAGTTTTACCTGCACTATCAAATGTAGCTTTAATGCCTTCAAGCGTATCTAAAACTTTAGATAATTGTGAAGGATTATTGACTGCCCAATATTTTTGCGGAGCAAGACGAATTCGTCCGCCATTTGCACCACCACGTTTGTCAGAACCACGGAAAGTTGATGCCGAAGCCCAAGCCGTCGATACTAATTCAGATACTGATAAACCTGAAGCAGCAATATGACCTTTCAAAGTAGCAATATCTTGCTCATTAATCAATTCATAAGTACGTGCAGGAATTGGGTCTTGCCAAATCAAGATTTCTGAAGGAACTTCTTTGCCTAAATATCTCGAAATTGGTCCCATATCACGGTGTGTCAATTTGTACCAAGCACGAGCAAAAGCATCTGCAAATTGGTCTGGATTTTCAAAGAATCTTCTTGAAATTTTCTCATAAGCAGGGTCAATTCTCAAAGCAAGGTCAGTCGTTAACATTGTCGGAGCGTGCGTTAAAGCTGGGTCGTGAGCATCAGGAACTGTACCTGCTCCTGCTCCTGCTTTGGGCTTCCATTGATGAGCTCCCGCTGGACTTTTACTTAATTCCCACTCAAAACCAAATAAGTTTTCAAAGAAATTATTACTCCATTTTGTAGGCGTAGTTGTCCATGCACCTTCCAAACCACTCGTAATTGTATGAACGCCACTACCGCTTCCATAAGTATTTTTCCAACCAAGACTTTGCTCTTCGATACCTGCTGCGGCTGGTTCTTTGCCAACATATTGGCTTGGGTCAGCAGCACCGTGCGTTTTTCCGAAAGTGTGTCCACCTGCAATTAAAGCAACGGTTTCTTCGTCATTCATTGCCATACGAGCAAACGTTTCACGAATATCACGTGCAGCCGCATACGGGTCTGGATTTCCGTTTGGTCCTTCAGGATTCACGTAAATAAGTCCCATTTGAACCGCTGCTAAAGGATTTTCAAGGTCACGCTCGCCTGTATAACGGGCGTCTCCGCCTAACCATTCTTTTTCAGAACCCCAATATACATCCTCCTCTGGCTCCCAAACGTCTTCACGTCCACCACCAAAACCGAAAGTTTTAAAGCCCATTGATTCTAAAGCACAGTTTCCTGCCAAAACCATAAGGTCAGCCCAAGAAAGTTTTTTGCCATATTTCTTTTTTACAGGCCAAAGTAATAAACGTGCTTTATCAAGATTGGCATTATCTGGCCAACTGTTTAAAGGGGCAAAACGTTGCGTTCCTGCTCCTGCTCCACCTCTACCATCTTGAATACGGTACGTTCCTGCACTGTGCCATGCCATACGAATAAAGAATGGACCATAATGACCATAATCGGCAGGCCACCAATCTTGCGAAGTAGTCATCAAATCAAAAATATCTGCCTTTACTGCATCTAAATCGAGCGACTTAAATTCTTCTGCATAGTTAAACGACTCACCCATCGGATTTGACAACGAAGAGTGCTGACGTAAAATATTCAATTTCAACTGATTAGGCCACCAATCACGGTTTCTTGTGCCTGCACCAGCACTTTTTAAAATTGACGTTGTATTTCCGTGAGGAAAAGGACATTTCCCTCCACTATTCATATCATGTAATTTACTCGAATCTGTGTTATTTTCCATTTTTGAGAGATTTTTGATGTTTAACGTGACAAAAGTAAAATATAAATTTCAATAATTTTCATCTATATATTCTATGTAAATATAAATTTAATTTATAGAGAATATCTATCAAGATTATACTAACAATTTACAGAAATGAGCCTAATTTTAAAAGCGATTTTGTCAGATAAAATGACGATAAAAATTAGAAATTATAATTTTACGGAAGTATGTATTTAATGTCGCAAAACCTCACCCCCGCCCCCTCTCCGATGGAGAGGGGAGAAAAATGGGGTCAAATGCTCCCCTCTCTATCGGAGAGGGGCTGGGGGTGAGGTTTTTTCGACTCAAATTTAACTTGCGACATTAAGTATATACTTCCGTAATTTTATTACAAGAGAAAACTTCCAATCTATCAAACAAATTCGTTGGCAAGTCCATAAATAAAAAGGAGCAAATGAATGTCATTTGCTCCTTTTTATTAACTTATTTTTATTTCAAAACCTTCACCTTAATATCCTTAAAATAAGCAATACTTTTAGGGTCATGTCCTTGTAATGCGAATGTTCCAGAACTCAAATGCTTTTGTCCTCGGTCGGCAGGAAGTGTATCAGGTTCGGTATAATCAACCGCTACTTTATCATTGATTTTGATAACGATGTGTTTGTCCTTTACAATAATGTGATATTCGTACCACTCATTATCTTTTGCAAAATTTTCTTTTACATCGCTAAAGCTATACAAACTACCTGTTTTACGCCAGTCTCCATGCGTTTGGTTTACTTGCACTTCATAACCTTTGTCTGGCCAGCCACTTGCTTGATACGCTGTATGAATAAAAATACCCGAATTTGAACCCGGCAAAGTTTTCGCTTTTAGTTTAAGTTCAAAATTCTTGAAATCATGATTGGCAACTGCACCTTCATAAAATAAGTGAGTTCTTTCTCCAGCCACCTTTATCGTTCCATCTTCAATTGAAAAAGTTGTGGGATGTTCTTCGTTTACGTGCCAACCTGCAAAAGTTTTTCCATCAAAAAGTGACACCCAACCTTTCTCTTTTTTCTGAGAAAAGGAAACATTAATGGTTAATAAAAAGCTAAGAAATAATACGATTCTTTTCATTTTGAAATGATATTTTATGTTAAGAGATACCCATGAGGAATATTCTCAAATGGATTTTATGAATAAAATTTACTAAAAAACAATACAATTCTGTCCCATCTTACCACGATTGAAACATTCTGACAAACAAAAGTCAAATATTGAATTAGAAGAAACAAAATTTCATTTCACCATCAACAACTTTCTGCTCTCATTTTGCCCATCAACATTCAAATTAATGATGTATGTTCCTGCGGGAAAATCATTAATTTTGATATTTTGAGAGTAATTTCCTTGCGTTAATTTTTCTTCTACACTCTTGAAAATCTCTTTTCCAGAAAAATCAACCATCGAAATTCTAACAGTAGCATTTTTAGGTAATTGATAACTCACATTTATTTCATCTGAACTCGGATTGGGAAATACATTCAAGCCAAAAGTATCACCAAAAACAGGTTCATTTGCCAATATATTTACCGTTTCAATATCTTTTAAAATCCAATTATTGGCATCAAACGTAACATTAACAGGTTTATCTTTTACCAAAATTTCAAAAGATTGTGAAGCTTTATCATTGAAAACAGTTACCGTTGTATCACCCAAACCAAAGGCTATTTTCATCTGTATTGGCATTGTGAAGAAAGTTAGATTGGTGCCAGTTGTTTGCGAAATATTCAAATTGACTTTATATGAGCCATTAATTTGGGACTGCGACGACCACTGCATTTTATATTTTGGATAACTTTCTCCATAAATCCATTGCTTGAAAAAATAGTCTAATTTTTGTCCGTAAACTTGTTCGGCAATGGCTTGGAAATCTTCGGTTGTAGCATTTGAATAAGCATTTTTGGAACTTATATACGTTTGTAGAATTTTATAAAACACATCATCGCCCACAATTCCACGCAACATGTGCAGTACCGTAGCCCCTTTCCGATAGGTACGTGACGAACTAAAAATCTCATTAATATTATTGACATCTTGCACGAAAATTGTCCCTTTAGCGGTTTTGGCACTGTTCATAAAGCTTTTGATATAATTATCATAAGCCACTTTTCCGCCAATAGCTTCTGTATAAATACATTCTCCGTAAGAGGCAAAGCCTTCGTTCAACCAAATATTTTCCCAATTTTTACAGGTAATTTTATCTCCAAACCATTGATGAGTAAGTTCATGTGCAATTAAAGTTTCTCCAAAACTCGAAATTGAAGTACACGTTTGATGTTCCATTCCTCCGCCCCATCCAAACTGAGCGTGACCATATTTTTCTTTTATGAATGGATAAAGTCCGAATTTTTGAGAGAATAAATCCAACATAAAAACGGTTTTATCAAGTGCTAATTTGTTAGTCGCAGTTAAAGATTCGGGATAAATAAAATGAGTAACAGGCATTTCATTTACGCCATCGTACTTAAATGAATTTTTATATTCGGAATAATTACTAAGGGCAATCGAAATGAGATATTGAGCAATTGGATAACGGTTTTTCCATTGATAAGTCTTTGTACCATTCTGATTTTCAACAACTTTCTGTAAAACTCCATTCGACACAGATACATAATATTTATCCGCTGTAATCCAAACGTCGGAAGAATCCGCTTTATCATCAACGGCATTTTTACAAGGAAACCAATCAGACGAACCATAAGGCTCTGACAATGACCATATCGCTAAATCTTTTTGACTGTTGTGTGTTCCGAAAACAAAGCTATTAAATCCACTCGAACCCGGAGTTCCATGATAATAAATTACTAAGCTAACAAGTTGATTTTCAGCATATTTTTTATCTAAATTGATTAAAATCTGATTGGATTGGTGCAAATAAGGCATTTTGCTATTACCAATTTTTACGGAGTCAGTCGTGAGGGCATTTTGTAAGTCAATGGTCACTTGACTAAGTTCAGCGATTTTACTTTTGGCATTAATAGTTACTTCACCTTTGACGCTTTGAGTGGTGTAAGCAATACTCAAATCAAGTTTATAATAGCTTACATCAATATTATTATCCGCCGCTTGATTACCCTGCAATTTGGCATTTTGCAAGCGTTTTTGCATCGCCTCAATTTTACCAATGGCACACTCGCTATCAGAAATTTGGGCGAAAATGGTAAAATGCGTTAAAATAAATAAGCTTAAAAATAGTAAGTTTTTCATGGGTAAATTTATCGTTGATGAAATAACGGAAATAAAATATTCGTATTATTGAGTATCGAATGAATTATGCTACAAAACTCCAATTATTTAAACTTTCTTACAACTATGAAAAAGATTATATCAATAATTGTTTTCTTCCTCATACAGAATTGTGCTTTTGCCCAATCAGAAAAAGTGAAAGTCGATATTGCTCTCACTGTAAATGAGATGCGAAAAATGAAAAACTTACAAATATCACCTATAAGCAATTGGGACAGAAAACCTTTTGCTTCGTGGGGTCATTTTTGCAACCTTAGAGATAATGCCACCAATAAACAATTACTAAAATTATTAAATGATACCAGTGCCGTTGTAAAGGGTTATTCATTTTTGATTTTATGTCAAAGAAAAAATAGAAATATCTATAAAATAGTAGAACAACATCTAACCGATAATCAAGAAATTTCTTGGCTAAATACGGACTATGGGAGAATCCAGAGAATTGGTGATTTCTTTATTAATGAAGCTATCTACCGAAAACTAATTTCTGAAAAACAAAAGGAGAAACTTCAACAAAAAATTCTCAGTAATACAGATATTTTACTCTACTATAATAATATTGTTTTTAATGAAGTTGAAAAAAATGAGCAAAACTATTTAAAAATTAGAAGATTTGCCACAGAAAAAAACAGTTACAGTGCCGTCGTTGCACTATCGAAATATCAAAAACAAGAAGATAAAATTTTGATAGAAAAGTTATTGGCTAATGAAGAATCTGAAGACTTTGGTTTTAGATGCGTTATCTATTTCCCAGATTCAACTTTCATTCCATATTTAAACGCATTGTATGAGAAAGTAATTGATAAAAATAGAAAAGCGGGATTTGGACCTCACAAATTGAGAATTGCTTATAAAGCTGTTGCCAGTTACAAAAATCAATTTTCAGTTAACTATTTCAATAATATCTTACAAAATTGCCCCTCTGAGCGATACGCTCAACAATGTAAATTCATTTGGTTCGGTATCAGAATATTTCCATGTCCAATTTTTAAAGAATTAGATTCAAAAGTAGAAGATATAGCTAAAAAAGAAACTCTCCCTTTGGAGAATGAACACGCTTTAAAAGTGGATTAATATTTAATCTGCCTAACGCTGACAGGAGTCAAAATCCTGTCAGCGTTGAAACTGGAATTATCTTGGGTTTTAGCCGTTTTCTAACACATCAAATTAATTTCAAAAACCCCCCTTTTGTTCATTAAGCAAAGTGCCATCACCTCCCCAAACTTTTAAATTTACTTTGCCACTTGTTTCAAAAATCAATTCCATAAATCCCGATTTGCTGGCATTGAAAAGACAATCTTTTTGAGTAATTTTTCTTTTCAAAGGCGTTAATTTACTCCCCGAACCACTAATTAAAAACAAAGAATTTGGGCGTTTAATTACCTGTAAATTATGTTCATGACCCGCTACCGCAATCACATTTTTATGTTGTTCCAACATTTGATACATTTTATCAGCCAATTTCATATAACGTGGTTGATTCATCTCTGAATTTAAAGCACGATTAACTCCCAACAATCCAAAAGTTTGGAAAGGAGTATAATTTACCAAAGCATAATACCAACTTTTATCTTTATGATAACCGTGTTCGCCATAATCAACAAGCGGATGATGGGATAGAAAAATGGACTTTTTGCCTTGTTTTTCTACGGTAGTTAGAATAGAATCAAGACGGTAAAAATAGGCAATTTCCATTTTTTTAAATTTCTCTTCTTTACCAACTTTATGATAAAAAGAACGATGAAGCCACCAGTCAGTATCAGTAAAAATGAGAACAATGTTATTGCCTAAATCACGTGTTACGGGGCCGGGTAATCCCTTTTCAGGCAAAAAATGTTTCGTATTTGGCTGATTAAGAGAGTCTTTGGCAAATTTATTAATGTAATTTGCCTGACGAATTACATTTTTGTAGCCTTTCCAACGACCTTTTGCCCAATCATGATTCCCAGGAATAAAATACCAATCACCTTTAAAATTTCTGAGTGTATGTAATTGCGTTAACAATTTTAATTCTGCGTCTTTTGTACCGTCTAAGCCACGTGGATAAATGTTATCACCCAAGAAAATAACTCCCCCGTTTTGGTTTTCAGTCAAGTGCTTTTGTAAGGTTTTATGAACATCATTTTGTACCGTACTATTGCCAGCATCACCAATAAGAAAAAGTGAATAGGGTTTATTTTGAGCTTGTAAATCGTTCAAAATAAAGTTTAATACAATCAAAAGCAGTTTTTTCATTTTTGTAACACAGACTTCAGTCTGTTCTTTTAGCAAACAGACTAAAGTCTGCGTTACTAACCTGTTCTCTAATTTTACTCACCAAAACTTCATTGATTTTGCGATAACTCTCTACCGTCCAACCTGCTACGTGAGGTGAAAGGATAACGTTTTTCTTCTCAAATAATTGAGTATAAACCTGATTTTGCTCTTCTGAAAGCGTAGCTAATTTCTCATTTTCCAACACGTCCAAACAAGCTCCTCTCAATTTCCCTGATTCTAAGCCTTTCAAAATCGCCTTCACAGAAGCTACTTCTCCACGTGACGTATTTATCAAAAAGACATTTTTCTTAAATTTTTGAATAAACGCATCATTCACCATCATTTTGGTTTGAGGTGTAAGTGGTACATGAATAGAAACTAAATCTGCCTTTTCAAAAATTTCTTCCATCGAAGATTTTTTGGCTAAAAGTCCGTATTCTGTCCAATCTTTATCCAAAATATCATACGCTAAAACGGTTACTCCAAAACCCATTAATCGTTGTGCAACAGCCACACCCATATTTCCAAAACCGATTATCCCGACAGTCATACCTTTTAGCTCAATTCCACGATTTTGTTCTCTTTGCCAAATTCTTTGACGCACTTCTGTATCTGCCCAATTAAGTTTATTGAACAAACCCAAAATCATGCCTAAAGTATGTTCTGCCACAGCGTCAGAGTTCCCTTCATTGGCTGCGAAAACCTTAATATTTCTTCGATCAACTTCCTGTAAATCAATCAAATCTAATCCTGCACCTGCACGAGCGATGAATTCTAATTTTTCGCAATGACTTAAAAACTCAAAGTCAACTTTGGTTTTACTTCTGATGATTAATCCTTCGTAATCTTTGATAATTTCTAAAATCTCAGGACGTTTTATGTTAGGTTGATAGTTTATCTCAAAATTCATTTCTGCCAATAATGGAAAAATGTTTTCGTGTAAATCATCGACAATTAGTATTTTTTTCATTCAATTTTCAGTAGTACAGGTTTCCAACCTGTCATGCAACAAATTCTATGAAACAGGTTGGAAACCTGTTGTACTATAAAAAAACCTGTCAAATTACTGACAGGTTCATTTTACGCACAAAAATATTAAAGAAATTAGAATTTCAACTTTTTCAAGTTCTTCAAACTGATTTCAATTCCTTCTAATGGAGTACGTTTGTAGGCTTCTAATTCAACGATAAAGTATTTTGCACCTGATAATTTTGCGTTGAAAATCTCTTGGAAATTAATATCACCTTCTCCAACTTCAACACTTACATTTTTTACAGGGTCGTGGTCTTTTACGTGGAAGTGTGTAAAACGACCTTGATAATTTTTGAACCAAGCGGCTGGGTTTTCTTTGGCATATTTCACCCAATACAAATCCATTTCAAAAGTTACTAAATCTTTTTCTGTATTATCTAAAAGCGTTTTGTATAAACTTACGCCATCATATTTTTCAAATTCAAAATCGTGGTTATGATACCCAAATTTCATACCCATAGCTTTACAATGTTCCCCTGCTTTGTTAAACATTTCAGCCATATATTTTCCTTTCGGGCGGTCTGGGTCAAGCATATAGGGAGCAATTACATATTTTTGACCTACTTTTTTCGCATCGTCAGCCATCTTTTTGAAAGCATCTGATAATTGTCCATTTACATAGTCTTGACTTGTAACCATTCCATGAGCAGAAGGCATCGTCAAACCATTTCCTGCTAAAACTTTAGCAAATTCGTCAGCAGGCAAACCAAAGAATTTTCCATCAGCATAACCAAAACCTTCCACTTGCTTATAACCCATCTTTGCTACTTTCGCAAGCGTTCCTTTAGCATCTTTGCCCATATCATCTTTTACAGACCATAATTGTACGCCAATATTACGAGTGTGTGGTTTCTTTCCACCTGCAAATAAATCATTGCTTAATAAAGAAAAACCTGCCGCTGCTAAAGCACCAGTTTTAAGAAAGTCTCTACGAGATTGTTGTTCAATTGACATTGTTTTAATTGGTTATAAATGATATTGAGATAATACGATTGTTTAGTTGGCTACTTCCAAACTCATTTCTTTTCTATTTTTCACGACATCAATAGCGGTAAAAATAGCTTGTAACATAGATGATTCTGAGGCAATATTTTTTCCTGCAATGTCATAAGCCGTTCCATGGTCGGGCGAAGTACGTACTGCCGAAAGTCCTGCGGTATAGTTTACACCTGTTTCAAACGAAATATACTTGAAAGGAATTAAGCCTTGGTCGTGATACATCGCTAAAACGGCATCAAAATTTTTAAATTGTGCTGCTCCAAAAAAACCGTCAGACGGGAAAGGTCCAAAAACCAAATTGCCCTTCTTTTTAAACTGCTCTAAAACGGGCGAAATTGTTTCTTTCTCTTCATTGCCCAATAATCCATCTTCTCCCGCATGAGGATTCAGTCCTAAAACAGCAATTTTAGGCTTTTGAATACCAAAATCATTCTTCAAAGATGCAAACATTAGCGAAAGTTTCTGACTGATTTTGTCCTGATTGATTGCTCCACGCACACGCCCAAGCGGAATATGCCCCGTCACAACGCCAACTCTTAAAACATCAGATACCAAAAACATTAAAGATTCTTTGGCTTCAAAAGCTTCTGTAAAAAACTCTGTATGTCCGGGAAATTTAAAGGTTTCTGACTGAATATTATTTTTGTTGATTGGAGCAGTAACGATAGCTTCTATCGCACCTGCTTTTAAGTCTTCTGTTGCTCTTTGTAAGCACGCCAATGCTGCCGCACCAGCTTCCTGAGTTACTTTTCCAGGGGTAACGTCTGTTGCTTTATCTTCAAAACAGGTAATGACATTAGTTAATTTATGATTGATTTGTTGAATTGATTGAATACTATTTAAAGTCCAATCTTTCAACTCTAAAGATTTTCTATAAAAACCCAATACTCTTTGCGAACCATAAATAACTGGCGTACAAATTTGTAAAATACGTTTGTTGGTAAGTGCTTTTAAAATTACTTCTGGACCGACTCCGTTAAAATCGCCAAGTGTAATACCTATAATTGGTTTTTGATGTTCCACGTTTTTAATATTTGATATTTTGTGCCACAGGAATCTTTCCTATGAATGAATCTACACAAGAATAATTCTCGTGTAACTATTACTCATGCAATTTCATAAATTCTACTCAAACAAAAAAGATTTGAGTACAAGCCAAAGCCTTTTTGTTTTTCCATGCCCAGAATTTATTCATTTATTGAGTATTATCAAACACCTTTTCTGCTTTAATTTTATAACCACATTAAAAGTTTTTATCCTCTAAATTTGTGCAGAACAAATAAGCCTAAACATATTTATTGTTTAATTTAGGTTTAGGTAAAATCATATTTGTTGAAAAAATAGTACCGAACCCTAACAAAATTGCATCTTTCTAATATAACCAAATTTTATTATTGAATTTATAAAAAATACCCAATTATTTTTTGAATTTTGTAAAGTATAAGGTGTTTTATTCTGTTAGGTTTTAACTTTAATCCTTTATTTAAGATTAGTAATAAATACAAAAATGGCTCAATCATACGTTCAAAAAATTAATAGTATTCTTATCGCCAATCGTGGTGAAATTGCTATTCGTATCATGCGTGCTGCCTCAGAATTGGGGATACGCACAGTAGCGGTTTATACTTTTGAAGACCGTTATTCTCTTCACCGTTACAAAGCTGACGAAGCTTACCAAATCGGTAAGGATGATGAGCCATTAAAACCTTATTTAGATGTAGAGGGTATCATCAAACTTTGTAAAGAAAAGAAAATTGATGCGGTTCATCCGGGATATGGTTTTTTATCTGAGAATGTAAACTTGGCTCGTCGTTGTCGTGAAGAAGGTATCAAATTTATTGGACCATCTCCAGAAGCAATGGACGCATTGGGTGATAAAGTTGCTGCCAAAATTGCCGCTCGAAAAGCCAACGTTCCTATGATTGAAGACTCAAAAGAGGAATTAATCAATGGAGAAATTGCTCTTTCAGAAGCTAAGAAAATCGGTTTCCCTGTCATGGTGAAAGCCGCCGCAGGTGGTGGTGGACGTGGTATGCGTGTAGTGCGTGAAGAAGAAGAGTTTTCAAAAGCATTCAACGAAGCCAAAAACGAAGCTAAAAATGCTTTTGGAGACGATACCATTTTTATTGAGAAATTTATCGACCAACCCAAACACATTGAAGTTCAATTATTGGGTGACCAACATGGCAATTTAGTTCACCTTTACGAGCGTGATTGTTCGGTACAAAGACGTTTCCAAAAAGTAGTAGAAGTTGCTCCTTCTTTTGGTTTAAAAGAAGAAACTCGTCAAAAATTATATGCTTATGCCTTAGCAATTGGTAAAGCAGTTGATTATTACTGTGCGGGTACAGTTGAATTTTTGGTAGATAAAGATGAAAATATTTATTTCATCGAAGTAAACCCAAGAATCCAAGTTGAACATACTATCACTGAGGAGGTTACAGGTGTTGATATTGTAAGAACTCAGATTTTGATTGCGATGAATTATAAACTTTCGGACAACGGAATTTATATTTTAAAGCAAGAAGATATTCCATTGAATGGTTACGCAATTCAGTGTCGTATTACCACAGAAGACCCTGCCAATGGTTTCAAACCAGATTTTGGTACAATCATCGCTTATCGTAATGCCGCAGGTTTTGGTATTCGTTTAGATGAAGGTTCTTCGTATCCGGGTGTTAAAATTTCTCCATATTTCGATTCAATGTTGGTGAAAGTTTCTGCTCGTGGGCGTACTTTGAAAGGAGCTTCTCAACGTTTGGCTCGTGCCTTGACAGAATTCCGTATTCGTGGCGTAAAAACAAACATTCCTTTCCTAAGAAATGTGATTGCTCACCCAGTTTTCCAACAAGGAAAATGTGTGGTTCAATTCATTGATTCGCATCCAGAATTATTTAATTTCAAAACTTCAAGAGACCGTTCTACTAAAATCCTTCATTATTTAGGAGATGTTGTTGTCAATGGAAATCCTGATGTTAAAGTTAAAAATGACCGTACTTTCAGAACACCAATTGTTCCAGCTTATGATACTTTCGGAGAACATCCAAAAGGTAACAAACAGCTTTTGGACTCAATGGGAGCTGAAAAATTCAGTCAGTATATCAAAGAGCAAAAACAAATTTTATATACCGATACTACATTCAGAGATGGTCACCAATCTTTACTCGCCACTCGTGTGCGTACCAAAGATATGATGGCAGTTGCCGAAAGTTATTCTAAAAACTTCCCTCAATTATTTTCAATGGAAGTTTGGGGTGGTGCCACGTTCGACGTAGCGATGCGTTTCTTGAACGAATCACCTTGGAAACGTCTGCAAGAATTCCGTGAAGCCATGCCAAATATGCTTTTGCAAATGCTTTTCAGAGGTTCAAATGCCGTTGGTTATTCGGCATATCCTGATAATTTAATTGAGAAATTTGTAGAAAAATCTGCCGAAACAGGTATTGATGTTTTCAGAATTTTCGACTCATTAAACTGGGTTGAAGCCATGAAAGTTTCCATCAGAGCCGTTCGTGAGCGTACAAATGCCATTGCAGAAGCGTCAATTTGTTATACAGGAGATGTTTTCAAGAATGAAAAATATTCTTTGCAATATTACTTAGATATGGCTCGTACTTTGGAAGACGAAGGAGCTAACATTCTGTGTATCAAAGATATGGCTGGACTTTTACGTCCGTTTCAAGCACAACTTTTAGTAACAGAATTACGCAAAGCCTTGTCAATTCCTGTGCATTTACACACACACGATACCTCTTCGATTCAAGCAGCTACGTATTTGAAGGCTATTGAAGCAGGTGTTGATATTGTGGACTGTTCATTGGGTGCCATGTCTGGTTTGACGGCTCAGCCGAACTTCAACTCAGTGGTTGCCATGATGCAAGGACACGAACGTGAATGTGAAATGGATTTACCTTTATTGAACCAATATTCAAACTATTGGGAAGATATTCGTCAAATGTATTATCCATTTGAATCGGAATTGAAAGCAGGTACGGCTGAGGTTTACGACAATGAAATTCCGGGTGGACAATATACCAACTTACGTGGACAAGCGATTGCTTTGGGCGTAGGTGATAAATTTGAATTAATGAAGCATAACTACCACGAAGCCAACAAGTTATTTGGTGACATCGTGAAAGTTACGCCATCTTCAAAAGTGGTAGGTGATATGGCAATTTTTATGACTGCCAATTCATTAACGGCTGAAGATGTTTATGCACGTGGAGCAACGCTTTCATTCCCAGAATCTGTAAAAGATTTCTTCAAAGGAGGTCTTGGACAACCTTATGGTGGTTTCCCGAAACAATTACAAGAAATTATATTGAAAGGTGAAACGCCAATGACGACTCGCCCGAATGATTCAATTTTACCGATTGAGTTTGAAAAAGATTTCGCTGATTTCCAAGCTAAATTCCCAGAAAACGAGCAAGGAGAATTGGATTATCTTTCATACAAAATGTACCCGAAAGTATATGAAGACTACTATAAAAACCAACAAGTTTATGGTGAAGTAGCCTTGATACCAACGCCTGCATTCTTATATGGTTTGAAGCCAGACGAAGAGATTTTGATTAATATTGACGAAGGTAAAACTATCATTGTCAAATACTTAAACCAATCTGAACCAGACGAAGCAGGTTTAAGAAATGTAACATTTGAATTGAACGGACAGGCTCGTAGAATTAAAGTGTTAGACAAAACCATCAAAGTGGTTCGTCAGAAACATGACAAAGCAACCGCTAAAGGTGATATTGGAGCTCCATTGCAAGGACGTTTGAGCAGAATTTTGGTAAAATCGGGTGATGAAGTAAAGAAAAATGCTCCATTGTACATCATTGAAGCCATGAAAATGGAATCAATTGTATCGTCTCCATTTGAAGGAATTGTAGGAAGAATTGCCTTGAATGAAGGAACAGTAGTAGAGCAAGAAGATTTAGTATTGACGGTAGAAGAAGCTAAATTACCAGAGCCAAACACAGAAGAATACCTTTTCGTTTACGGAACACTTCGCAAAGAAGCAGGCAACGAATTACACAAATTCATTGAGAAAAACGCTGAATTTGTAGGTATGGCAACTGCTCAAGGTAAATTATTCATGATTGAAGAAGAAGGCTATCCTGCATTCGTTTCAACTGATAATCAAGCAGATAAAGCGATTGGAGAGTTGTATAAACTAACAAGTCCAATCAAATTATTAGCGATTTTAGACGAATACGAAGAATTCTTTGCCGAAGACAACGTAAACAGTGTTTTCATCAGAAATACCATTAACGTTAACTTAGACGGACAATCAGTAGAATCTTACGCTTATGAATTTAATCGCTCTACGGAAGGATTGAAGGAGATTGTTGGGGGGGATTTTATGAATTTATAGCATTTTGAATTAGATAAAATTATGAATGAACATCCTTATGAGTTTTCACTTGTAAAAAAAGAATTTCGCTATGAGTTCCTTAGTGTTAGTCCACTAAAAGAAGTCCAAAAAGTGGTTCTATTGACACAAACGCAATATTCAAGCATTTACAACCTTGCGTTATTGGACACTTTGGAAAATGGCACATTGAGTGATATTTCAGTTACTGACAACGATGATTTGAAAACAGTTCTTGCGACTGTCATCAAAATTATTAATTCGTTCTTGAATGAAAATCCAAAATCTTTCATTATTTTTAAGGGTAGCGACAAGAGAAGACATAGACTTTACAGAATAATTATCAGTAGAGAATTAGCGGAAATAGAAAAGTCTTTCAAAGTTTTAGCTATCAAGAATAACGAAATAATTTCTTTTTCTTCCGAAAATGAAATGGACTTTTACTTAATTGGAAAAGATGAAAACAACTAAAAAAGTAACGCAATACCCAACATCGGGTGAACAAATTGTAAGAAAGAAATTAGATGAAGCTAATGATGTTTTAAGAAAAACAGATTTGTCTAAATTGGGGTTGAAAAGTAATTAGTTTTCGTAAGCACTGATAATCAATCAGATAAGGCTATTGGCGAATTGTATAAATTAACCAGTCCAATCAAATTATTAGCGATTTTAGACGAATACGAAGAATTCTTCGCTGACGACAACGTAAACAGTGTTTTCATCAGAAATACCATTAACGTTAACTTAGACGGACAATCAGTAGAATCTTATGCTTATGAATTTAATCGTTCTACGGAAGGATTGAAGGAAATTGTTGGGGGGGATTTTATGAATAAGTAATTTCAGTTAACAGTTATCAGTAAACAAGGGTGAGGGTTTTAAAATTCTCACCCTTGTTTTTTGTGGTTTGGGGATAATTTGGGAAATTGTGGGGAAAGTATAATTATAATCAGAGAAATAGAAAATGGAAGAACAAGAATTAAATTATAACATTGTTTTATCTTCAAAATCTGATTGGCGGAGATATTTCGGCGAATATAAATCCTTTGTAGATTTCTCATTTAGAGAAATTAAAGGTGGAGAAGTAACAATATTGTCTCTTCCATTAGCTTTTTGCATAAGACATACATTAGAGATAGGTTACAAAATGAATTTAATTGAACTTGAAAAAATCTCAGATAGAAATGCGAATATTAAGTATCAAGGAGGAGAAGCACATAATATTGCGGTTTTACATAAGGAGTTTGAGGTTCAAATAGAACTAATTTTTAAAAAATATTCTTTCGACAAAAAGGTAATAAAACAGTTCAACAAATTGAATAATGATTTATCAAGTCTTAAAAAGATACTTCATAAACTTGATGAGTTTTCTTATGCTTTTAGATACCCAGTAAAAAATGATGGTTCAACACCAAATTTTCTTACATCAAATGAAAATATTAATTTTAAAGATGTAAAAGAAATGTATGATAAAAGTATTATACTTTTGTTATATTCCACTGATGTAATAGCGGATATAATACATTAGTATTAGTTATACTTTCAAATAATAGTTGTTTACTTTAAAATCAAATATATAAAATGGTTAAAATATTAATTAGCTTATTGATAACATTAAGTTGTTTCAAAGGGTACTCACAAAGCAATTTTGAAAACACATATAAAAAAGTAAAGTCTTTTTACATAACTAATGCAGTTGGTCAAAAACATTCGACATTTTTTGTAAACAAGGCAGATAACATAATTGAAATTGCTGATTATCAGATTCCGATTTTTGAAGTAAAGTGTGAATATGAGCGGTCAGAACGAGGATACCATTGGGTTGAATTCAACTGTTTTACAGGAAATTGCATTTACAGAAACAAAAGTGATAAACCTCTTAGTGGATTTGGCATAAAATTTAAGAGTAAGGAAGATTGCTATACCTTTATTAACTTAATTTCTGATTTAAAGGACATCATGTAATTTGATGCCATTGTTGTTGGAATAATGAAAAGATATTTAAAAGCCTTTGCCTCCTTCCTTGGTCGGTGTCCACACCGTACCATTGTGCGACAGCAAGCGGACGGATAGCTATGATACTCCACAGGAAGTAATTTCGGATTTTAAAGGTGCAGACTATGTTGGCAATGAAAGAATTGTTTTTAACATTGCCAAAAACAAATATAGACTTATTGTCTCCTTCAACTACGAATTTAAAGCGTGTTGGATAAAATTTGTTGGCACTCACAAAGAGTATGACAAAATAGATGCTAAAACAGTAGAAAATTATTAAATCTTATGGAAAATTTTGAAGTAAAGCCAATAAAAAACGAAACTGAATATAAAGAATCGTTTAAAAAATTGAATGAGGTTTGGGCTGCAAAACCCAATACTAAGGAAGGAGACACATTAGAATTACTATTGTTAGTAATCGAAAAATACGAAACAGAACATTATCCTATGCCACAGCTTGACCCAATTGAGGCTATCAAGTACAAAATGGAGGAGAATAATCTCACACAGAAAGACTTAATCAAATATTTTGGCACAAAATCAAGGGTTTCAGAAGTGTTAAACAGAAAAAAACCTTTGACTTTAAAAATGATAAAAACTCTTCATCAAAACTTTGGGATTCCAGCATCAACTTTGCTTGCAAATTAACAGGTTTAGATGAATAAATGCTTCCTTGAACGGTGTCCTCGCTGACCCTGATTTGCAATCAGGGTCGTTTGGTTAAGCGTCTTTGACGCATTTATAGTGCGTTAAAAACGCAAGACCATTACCACAACGATTACAAATCAGTGTGAGCTGGGGCTTTACCTATGAGCTTTATCATTCCTAAAAAAGTGAAGCGATTTCCAACAAAACCCTTGCAAATCGTCCCTCCTCTTTTTGTAAAACCTCCTCAAAACTCAACCATTTTACTTCTTTAATAATTTGTTGTTCCATCTCTGGGTCAAAGCCAATTTGAATATCGCCAGATACGATTTTGACTTCATAAAATAACTCAATGGCATGAAGCGGAGGTTTTACAAACTCATTGATTTTCAGAAAATTACCAACAGAAATAATGGTATTTGTTTCTTCTAAAAATTCCCGTTTTAAACATTCCTCAATCGTTTCTCCAAATTGTAAACCACCACCTGGAGGCGACCAAAACTCTCCGCTTTCATTCATTCCAGAATGATTAATTAAAAGTATTTTGCCGTCTTGTACACATATTCCACAAACACGTACTCGAAGGTGGTTTCCGTATTGATTAATAATTTCTTGATTCATTTGTGATTTAGTGAGTTCTAAATTGTGAGTTAGTGAATTGTGATTGAGTGATTTAAACAACTAACTAATAAATAATTTACAACCGCAGCGGCGGACCGCTCACCAATCACTCAATCACAAATGGTTACACAAATTGCATACTATGCAAATCTGCGTACCAACCTTCTTTCTCTAAAAGTTCTTCGTGTGTACCTGATTCTTTGATTTCGCCTTTGTCCAAAACCAAAATTTTGCTGGCATTTTGAATTGTAGAAAGACGGTGAGCAATCACAATAGCAGTACGCCCTTTCATCAATTTGGCAATGGCATTTTGAATCATTTCTTCGGTTTCTGTATCTACCGACGACGTTGCTTCGTCCAACACAATCACCTTCGGGTTATGCACCAATGCACGCACAAAAGAAATTAATTGACGTTGCCCAACCGATAACGTTGCTCCACGTTCCATCACATTATAGTCATAACCATCGGGTAATCTTTCTATAAAATCATGAGCTCCTACCAATTTTGCGGCTTCGATTACTTTATCTCTCGTAATTCGCTTATCGCCCAAAGTAATGTTATATTCAATGGTATCCGAAAACAAAAATACATCTTGTAAAACGACCCCAATTTGTTTGCGAAGGCTATCCAATTCATATTCTTGCAAATCAATATTATCAATAAAAATCTTGCCTTTATTGATGTCATAAAAACGGCTTAAAAGATTCACCGTTGAAGATTTCCCTGCACCCGTTGCTCCTACCAAAGCAATTGTTTCGCCTTCTTTTACATGAAAAGAAATATCTTTTAGTACATACTCTTCATCATTATACGCAAACCAAACATTTTCAAAACGAACATCACCTTTTAAATTATCAGCCTTTGTTTTTCCATCATTTACCGCATAATCATCTGAATCTAAAAGCTTTAAAATTCTTTCCGTAGAAACAATTCCCATTTGCAAAGTATTAAAACGGTCAGCAAGAAAACGAATGGGTCTAAAAAACAAATTCATAAACATAATAAATGCCGTGAGCGTACCCAAGGTCATATCATGAGCCAAAATTTGTTTTGAACCAAACCAGACAATCAAACCCGTACCCGCCGCCAAAATAACATCTGCCACAGGATAATAAACTGAATACGCCCAAATAGATTTTATATTAGCATCACGATGTACCTCATTGATTTTCAAAAACTTATCGTATTCTAATTTTTCCGCATTGAAAATCTGAACGATATTCATACCCGTAATATGTTCCTGCACGAAAGAATTAAGATTAGCTACGGCAAGACGAACTTCATTGAAAGATTTTTTGATATATTCCTTAAAAATATACGTGGACGTTACCATAAAAGGCACGGTACAAAGACAAATGAGGGTCAATCTCCAATCGGTGTAAAGCATCACTCCCGTAATCAAAACCAATTGTAAAATATCGCCCGCAATAGCTGCCAAACCTTCCGAGAATACATCATTTAGCGTTTCAATATCAGAAACAGTACGAGTAACCAAGCGTCCGATAGGCGTATCATCAAAGAATTTTAAACGAAGACGAAGGATTTTAGCGTATAATTTCACCCGAATATCACGAATAACCGTTTGCCCAAGCCAACCTGCGATAAAAGCACTCACAAATTGGAGCAACCCTTGTAAAAGCAAAACGCCAATCATCACCAAAAGCATAAGAGCAAGCTTTGGATAATTGCCTGAAGAGATGTAATTATCTATCGTGTAGCGAATTAACAAAGGATTGAGCGGTACAACACACGCCGAAACCATAATAAGTGTCACCAATGACCAAAATCTTAAACGATAGGGTTTAAGAAAACCATAAATTCTACTGAGTATTTGAACGTCAAATATTTGACCGCTTTTTTCTTCTTTTTTCAATTTGAGCAATAATTGGTTTGTCTTCTCAAAATTAACATAAGAAAATTAGAAATGGTTTGGGATAACGTAATAACATTGTCCAAAATAATGATTGATGATTACCCTAAAGGCTAAAAATATAAAATTAACATTGTTTAAATCGAAAGTAATTATGGGTTTTGAGATGATAGTTGAGATAAAATCACCAACAAGCGACTCAAAAAAATTAAGTCCTCTATAATATAGTTTTATTCATTCCATTATGATTTATTGTTTCCATAAATCAGTTCTATCTCCAAAATTTCAGATTCTTCAGCCGTTTCTATTTTAACAATCCCAAAAAAGTATAATATTTCAGCACGAAAATTTCTTTAAATCATGGAATTGTTAAATTTCTTCCATAATTTTGCACCCGAAAATAAAGTCGATTAACCTTTTTCTTATTACGAAAAGGCATCAACTTTATTAAAACTGAAAAAAATCACAAAACAGAAATTATAATGGCATCAGTCAGACCAGATGAAGTGTCAGCCATTTTGAGAGAACAACTCTCAGGAGCGAAATCAGAGGCTGAACTCCAAGAAGTAGGTACCGTATTGCAAATCGGTGATGGTGTAGCCCGTATCTACGGACTCACTAAAGTACAAGCGGGTGAATTACTCGTTTTTGATAACGGCCTAAGAGCCTTAGCATTGAACCTCGAAGAAGATAACGTAGGGGCTGTATTGTTAGGAGATGCAAAAGGAGTTAAAGAAGGCGATACCGTAAAACGTACTGACGAAATTGCATCAATCAAAGTTGGTGACGGTATCTGCGGTCGTGTAGTTAACACGCTTGGTGAGCCAATCGATGGAAACGGACCTATCGCAGGAGACTTGTACGATATGCCAATGGAACGTAAAGCTCCAGGGGTAATCTTCCGTCAACCTGTAACAGAACCATTACAAACAGGTATCAAAGCGATTGACGCAATGATTCCAGTAGGTCGTGGACAACGTGAGTTGGTTATTGGTGACCGTCAAACTGGTAAAACTACCGTTTGTATTGACACAATCATCAATCAAAAAGAATTTTATGACGCAGGCAAACCAGTTTACTGTATTTATGTAGCCTGTGGTCAGAAAGCTTCAACAATCAAGCAAATCGAGCAAACGCTTCGTAAAGCTGGTGCAATGGATTATACTGTAATCGTTGCGGCATCTTCTTCAGACCCTGCTCCAATGCAATTCTTTGCTCCGTTTACGGGTGCGGCTATCGGTGAATTCTTCCGTGATACAGGTCGTTCAGCATTGATTATTTATGACGATTTATCGAAACAAGCGGTTTCTTACCGTGAGGTTTCTCTTCTTCTTCGTCGTCCTCCAGGACGTGAAGCATATCCAGGAGACGTTTTCTATCTTCACAGTCGTTTATTAGAACGTGCTGCTAAGATTAACACGTCTGACGAGATTGCAAGAAACATGAATGACCTTCCAGAATCTATCAAGCATTTGGTAAAAGGTGGTGGTTCATTAACAGCTCTTCCAATCATCGAAACACAAGCGGGTGACGTTTCTGCTTATATCCCGACTAACGTAATCTCAATTACTGACGGTCAGATATTCTTGGAATCAAACCTTTTCAACGCAGGTATTCGTCCAGCAATTAACGTAGGTATCTCGGTATCACGTGTGGGTGGTAACGCTCAGATTAAATCAATGAAAAAAGTAGCAGGTACTTTAAAACTTGACCAAGCTCAATTCCGTGAATTGGAAGCGTTTGCTAAGTTTGGTTCAGACCTTGATGCTTCTACTAAATTGACAATCGAACGTGGTAAGCGTAACCTTGAAATGTTGAAACAACAAAATGGTCAACCTCAACGTGTTGAAGACCAAGTTGCGATGATTTTCCTTTCAACAAAAGGTCTTTTAGATAACGTAGCAGTAAGTAAAGTACGTGAATTTGAAAAAGACTTCGTTAACGTAATGAACGCAACACAAAAATCAACAATGGATGCCTTGAAAGCAGGTAAATTTGATGATTCTTTGACTGACGTTTTAACGAAAGTTGCTAAAGAAGTTTCTCCTAAATACGCTTAATTTTAGGTATGAGTTATGAGGTATAAATTATGCGGTGCTATCACCAATAATTTGTACCTTATAATTTATCAATCGAATTATGAAGTCAAAAGTATGAAAATATGAAATTGAGCAAATACCAGCAAAGGTAAATACCTCATACCTCATGCTTCATACCTCATAACTAAAACAAACATGGCCTCATTAAAAGAAGTCCGTAACCGAATAGTATCGGTAAACTCAACTCAGCAAATTACCAAAGCCATGAAAATGGTTTCGGCAGCAAAGCTTCGTCGTGCTACAGATGCAATCACTCAGATGCGTCCATACTCACAGAAGTTAACTGAAATGATTGCCACAGTGTCGGCAAGTGCAGAGGGAGCTAAAGACAATCCATATACAAACATACGTGAAGTAAGTAAAGTATTAATCATTACTGTTACTTCTGACCGTGGTTTATGTGGAGCATTCAATGCCAATGTAGGGAAAGCGGTTGTTAATCTTATTAACGAAAAATACGCTTCTCAACAAGCCGCAGGAAATGTAGAAATTATGGCTATTGGTAAGAAAGGAGGAGAATATCTTTCTCGCCGTGGTTATAATGTAAATACAAAATATGCTGATATTTTTACTCGATTAAGTTTTGCTTCAGTTCGTGAAGCCGCAGAAGAAGCCATGAACGGTTTTGAAAACGGTAAATACGATACTGTTGAAGTTGTTTACAATGAATTTAAAAACGTTGCTACGCAAGTTTTAAGAGCAGAACAATTATTACCAATCATTGAGAAAAAAGAAGAAAAAGTAAAAACATCAAGTGTAGATTACATTTTCGAACCTTCTGAAGAAGAAATTATCAATGAATTATTACCGAAAGCATTAAAGTTACAAGTTTATAAAGCTGTTTTAGAATCTAATGCCTCAGAACACGGAGCAAGAATGACAGCAATGGACAAAGCAACCGACAATGCTGGCGAATTATTAAAAGAATTGAAATTACAATACAACCGTTCACGTCAGGCAGCCATTACCAACGAAATCCTCGAAATCGTGGGTGGTGCAGAAGCATTGGCAGCAGCATAGTATTAATAAATATTCTTCAAACGGCTTTTCAAGAAATTGGAAAGCCGTTTTTGTTTGTCCCAAACTTATCAACGATTTTTTAAAATGATTTGATAATTTCTAAAAATTGCTTTATTTCAACAAAAAATTAATCACTAACTCACAAATATGAAAACTGCCGTAATTATCATCAATATTATTTTTTTGCTTATTCTAATTCCTTCGGCAATGTCAGCCATTATGTCACCAATGATGTTTGATGCTCCGGGGTCTGACAAATCCACAAAAACATGGATTCTTTTTAGTTGCATGGTCGTTTTACCAATTCTAATTATCATAGCCCAAATCATTTCTTGGATTGCATTCTTTAAGCAAAACTATAAATTAGCCATGTTAATAAATGGAATACCAACCATAGATATTCTTCTTATTGGAGTTCTTTTCTTTATCATGAGCAGTTTTACAGAATAATTTTGAACCCATAAGTTAATTTTGCACAACCACTTAGTAACGATTTAGCACACAAAACTAACCATGAAAGCACCCAAAATTGGCGGGTATCGTTTACCCGGCAAAGCTCCTGCAAATGCCAATAAATACAACGCAGATAAAGTAGAAAAGCTCCCTTCAAAAGTAGATTTACGAAAATTTATGACGGCTGTCGAAGAACAAGTAGGTAATAGTTGTGTTGCCAATGCTCTTGCTGGTGCGTATGAATATCTGACCAAGAGAGAGTTAGAAGATGATACCGACGTTAGCCGACTATTCGTATATTATAATGCTCGTTACTTAGACGATATGCACCAAGAAGATGCGGGGTCGTATATGGAGACCGCCATTAAAGGCTTAAAAGAATATGGTGCGTGTTCAGAAAGTAACTGGCCAAATGAAGATGATTTAATATTGGAAGAACCAAATTCTGACGCTTATTCAGAAGCAGAAAGTTTCAAAATTATAGATTCTAAGCATTTAGAAACAGATTTAACGGTCTGGAAAAGTGCCTTGGCAGAAGGTTACCCCATTGCATTTGCACTCAATACCTTTGATTCTTTTGATGATGCCTGTAATAATAAAGGGCGTGTTCCAATGCCTAAAAAATCGGATAAAACTCGTGAAACTCACGGTTGGCACGCCATGTTGGCAGTTGGCTATTCTGACCCCGACAAAGTATTTATTGTAAGGAACTCTTGGGGTGAAGAATGGGGAGATAAAGGCTATTGTTATATTCCTTACGATTATGTAATTCATGATGAATATAATGGTCATGATTCTTGGATTATTAAGGCAATTGATGAATCAAATTATGGTGAAGAAGTTTGGGACAAAGATGAAAGTTCTTCATTTACCGATGAAGACTCAACCGTTATTGAAGATTTTTATTTACTAACTGAAGACCCAGACGGTTTTATTGAGGATTTAGAAGCTCTTTTAGAAGAATACACAGAATCGGAAGAAGGTTATTATTTTGATTATGAGGTATCAGAAGAAGATGAAGACGGCAATTGTGAAATCTCCATGAATGATTTTTATCTTGATACTGAAGATGAAGACAGTTTTTTAGAAGCTCTTGAAGAACTTTGCATTGAATATGCCGTTGACGATGAAGAATACGATTATCAAGTAGCGGGATATGAGGACGAAGAAGAAGATGAGGAAGAAGAAGATGAGGAAGAAGAAGAAGAAGAGGAAGACGAAGAAGAAGAGGAAGACGACGAAGAAGAAGAGGAAGACGACGAAGAAGAAGAGGAAGAAAGTTCTTCCAAAAAGAGAAAATAAAGTTATTTATCTTCTTGATTATAATTTAACAGATTGGAAATTACTTGTACTTCTATAAAAAATACCTTTGGCATAAAGCTGGAGGTATTTTTTGTTGTAGGAAACTATTAATATTTTTACAGCGTTTTCAAACTAAATCAAGCAGAATTTAAACTCTTATTCTGCCGAAATTCAAACAAAACATATTATATGAAAAAATTATTTTACGCAATTGTTGCGGCTGCATTAGTAAATTTTGGTGTAAATGCACAAGGAATCAAAACGCCAGCACCAAGTCCAACCCAAACCATCAAGCAAGATTTTGCTTTATCTTCAATTGAAGTAGTTTATTCTCGTCCAAATATAAAAGGACGTACAGTTTTTGGGGACTTAGCTCCTTTCGGAAAATTATGGAGAACAGGTGCAAACGCTGCTACCAGAGTAACATTTGGTGAAGATGTAAAAGTAGGTGGCGTTGCGGTTAAAGCAGGAACTTACGTGCTTTACAGTATTCCAAACAAAGACGAATGGGAAGTTATCCTTAACAAAGGACTTAATAACTGGGGAATTGACGGATACAAAGCTGATGAGGACGTTGCAAGATTTAAAGTAAAGCCAATGGCATTGCCAATGTCTATCGAAACATTTACCATTCAGATTGCGAATGTAATGCCTGCAAGTGCGGATATTCAAGTAATGTGGGAAAAAACAGCGATTTCAATTCCTGTAACGGCTGATATTGATACTAAAATTGCTAAGTCAATTGAGACTGCTATGACCGTTGATAATCGTCCATATTTTCAAGCAGCAAGTTATTATTTTGAAACAGGAAAAGACCTTTCAAAAGCATTAATCTGGGCTGATAAAGCTATAGAATTGAACCCAAAAGCGTTCTGGATTATTCACTTAAAAGCTAAAATTCAAGCTAAATTAGGCGATAAAACCGCTGCCATTGCAACGGCAAAACAATCAATCGAATCGGCAAAAGAAGCTAAAAACGATGATTATGTAGCCTTAAATGAAAAATTAATTACTTCATTGAAGTAATTTTTATCTGAACTAAGATTGATTTGATTAAATAATCCGGAAGTATGTACTTAATGTCGCAAAACCTCACCCCCGACCCCTCTCCGATGGAGAGGGGAGAAAAATGGGGTCGAATGCTCCCCTCTCCATCGGAGAGGGGTTGGGGGTGAGGTTTTTTCAACTCAAATTTAACTTGCGACATTAAGTATATACTTCCGAAATAATTTTAAGATTTAATCTAATCAATCTCAGTCCAGATATAAAAATCCTAAAATCAAATAATCTAATCAATCTTAGTTCAAACATAAAAATCAAATAATCTCATCAGCCTTAGTTCTACAGGTATTCTACAAAATTTGTATTTCTCAAAAAATACCCACATCTTTGCACCACAAAATTTAAAAGGCATCGCAAAAGCCACAGCAATCATGAAGTTAACACATATTTTCTGCTAAAAAGCTCCTCTCGGTTTCTGCAAAATCCAAATCTTGGATAAGCCCCGATGGGCAAATCAAATTATTATCAATTTCTTATATATTTTATTGGCGTATTTCGTAAACATAAAATCATTATATGTATTTTTGAATTAATACATTTATGTTTTTGCGTATCTGTGTCTGTAAAATTTTATCTCATGACTGTTTATCAATCTGTTAGAACATTTTATCGTTCTATCGGATTTTCAATTGATAAGCACTCACATTAAAAAAGAAATGTCAATTCAACCTAAAGTAAATATAAATCTCGAAGAGATAAACACAAAAAAACAACGACTTGAAACTATCAAAGCCGAGTTGAAGCGTGAATTTATTGGTATCGACTACATCATTGAAGAATTAGTGGACTATATTCAAATTTGGTATTTGATGCCTGATATTCTCACTCGCCCCATCATTGTCAATTTATGGGGTATGACAGGCGTAGGGAAAACCGATTTAATCAGAAAATTAGTTTCAAAATTAGAATATCAAGACCGTTTTGTAGAAGTTGAACTTTCAAATGGTGAAAGCACTTGGAATAGCAATGTTTCCTCTATTTTAGAAACTAATGGTGTAAATGACGCTAAACCAGCCATTGTTTTATTTGATGAAATTCAGCGTTTTTATACGATAGATTCAGAAGGAAAACCACTTTTAAATACTCGTTTTCAAGATTTTTGGGAATTATTGTCTGACGGAAAATTAGCAAAACGAGACGCTAAAGAATCCATTGACGACTATCTCCAACGTTATTTGTATGCTGCCATGCAACGTCAAAAACGAAAACAAAAATTAAAAGATGCTCCTCCAATGCCTCCAGATGCGATGAATCCGATGGGTGGAAATTATGATGAAGAAGAAGCAACCGTTGGCGTTTGGGAAGCTCAAAGTTTGAAAAAGATTTTTGATTTAAAAGAGAGCGTATCCGAAATTGCGGAAATGCGAGAAGAAGATGTGTTGATGATGATGCAACAAACTCGTGAAAAAAAGAAAGTTTACGAACCCATCAATCATGCTAAAACACTGATTATTATTTCTGGAAATTTGGACGAAGCCTATTCAATGGCAAATGAAACAGGCGAAACAGATATTGAAGCAGATATTTTTAGAGCTTATACCGAAAAAATCACGATTGTTGATATTAAAAATGCTCTTTCTCGGAAATTTAAACCAGAACAAGTAGCCAGATTTGGAAATATCCACTTGATTTACAAGTCTTTACGAAAAGGAGATTTTGAAAATTTGATTAAAGAAGAAATTCATAAAATTGTCAAAAAGAACAAAGAACACTTTGGTGTTGACATTGAGATTTCAGAAAATCTTAATCAGTTAATTTACCAAAATGGTGTTTTTCCTGTACAAGGAGTTCGTCCCGTTTTTTCAAGTATTACTGATATTGTTGAGGCAAATTTATCAAAATTATTGTTTGAAGCATTCATGGGAAATCTCATGCACATTGCCATGGATTATGATTTTGATAGAAAGAAAATAATTGCACAATTAGCGGGCAAAAAGACCGTAGAATTGGATTACGTTGGCAAGATAGACCAAATTCGTCAAGATAATTCACCTGATATGGTGGCGAATATTGCCGTTCATGAGTCTGGTCATGCTATTGCTTATGGAATTTTGTTAGGACTTGCTCCTCTTCAATTGAAATCACGAGTTGCATCACGATATGCACAAGGTTTTGCCTTTCCACATCTAATTCATTTATCTAAAGAAAATATCATCAATAAAATCAAGATATTTTTAGCTGGAGGAATTGCCGAAGAAATGATTTTTGGGGAAGAAAAAGCGACAATTTCTCGTTCATTCGACCGTGAAGAAGCCACGTCCATGATTATGGAGTACATTCGTAAATATGGTTTCGATAAAAATTATCAAGCCTATTATGCACATTCTGGTCCTTACAGCATGGATTTGAGCGTAACTGATTGGGCAATTGAAAGAATGATTCGAGATTTGACGATTGAAACCAAAGAATTATTAGAAAAAAATCAAGAATTTTTAGTTTTCTTATCAAAAGAATTAGCTCAGAAAGGAAGTTTGAAACCTTTGGAAGTCGTAAAAATCGCAGAACAATTTGGACATACATTTGAAGTAAAAGAAGAGAATTATTTACATTTAGCTAATTATGAGGGGATTTTGAATCAGTCTTAAAAGTTTAAATACATTAGAAATCATGAATATATAATTTCAACATCAAACCTTAATTTTTCGGATAAATAAAGGTTATTTTACAAGAAACATATTTTACGCTGAAGTTTATTTTCAGTAATCATTTACGCAAAATCAAGGCTAAATGTTATAAAACAAATAGCTATAATTATATGCACAGTACAGAAGAACAAAAAGAAACAGCGGTGTTGGTGGCTGTACAAACACAGAAACAATCCGCAGAACAAACCAAAGAATATTTAGACGAATTAGCTTTTCTTGCCGATACTTCACAAATTGACACGCTTTATACTTTTACTCAAAAATTAGAAAAGCCAGAAAATAGAACGTATGTTGGAAAGGGGAAATTACAGGATATTATCGCTTTTGTAATCGACCAAGATGTAGATATGGTCATTTTTGATGATGACTTATCTCCTATTCAAATCAGAAATATTGAAACTGAGTTTGCTAAATTTCAAAAAGAAGTAAAAATTCTCGACCGTAGTTTGTTGATTCTCAACATTTTTGCCATGAGAGCTCAAACTGTACAAGCACGTACACAGGTAGAATTGGCTCAACAACAATATGTATTACCACGATTGACCCGAATGTGGTCGCACCTTTCTAAACAACGTGGTGGTGTAGGTATGCGTGGACCGGGTGAAAAAGAATTGGAAACTGACCGTCGTATTGCAAATGACCGTATTTCATTCCTGAAAGAAAAACTAAAACAGATTGATAAACAGGCATTTACACAACGTAAAAATCGTGATAAAATGGTGCGTGTTTCCTTAGTAGGTTATACCAACGTTGGAAAATCTACCTTAATGCGAAGATTAGCAAAAGCAGATGTTTTTGCCGAAAATAAGCTCTTCGCAACGGTTGATGCCACAGTTAGAAAAGTTACTTTTGAGACAATTCCGTTCTTACTTTCTGATACCGTAGGGTTTATTCGTAAATTACCAACAATGTTGATTGAGTCTTTCAAATCAACTTTAGATGAAGTTAGAGAAGCTGATATTTTGCTTCATGTGGTTGATATTTCTCATCCAAATTATCAAGAACACATTGATGTGGTAAACTCAACCTTAGCTGATATTGGTGCAGCAGACAAACCTACTATTCTGGTTTTCAACAAAATAGATTTATATTCTACCGAAGAAGTTGAAATTCACGATTGGCAAATTGGCTCTGGTGACGAACCTGTAAATCAGCAAATTAGGATTCAGAAAGTTACGGAGTTTTTGAAAAATTCATTTATGAATTTGCCTCAGCCAACTACCGTTTTCATTTCGGCAGAACAAAAAGAGAATATCGACGAATTAAGAGATGCGATTTTGAAATTAGTGAAAGACAGACACATTCAGATTTTTCCAAATTGGCTGAATGAAGAAGAATATTCAGTTATAAGTGAACAATAATATCAGTGAACATTAAACAGTTATCAGTAAACATTAAAACAAGGATTTTTCATTTGATATTAATCAAGTTTTCAAGAAATTTGTATTCTAAAATTACTGGTAAATCGTTACTGTTAACTGTTTACTGATAACTGAAAAGGCACCATAGTTCAACGGATAGAATAGGCGTTTCCTAAACGTTCGATGTGGGTTCGATTCCCGCTGGAGCCACAAATTCAATGAGTGAATGAGTGAGTGAATGAGTGAGAGATAATTTTCAAATAGAAATAGCCTCAAACTCTTTTCTCTATTCTCTTCTCTCTATACTTTATAAAAAATTTTGCAAACCATATCTATTGCCCTCTGTACATACAACGGTTCTCGATTTTTGCGAGAACAACTCCAAAGTTTAGCCAACCAAACTTTATTGCCTTCAGAAATTATCATTACTGATGATTGCTCGACAGATAATACTGCTGAGATTGTCAAGGAATTTGAAAATGTACTCAATATCAAATTTTTCAAAAATGATACTTCTTTAAAAGTAACTAAGAATTTCGAGCGAGCAATTTCTCTTTGCACGGGCGATATTATCTTGATGTGCGACCAAGACGATTTGTGGCATTCTGATAAATTGGCAAAGATTCATGCGTATTTTCAAGAAAACCCTAACAAATTAGCCGTTTTTTGTGATGCCGAATTGGTTGATGAAAAAGGCGAAAGTCTCAATAATAACTTTTGGTCGGTTGTGCGTTTCCATGAGTTGCAAAGACAACAATGGAAAGCTGGGCAAGAAGTTGAAATATTATTAGCGGGCAATCGTTCAGCAGGTTGTATGATGGCTTTTAGGAAAGAATTAACTTCAGTTATTGTTCCTTTTCCAACGCATATTTCTGAGATGATTCATGATAATTGGATAACAATTATTGCTGCCATGTTGAATAAAATTGGCATTATCGAGGAACGTTTAATCTCGTATCGTCAGCATAGTTTCCAGCAAATTGGAACTCGCCCCAAAGAAAGTGGCAAAGCAATTAGCTTAAAAGATAGATTTTCAAGACCAAGAGCAGAAAAACTTGCCCCATTCTTAACAAAAAGCGACTATTTTTGTACTCTGAAAAACGCTTTGTTGGAAAGAATTGGAGAATCAAATCCAAATTTTGAAAAAATAGACCGAATCATTCATTTTTATGAAACTCGTGGAACGCTATCTCCCTTTCATTTAGCAAGACTTTTTCCGATTTTAAAATTACTAATTGCAGGAGATTATCATCTTTACAAAGACCAAGAAGCCTCTTGGAAAGCTCCATATATAGCAGCCGTTGGCGATTTGTTGGAGTAAAAAAATATATAATGAAATTAATTTACACAGTCTGTACAGCTAATTATCTGTATCAAGCCCTCACGATGGGCGAATCTTTAAAAAATACTAATCCAGACTATGAACTCATTATTGGTTTAGTTGATAAAGTTCCCGTTACGGATTTCGATATTCCATACAAAATAATTCCAATCTCAGAAGTTCAAGAGGTTAATTTGGCAGGTTTCAAAGGTGAATATACCGTGATGGAAGTGGCTACTGCTTGCAAACCTATTTTTGGTTTGTATCTCTTTGAAAAATATCAGAATTTAGAAAAATTAATTTATTTCGATACCGATTTGTGGATAACTGATAGCGTAAAAAAGATTGAAGATAGTCTTGATAATTACGACATCATTATTACGCCCCACATCACACAACCCATTGATTTACAGGAACAATGGAATGAAAAACAATTCCTCAATGCTGGACTTTACAATACGGGATTTGTAGGAATGAAGCGTTCAGAAAACACTTTCAAATTCTTGAATTGGTGGAAAACTCACTTGAAAGATTATGGCTATTATGATTTCTGTAATGGCATGGGAATCGACCAATTATGTGTAAATTTTGCTCCGATTTTTTACGAAAAAGTCTTGGTAGAATACAGTCCTGCGTATAATCTTGCTTATTGGAATATCCACGAAAGAACGGTTGAATTTGTAGATGGGAAGTACATCATTAATGGAAAAGAGCCTTTATTATTTTTCCATTTTAGTGGATATAGTCCTGAGAAACCTGACTTGCTTTCAAGACACATAAAGACCTCAAAAACAAGCAATTACCCTGCTTTAAAGAGCTTATTCAAAACTTATAATTCAGCCTTATTGAAGAATCACTATCAATTTTTCAAGAATATAATTCCTGCTTACGGAAAGTATAATCCACCGAAAAAAGAGAAAAATATTATATTCAGATTGATTGAAAAATCAGCTTGGAAGGCAATTAATTTTATTGATAATTATTAAGGAAAAGGTTTTAGAAAATAGGTTTTAGGTGTCAGAGATTAGACGAAACTGACACCTAAAAGCAATTGTTAAGCACCTACCAACTTTTTGTTAATATCACTTGCTAACGAAGGTCCTGCGTAAATAAATCCTGTATAAATCTGAACTAACGACGCTCCTGCTTTTAGTTTTTCGATTGCATCTTCTGGAGAATGAATCCCTCCTACGCCAATAATTGGGAACGATTTATTTGATTTTTCTGACAAATATTTAATCACTTCCGTTGAACGTTTGGTAACGGGTTTTCCACTTAATCCGCCCATTTCTTGTACTAAATTTTGGTCAGATTTCAAGCCTTCTCTTGAAATTGTGGTATTGGTTGCAATCACTCCTGCAATTTTGGTTTCTTGTACTATTTCAACAATATCATCTAATTGAGATTCTGTTAAATCTGGAGCAATTTTCAATAAAATTGGCTTTTGCTTCGCCTTCTTTACATTCTCATTTTGAAGGGTTTGCAAAAGATTCTTCAATGGTTCTTTTTCCTGTAAAGCTCTTAAATTGGGCGTATTTGGCGAACTTACATTGACTACAAAATAATCGACATAATCAAACAATTCGTGAAAACAGATTAAATAATCATTGACAGCGTCTTCGTTTGGCGTTACTTTATTTTTACCAATATTACCTCCTACTAAAATATTACTATTCCGTGCTTTCAATTTTTCAACTGCTACTTTTACGCCATCATTATTAAAGCCCATTCGGTTGATAATTGCCTCATCTGGTTTTAATCTAAATAGACGTGGTTTATCATTTCCCGGTTGACCTTTTGGCGTTAATGTTCCGATTTCGATAAAGCCAAAACCTAAATTTGAAAACTCATCAATCATCAAGGCATTTTTATCAAAACCTGCTGCTAAACCAACTGGATTTTTGAATTTCAAGCCAAAAACTTCACGTTCCAAACTTGGATGCTCGTAATGATAAACCGCTCTAAATATTTGAGGAACAAAAGGAATTTTGAACAAAAATTTAATCAAATCAAAAGTAAGATAGTGTGCTTTTTCAGCATCAAGCTTAAACAGAAGGGGTTGGAGAATGTATTTGTACATTTTTTTAGAGAATAGAGTTATGGCAATAAACCAAACTCTGTTATGAATGATTGAGGTGCAAATTTACGAAAACCAACAATGAAAAACCCTGCAAACAGTAAAATGCTTGCAGGGTTTTTATTATTTCGAATAAAGAATATCTATTTCAACTATTTTTTACCCGGTTTTTTAAAAATTGATTCATCAATAGTCGGATTCAATTTGATTGATTCTGTTTCAATTGTCATTGTTCCACCCATTGGGCTTGGCGTTTCCATTGTGAAAGGAAAAGTCAAACCTTCAATTTGCTTAAAGTTAGAGAAATTAACTTCTGCATCAATATCTTGTCCTTGTACATTTCTTTTTCCCGCAGATTTCAACGTATAATACGTTGATGCTGAAAGGAATAAATTAGTTACTTCGCCATTTTTTTCAGTCATTTTCAAATGATACACATCAGCTCCATCTAATTTTTCTTTTCCAACTAATTCAATGGTCGCTCCTTTTTCTTTGAAACTAAGCAACGAACCACCCAAATTCGTTTGTTTAAGCGTTTCTTTGATTAATGCACCGGGCATATCTTCAGGTTCGCCAGTTCCACCCATCATAGCTGGGCGTTGCATCCAACCTGTTTCTCCATCAACTGCCGTGATAATATCTTGTCCCATCACAGAAACTTCAGTTCTCAAACTTTTTCCAGCAACAATCGTTGTTTTACTTTCAATATCCATCCCTTGTACCGAGAATTTATTATTCATCTGCATACTTTTTACGGTCTTCCATTTATCTGCACCACCCATTGCTTCAATGTGTTTTGCAATAATTTCATCAACATTTTGAGCAAAAGAAGCAGCAGAAGTTGCCAAAACAATAAACGCTGAAGCAACAAATTTTGTAATTTTCATTTTCTAATTTTAGTTTAAGTTCTGTTTAAAAGATTATCTTTTAATTATGACGAAATGTAGGAAGGAAAATATTCACCACAAAATATTATTGTGCTAATCAGTCCAAAAGACTGATAAATGGTGGTAAAATAAGTGACTATTTTGGTCAAGAAGGGCGTTTTGCCTTGAAAATTTTATTGGGAATTACGTATTTAGAAAAATCAATTTTAGCGTTGTTAAAGTCAATCATACAAGATTTGATGATAGTTCGTACATTTTCATCATGCTGATTGGTGATATTCATCAATCCTGTATAAGTTCTAAAAGCATTTGATTGAAATATTTTCACAGGTTTGGTATCCGTTTCTATATAAAATTCCACGCTCAATTTAGCCGTTCCTTCTTCTTTTAAAAAATGACGTTCTTCCCTGATTTTCAACTCTTTAATTTTCATTAACACTGGAACAAGCCCTCCACGATAGGTATTAGAAGGTTTTAGAAAAGCTATCATCACTTTCTGAATACTATCTCCTAAAATAATGGTTTTCTGTTTGTTGAATATTCCTTTTCGAGTAACAAAATATTTGGGCTGATTGAAATCGCAGATAATTTTTTGAATATAAAACTTCCGATTGGGCATCGAAAACTGCTCTTTTCGTAAAGTCAAAACTTCATATTTGATATTCTGAGCAAAGAGTAAATGAAAGGTAATAATTCCAAGAAATAGGCTAATGGATATTTTTCGCTGAAACATAGTGGCGGTATGTTATGATAATTTAATAAAAAAACTCCTCAAAAATTAAGCCATTTCTGAGGAGTTTTGATATTTTGAGCGAAAAGCAATGTTAAGCAATTTTATGCTATGACTTCTGCTTCTTTATTTTTTGGGAAAGATTTTAAAGCTATTCCTAAAGCTAAAAACGTTACGACACCTGCCATAAAAAATGCTGCTCCCGGAAAGAATATCGGAGCATCTTCGGCAGAGAAATACGAAAATAAATTTGAAGCAAACAAAGGTCCAATTATCGTAGTAATACTTTGCATACTTGTGATTCCACCTTGTAATTCGCCTTGTTCGTTAGGGGCAACTTGCTTGGTAATCATACTTTGAAGTGCTGGGCCTGCAATACCTCCTAAACCAAAAGGAACCATAAAAATGTACATCATCCAACCTTTTGTGGCAAATGCAAAAAGCATAAAACCAATGCCATAAAACAACAAACCAATAATGATGGAGTTTTTATCGCCTAATTTAGGATTGATTACTCTATTGAGTCCGCCTTGAACAATGGCAACCATTAAACCTACAAATGCCAAAGAATAACCCACTTCTTTAAGTGTCCAGTTAAATTCTTTCATCGTAAAATACGACCATGTACTTGGGTGTGCTTGACCTGCAATTTGTAAGCAAAACAATGCTCCAATTAAACCCAAAAGGGCAGGATAACGACCAATATTTTTCAGTGAACCCACAGGATTTGCTCTTTTCCAATCAAATTCACGACGGTTTTCTTTTTTCAATGATTCAGGTAAAACAAAATATCCGTAAAGGGCATTGATGAGTGTTAAACCTGCCGCAAACATAAAAGGAACACGAGTACCAATATCGCCTAAAATTCCACCAATTGGAGGTCCAATAATAAAACCAAGTCCAAACGCAGCACCTACCATTCCAAAGTTTTTTGAACGATTTTCATCTGTTGAAATATCTGCAATATACGCCGTAGCTGTTGTAAAGCTTGCTCCTGTGATTCCTGCGATAATTCTTGCTACAAAAAGCCAAGTAAATGTTGGGGCAAAAATCAAAATTAGATAGTCAAAGAAAAAACCAAACAAAGAAGCTAAAATAACGGGGCGTCTTCCATATTTATCACTTAATCCACCAATAATTGGCGAAAAAACAAATTGCATAATAGCATAAGAAGACATTAACAAACCTGAATATTTGGATGCTTCGCTAAGCCCTTTTCCAGTAAGTTCTAAGATGATTTTTGGAATAACAGGTACAATAATTCCGATACCAAGAACATCAATAACAATAGTAATGAAAATGAAAATAATGGCAGGAGTACGCTTTGTTGACATGAGAAATTAGGGATAAATTATCTTGCAAGTTACTCATTTTTTATGAAATTCACCCTAATTCATTAGCTTAGACCGCAAACTTAAACCCGATTTTATCTCTTAAAAATGCCTTGCTAATTTCTCCACTTTCTTTGGGTGTACGTGTTTTTACAGGAACTCCGTCCAATTCTACAATTGCCCATTTTTTGAAATTTATCTTTTGTAAATTATCAAAAACACCTTTCAAATCTACGTTACCTTGTCCCAATTCCACAAATTTATAGGCTTTAGGGTCTTCTGGTTTTTCTGGCAATGGGCATTGTACATCTTTAATATGTAAAGCCTCAATAATATCTTTATAGTCTAAAACCGCTTTGGCAGGTTTCCCTCCTCCTTGATGATAATGAGCAACATCCAATAATAATTTCAAATATTTCGGATTCATATCTTGCACAATAATATCTACTTCTTCGGGCGTTTCTCCAAACTGATTCATGTGGTTATGATAGGTTGTTTGAATCCCCAAATCTGCGGTTTGCTTACCAATTTCGTTCATCACAAAAGTCAATCTTTTTAATTGCTCGGTTGTAGGAGGAACGCCATTTTTACGCAAAGAATTGGTTACTTGAATGGTAGTTCCGCCCAAAGCTTTTACAAAACTTGCGTGTGCCACGTGATAGTCTATGGTACTTTGTTCTTTGGCTGGGTCAATTTCCACATTTCCACTCGAAAACATCGGTAAAGCTAAACCATTTGCTATAATTTGGTCTTTCAACTCGCTTACTTTAGTCTTGTATGTATCATACGAGTTTGCCCGTAATTGAACACCTTTAAAACCTAAAGAAGCAATATCTTTCATCGCATCGAGGTCTTTTCCTCCCCATGTTATACCAGAATAGGCTAATTGTAATTTGGGAACTTTAGCAAAGCTATCTAAAGAAATTAAAGAAGCAGAAGCTAATAAGCCTGCTTGGTACAAAAAGTTACGACGTGAGATTTCAGACATTTTTCAGAGTGTTTTGAGATTAATTCTTTTTTACTGAAAGGCAAACTGCATCTAAAATTACTTGTTACAATTTTTCAGTTTTGATATAAAACAATTCCGTAGCAATTTTCAACTCTTGTCCTTCTACTTTTTCAAAAACTCTGGTTTGCCATTCTGTATTTGGTGAAATTACTTCATATTTCTGAAGACCAAATCCTGCTTTAATGGGCATCATAGGCGTTGCTTCTTTCCAACGATAACGCAATTCAATGGTATTATCACTTTTAGAATTAATCTGATATTGCAAAACAGGAATTTGCTTAGTTTTCAAGTACATATTGAAAATTGGCGTTAAATCTTTCCCTGTTTTTTCATTGAAATACTGAATTACCTGCTCAGTTGTAACATTTGAAATTTTAAATTTTGTGGCTAAACCTTTCAACGTTTCAAACCAAATTTTGTCATCATTTACAACATTCCGAAGGGTGTGCAACATCCACGTTCCTTTGTAATAAATATCAGAATCGGGTTGCGGATAATTTACACCCAAAGCTCCAATCATTGGCTCTGCATTACGGATACCCGATTTTTGTTTTTCGAGATACCTGATTGATTTCTCATAATTCTGCATACATTCTACATAAAGGGCTTCCATGTAGGTCGTAAAAGACTCATGAATCCACATTTCGGCATGGTCATTACAACTCAAAGAATTACCAAAATACTCATGTCCCGACTCATGAATAATGATAAAATCAAAGCCGTATTCATTGTTTCGGTAATTATTGCCATAAGCCACTGCACTTTGGTGTTCCATTCCCCAATATGGCGTTTCCACTAAGGCATAACCATCTTTCCAAAAAGGATATTTGCCAAATAATTTTTCATAGCAAGCCAACATTGGTTTTACTTGTTTGAAATGTGTTTTAGCTTTTTCTAAATTAGGTTTTAAAACGTAATAATCTAAGTCTAATTTTTCTCCGTCTTGAGCGGTGTAAACGTCTTTAAAATTCGCATAATCAGCGATATTCAACGAAATATTATAATTGTTGATTGGATAACTCACAAACCATTCATATTCTGTAAATGGTTGAAAAGAAACACCGTTTAGAGATTTATTATCGCTGGCTGGAGCATCATTTTTCAAATCTTTTGTGCTACGTAAATTCCCGTTCGATACACACATCAAACCTTTTGGAACAGCACAAGTAATTTTAACAGAATCTGGTTCGTCCGACAAATGGTCTTTATTCGGAAACCATAAACTTGCTCCTGTTCCTTCGCAAGATACCACAATCCAATCTTTGCCATTTGGGTCTTTTTTCCAAGTGAAACCGCCATCCCAAGGTGGATTTCTCGCAATTTGTGGTCGTCCACGATATTCTATTTTAATTGAATATTTCTTATTTTTCTTCTGAACATCAGCAAAATTGATAAAAGTCGCATTTCCTTCTCTGGTAAACTTCAAAGGTTTGTCATTTTGTATAATATTGACAATCTGCATATTGGCAAATAAATCAACCTGCATTTTTTTAAAATCCGTCGTGGATTTGTAATAAATGGTATTTGAGCCTTCAATGGATTGCGACGTGGGAATTACTTTCAATTTGAGGTCATAAAACGTGACGTCATAGCAAGAACGCACCGCTGAAAGCGTTCCTCTGAGCGAATCCTGACGGGAGAATTGGGCAAAAATTGACGAAAATGAGCTTAAAACAAAAAGGAGTATTAGTAGATTTTGTTTTTTAGTTTGATGAAAAAGAGTTTGATTCATGAATAGTAGGATAATTATATTTTTACAAAAAAACGGAAAGTTTAGATAATTCGTGAGCGTTATTAGAAAAATATTAAATTTTGAAAATTTCGACTATATCTTTTTTCAAAATAAGTTTCTTAAAAATGGTATGACTAATTTTGTAAATCAATCTTAAAAACACTGTTTAATAAGTTACTATGAACCTCCCGAAAATTTAAAACTTTCGGAAAGTTTCCCAAACAAAGGTTTTGAGATACAAATTATTCAGAACACTAATTAAACATCAACAAATAATATTTTGAAAAAGCTTTTCCAAACCTACAAATCCGACATCATTTCCACTTACCAATTAGCTCTTCCAATCATTGCGGGACAATTAGGCATTATGCTCATGGGTTTTGCTGATACCGTACAGGTGGGTCGAATGAATAGAGGGTCAGTACAAGCACTTGCCGCCTCTGCCGATGCCAACGGAATTCTCATTAACATTGCCATTATTGGGTATATCTGCCTGCAAATTGTTTCGCCGTTGGTGTCAAAAGCACAAGCCGAAAATAACTATACCGAATGTAATCGTTTATTGAAAGCCAATATTTTGGTAGCTCTTTTAATGAGCGTTTTTTGTTGTGTTGTAGTGGTTTTGATTGGACTGAATATAGACATTCTGAAACAACCTGCTGAAATAAAAATCCAAACTCAAGAATATCTTTGGATAATTACGATTTCTACAATTCCTGCTTTTATTTTCTCTGCCATTAAAAGTTTTACAGACGGTTTAGGATTCGCCAAATTATCCATGAATATTACTTTTTCAGCCTTGATTTTAAACCTAATCTTAAATCATTGTTTTATTAATGGCACATGGATTTTTCCAGAATGGGGATTGAATGGTGCAGGAGTTGCTACTTTAATTTCAAGAACTTACATGATGTCAGCTTTGGCATTTTTTACTTTTAAAACTGATATTTTCAAGGCATACTTTCAAGAAAAAGTATCGTTTAAAGGTTTGGATAGAATTGTGAGAAGTATTTTAAAAATTGGTGTTCCAAGCGGTTTGCAAGGCTTTTCTGAAATCGCAGCATTTTACGGAGCCGTTGTAATGATGGGTTGGATTAGTATTGAACACAAAGCAGCCCACTTAGTAGCTATTGGTTACGTTTCAATGACTTACATGGCGGCAACGGGAATTGCAGCGGCAGGCGGAATCAGGGTTGGAGCAAGTTTAGGCGAAAAAAGCAGAATTGGAATTTTCAGAGCAGGGACGACCGCTTTGGTTTTGAGTTTAGTTTTTATGGGATTTTGTGCCATTGTTTTATTGATTTTCAACGTAGAGTTTGCCAGTTACGTAAAAGACGAGCGAGTTATTATTTTAGCCGCAGAATTGATTATTTGGGGTGGTTTCTTCCAACTTTTTGATGGCGTTCAAGCCGTGAGTTTGGGAATTTTAAGAGGAATTCAAGATGTAAATGTACCCACATTAATCACTGTTTTTGCGTATTGGGGTGTAGGTTTACCCATGAGCTATATTTTAGGCTTTAATTACGATTTAAAACACGTAGGCATTTGGATTGGCTTGACTTTAGCATTATTCGCCTCTGCAAGCCTTCTGAGCTGGCGTTTTTACAATAAAGTGAAACGGATAAGTTTGTAATTATTCTATTTTTTTTTGATATTTGATAAAATACAAATGCCATGATAGCAGTCGAAGAATTATTTTATACCGTAGAAGAATACTTTGCTCAAGAAGAAAAATCTGAGGAAAGACATGAATATGTTAATGGAGAAATTATACCTATGCCAGGAGAAACTACAACCGCAAACGAGATTGCCAGCAATCTTTTAGTTTTCTTCAAATTATTTTTGAAGAAAAAACCATTCAAAGTCTATGAACATGATATAAAATTGATGGTGAAGGATAGAAAAATTTATCGTTATCCAGACCTTGTGGTTATTCATGAATCAGGGAATCATCAAAAATTTGTAACTGACCCTGTATTAATTGTTGAAGTTCTCTCTGCGGGAACAGAAGATATTGATAAAGAAAAAAAACGGGTTGAATATTTATCAATGCCTACTTTACAATATTATTTAATGGTACATCAAGACGAAGCCATTGTTGAAATGTATAGCAGAAATGAAAAAGGGAAATGGAATTTTGATTTTTATGTAAATATTGGGGAAACCATAGAACTTCCTTTTTTTGCAACACAGATTTCACTCGAAACAATATATGAAGGAATTATGTAGTTAATTTAAAACCCATATTTTTTCCACAACTCAGGCATTTCAATTTCAAAATTGGTTGCCTGTTTTGTTTTTGGGTGATTGAACGATAATGAAAATGATTGCAAAAAGATACTTCCGTCGGGAGAGCTTCTTTTATAGCCATATTTCAAATCTCCCAAAATCGGACAACTGATAGCTGATAACTGCGAGCGAATTTGATGAAAACGTCCTGTAAACAACTCAATTTCAAGCAAATGATACCGTTCTGACGATTTTACGATTTGGTATTTCAACTCTGCTTTCTGACTATTTTTCACTTCTTTATCAAAAGCTTTTGACATATTTTTTTTAGCATCTTTCAAAAGCCAATGGGTCAATTTTCCTTCTTTATCTTTCGGCTGATTTGCTACGACAGCACGGTATTTTTTAGTAACGTTTCTGGTTTGAAAATCTTTACTTAATTGTGATGCAGATGCTTCTGTTTTTGCCAAAACAATAATTCCACTCACACGTTGGTCAAGGCGATGAATGACAAATAAATCAGAACGATTTTCGGAAAGGATTTCTAACAGTGAAAGTGTACCGCTTTTATCAGACTGTGAAGGAATACCTGCGGGTTTATTGACGACCAATATTTCGTGGTCTTCGTGGAGAACGGGAATTATCATATTTTTAGTTGTACTAAGGCTAACTTCCCGAAAGTTTAAAACTTTCGGGAAGTTCCTCAAATTACATAACAACGTTCACAATACGCTTTGGAACAACAATTACTTTTTTAGGAGCTTTTCCGTCTAACCATTTCAGCACAACTTCGTTAGCTAAAACGCCCGCTTCAATATCAGCAGGAACAGCATCCGTAGGGAAAGAAATATTAGCTCTTACCTTTCCATTGATAGAAATTGGATATTCAAAATTTGCTTCTACCAAATAACTTGGATTAAATTTCGGGAATGAAGCGTAAGAAATTGTTCCTGCTTCGTTGCCCAATAATGTCCATAATTCTTCGGCAATGTGTGGCGTATATGGCGACATCAAAATGACTAATTCTTGCAAAATTGCCTTTTTAGAACATTTCAACGAACCTAAATCATTTACGCAAATCATCAACGTTGATACAACCGTGTTGAATGAATAACGCTCTAAATCCTCCTCCACTTTCTTTATAGCGGTATGTAAAACTTTCAATTCGGCAGGTGTTGGAGCTTCATCTTTCACTTTAAAGTTCGACTGGTCGTCATAGAATAAACGCCAAACTTTTTTGATAAATCTAAATGAACCGTCAATTCCGTTTGTATTCCAAGGTTTTGCTTGTTCCAAAGGTCCTAAGAACATTTCATACAAACGCAAAGTGTCTGCTCCCACTTTATCCACTAAAATATCTGGATTGACAACGTTGTATTTCGATTTCGACATTTTCTCAACCTCCACACCACAAACGTATTTTCCATCTTCTAAGATAAACTCAGCATTAGCAAAATCTTCTCTCCAATTTTTGAAAGCATTTACATCCAAAATATCATTATTGACAATATTTACGTCCACGTGAATGTCCGTCGTTTCGTATTGGTCTTTCAAATTATAAGAAACAAAAACAGGATTTTTACCCGCTCCAACTGACGATTTTACACGATACACAAAATTAGAACGCCCCTGAATCATGCCTTGATTAATCAATTTCTTAGCAAATTCTTCTTCTGGCACTAATCCTAAATCTTTCAAAAATTTATTCCAAAAACGGCTATACAATAAGTGTCCCGTAGCGTGTTCAGAACCTCCAATGTACAAATCAACCGCTTTCCAATAGTTGATAGCATCTTGTGAAGCAAATTCAGCTTCATTTTGAGCATCCATATAACGATACCAATACCAAGATGAACCCGCCCAACCTGGCATGGTAGAAAGTTCGTAAGGATACCTCACCCCCTGCCCCTCTCCATTATGAGAGGGGTGATAAGCCCAACCTTCAGCACGTCCCAAAGGTGGTTCACCCGTTTCAGTTGGTAAATATTTATCAATTACAGGTAAATCTAATGGCAATTCTGATTCTTCAATCAAGTACGGCAAGCCATCTTTAAAATAAACTGGAACTGGTTCACCCCAATAACGTTGGCGACTGAAAACGGCATTTCTCAAACGGTATTGAATTTTACCTTTTCCGATGCCTTTTTCTTCCAAATAAGTCGTTAATGTTTTGGTCGCTTCTTTGTATTCCATTCCGTTGATAATACCAGAATTGATATATTTCCCTTCTTTGGTATTATCCGCTTCTTTTTCTATGTCTTTTTGAGCATCAAGAATTGGAACAATTGGCAATTTGAAATGCGTAGCAAAGTTCCAGTCACGTTGGTCGCCCGAAGGAACACCCATAACTGCACCCGTTCCATAACCTGCCAAAACGTAATCAGCCAAGAAAATTGGCACTTTTTCGTCATTGAAAGGATTAACTACATAACTTCCCGTAAACACTCCCGAAACCTTTTTCACTTCCGACATACGGTCTAACTCACTTCTTGAAGCTACCCATTTCACGTATTCATCAACGGCTTCTTTTTGTTCTGGCGTAGTCAAAAACGGCACGTATTCATGCTCAGGAGCAATTACCATAAATGAAACACCGTAAATGGTATCAACTCTTGTGGTAAAAACCTCGATATTTTGAGGGGTTAGGGGTTGGGGGTTAGGGGTTAAAACCTCAAATCTTACGCTCGCTCCCGTACTTCTACCAATCCAATTACGTTGTTGTTCTTTCAAAGCATCCGACCAATCCACTTCATTCAATCCATCAATCAAACGGTCAGCGTAGGCAGTAATTCTCATTGCCCATTGCTTCATTTTCTTCTGTTCAACAGGAAATCCTCCACGTTCAGAAACACCGTCTTTTACTTCATCATTAGCCAAAACAGTTCCCAAACCTGGACACCAGTTTACGACCGATTCGTCAGGGTAAGTCAAACGATATTTCAATAACATTGATTGTTGGTCAAATTCGCTCATTGCATTCCATTCCTCCGAAGTAAAAACAGGCGTATCTTCATCACAAACCGCATTAACAGATTTATTTCCTGACGTTGCGAACTTTTCAACCAAATCAGTAATTTTCAAAGCCTTATTTGCATCTTTATCGTAATAATGATTAAATAACTGCATGAAAATCCACTGTGTCCATTTATAATATTTTGAGTCCGAAGTACGCACTTCTCTGCTCCAATCGTAGCTAAAACCGATTTGTTTTAACTGACGGATGTAAGTAGTAATATTTTCTTCGGTAGTAATGGCAGGATGTTGCCCCGTTTGGATAGCGTACTGTTCGGCAGGCAAACCAAAAGAGTCAAAACCCATTGGATGCAAAACATTAAAACCCTTCAAACGCTTGTAGCGAGCAATAATGTCAGAGGCTATATACCCAAGTGGATGCCCAACGTGCAAACCAGCCCCAGATGGATACGGGAACATATCCAAGACATAATATTTCGGTTTTGAGGTATCAATTTCAGTTTTGAAAGTTTGATTTTCTTCCCAAAACTGTCTCCATTTTTGTTCTACTTCTTTGTGATTGTATTCCATTTGTTTCAATTATCAGTGAACAGTTATCAGTAAACAATTACCAGTTGTCAACAACCAGTAAATAAATTTGAGAAAGAAGTTTTCTGCTATTCATTTAAGTCTGATAATTGTTTACTGATAACTGATATTGCAAAATTAGAACATTATTTACTAAAACTCATAGTTCCACACTCATAACTCGTCACTTAAAAGAGAAAAACTCATATCTCGACACTCATAACTGGTTTTTAACAAGTATTTTTGACACATGAAAAAATTACTAACCATCTATTTTCTATACATACTTACAAGTTTAAATATACTTGCCCAAACGCCTCATTTCAGAAACTACACCGTTGATGATGGTCTTCCGAGTTCGCACGTTTATCGGGCATTTCAAGACAGTAAAGGATTTATGTGGTTTTGCACAGATAAAGGAATTGCTCGATTTGACGGTTATAAATTTGAGAAATTTACTACCAAGAATGGGCTTCCCAACAACGATATTTGGCACTGTGCCGAAGACTCTCAGCATCGAATTTGGTTTTTGTCCTACGCCAATGCTTTTTTCTATTTTGATTTAAAGGACAATAAATTTCACGTAATTGAAAATCCATTTAAGGAGTTGCATGATACACATATATGGTGCTATGTTGGAGAATCAAAAAATACAATAAAAATTATATTAGGACAAAGAGATATTTTATTACTTGATGTCGAGAAAAAGAAGGTTTCAACTACTACAATAGATTACGCCGAATCATATCCTCTTGTTAAAAACAATAGTTTTTTCTCAAAAAAATATAATAACAGAATTGAAGTGTGGCATTTAAGGGCTTTTTCAGAAGGCTTACAGCATAATATTTTAAAGAAACAACATATTATTCAAACTAATACTAATATCAAACCTGAATTTTGGGATAAAGCTATTTCAATTATTTTTGATGATGACAAAACCATTTATGCTAATAACGACAGTATTTGTTTACTAAAAAATAAAAAACATATAACACGGCTCCTCAAAGACTTATCATCTTCTCCTTCTCCGCAACTATCATTAATTTTAAATGTGGGGAACATCAACAGAAAATTAGTGCTTACAGAAGATGATGCTTTTGTGATAGATGAAAATCTAAACCGTATTAAGAACTTGGATTTTATTAAGAATTTCAATGTAAATACTATTTATTTTGACAGCGAAAATAATTTATGGCTATGCACCAAAAATAGAGGGTTACTCATGTTATCTTCACAAGCTTTAAAATCAGAGATTTTTCAAGAAATTTCAAATAAAATTTCAATTACTGCACTAACGAAAGACATATATGATAGAATTTGGATTGGCGATAATCAAGGACACATATATATTCTCACAAAAGATAACAAACTACATCTGCAAAAATTCAAAGAAAATAAAAACAGCCCAATCAAAAAAATTGTCCTTTCAAAAAACAAGGCTATTATTTTATGGAATGATGCCAGTATGATGCTCTTCCCATTATCAGAAGCTAATACAAAAATCTTAACACCTCAGATGTTGAAGTTAGAGTTTAATAAACCTACAATTCATCAAAACAATTCAAATATTCTCATCGGTTTAAATGTAAAAAGTATTATTTTTCTTACGGAAAACCTTTTCTTAATCGCAAACTCCCTACACATAAGCCTCCTTAAAGACTATTTCAATACTTTTTTTATTGATTATTTAAAACTCCCAATTCTTCCCAATAGCCGTGGAGTTAAAACTAATGTTATGTACTTCAACAAAGAAAAACATATCATTTTTACAGGTACAAATAAAGGATTACAGAAACTCTATCTGAATCAACAGGAAACTAAATTTATTTCATTCAACAAAGTATTACCCATTTTATCGAAACCTATCTCATGTTTTGATACAGATAATGAAAATGCCCTTTGGGTAGGTACTGACGGCTATGGCGTGTATAGATTTTATAAAGATAAACCCTACGAAATTCCAGAACTGTCAGGTATGATTATTAACCACTTGAATTTTGAAAAAGAAAGTAATCGACTTTTCGTTTCTACTAATGAAGGGATTTTTGTATTAAATCTGACCAAAAAAGGAGATGATATTATCTATACAATCAAGAAAATTTCTTTGGCACAAGGTTTACCAACACTTGAGGTAAATTGCTCATTGGTGAGAAATAAAGAATTGTTTGTCGGTACAAGTAAAGGCTTGGCAACTCTTCCTCTAAATGCTGAGACAGATATTTCAACAACCAGAACTATCACGGCATTAATTATCAAAAATATAAAAATTAACCGTCAGGACACCACCATAAATTCTCAATATAGCTTAAATTATCGCCAAAATAATATCGATATAGAATTTGTAGCTCTATCATTTAAAAGTGATAAAAATATTACTTATCACTATAAAATGTTAAGTTCTAACGATAATTCTGATACATCTTGGCACGCTGTTCTGGATTTGCACAAAGAGTTTTCGCTACTTTCTCCAGGCAAATATGAATTTCATTTAAAAGCGTTTGATATTGACGGTAATCCTTCTCAATCTTTAAAACCAATCATTTTTATTATTAATCCTCCTTTTTGGGAAACTCTTTGGTTTAAGGCATTAATTGTATTGTTCATCTTGGTATTAATCATTTTATATATTGTTATCAGAACAAAAAACATTAAGAAGAAAGAAGAAGAAAAAACTGAAATCAATAAAAAATTTGCAGAATTAGAATTACAGGCTCTCCAAGCACAAATGAATCCGCACTTTGTATTTAATGCTCTAAGTGCTATTCAGAACTTTATTTTGAATAATAATACAGAAGAAGCAACTAATTTTTTAAGTAAATTTTCAAGATTAATGAGGTTATTTTTAGAGTCATCTCGAAATAAATATATCGCTTTGAGTGAAGAGAAAATTCTGTTGGAATATTATATCCAATTAGAAGAACTAAGATTTAAAGGAAAATTTACTTCTAAAATTGAAATTGATTCAAGCGTTAGTTTAGATACAGAAATTCCTTCTATGCTTCTACAACCTTTTGTTGAAAATGCCATTAATCACGGTTTGGTCTATAAAGAAAATAATGATGGTTTCTTGCATATTCATTTTAAACAAGAAGGAGAGAAACTACTTTGCACTATCGAAGACAATGGTATTGGACGCAAAAAAGCCGCCGAAATTAAGAACAAATCACTTAAACCATACAAATCAAGAAGTACCGAAATTACGGAGGAACGCCTACGTTCGCTTGAATTGATTGAAAATACAAAAATTGAAGTTTTTATTTTAGATAAGCAAGACACAAATCAGACAGCGATGGGTACGAAAGTCATGATTGTCATGTATCTTTGAATGATAAACTTATGACCAAACCAAAGACTTATTGATTGAAATGTTTTCAGCTATAATTATTGATGATGAATCTCATGCACGAGAATCATTATCTACCATGTTGTCCTTAAATTGCCCTGACATACAGATTCTTGGAACAGCTTCATCTGCGTCTGAGGGTTTTCAGATGATTACAAAGCATAATCCTGATTTGATTTTTTTAGATATTGAAATGCCAAATGGAACAGGATTTGACTTATTAACTCGTTTTGTAAAGCCTACTTTTAAGGTAGTTTTTGTTACGGGCTTCGACCAATATGCCCTTAATGCTATTAAGTTTTCTGCATTAGATTATTTGTTGAAACCCATCAATGCCAATGAATTAAAAGAAGCCGTAGAGAAAGCCAAATTGCAAATGACAACTCAAAATGGCATAGGCGATTTAAAAAATCTACTCTCTACTTTACAAAATCCCAGAAGTAGAAAAAACAAATTAGCGATTCCTACTCAACAAGGCTTAGAAATGATTGAAATTCAAGAGATTATACATTGTGAAGCAGCAAACGGCTATACAATTATTCACTTGCAAGAAGGCAAACCATTGATGTCTTCAAGAGATTTAAAAACCTATCAAGAATTACTGGAAGATTATGATTTTTATCGAATTCACGATTCGCACTTAATTGCTCATTTTCACGTTCAAAAAGTATTAAATGAAGACGGTGGCGTAGCAGTTATGAGTAATGACTCCAAACTTCCAATAGCTCGTAGAAGAAAAAGTGATTTTATGGATTGGTTAAAGACCAATAATTGAATTACCATATATAGGTTCATAAATACCAGTTACAACCCATATCATACCAGATATGGGTTTTGCTTTTTAAAGCCCAAAATACCGCCTTACATTTGAGAATAAGTTAAAATAGTTCTACATATTATTAATAAAAGAGCATTAAATTTTATGGTTTGGTCAAAATTTAATATTCTTTCTTACCTCTACTCCTATACAAATAGTTCATACACTTAGCCTATAAAATGTTCTATATCAATCAAATAAATTATCTATACCAACTCCCGATTGCAAATTAATGGTCTAACCGTACTATTTAAAAAATTTAAAAGACAAAACTCCGAAAGTCTTCTTCTGATTCAGTAGAAGATTTTTTTATTACCCTTGTTTTAAAATTTTTACAAATTTTATACTTCCTGCATTCATTAATAAATAATTATCTTCACGGCTTAATCTACGTTGTTTTGAAATTTCATCAATTACAAAAGTTTGAGGTGACAAAAAACCAATTTTCGTAAAACCTAATGTCAAATAACTCCTTCCATCCGACCAATCTCGGTCTGCATAAGACATAATATCGTCTGGCGAGTGTTCTGCAATAAAAGCTCTTAATAATTTATCCATTCCACCCACAACGACAAAGCCTTTCAAAGAAGCAAACCTTATTAATTCAAATGACCTAAAACCTTCTCGTTCGCCTTCTTTTAGGGTTCGTCCTCCACTAAATGTTGCAACCGCTATTAATTCATTATCCGTATTTTCTCGACCTAAAAACTTTTCGGTATATTGAGCTTTCAGAAATAATCCGTACTTAAATTTTGCTTTAACTGAGCCTTGTAAATGATTATCATTCAAGAATTTATCAGCAGTTGGCTTATCAATTCTTTCAATTACACAATGTCTTGCATTGAGTCTTGAAAATTTACCAATCATTGCCAAAATTCTTGATTGAACTAAGTCTTTTTTATCAATCCACACGTCTTCCCAAAGGTGAATGATGCGTTGATTTTGAAGATTGACTTTTTCAGAAAGGTCTTGAAAATAAGAAGTCCCGACCGAACTTGAAGAGAATTTATGAAGGTCAATTAGATGCAAATACAGTTGAAAATCAGGAAGAAATAAAATTTCAAAAATAGATAACTCTTGATTAATTTCAAATGTTATCTGATTGTTTTTTAAGAACTTATGTACTTCCGTTTTCCACATATAGGTAGCACGGACAGCCTTGTCCGCAGTAAAATTAAAACTATGGACAAGACTGTCCACATTACACAGGTAAATATACTTTGTCTATCATCTCTTGGTATTCAGATTTTACATCTGAAAATACCGTTATTCCTCCTCCACTTTTAAAAATCAAACTACCATCTTCTTGTTTTTCAATGAAGCGAATCATGACAGAACTGTCTAAATTTTCACCGTCAAAAATGCCAAAAACGCCCGTATAATAACCTCTATCATAGTTTTCAGCTTCTTTGATAATAGCTAACGTTTGTGGTTTGGGAGCTCCACAAATTGAACCAGCGGGTAATAATTTAAACAAAATTGACCCAATTTTTTCATGATAGTTTTCTGGTAATTTGCCACAAATTTCAGAGCTAACTTGTAATAAATCTCCGTCGTGCGTATGAATTCGACTAAGGTATCTAAATTTTTCTACCCAAACTTTTTCAGCCACCATACTAATATCATTTCTGATTAAATCGACAATGGTTGTGTGTTCGGCAAACTCCTTTTTATCATTCAAAATTACCGTTTCAGCATCTGGAATATCTGCCGAAATTGTACCTTTCATTGGGTGCGAAGAGATGATTCCGTTCTCTATTTTGACAAATATTTCGGGAGAAAATAACACAAATTTGTCCTTGAAATATAACTGATATTTCGCCCGACTTCTTTGGAAAATTTCCTGCAAAGACAAATTTATTTTGATGAGTGTAGGTTTAGTTAAATTTGTCAAAAAGCTATCCCCACGCAACATGGCATTTTTTACTATGTCAAAAGATTGCTTGTATTCTTGGAAACTGATGGGATATTTTTCTAAATAAAGTAGTTTTTCGTAAGGATTTTCACCGAAGGAAAAATTTGTTTTCTCATTAATTTTATAGAAAATATTTTCCTGCTCAATTTCCTCCAAAGTCAACACTAAAGGTTCTTTCATTTCATAATCAATCACGAAAAGAAATGGAATACGTTTGCTACCCAAATCATTCATTTTTTGGGTAGCAAACGTAATTTCTGAAGAAGGTATTGGAAGGTTTTTGAACATCTAAAAATTCAACAAATAAAAATCCCTAAAAAGTTTCGTTTTTAGGGATTTTGAAGATTACTATAATTTAAAATCTACGCATATTCATATTCCACTTTTGAAGGCTCTATGGTTGTTTTTGAAGCATTAAGCACTTCAATACCAACCAATTGACCAGTAGCAGAATAATCTAAAATGATACCATCTTTATCTTCATCTGACTCGTCGATGGCTACATCGCTCAATCGAATATATAAAATGTCTGTTTCTTTATCGTATTTGACTTTCATTGGTATTTTGACAATTTAGACGTTCTGTAAACTGTTTTAACTAAGTTAGGTATTTTATCAGAATTTACAAAAACTCGCACTAAATACTGTTTCTGTCCATCAAATAAAACAAGCTTTTGATAAATTAATTGCCCTTCTTCTTCAGAATCTATTCTGTCAGGATTTTCCAAAACTTCAAACACGATTTCTTCTGGAACACCTCTATTTTTTATTTGCTCAATAGCGTGTAACGATAAATCAAATTTGCTCATTGCATATATTATTTTGTAGTAACTCGAATTCCTTTACGCCACAAACGTCTTGCCCTTTTCAACCGCTTTTGCCAATCCGGAAACGTCTGAACCACCCGCAGTTGCAAAGAATGGCTGACCGCCTCCTCCGCCTTTTACTTCTTTCGCCATTTCACGGATTATTTGTCCTGCGTTTAGTTTTTTGCTTTCTACTAAATTGTCTGCAATCATAACGGCTAATTGTGGTTTTCCGCCAATTTCAGCCCCTAAAACACAGTACAAATCACCAATTTTCGCTTTTAATTCGTAAGCTAATTGCTTCAAAGCATCCGCAGATGGTACTTCTACCACTTCCGCAATCATATTAATATCTCCTACCGAAATAATCTTTGCAAACAATCTTTCTTTTGTTTCTTGGAGTTTTTCGTTTTCTAAAACCTCAATCTTTTTCGACAAAGCATTACGTTCTTCTTGCAAAGCTTTCACGGCTTTTACAATATCATTTTGCCCCTTAAACAATTCCTTTATTTCACTGATAACTGCTAACTGCTCATTGATAACTGATAATGCTTTTTCGCCCGTATATGCCTCCACACGACGCACACCCGCAGAAACTGAACTTTCAGCAGCAAATTTGAACATTCCAATTTCCCCCGTTGCAGGCACGTGCGTACCTCCACAAAGTTCAACCGAAAACGTTGGGTCGAATGTAATAACTCTTACAAAATCACCATATTTTTCACCAAATGTAGCCGTTGCTCCTGCCTCAATTGCTTCTTGAATTGGCACATTACGTTTTTCGTCTAACTTGATATTTTCACGAATTTTCTCATTGACAATTGTCTCAATTTGAGCTAATTCTTCATCGGTTACTTTCGAGAAATGGGCAAAGTCGAAACGGGTAATATCTTCGTTTTGATAAGAGCCTTTTTGTGAAACATGAGAACCCAAAACCTGACGCATCGCCGACAACATTAAGTGTGTAGCCGTGTGATTTTGTGTAATTCTGTGTCTGCGAGTGGTGTCAATCTGAGCGGTTACTGTGTTTCCTGCATCAATATTTGAAAGAAATTCACCTGCCTTTTTATCCGTAGAAATATGGATAAATAAATCATTTTCCTTTTTGGTATCAGCTATTTTGATGCTTACTGTTCCTTGTTCACTGTTCACTGATAACTGTCCACTGTCTCCCACTTGACCACCCATTTCTGCGTAGAAAGGTGTTTTGTCTAAAACAATGTGGTACTCCTCCCCTGTTTTAGTTTTTACCTTGCGATATTTAATAATTTTTGCTTCAGTTGCAAAATCATCATAACCCACAAATTCAAAATCAAAATCTTCATCCGAAACAATTACCCAGTCGGTTGCTTCTTTTGATGAATCTTTACGAGAACGGTCTTTCTGAGCTTGCAAAGCAGTTTTGAAGCCTTCTTCATCAATTGAAAGTCCTTTTTCACGAGCAATCAAAGCCGTTAAATCCACTGGAAAACCAAAAGTATCCGATAACTCAAATACGATATTTCCGTTGATTACACCACCTTTATTTGTCTGAGAAGCAATTTCGTCTAAACGTTTCAAACCGTTTTCCAAAGTTCTCAAGAAAGAATTTTCTTCTTCCAAAATTACTTTTTGAACAAAATCTTGTTGAGCTTTCAATTCTGGAAAAACACCATCAAATTGGTCAGCTAACAAAGGAATAATTGTATTCATAAACGGCTCACGGAATCCTAAATAAGTATATCCGTAACGAACCGCACGACGCAAAATACGTCTGATTACGTAACCAGCCTTATTATTTGACGGTAATTGTCCGTCAGCAATGGCAAAAGCAATCGCACGAATATGGTCAGAAATTACTCTTAGTGCAATGTCAGCCCACTTCTCGTCTCCGTAAGTTTTACCAGCTTTATCGCCAATAAATTTGATGGTATTTGAGAAAACGTCCGTATCATAATTCGACTGTTTGCCTTGAATCGCCATGCACAGACGCTCAAAGCCCATACCTGTATCCACGTGTTTGGCAGGAAGTGGTACAAGCGAACCATCCGCCATACGCTCAAACTGCATAAATACGTTGTTCCAAATTTCAACCACTTGTGGGTGGTCAGCATTTACTAAACTCTTACCCGAAACTGCCGCAACTTCGTCAGCATTTCTTAAATCTATATGAATTTCTGAGCAAGGACCACACGGACCTGTATCGCCCATTTCCCAGAAATTATCTTTTTTATTTCCTAAAATGATACGGTCTTCGCCAACCATTGCTGACCAAATATCCCATGCTTCTTGGTCGAAAGGCACGCCATCTTTTTCATTTCCTTCAAAAACTGAAACGTAAATTCTATCTTTTGGCAATTTGTAAACTTCGGTCAAAAGCTCCCAAGACCATTGTAAAGCCTCTTTTTTGAAATAATCACCAAACGACCAGTTTCCCAACATTTCAAACATGGTGTGGTGATAGGTATCAAATCCTACGTCCTCCAAATCGTTGTGTTTTCCTGACACTCTCAAACATTTTTGAGTATCGGTAATCCTTTTTGAAGGAGGCGTGCCATTACCCAAGAAAAAATCTTTGAACTGAGCCATACCCGAGTTATTAAACATCAAAGTAGGGTCATTCTTAGCTACCAATGGAGCAGAAGGAACAATTAAGTGACCTTTTGAAGCGAAAAAATCTAAAAATTGCTGACGTATTTGTCTGGAAGTCATGTTTAGTTACTGGTTATTAGTTATTGGTTATTAGTTAAAGACAGGATGAAAGTCTTTTGTATAAATCTATTAACTCATAACAATTAACAGATAACTAATAACCAATGGATATTTCCGAAAGAATAATTTGTTGCTTAACTTGAAAAATATTCAAATTTTAATTAAAAAGTCTGCAAATTTACATAAAATTGTCTTTGATACCTGACAGGTTTACGAAAACTAAATACAGATTTCTCAAATTAATCCGCTTTGTTTTCAAAACACAACCTAACCGTGTTTTTAATTTATGGAACTTACCAAACGTTACTATTCAATTTCTGAAGTTGCCCAGATGTTTGAGATGAATATCTCAAAACTTCGTTTTTGGGAAGAACAATTCCCGACGCTCCAACCCAAACGTGACCGTGCGGGCGATAGAAAATATACCCAAGATGATATAAAACACCTCAAAGAAATTGTAGAATTAGTTGACGGTCAGGGATATACCATTGAAGGTGCAAAAAAAGCATTGGAAGGGAAAAAGAAAAAAAAGAATACAAATCAAGCGGTCATTGATAAATTAATTGAAGTAAAATCATTCATGACTTTTTTAAGAGATTCATTAGAAAAAAGCGAAAATGGAGAACTAAATGATGAGGATGAAATAGATTAAAATATCTGAGATTAGGATAATTCTACCCTAAAACACATCTGATAAAATCAGAAAATAAAAATCTACTTTTAATAAACGTCACCCTACAAATAAATGTCCACTACACAAGAAAAACTCTACCAAATTGCCCTTACGCTCATTCCAAAAATTGGGGATGTGCTTGTCCGTCAGCTCATTAGCTATTGTGGTTCAGCGGAACAAGTGTTTAAAACGCCCGTTCCAAAACTTCTAAAAATTCCGAATATTGGGAAAACGCTTGCTCAAAATCTTCAAGATAAATCGGTGATAGAAAACGCTTGGAAAATTATTCAAGAAGCTGATAAACAAGGCGTTGAACTTCTTTTTTATACCGACAAAACATATCCAACTCGACTCAAAACTTTATATGATTCGCCTGTTTTGCTTTACTACAAAGGCAAAGCAAATTTGAATAATACAAAAACGGTTGCCATTGTTGGCACACGACAATCAACAGAGTACGGCAAAATCGTAACTGAACAAATTGTTTCTGATTTAAGCACTTTCAATCCCTTAATTGTTAGCGGATTAGCCTATGGAATTGACATCGTTGCTCATAAATCTTGCCTAAAAAATAATGTTCCAACCATTGGCGTGATGGCGAGCGGAATTGATTTGATTTATCCCTATCAACACAAAAATACGTCGATTCAAATACAAGAAATTGGCGGATTATTGACAGAACAGACTTTTGGAACGCAACCCGACCAACGTTTTTTTCCACAAAGAAATAGAATTATTGCAGGAATGGCAGACGTGACGATTGTGGTAGAAGCAGCCGTCAAAGGTGGTGCATTAATTACGGCAGAATATGCTAATAATTACCACAGAGACGTTTTTGCTGTTCCGGGGCAGATTGGAAAATCGTTTTCAGAAGGATGTAATAAATTGATAAAAGAGAATAAAGCACAGATTTTTACGAGTATAAAAGACATTGTAGAAGCGTTAAATTGGGATTTGGCAGGGCATGAAAAAGGTAAAAATAAAGAATCTGAAATTGATTTTTCAAATTTTACCGAAGAAGAAAGTCAGGTAATGGCATTGCTCCACAAAAATCAAGAAATGCACATTGATGATTTAGCTTGGCAGTCTCAAATTTCGATGGCTAAACTTTCGTCATTACTATTAAATCTTGAATTTCAAGGATTTGTAAAGTCTTTGGTGGGGAAGAAATATAAGGTCAGTTATCAGTAAGCAGTAAGCAGTAAGCAGTAAGCAGTTTTTATGAAGAATGAAATTTGGAACTCATTACTTTTTCATTGATAATTAATTATACACTGGCTATTTATTTACAAATTACTTACTGATAACTGTTTACTGATAACTGATAACTGATAACTGATAACTGTTCACTGAATTAAACTCCCCATTCAGCAGGATTTTGTCTCCATTCTTGAAGGGTAATTAATTGGCTTTCTGTTACATATTTTTTAGTAACTGCTTCACCAATAAGTGTTTCATAATCACTTAGTGTATAAAAATTTAAGCCTTTATCTGCAAAATTCTTTCTGGCAATTTCAAAACCATAAGTAAAAATGGCAACCATTCCTAAGACATTTGCACCTGCTTCACGCAAGGCTTCTACGGCTTTTAGCGAACTTCCTCCTGTTGAAACTAAATCTTCAATCAAAACAACTTTTTGACCGGGTTTAATGCTTGCTCCTTCAATCTGATTACCCATTCCGTGTTTTTTAGGTTCAGGACGCACATAACAGAAAGGTAATTCTAACCAATCGGCAACTAAAGCACCTTGTGCAATACCAGCAGTAGCCACACCTGCAATAATATCAACATCACCAAAATAGGCTTGTACCGCCGAAGCAAGACCATTTTTGATGGCTGTACGCACTTTTGGATATGACAACGTGATACGGTTATCACAGTAAATAGGAGAATTCCATCCAGATGCCCATTTAAAAGGTTGGTCAGGATTAAGTCTTACGGCTTTAACTTCAAGCAACATTGAAGCGACATTTTCAGCGAGAGTACGTTGTGTCATTGGTGGTTTTGTTAATTTCTATCATACAAAATTAGAAACTCTCAGTAATGTTTCACTACAAAAGTTTAATTTTGTTATTAGTTAGTAAACTCATAACTAACATTCCAAACAGCGAACAACCAAACCAAATGATAATTTTTATCAACGAATTTATTATCAAAATCATCGGACATAAGAAGGCTCAAACCTTATCTACGACAGAATTTGACCACTTGATTGATGCTCAATTAGAGTCTATTAGACCTCAAAATTTGGAAGGACACGTTATGATTATCAATGTGCTTCCACCCACAATCAATCGCCTTTTCTCTATCATAAAAACCGAAAAACTTTCTCATTTACAATCTATTACATTAATTTCTGAGAATAAAGAAGCGACAGAGTTGCTTATCAAGTCGCAATACAAAGTTTTGAAAGCAGCAGGCGGAGTAGTGACAAATAATTTTGGTCAAATCTTAATGATGTATCGCTTAAAAAAATGGGATTTACCCAAAGGAAAACTCGACAAAGGCGAAAGTTCAAAGGTTGCAGCCATTAGAGAAGTTGAAGAAGAATGTAACGTAAAAGCAAAATTAGGAGAAAAAATATGTACCACATTTCATACATATACTTACAAAAATGAAGATATTTTAAAACAAACCAAATGGTATGCAATGGAATTATTGAATGATTCTAAAATGAAACCACAAGTTGAAGAAGATATTGAAAAGTTAGAATGGATGAATAAAAGTCAAGTAAAAGCGGCTTTAATCAATTCATATTCTTCTATCAGATATGTTTTGAAAAAATATTACGATAAATAAAACCTCTGAAAATAGACACTAATATGAATTAACAGCATTAAATAGTCTATTCATTTTATAGTTTTAACGTAACTTTGCAAAAAATATCATTGATACGAGACACTTATCGTTTCAAATCGTTAATAACATACAAGGTAGGTGATGAATTTTATCAAATACTTTCGTATTAAATTACATTTAATCAGATGAAAAAACAGACAAAAGCTATCAGAATTCAAGCAGAACGTTCTCAAAATCGTGAACATTCTGTACCATTATATCTTACCTCAAGTTTTACTTTTGAAGACGCCGAACAAGGGCGTGCCATTTTTGCCGAAGAACAAGCAGGAAATATTTACTCACGCTACATGAATCCAAACGTGGACGAATTTGTAGATAAAATGTGTATGCTTGAAAATACCGAAGACGGAATTGCTTTTGCTACGGGTATGGCTGCCAATTTTGCAGCGATGGGCGGTTTGCTTCAATCAGGCGACCACGTGGTGGCTTCAAAAGCACTTTTTGGTTCATGTATCCAGATTTTGACAAAAATTCTTCCAAAATGGGGTATCACTTGCACTTTCGTTGATGGTATTGATTTGGCACAATGGGAAGCGGCAATTCAAGAAAATACGAAATTTTTATTCTGTGAAAGTCCTTCAAATCCAGGATTAGAATTAATTGATATTGAAGCCATTTGTCAGTTGAAAGCCAAGCATAATTTGATTTTGGCAATTGACAACTGCTTTGCCACGCCAATTATTCAAACACCTGCCGATTGGGGTGCGGATTTAGTAATTCACTCAGCCACAAAATATATCGACGGACAAGGTCGTGTGCTTGGTGGTGTTATTTGCGGTCGTGAAGATTTGATTAAAGAAATTCGCTTCTTTGCACGTCATACTGGTCCATCAATGTCGCCATTCAATGCTTGGGTTTTATCTAAAAGCTTAGAAACATTGCACTTACGCATGGAAAAACATTCAGATAATGCCGCAAAATTAGCCGCAGCTTTAGAGAAAAATCCAGCCTTAAATGCCGTAAAATATCCATTCTTAGCATCGCATCCACAATACGAATTAGCGAAAAAGCAAATGAAAATGGGTGGTGCTATTCTAACGATTGACGTAAAAGGTGGTTTTGAAGCAGTAAACGAAATGTCAAAACATTTAACCATTGCTTCGGTTTCTCCAAACTTAGGAGATACCAGAACAATTATTACGCACCCAGCTTCAACAACGCACTCAAAACTTTCTGTCGACCAAAAAGCCGAAGTAGGCATCACGGACGGATTAGTAAGAATAGCCGTTGGTTTGGAAGCCGTAGAAGATTTAATTGCAGACTTTGAACAGGCTTTGGAGAAGGCAATGGTGGGGAGTTTGGTAGGGTAGTTTTGCAAAATGTATCATGCTAATTTATGAATTATAGCCAATGAGGGGTGATACAATTAAATCTATGATTTTGATGTCTGAACTTAATGACGTTTTGATAAAGCAGGCGAAAGGGTCGGGTCTTTATAATGTTTCATCGAATTCTCAATCAGTTTGCTATTTCGTAACTCATTGATTATCAAGACAATTTAATTGTATCACCACTCAATTAATATATTTAAAGTATTTCAACCAAAATGCCCAAAAAATACCCCATAGGCATACAAAGTTTTGATAAATTACGAGAAGAAAACTTCTTGTATATTGATAAAACACCGTTTTTACACGACTTAGTAAATTCGGCGGGCTATTATTTCCTATCTCGTCCCCGCAGATTTGGGAAGTCCTTGTTTGTCAATACAATAGAGGCATTATTTCAAGGTAAAAAAGAGTTATTTAAGGGGCTTTTTATTGAAGATAAATGGAATTGGGAACAAACAAATCCCGTCATAAAAATATCTTTCAGCAATATTGACCACAAAGAAATTGGACTTTCAAAAGCAATCAAAATTGAACTAAGAAGCCTTGCCAAGAAAAATGGATTTGAATTAGAATCGGAAAGTAATGGTCTGATGTTCAGAGAATTAATAGAAACCATTGCCCAAAAAAATGGGAAAGTCGTTGTATTGATAGACGAATACGATAAACCCATTATTGATTATTTAGGAGAAGACACAGACAAAGCCCTTGAAAATCAGAGTATTCTGAAAGGTTTTTATTCCATTCTGAAAGATGCTGATGATTATTTGCGGATGGTTTTTATTACGGGAGTTTCTAAGTTTTCGAGAGTCAGTATTTTTTCTGATTTGAATAATCTTCGAGATTTGACAACCAATAAAGAATTTGCAGGGATTTGCGGGATTACACAGAAGGAGTTAGAGAATAATTTTACGGAAGAATTAAGACTTTATGATAACGAGAAAATTAAATTGTGGTATAATGGTTATACTTGGGATTTGAACACTAAGGTTTACAATCCATTTTCTTTACTTAATTTTTTTGTAGAACAGGGCGAATTTAAAAATTATTGGTTTGTTACAGGTACGCCAACTTTCTTAATTAATCTTAGTAAGAAAAGACATTTTTTTGATTTTGAGGGGATTACTCTGTATTTGGAGGAGTTAGGTGCGTATGGAATCGAAAAAATAGATTTAGTTCCATTAATGTTTCAAACTGGATATTTGACTCTCAAAAAACAAAATGAAGATGATTCGTATGAATTAGATTATCCGAATCTTGAAGTAAGAAGGTCTTTTCTGAGCGTTTTAGCCAATGCTTACATTCAAGATGATGCAAATTCGGGAGCTATTTTAGCGAATAAATTAAAACATAGTTTAGAGAATGGTGATTTAGAAAAAGTCCAACAAATCCTAAACACCCTATTCAAATCCATTCCATATACACTTTGGCAAAAGGAGAATGAACATTTCTATCACGCCATTATTCACTTGATTTTTAAGCTATTAGGCATTTATGCGGATTCAGAAGTCCAGACTTCGGATGGAAGAATGGATGCACTTGTGAGATTAGAAAAGTATGTTTACTGTTTTGAGTTTAAACTTGACGAATCGGCAGAAATGGCTTTGGCTCAAATTGAAAAGAAAGAATATTTGACTCCATATTTGCATCAAAACAAAACGTGTATCGGCATTGGAGTTAATTTTTCTAAGGAAGAAAAGAAAGTAAAAGAATTTATTTGGAAGAAATTTTCCGCATAAACCTAACAAATGTACATAGCCTTACTAATATGCCTCGGTCTAATTCTCGCTAATATTGTTATTGGCGTGTATGGCGAGCGAAAAATATCTGCTTTTATGCAAGACCGTCTTGGCCCAATGGAAGTTGGGAAATACGGTTTGCTACAAATTTTTGCGGACTTACTAAAATTGCTTCAAAAAGAAGACATTGTGCCTACTTTAGCTAATAAAAGGCTATTTCTGATTGCACCTGCTCTTATTTTTATCGCCATTTTTGCGGGTTTTGCTGTGATGCCTTTGGGACCAAGTGAGTTTTTACAGGGTTCAAAAGCGGATATTGGTGTATTTTATTTACTATCTATCATTTCAATTGATATTATTGGGGTTTTAATGGCAGGTTGGGCTTCCAACAACAAATATTCTCTCTTCGGAGCGATGCGTTCAGTAGCTCAAATTGTGTCTTACGAAATCCCTTTGGCACTTTCAGTCATGTGCGTTGTGATGATTTCTCAGACCTTAAATTTGCAAGAAATTAGCTTTCAACAAGGAGTTTATACCCAAGAAACAACCTATCTATTCGGCTTAAAATTCTTGAATATTGACATTACTAATGTGGGCGGAATCCTCTCTTGGAACATCGTCAGAATTCCTTTCCTTTTCCCGATTTACGTTATTTTCTTCATCGCTTCGTTAGCAGAATGTAATAGAGCTCCATTCGATTTACCCGAAGCGGAATCTGAATTAGTCGGTGGTTTTCATACCGAATATTCTGGAATTCGTTGGGCTTTAGTTTTCCTTTCTGAATACGGCATGATGCTTTTAGTCAGTCTATTAGGAGCAATTTTATTTTTAGGAAGTTGGAATACTCCCCTACCCAATATCGGATTTTTGAAGTTGGCAGACTGGACATCGGGCGAGCCTGATTCTTGGATTGGTGTAATTTGGGGAATGCTTTGGTTATTGCTAAAAGCATATTTAGCCATTTTCGTACAAATGTGGATTCGTTGGACTTACCCACGTTTGAGAGTTGACCAATTGATGTACTTAACTTGGAAAGTGCTTACTCCTTTTGCCATTTTAGGTATATTTTTATCAGCAATTTGGAGACTTTTGATGGTGTAATGGACAAACAACTCATTGTTATTCTTGGACCAACTGCCAGCGGAAAAACGCATTTAGCCGTTCAACTCGCCCATAAACTCAATGGCGAAATTATCAGTGCAGATTCTCGTCAGGTTTATCGTGGAATGAATATTGGAACGGGAAAAGATTTAGACGAATATACCATTGATAATCAAGCAATTCCGCATCATCTAATTGACATCATCGACGCTGGCAAGCAGTATCATATTCACCAATTTCAGCAAGATTTTTTAAAGGCTTACCATGATATTATTGCAAGAGAAAAAATACCAATTCTTTGTGGAGGTTCTGGAATGTATTTAGAAGCAGTTTTGAAAGGCTATGAATTTACATCCATTCCAATTGATGAAAATTACAGAGAAACCTTAATCTCAAAATCATACGAAGAATTATTGAGTAATGCAGACAGCCTTGTCCGCAGAAATGGATTTAAGCCTGATTTATCCACCAAGAAACGACTCATCAGAGCTTTCGAAATTAGTCAGTTTTTAAGTCAAAATCCAGATTTTAAAATTCCCAAACCTACCATTCCAAACTCAATCATTTTTGGATTAAATCCCGATACAGAAATCCGTAGAGAAAGAATTACAAAACGCCTTCATCAGCGTTTAGCCAATGGTATGATTGAGGAAGTTAGAACGTTAATTGAGCATGGAATTTCTCCCGACAAACTCATTTTTTATGGCTTGGAATATAAGTTTATTACCCAATATTTAACAGATGAAATGACCTATGAAATTATGGTAGAACGCCTCAATGTAGCCATTCATCAATTTGCCAAACGACAAATGACGTATTTTAGAAAAATGGAACGTGATGGTTTAGAAATCAATTGGTTATCATCTCAAAATCCGTTGGAAGAATTAATTGAAAAAATAAAAATCTCCTAAGAATTTCAAAAAATCTTAGGAGATTTTTTACATCTAAATTGACCAGTTACCAATTTCCAGTAACCAGTTATCAAACTACAAAAGATGCTTCAGCATAATATCTGCCGTTTGCAAAGCTCCTTCTACCCAACCTTGAGCATCTGAATAAGCCTCCCCACAAATAAATAGCGGACAATCATCAATTGGGTGAACTATTTTATCTCTCACTTCCCAACTTTTCACACCAATATTCCAACTATTCCAACCTCCTCCAAACGGGTCTTCGCCCCAATCACGGAAGGCTGCACTGCGTACACATGGTGTAAAATCAAGGTCATGAATTTGTCTTAATTGACGGCTCATTTCCTCAATCATTCTGCGTGGAGCTTTGTATTGGTGCCAATTTTGATTCAATCCATCACTTTCATTTGCTTCTGCTTTTAATTCTACGCCTTCTTCTCCCACAAATGGGTCTTCAATTTGAGTATGTGCCAATCCTCTGCTCCATGTTTTTTTCCGCTGAGGACGCAATCCATCCCAAAAACCAATATTTGAGCCATCGTCATAACTTGCTAATAGCATCGAGTTTCCGCTTGTCGCAGGCGAACCATCACTATTTGGCCAATAATAGGTTTGTCGAACAGGTAAATCTGTCACCGTTCTTCCCGATTGCAAAGGAATATATTTTCCCGATGCGTCGGTATAACCCGCCACTCGCCACCAAGGACTTGAATAAGTGGTAAAAACTTTAAATAATGGACGTGGCGTAACACTACCAATAAGCGATTGAATTTCTTGTAATTTCGGACAAGTCGGTGCTAATAAATCAAGCGAACGACGTGGCATTGCCAAAATCAATTGTCCAGCCGTTAAAGATTCTCCATCAATTTGCAAGTCAAAATTGCTTCCATTCCAATCAAAAGACTCTAATTTGGCATTCAGACGAATTTCTCCACCAATACTTTCAAAGAAATTAGCCACCGTAATGGGTACTTGTTGAAAGCCTTTTTTGAAACCTTTATATTGCGGTGTAATACCAAAATCGGATAAATACCAAGGAATTGCATCGGCGGCATTCCAATTGACTAAAGTAGAATTATATCCCCCCGAATCCATGCTAAATTGATACGCTTCACCGCTAATGACACGATAAAGCAAATTCCAAAAACCTAATTTATGCAAAGGAATTCCTTCAAAGGTAGCCGTTTGAGTCATGCGTAAACGGTCGTCTTCCGTTAAAGAGGGGTCAGTAATTCCCGGAACAATTTGCTCAATGGCATTCACCACGATTGTTCCCGAAGAATTTCCTCTTTCCAAAAACGATAAATGATAAGGTACTTTATCAGGATTTGTCGTAAAATCAGACAAACGTAAATGCTCACCTCTCAAATAAGCAATGTTTTGCGGTTGGTCAACAGGGAAATCGTACAATTCAATTTGATTATCTTTTGGCAATTTTGCATTCAATTCAGCAATTAAATTGACAATCAATTTTTGATTATTTTCCAAAATTCGCATTCCACCCAATTCTGCCACCATATTCGGAATTTCAGGTGGTTTTACCGAAAGTAAACGTCCGCCAATGTGGTCGCTTCCTTCAAAAACCACAATTTTCTTATCAGGATACTTCGTTTTGAGCTTCCAAGCACTATACACGCCCGAAACTCCACCGCCAACAATAGCGATGTCAATGTGTTCAGTTGTCATAAATTTTTCTTGCAGTTTTCTGCTGTTAAATAGTTATAAGTTTGATGTTTGTTATTCGAGATTTCAAATACAATTCCTATCAGAAAAGAGAAGGCAGATTAAAATTCGCTTTTTCATCTGCTGAACCACGCCCAGCTTTCAACATTGGCGTATCGCTTTCGACAGAATCTGCATGAAAAACATTCAATTCTGGTTGTAATAAATAGCGTTTATCAACCGAAATCATACTTCCATCAGGAGTCGTTACTGGCGTTGTTGGTGTATTTGAAGCAATTCTCATATCCAAAATATAGGACGTTTTATGATTCAAAACGTGGTCAATTCCTCTTGCTACGGCTTCATGAACGTTGGCTGGTGTTTGTACCACTTCTCCGTGTTCACCTCCAAATGCTTTGGCAAGATTTACAAAATCCATCTTTGGGCGTTCTAAACGCAAATAGCTCGGGTCTATCGTTTTAGGTTTCCAACCATAACCAGCCTCTGACCCATACGCTGCCACCACTTGTTGCAAACCTAATTGAAGCGTATGATATTCATGATTATTGGTAATGATATATAAAATCGGGAGTTTTTCGTGAGCAGCCGTCCACCAAGTTTGAGGATAAAATAAAGACGAACCATCTCCCACAGCATTAATAACTAATTTAGTACCAATGCCTTGCGTTGTTTTTTCTTCCAATTTTATCCCTAAAGATGCGGGCATCGACCAACCCAAAGAACCGCCTGCCACACAGTAATAACTGATTGGTTTTGCTCCTTCGGTACTAAAAGGAAGATAATATTGGAAAGGTGCTCCATCAGAAACCGCTTCGTGAACATACACGAAATTGTCAACCATTTCTCGTTTTTTAATTTCATCTTTCAGTGCTTTTGCAATCACAACTGCCCAAATATCAGATTGTTGCATCGCTTCTTCCAAATAAGATTCCCATTGATGAACACGTAATTGGGCTAACTTTTCAAGTTTATTATTTCGAGAGATAGCCCCCTCTGGACGCTGAGGTTTGATGTAATTATTCAGAATAGGTAAAGTAGCTTTTACGTCCCCTAAAATGGCTGATTCTCCATAGAAATTTTTGGCAATATCCCACGTATTGTTCGTCAAATAAACCTGAGTGACTTCTTTTGGAATCAATGGTCCATCTGAATATTTGAAAACCGCCAATTGAGCCTGAGCCCCAAAACCAACTAAAAATGCTACATCATGTCTTTTAAAAACCGACTGCACTCCCGCCTGACTTCCCGGTAATTCGCCTTGCCAATGGTAATCGTTATTTGGGAAATTGGCAACACTACTAAAAGTTTGTTGAACCACTGGAGCTCCAATTAATTCTGCTAATTCTTGAATTTCTGTCCAAGCATCAGCATAACCAACGGCATCGCCTGCCACAATTAATGGATTTTTGGCATTGGCTAAAATATCAGCCGCTTGTTTTATTGAAGCATCATCGCCCGTAAAATGAGGAGAAATACGTGTAATTCCTTCCATTTTTTGGTCGTCTTCAATAGCAACCATCATAAATTCCCAAGGAATAGAAATGAAAACAGGACCATTTGGTGGAGCCATCGCTTCTTTAAAAGCACGTTGTAAAACTAAAGGAACTTCTTCGGGCGTGCGAACTTCATGAGCCCATTTGGTATATTGACGAGCTAAATCAACCAAATTTGAAGCTAAAAGGGGTTCTTGGGTTACTAATTCATTTTGTTGTTGGCAACAAAGAATTATCAAAGGTGTGTTTGAACGATAAGCATTAAATAAATTGCCAATACTATGGGCAATTCCGGGGGTGACATGAACTACTAAAATTCCGGGTTTTCCTGTCATTCTTGCCGAACCCATTGCTGCCCCAATCGCAATATTTTCGTGCAGACATTCAATGTACTTTACTTCGTTTTCTGGATACGAAGTTCCATCAATAATCGGAATCTCATTTGTTCCGGGAACACCAAAAATGTAATGAATACCCAATTCTTTTAACGCATCGAACAAATAATCCCTTGTCCAACGAGTTGGATTTTCAATAGTAGCCTTTTTCATTAGTTATCAGTTTAAATTATACGGTTTGTTACTTGTGTGCTATAATTAGAAATTTAAGGCCACCCATCCCCTCACTCTTTCGTCCATTAAAATCTGCAATGAAAACTACTTTATCGACTTAATCATAAATTTCATGCTAAACTATGGAACAAAATCAACAAAAAAACAGGTAGAAATACCTGTTTTGCAATGAATCCAAGAAAATGATGATTAGCAATTTTTGACATCGACAGACACTATGATGTCTTTTGAAGGATTTTATTTCTCATTAAAAATAAAAGAGAAAGGTTATTGAGTAAATGGTAAACAATTTTAGAAAAACATTCTTTAAATTGACTTCATAAATCAAAATTTATCATGTAGTAACATATTCATTATCAATATGATACCAAATAATAAGATTTTAGATTATAAAGCAGATATTTATTTGGAAGTAATTGATTTTCAACTATTTTTGGATTAATATTTGTTCTAAACCAAGCATATATGTTACTTTTTTAATATTTACACGTTAAAAATTAAAAATTATGAAAAACAATCCTTACTAAAAAAATGACTGCCATGATTTTCGTCCTCTTCGCAATGCTTTTGCTGGGTATGGGAGTATATCTCAGCTTTAAAGTAACCATCAATAAAGATAAACGACTACCTACAAAAAACGCTTAGTCGTCTGACTCTAAGGCTTCTAAAGTATTCATTAATTCATCGAAATCACCAAATCCCGGTCTGATTTCATTTCCACCCGTTAGAGCAAGTCCAGACAATTGGGTTTGTTCCAGTAAATCGTTTGCGTTAGATTCTTTCACGCCAAATCCTAAAATAATTGGATATTGAAACGACCACGCATCAATTTGACTCAATACATCATTATCAATTACGCCAAAATCATCAGAATTTTCTAATAAAAAGTATTCAACATTCCCTTTTAACGTTTGGAAAAGTGCTGGCAAATTAGCCGTTGCAAAATCAACTTTCATAATAATCGGCTTGCCAATTCTTTGAAGTTCAGCCACAAGGGTCTCGTCACTAATTTGGATTAAATCAGGTTGGTATTGTTCGTTAAGTTCTATTATTTTCTTAACATCTTGCGAATCCGTTTCGCCGACTATCTGTACACCTGCCAGCCAGCCCCGCATTTCTTTAAACTTCTCAAAGTCTAATTCATCCATCGAAAAACCTAACATTTCTACGCCCATTCCTGCACAATAACGAGCGTCAGAAAGATTATTAAGGTTGGAAACTTTTACTGTTGTTTTTAGCATAATATGTAATTTGATTCTTCTGAATCGAAATTTGTTCCTAAATTTTCAACAAAACTATCATTAGCAAGCCTTAGAACCAAAGTATTTGTTGGTTTGTTGTAACTTTGCATTTCGATTCAAAAGAATCTTTTATAATTAACGAAGGGCTTTGAACCCTTGCAGACAAACAAAATGAGTAAACACGGAAGAATTTTAGTAGCCATGAGTGGCGGTATTGACAGTTCGGTGGCAGCGGTAATGCTACATGAAGAAGGCTACGAAGTCGTTGGAATGACGATGAAAACTTGGGATTATGCCTCCTCTGGCGGTACAAAAAAAGAAACAGGTTGTTGTTCTTTAGATTCCATCAATGATGCCCGTAATGTGGCAGTTCAATTGGGTTTTCCCCACTATATTTTAGACATCAGAAATGAATTTGGTGATGCTGTAATCGACTATTTTACAGGCGAATACATAGAAGGACGCACGCCAAATCCATGTGTAATGTGTAATACGCACATCAAATGGGACGCACTTTTGAGACGTGCCGATAAATTAGACTGTGAATTTATAGCGACGGGACATTACGCCAACATCAGAGAAGAAAACGGCAGACATATTATTTCTAAAGGATTTGACGCTTGGAAAGACCAAAGTTATGTTCTTTGGGGCGTTTCGCAAGAGAGTTTAGCTCGTACAAAATTGCCTTTGGGACATTTGACCAAGGCAAGAATCCGTGAAATGGCTACTGAACGTGGCTTTATGGATTTAGTCAATAAAGCAGAAAGTTACGAAATCTGTTTTGTACCGGATAACGATTATAGAGGTTTTATCAAACGTCGTGTTGATGGTTTAGAGGAAAGAGTAAAAGGCGGAAATTTCTTGGATACTGACGGTAAAATATTAGGCAAACACGAAGGTTATCCATTTTATACCATCGGACAACGGAAAGGTTTAGGAATCGCTTTGGGTTATCCTGCTTTTGTGACTGAAATCAGAAAAGAAACCAACGAAGTAGTTTTGGGTCGTGATAAAGATTTGGAAAGAGACGGAATGATGGTCGGACAGTTGAATTTATCAAAATATGCGTCCATCGAAAATCCAATTGAAACCGTTACCAAAGTTCGTTATAAAGATGCAGGAGCAGACGCTACTATTTGGCAAGAAGGCGATAAAATGAAAGTGCATTTTAAGGATTCAGTTTCTGGAATTGCTCCGGGACAAGCAGCAGTTTTTTACGAAGGAAACGACGTAATTGGCGGCGGATGGATTCTAAAATCGTTCAAACAAAATGCCGATACAGGCATTTATGCAGCAGTTACATTGAGTGAATGATTAAGTGATTTTTGCAATATGATTATAAAATCCATGCAACTATTAGAAACCATACAAATAAAAAACGGAACGCTTCAACATATCGAATACCATAATAATCGCTTGAATGCTTCACGAGCTGATTTATTTGATTGTCAAGATATTTTGAAGTTAGAAAATATCATGAAAATACCTTCTGAGTGTTCAGAAGGTATTTTTCGTTGTCGTGTGATTTATTCAAAAGAAATTGAAGAAATTACGTTTGTACCTTACGTTTACAAAGAAATTAGAACCTTAAAATTGGTTGATATTGGCGATTGGGATTATTCCTATAAATACGCCGACCGTAGTTTTTTAACGAAATTACTCACTGAAAACCAAAAAGTTGACGAAGTAATCATGACTAAAAATGGTTTCATTACTGACTGTACAATCGCAAATTTAGCATTTTACGATGGTAAAAATTGGGTCACGCCTTCAACGCCATTATTAAAAGGAACGAAAAGACAACAATTGCTTGATAGACAAGAAATTACAGAAAAAGAAATTAAGATTAAAGACTTAGAAAACTATCAAGGAGTTTGTCTGATAAATACCTTTCGGGAGTTGAGTAGCACAGGTTTCCAACCTGTATCTACGATTATTCAGTAAATTGACAGGTTGGAAACCTGTCCTACGGAAAAAATGATTATTTTTGAGAAAACAAGTAAAGAATTAATATGGAAAATTTCAGAATAGAAAGCCTTGAAATTAATAAAATAGGAGCTTTTGAGCATATAAAAATGGACTTTCCTAAAAAGACTGACCCAGATAAAGCTGAAATTCATATTTTGACTGGGGAAAATGGGACTGGGAAGAGTACGGTTTTAGAGTCTTTGGCACAGTCATTCGGAACAGGGGCAAATATAAATTTTCTTCCTAAAAAATTGTGGGATGATACAGGTATAGCAGATGTTCACTTTTCCGAAAACTTAAACTCAATTCTTGATTTTGACGTTTTAAAACAAAATAACACATTAGGTATAAATAAATTAGGGCAAATAAAATTTCAAGAAAAGATATTTAATTACAGTGAAAGACTAAATAATCCAGATGATTATACTTTTAATTTTGTAACTATTGCTTACAGTGGACACAGAAGTTTTAGTGATGTAAAAGTATCAGGAATTGACGAGAATTTAGAAAACTCTATGGTAAATGCTCTAAGTTTTCAAAAATCAATAAACCCTAAAACGATACTTCAATGGTTAGCCAATACAAAAAGTAAAGAATACATAGCAAAAGGCAAAGGGGACGAAAATAAATCATTACTTTTTGCTCAAAAGATATTAGATATAGAAAAGATTATTTCTGAAATAATTTGTGCTAAAAATGAAGAAAATGTAAGAATTGAATTAGAAGAGGATAAATTTCAAATTCAACTGAAGATAAGAAATCATTTTTTATCATTTGACCAATTACCCGATGGAATTAAAAGTGTATTTGGTTGGGTTGCAGATTTAGTTATTAGATTGCACAGATTGAAATGGGAAAACGATACACCCATTTTTGAAAGAAACTTCATCCTCTTCCTCGACGAAATTGAAGTCCATCTTCATCCAGCTTGGCAACGTAAAATTTTACCCGTTGTGCAAAAACTCTTTAAAAATGCACAAATTTTCATTTCCACGCATTCGCCTTTTGTGGTGGGGTCGGTCGATGGGGCTTGGGTGCATAAATTGAAGAAAGGTGATGATGGTTTTGCTGTATTGGATGGTGAGCCTGTTTTGTCGGAAGATGCAGAAAGTTATGATACTATTTTGGAAGAAATTTTTGGAATTAAAGAACGTTTTGGAGATGAAATTGAAATAAAACTTAAAGAGTTTAGTGATATTACCAAAGAAATTTTAAAAGGTAATGAACATAGATTAGTTAGATGGAATGAAATAATTCTATTTTTTGAAAATCAAGAACGTCCAGATGAAATCATGTCATACATAACCCCTCAAATACGTCAAATTAACAGAATTCGTAATCAAGTTGTAGCCTAATTTCTCAAATGTATAAAATTCCAAACATCAAACGTACTGAATCTGAACCACAAATACTGAAAGATAAAGGAAAAGAGTGGACAGATGATTTTATTGCTAAAAGAAAAGTAAACCCAAAATACAAACACAGTTGGATTAAAAATAGAGTAAATTATCACGATAAAATATCTCAGTCACTTGGCAAAATAACAGATTTCCACTGTTCATACTGCGACGAGTATCCATTGGATGAAAGAGCTAAAATTGATAATCAAATTGACCATTTTAAGCCAATTAGTAAAACTGAATTTATTCATTTAGCTTACGAATGGACAAATTTGTATTTATCTTGTGGCGGATGTAACAAATCGAAATTAGCCCAATACAGTGACCTAATTTTACGACCTGATGCCGATAATTATATCGCATCAGATTATTTTTTCTTTGACCCAATTACTGGCATAATAGAAATTAATGAGACAAAGGGAAAAGAATATGTAGAACGTGCAATTACCACAATAGACGTTTTTAATTTGAATCATCCAAGTATTGTGAAAAAACGGAAAAAAGCAATCAAGAATTTTTTAAGTGAAAAGTCTAATTCAGGAACTCAACTAAATATAAATGATTACGATTATAGAAATTTTATAGAACAACTCCTATAAATCCCAATAAATGTCCACCGAAAACCCAACTCCTTCCTTCCTCCTCCGTCAAAAATTTCCTTTTGAACCAACTACTGGGCAAGTCGAATTATTCCAAAAAATGGATAATTTCATGACCAATCAAGATGATTTTGGTCCACTTTGTTTTCTGTTGAAAGGTTACGCAGGTACGGGTAAAACTACCGTTATTAGTACTATCATTAAGGTTTTACCAAAATTTGGATTAAAGTCAGTACTTCTTGCTCCTACGGGTCGAGCAGCGAAGGTGATGAGTAATTATTCCAAGAAAAAATCTTTGACGATTCATAAGAAAATTTATCGTCAAGTTGCCAATGCTTTTACGGGAAATTTGGAATTTCAACGTCAAAATAATTACGCCACTAATACGGTTTTTATTATTGATGAGGCTTCCATGATTTCTGACGATGCAGAATTTGGCACAGCAGGTTTATTGACTGATTTGATGGAATTTATTTTCACTAATCCCGAAACTGATTATAACGGTAACAAGGTGATTTTTGTGGGTGATACCGCACAATTACCTCCTGTGGGCAAATTAAATTCTCCTGCTTTAGAAAAATCGTACATGGAAGGGCAATTTCATATTGGCGTTTTAGAGCAGGAATTAACCGATGTAATGCGTCAGGATGCCGACTCTGGCATCTTATTTAATGCTACCAAATTACGAGATTTATTAAGAGAAAATGCTCCTAAAATCAGCTTTACGACCAAAGGTTTTAGAGATTTTTATAAAATGACGGGCGAAAAATTGGAAGATGGATTAAATTATGCCTACCGAAAATTTGACCGTGAAAATACCATTATTCTCACCCGTTCCAACAAAACTGCGGTTCAGTATAATCGCTATATCCGACAAAGAATTTTCTCTCAAGAAGATGAATTGGCAGCAGGAGATTTATTGATGATTGTACGAAATAATTATCATTGGTTAAGCGAAGATTCTCCCGCAGGATTTTTGGCAAATGGCGATTTTGTGGAAGTTATGAAAATCAGAGGAATTGAGGAGATGCACGGATTCAGATTTGCAACTTTGACCTTGCGACTTTTGGATTATGAAGACCATCCACACATTGAAGCAAAAGTGATGTTGGATACGCTTTATACCAACACACCTGCGATGTCGAAAGATGAAAACAAAGCCCTTTATGAGTCCGTTTCGGCAGATTATGCCCATATTCTTACTAAAAAAGAACGCAATGAGGAAATCCGTAAAGATAAATATTTGAATGCTTTACAAGTAAAATTTGCTTATGCTCTTACTTGTCATAAGTCGCAAGGTGGGCAATGGAATGCTGTTTTTATTGAACAAGGTTATTTAACCGATGAACTTATCAATGAAGATTTTATTCGTTGGCTTTACACTGCCATTACCAGAGCAACCCATGAAGTGTTTTTGTTGAATTTCCACAATGATTTTTTTGACTGAGATGATAGCACACGGATTTAATGGATTAGACACGGATAGAATTATTAAATCCGTGTCTAATCCATTAAATCTGTGTGCTATCAACCCTACTCAAAGTTGCGTAATTTCTTCTTCGATAATTCGTAACTCACAATAGCAGGAATGTAAAAAGTTATATCTGCCAATAGTTTCGCCAACACCACTCCTACCGACAAATTATCCATCCAAATTGGTAAATAATACATCAAGACAGGACGAATAAACAGACTATCAAATAATTCAGCAATCCCGAATTCTACCAATAAGGCCCTGATGTTTTTATAGAAAGTTGTAAGGGAATATGGTTTATCAATACTTCGTAATTGCTTTTGTGCGAGCAAAATATCACCTATTAAAATTGTTCCAAAATAGCCAATATTCCCTATCCAAGTGCCAATTAATGCCGTTGTAATTTTACTATTGGTTAGTTTAAAAGCAAGCCAAGATGATAAAACGGTAAGCATTAAAGAAATTACTTCAGCCCAGCCATATCGCTTTATCCACTCTTTAATCTTAATTTTCATGCTTAATTTCATTCAATTTTGACCATAAAGGTATTCCATTTTCTGGGAAAGATTGGTCAAGACTTTGAGTAAAAATTGAACCCTTACAATCTTAATGTCTTGATTATCAATTTTATTCTCTAAAACTCTTTGTAATGCGTAACATAATCGCTCTTTTATTTTTATTTTTTGGTTGTGTCCAAACCATTTTCGGACAAACAACGCCCATCATCAAACATTTACATTATAGTCCAACTCACGGCAAAGGTTTTCGTTGTGAAAATCCCAAGCAGAAATTTAATCGTGCTTTATACGGCTCAAATACTGCTTTTCGAGTAGAAACAGGGGATTTTCCAGAATTTGCCATGTACTTACCAGGCATGGGCGGAAACTGTAAGATTGGTTTAATTAATGAAGGTAAAAGCAAATGGATTTCAGAAGCAAAAAACATCGAAACTATCTATGAAGATGGGGCAATGTTTTATCAAATTAAAGATGATTTATTGGGTTCTGCCATTTTAAAACTAAAAGTTACCGCAACTTATAGCACCGAAGGAATGCTAATTGATTACCAAGCAATTGGGAATATTCCGAAGAATTTAAAGATAATTTTTCTTTACGGAGGAATTACAGGCAAAAAATTCAATCGTGACGGGGACATTGGTGCAGACCCAGAAAGTGTCTTTTATTTAACACCCGAAAAATGCCTAAATAATCAATTTCAGTTGAATAAAAATCAATTTAAAGTTCAGTATAACCCCAAAGATTCTACACAAATAATGGCAGGGATTTTCCCTAAAAATTATGAATTAGCCATCGCCAACGCAGTCAATGTAAATTTACCTCAAAATATAATTTCTACTAAAGAACACACCGCAACGCCTTGTTTGATAGCTTCGGGTACATTAAAAAATACGAGCCAGTTTTGTTATATTCAGAAAGGAAATCTTGCTTTTGAGTATGAAAAAATTTCAACATTTGCTCAAGAAAACGATGTTTTACGTCAGCAAATCCTCAATACAATTCAGATAAATACGCCCGATTCTTTACTCAATCCACTCGGACAAGCTTTAAGTTTAGCGGCAGATGCCATTTGGGAAAATCCAACGTATATGCACGGAGCAATTGCTTGGCGAATGCGTTTGCCTGCTTGGCGAGGACCTTATATTGCTGACGTTTTGGGGCAACATGACCGTGCCAAAACTCATTTTTCGGCTTATGCAAAATCGCAAGTTGGAAGTAATGTTCCATTAACAGATTTTTTGCCAGATACAGCGATGAATATGGCTCGACAAGTTGAAAAAATTGGGAAAGCAATTTTTACCGATGGTTACATTTGTCGAAATCCAAATGGTGACATAAAAGCACATCACTATGATATGAATTTGGTGTATATCGACCAACTTCTTAATCATTTTAATTGGACAGGCGACACCACTTATTTACGAGAAATATTCCCCGTTATTGAAAAACATTTAGCATGGGAAAAACACAATTTTGACCCAGACAATGACGGTCTATTTGATGCTTATTGCTGCATTTGGGCGAGCGATGCACTTCAATACAGCGGTGGAGGCGTTACGCATTCAACCGCTTACAATTACCGTGCATTTCGTTCAGCGGCACAATTAGCCAAAATTTTGGGTAAAAACGATAAGCCTTTTCAAGATGAAGCCAATAAGATTTATAAAGTTTTACAAGAAAAATTATGGCTAAATGAAACAGGTTGTTTTGCAGAATACAAAGACGCTTTGGGCTTACAACAAACTCATCCATCGGCAGCAGTTTGGACAGTTTACCATGCCATAGATTCAGAAGCGGCATCGTCTGAACAACAATTTAGCATGACGAAGTATATTGATAAAAATATTCCAAAAATTCCATTTTCTATTCCAGAACTCAAACAAGACTTTTATCTCCTCAGCACCACCAATTGGCAACCTTACACATGGAGTATCAACAATGTGGCATTGGGCGAAAATTTGCATACGGCTTTAGCTTGTTGGCAAGGCGGAAACCCAACTTTAGCATACAATATTTGGCGAAATAACATCATTGAAAGCTTTTACACCTCCGCTTCTCCGGGAGGATTTGAGCAACTATCAAGCTTAGACGCCATGCGAGGCGAATTATACCGTGATTTTGCCGATGGTATAGGAATGGCAGGCAGAAGCCTAATTGAGGGCTTATTTGGCATAAAACCGCATTTATTAGCAGGGAAATTAACCATTGAACAAGGTTTTCCTAAAACATGGGATTTTGCAAGTTTGAAAACTAAAGATATTTCATTTGATTTTAAACGAAATAAACAAAAATCAATATACAATATCAAAACAGGATTTAACCAAGCCATTGAATTATCCATGTTTATTCCTTGCGAATATTCAACCGTAAAATCAGTCAATGTAAACGGAAAGAAAGTTGAAAGCCATTTATTGAAAAAAGGAGATTTAACTTTTCTTTCTTTCACGACTACAAAAGGAAAAGATTTTAAAATTGAAATTATTTATGGAGAAGAAAAAATAAGAGAAGAAAGCAAAAATATCGTTGAAAAAGTATCAGAAAGTAAAATCGAAAGAAAACTCTATTCTAACATTTTCCACACAATTGATTTAAGTAAAACGTTCAACGAGAAAGTAACCAATATTTTCAAAAACGAATATCTGAGTCCACGCCCACAATCCGCAACATTACAACTTCCAACACAAGGAATTGGCAATTGGTGCTATCCATTAACCGACGCCATAATTGATGATTCTGGCTTACGCAAAAATGCCCAAGAAGAAAACGAACAAATATTCTTTGACAAGATACCGTTCCGTACACCCTCAGACGCTCAAAAGAACAATATTGCCTTTGTCAGCAAATGGGATAATTTTCCAGATACGTTATCCATAAAAACGGAAAGCCTCACAGGACAAAGATTGCATTTATTAATGGCAGGAACGACCAATCCTATGCAAAGCCAAATGAATAATGGGAAAGTGGTAATAACTTTTGAAAACGACAGTAAACAAGAATTTCATTTGAATAACCCAAACAATTGGTGGCCAATAGAACAGGATTTTTTTTACGATGGAAAAGCGTTTAAATATTCTCAGACCGAGCGTCCGACCAGACTATTGTTAAAAACAGGAAAGTTTACCAAAGAGGATATTAAATACAACAGCATTAAAGGATTCAGCAATAAAGCCATTGATGGCGGAGCTGCAAATGTTTATGAAATAAATATTCCTAAAACTCCAATTAAAGCAATTCAAATGATTGCTTTAAACAACGATGTAATTATTGGATTGATGGCGGTGACAGTTGAAGAATAGAAACAAAAAAGCCTCTTTACATTACGTAGAGAGGCTTTTAGTGATCTCGTAGGGATTCGAACCCCAAACCTTCTCATCCGTAGTGAGATGCTCTATCCAGTTGAGCTACGAAACCATTTCCCGTTGTTTGGGACTGCAAAATTAGGAGATTAATTTTAAAATACAAAGCAGAAACAAGAAAAAAATGCAAAAAAAATCAGTCAATTTTACAACTGACTGATTTTAAGAAATTTACATTTAAAAATATTTTACTGTGGAATCATTTTTAAATTAGCATCTCCCGTTATTCCTTGATAAGTTACCTTTCCTTTGACTTCAAAATTGGTATCAGTCAACTGAATTATTAAAGCTTCTCCGTCTAAACCTGTAATGCCAGAACCAGAAATTATAATTTTAGTTTCATCTGTTGACAAACTCCATTTTGCAGATATTGGAAGCGTTTTTCCATTATTATCAAATCCTGACACACTACCATCAGATTTAAAGGATAACGAAACTTTTGCAAATCCTAAGTTTAGAACATCTGTTCCGCCTTTTGTATAGACTGGTGTACCTAACGCTATTACTTCATTGATTATCCATACTTTCGCTGTAATTAACTCAGTTTTTGTTTTTGCTGGAGTCGTTGTTTCGTCTTTTTTACAAGATGATACGAATCCTAAAATGACCATTGCCAAAATTATTGATAGGTTTTTCATTGTTTGGGTTTGTTAAAATATGTGATGTGTTTATAACTGTTTATGATTAAATGTTAGTATTTAATCCATATAAAAATAATAAAATTATTGTTTTGAAGGAAGACATGATGAATTTATGAAAAAAATTATATTTTTTTATCGCTTTTTTCTTTCTCAAAAACAAAAGAAAATTTGGAATTAGTACATGAAATTTAATATAAAACCTTAAAAAAAAGCGTATTAACAAATATTAACAGATTTAAAAAAATTCACATTTGGTAAGTTTTGTGACTTTAGAAAAGCTTTAACGTTATAAGTATGTAATTAGAATAATACAATTACAAACCCGATGAAGATAGTGGCGGCTATTGGAGTCGGGACTAAACACCAACCACTAATAACATTCAATTATTGCCTAACCACAAAGTTATTACAATACCCTAACTCTCAAAAAAGAGCCTAAGACATCAAATAAAACATACCTAACTGTTAATAAATGTAAAAACCCTGAGAAAATTCTCAGGGTTTTGTTTTTTATCCGTAAATTTCATTTTTCTGAGCTTTTACACGCTCGTCAGTAATGTAATCATCAAAAGTCATTAATTTATCTAAATAACCTTTTGGTCCAAGTTCTAAAATACGTGTTGCCACGGTTTGCGTTAATTGGTGGTCATGACAAGTAAATAAAATTGTTCCTGCAAAATCAACCATTCCGTTGTTCAATGCCGTAATTGACTCTAAGTCTAAGTGGTTGGTTGGTTCGTCGAAAATGGCTACGTTTGAACCCGACAACATCATTCTTGAGAACATACAACGTTGTTTTTCACCCCCAGAAATTACAGTACATTTTTTCAAGGCTTCGTCTCCTGAGAACAACATTCTACCCAAGAATCCACGAATAAATGATTCGTCTTTTTCAGTTGAATATTGGCGTAACCAATCTACCAAGTTTAATGAACCATCTTCAAAATACTTAGCATTATCATTTGGCAAATATGCCTGAGTGGTAGTCACTCCCCATTTGAAAGTTCCTGCATCGGCAGTTCTTTCGCCCATCAAAATATCAAATAAAGCACTAACAGCCAATGAGTCACGAGAAAGAACGGCTAATTTATCTCCTTTCGTTAAAGTGAATGACACATCTTTAAACAAATATTCTCCTTCTGGATTTTTAGCTGACAAACCTTCTACTGAAAGTAATTGGTCACCTGCTTCACGTTCAGGTTTGAAGTTGATAAATGGATAACGACGTGATGAAGGTTTAATGTCTTCAACTTGTAATTTATCCAACATTTTCTGACGAGAAGTTGCTTGTTTTGACTTCGCAACGTTAGCAGAGAATCGGCGAATAAATTCCTCCAATTCTTTACGTTTTTCATCAGTTTTCTTGTTTTGGTCAGCACGCTGACGAGCCGCTAATTGTGATGATTCGTACCAGAAAGTGTAAGTACCCCCGTATAATTGAATTTTTCCAAAATCTAAATCGGCAATGTGCGTACAAACGTTATCTAAGAAGTGACGGTCGTGAGAAACAACAATTACGGTATTTTTAAAATTTGTCAAGAAATTCTCTAACCAAAGAATAGACTCAATATCTAAGTTGTTGGTAGGTTCATCTAATAACAAAATATCTGGAGAACCAAATAAAGCTTGTGCCAAAAGCACTTTTACTTTTTCAGAACCCGAAACATCTTTTAACAAGGTATAATGCAAATCTTCTTTAATTCCCAAGCCACTTAACAATTGCCCAGCTTCAGATTCAGCTTCCCAACCATTCATTTCAGCAAATTCTGCTTCGAGGTCAGCAGCACGGTTTCCGTCTTCTTCTGTAAAATCTTCTTTTAAATAAATAGCATCTTTCTCAACCATAATATCATAAAGGCGTTTATTCCCCATGATAACCGCTTGTAATACAGGAACTTCCTCATATTCAAAATGGTTTTGCTTTAACATTGACATACGCTCACCGGGGTTCATCGATACAGAACCTGTTTGCGAGTCGATTTCACCCGAAAGAATTTTCAAGAAAGTTGACTTTCCTGCACCATTTGCACCAATCAAACCGTAGCAGTTTCCTTCTACAAACTTGATATTTACATCTTCAAAAAGTACCCGTTTTCCGAAACGGAGTGAAACATTTGATACGTTTAACATTTATCTTGTATTTGCTTAATTCTTAATAAAGTACAAAATTACGATATTGTATGGAGATTGGGAAATTTTAATGCCAAGTTATTGGTATTTCACGGGAAAGATTACTGTGTTACAAACCAGTACCTCAATAAAAAATCCCATAAGAAGCTCTTACAGGATAATCGTTAGTAAAGTCCAAGTTTTATTAATTCGATTCTAAAAATAACTCTATCTACATCATTGAATTTAAAAATTTGCTCGGTAACTTTTGCAATATCTGTCTTGCTCAAAATTAATCCATTAATAATTTCAAAATTATCTTTCCATAATTCTATACGAGGATTAAAGAACCTAACAAGCTCATCATCAATAGTATAACTACCAATATCCGTTCCTTTAAAGTGATTACAATCGGGGCAACAATAAGCCAAATTATCTACTTCCGAACTTCCTCCGTGCTTTAAACTACGAATATGGTCAATATGAAAATTATAGAATGAAACTTTATCGGGCAATAGACAATATTCACATCTAAAATTTGCTCGCAGTGCAATTTGTTGCTTTAATTTGGCAGAAATTCCTTTTCTCATGCCGACACAAGACTCAATGCACGTGCTTTGGCAAGTCCAATAATCCGATTCAGCATAAGATAATGCTCTAACTCGTTTAATTCATCTTTTGAAAGTCTTTTTTCTGTTTGTTTATCTAATAAAAAGTCAAGTCTATTTTGATTAGCTTTTGAAGGTTTAAAAGCTATTACTTTTTCGGGATTCATTGATGCCATGAAACTGGCAACTTCATCATAAACTGTTTGAACCATGATTTCATTTGTTTTGTACAAATATAAAAATATTTTGAATCCATAGGTAGTTAAAGATAAGATTTCACGGGAAAGATTCTCGTGTTACAAACCCACTTTCTTATTCAAATTTCGCCAGAAAAAGTAGTAAAACGGATTCCAAGATGCTGGTCGCCAAGCGATTTTTGATGCTTTATTGTTCCAATCTATTAAAGCTTTAAATGAGGTTTGAAAACTATTTTTCGAGAAATTCTGCAAAGTTTCTTCTGTTGGATTTCCTTTAAAAAATTGTTGTTCTTCTTCTATCAAACGTTGTTGAATTTGCTCTTTTTCTTGTTTCACAATCCCAACTAAAGCTTGGTAATTAAGATTTCCTAAACGGTATAACCTTTCTGAAATCCACCAAAGGGTTTTACGGTCAAATTTTACATCAGGTACTTGATAAACATCATTCAATACTCCATTTTCTCCAAAGAAAAATGGCTTATAAATTGACAAACTCGAATTTGAAGACCCTGTTAACCAAACAGTTACAGGCTTATCTTTTCTAATTTCTACAATCATTGAACCTACCGTCGAGTTAGGGTTCAGTTTGCCCGTTGCGTGCATACACACGTCTTTTGTTGTGGCTTTATAAGGAGCAAATTTATCGTCAGATAAATAATGTGAAGACAATATTTCGATGGCTGACTGAATATTAAACCCTTGTTTTTCAGCACCTTTCATGGTTACATTCTGTCGAGTTTTACAAGAACTCACCCAAGTCATGAGGGGGTCTGAATATACTTTTGCAAAACTAAATTTCCCTGATTTGTAAAATCCTTTTTCTTGAGCAAAAGTGATAGCTTTCTCAGAAATTGAATCATAATCATCCGTAATGGTTAAACCATTTGAAATGCTTGCATAAGTATTTACTTTTTTAGTTACCCATTGATTTCCAGCCGTTTCTAAAACAAAAGCATTTTCAGCATCGGCAATAATAAAGGAATTATCATAGTAAAAATCACGATTTTGATAACCTCCACAAGCATCTTGACCGTATTTTTGGAGTAATTCAATGATACATTTTAAAGCTTCATCAGCCGTTTTTGAACGTTCAAGAGCCAACCTCAACAAATCCATTCCTGTCAATCCTTGATTGGTTTTTTGATGTTTAACTTTGGTAAAAATGGCTTCATTTCCAATGGTTACACCGTATTCATTTACGCCCATTTCGGCACCCCACATCCAAAAAGGTTTTGACAAAATAACCTCAAAAGTTTCTTCAACTTGCGGAATATCAATATAAGTACAACGCAATGTTTCTTCGATGTGCTTCATTCTTGGATAACGCACAATTGCCTGAGCCTCATTGGGTTCACGGTCGGAGTTTTTACCAAAAATTACGCTATTTGATTTAGTTACAGGAGGTAAGGCAATAAAAGTATCACACATAATTTATCAGTTTCGATGCTAAAAATTCGATATTTATCCAATCTCAGCATAATGATTTTACAGGTTTATAGCGTAAAATTATACGAAAATTGATATAGTCGAGTCTGTGAGACGATATTATTGCTTAAATAGAATGGAAGTTGGAATAAAAGGGATTAGTTTTTTCTCGAAAGTTACAGCAGGAATTCCTAAAATATCTGCCACTTTATCGCCCATCAAAAACCGCATTTGAGCCGCAGGAAAAGATTTTAATAAAGGATTCTCTACAAATTTCTCCATCGTATTCAATAATGCTTTTGTCAATAATTTTCCTTCTTCGGAAGGTCTAAATTGGCGTTTGGCAATTATTTTATCCAACACAAACGCTTCTCTTAAATTATTAGGAATCAATACTTTATCAACTCCCATGATTACTGAAATAACATTCCAAAGATGTAAATAGGCTTCCGAATCTGATTCAGAAGGTTCATCTCCCGACTTTCTCATTCCACGAATCACAATATATGAAAATGCTCCGTTTGTTCCTGCCATATCTTCTTGGTTTACGGGTTTTCCCCAAGCTAAATTCCAAGTGCCGTGATATTCAGTAAGAAAACGAATTGCAGCGTGCATCAATCTCACTTTCAATATTTCATGAAAGGCTTCTCCGTTATTCCAGTTTTTTTCTTGGGTAATAATCTGAATAAATTCGCCAGTTTCTTCCAAACGTTTTAGGGTATCGGTTTGAATACGTTGCGACATTGCCAAAACCTTTGCACCGTCTGCTCCTGCGTAACAATACGGAAGTGACAAACACACCAATAATACCCCGATTTGTTGCTGATTTTTCTGAAAGAAATCGATACCTTGTTTCATCAGTTTTTTATCCGCAAAATCTGGCAGAAAGCTATTTTGATTAATAAACTGATTAACAATTTCAAACTTAGACGCTGACTCTGAACTATTTAACCAAACAAACATTTCTCTCACACTCGTAATTCCATGTGTTTCGTGCAGACGAAAAATTACGTCATCTGCTAATAAATCTCCCGTTTGACGGAGTTTATCCATTAACTCATTTGGGAATTGACGGGTGGGTTTTATGGGTTTCATGTCTTTAAGTTATAATAGTTAAAGCCTAGGAATGGTCAAATAGTTTTTACTTGACTCGGATTTTCACACTAAATGTTACTTTTTATTTTAACACTATTATATGTACGTTAATAACTCATCATATATCCAACAAAAAAGGAATCACCTAATATTAGGCGACTCCTTTTGACAAGAATTTATTTCAATCAAAGCTCAACTAATATAAATACATTCTTGATGCGTCCATTTTGGTCTAATGCTTTTACAGTTAAGGATACGGGGTATTTTAAATCTTGAAAAAAACGACTGTGAATTTGTTTTATATAACCCACTTTTGTCCTGTCTTTATAAACGGCTACTGCTTTTTTATCAATTGGATTATCCTTTTCAATTTTATAAGTAAGTTTATCTCCAATTTTAAAAAAATCTTTTGGTAATTCAATATGACTTAATCCAGCAAGGTCTGTAACAAACTTCATTCCCTTTTGTGGATGATATTCCCCTAAGAATTCGAGATTATCGGTTGGTGAACTACCTTGTGTTAGTGCTAAAATTTCAAAATTATCAACAGCTTTTTCAGCTTCCCAAAAAGATAAAAAATGTTGCCTATCAGGTCTGTCTTTTCCAATGACTCTGTGATTAATCAACTGAGTAACATCTTTATTTGTAACCTTTTCCAAATCATGAAAACCTGCTAAATAGTCTAATCCATCAGCTTTTGCTTTTTCTAATGCTTTGGGGAAAGATTGAAATATTACTCCCGATGCATTACGTTTCATTTTAGCAACGATGTGTCTGCGACTACCCGCTTGTTTTCTCCAAGATATGTAAATGACCCTAATCAAGTATATTTTTAAGTTTTTGAAATCTGAAAATCAATAATTCTGTTATAAAATGTTTGCGATGCAAAGTTAGCCTTGATTTCTGAATTTCTAAAGGTATTTGTTCGTCTATTTGAGTAACAATGGATTTGATAGAATCGTGCAAATTATCTATTTTTAATTGGTTGAAAATAGATTTAAGCGATTGATTATCCGTATCGTGAATCTGTCTAACTATTTCAAAAAGACCAATTCTGTCTTTATTCCACCTAATTTCACTTTTACCTTTTTCTGTATAACTTTCAATTCTTTTTTTATCCTTTATAAAATCTTGAATCTTGATTTCTTCAATTTCTCTTCCCAAACAGCAACCACTATCATAGATAGAAGAAGATATGTGGGTTGTGCTTATTGAAAGTTTCAGTTTTGAATCATTATTTTGAAAATAATTGCTATATTTTTTTCTGTTTAATAAAAAATGGAAAATTAACTTGAATAGCGTTGGATTGCTATTGGGATTAAGTTTTGGTAAATCTATTTTTGCTGAGAAATTTCTAATAAAAGCCCAATTTTCGGTATGTCTATCAGTGTTACCAATTAGAGCATCAAAAATTATTAATTCATGGAAATGAGTCAATAAATGGTTAAAATCATCTTTTTTGCAAAGTTCTTCAATATCTTGATAACTAAAAAATGGTTTATCAGACATTATAAATGTTTCTATATGGTCATTAAGAATTTCAACTCCATGATAAAGTACCTGTCCTTCGTCAGGATTAACCATTCTTTTGGATAGACAGCCTAAATTGCCTTTGTAGTAGCCTATATTATAATCCAAAACATTCAATCCGAGCATTTGACCAAATTTACTGGAAATAATTTCTGACCAAAATTCAAGTTCGTAGCGTGTATGAGATTCTTTAAAAAAATAAACTTCTGAGGTTTCTGGCTGTTCAAAAATCGTAATGGAACTTGACCCTTTTTGTGGACGTTCCCATTCTTTTGGAATCCAATCAGATAAATCAGTAAAGGTGGTTTTTAATATCATCATTAAATATATTCACATTTTAATTTACTTACAAATCACCTCCCACAAATCCGTCGATAATCACAATAAACGCAATTTTCTACGTCTTTTCGCTTTTCAAATGGTTTTTCGGGGTCTAACAAATCACTAACGAAATTTTGTAGATACTTCTCAGATTCAAAAATAAAATCTTGGATTGTTTCACCTTCTTGAAACTCAATACTTTGCTGTAAAAGTCCTGCTTCAATATTTCGGAAAGAGTAAATTCCTGAGCTTACTTCATTTTCAACTTCATTCAATTTTATACCATTAATTGTTAACCCATTTTTTGAAGTCATCTGCTTCAAAACCATGTATTTGTACAACCACAATTGTCGAAATTTATCCTTTTCTTTGTCTATCAAAAGGTTTTCAGCCAAATCTTCTATATTGATTTTCAAATCTTTAGCTTCAACTTTTCCCGTTTTATAGTCGATTACACGAATCTTATTGCCACCTGCTCTGTCCATTCGGTCGATACGACCTGCAATTTTTACAGGCAAAGTTTTATTATTCACCTGAGCTACAAATTGCACTTTCAAAGTCTTTTCAACATCTAATAATTCTAACGGAAATAATTCATTATCAAGCTGATAACGCAAGAACTTCTTTACAATCGTTTCTCCAACTTGATACAAAATATAGTTCATTCCTTCTTCTGCTCTTAACCCTTGATTGGTTTCTTTAAAAGCCTGTTTTAGATAAGATTGAATATTTTTCAAGACCGTTTCTAAATCCTCTTTTTCTACGACTCCACCATTGGCAACAAATTCAGAATCAATGTTTTCAAAGGTTTTATGAATCCAATTTCCGAAGGTATCCACTCCTATTTTTTCCTCCACGGTTTCTTCCTCAGCAATGCCCGCAATCTTGCTAAAATAATATTTCAGTGAACAATCTAAATACTGATTCATGTGCGAAGGATAAATGCCTTTTTCGGTAATTTCCTTTTCAATGAATGCTAAAATATCATCTGTTTTCTGAATTTCTAATTTGGTTTCTTCTTCCCGTTCTTCATCGCCCGCAATAAATTTGACCGTTGGGTATGAGAGCGTTATATTTTTATTGAATTTGGCTAATTCATGCTCAATTTGTAAAAGGAAACGACTTTTTTCGCCTGCTCCATACGTATCAGAAGGTAAAACATGAACCAAAACAATTTCTTTGGCACGTTGTAAAAGCCTAAAAAAGTGATACGCCATTACCGAATCCGCATGATTATGGGTTGGTAAATTGAACTGCGGGTCGCTCAAAGCATCAAATGGAATCAAAGTGTTTTGTCGCTTTCCTTGCGGTAAAGTTCCTTCGTTTACCGAAAGAATTATTACCTTTTCAAAATCCAACGTTCGGGTTTCCAACATCCCCATTATCTGCAAACTTTCATCGGTTTCTGACTCAAACGGAATTTTAGTTTGCTTGATAAACTCAAACAAAAAAGTCTTGAAACTCCGCATGGTTACGGTGTCTTTTCGAGCCTCTAAAATACCTTCCATTCTCTGCAAAATCAGATAAAACTGATACAGATATTCCGTTTCAACGGCATCTTGTGATTCCTTGTAAACATCTCTCAGTAAGTCAATTAGAGCATAAAAACACTTAATAGCATTTTGAGGATTGTTATTCCAATGTTTAAAAATCACTTCAAAAAGCGAGTCATTTTCAGCAATTTCTAAAAGTTCTTTTGAGCTAAGAAAAACTCGATTTCGTTCAGTGATTTCTCGGAGTGTTTTGCGGATTGGGTTTAGGGCCTCAGTATTTACCTCACCCGAAGCGTCGGTCGCCCCAACCCCTCTCCTGCTGAGAGGGGAGTTTTCGTCCGACACTTCGATACCTGATTGTTTGGTTATGTTATTCAAATAGTATAAAATCGTTTTAAGAACCTCATCTACATTTTCTAAAACTTCTTCATTCTTAAATCTTAACACTCTAAAACCCTCTGCATTAAGCTCTTGAGTTCGATATTCATCGTATTTAGGATTATCATCAACTTCGTGAATTCCTCCGTCGAGTTCGATGATTAGGTTTTGTTTTAAAAATACAAAATCAACTATAAATGAATTTATAGAATGCTGTCTTCTTACTCTGAAATCACCCAATTGTTTATTTCTGAGTTTTTCCCAAAGTATTTCTTCTGATTCGGTAGGGTTTTTACGATTATCTCTGGCAAATTGTTTTAAATATTTCCACTCCTCATATCCAGATTTTTGGTAGAATTTATGTTCTAAAACCTCACCCGAAGCGTCGGTCGCCCCAACCCCTCTCCGATGGAGAGGGGAGTTTTCGTCCGCAAATTGGTTAGGTCGAATGCCCCCCTCTCCATCGGAGAGGGGCTGGGGCGACCGACGCTTCGGGTGAGGTTTATCACTATACTTCATCAACTCCCAACGCCTCAAAAACGGATGATTTAAAACTTTAACAACCTGCCGATGAGAGAATTTTGGGATTCTTACCGTTCCACCATCTTCAGTTTTGAATTCTACTAAATTACGTTGTAACTCAAAAAGTGAATCAATCAAGGTGAAAAGCATGGAATTTTTCAACGATAAACCCATTGTAATATTAAAATCCTTCACCGATTCATCCAATGAATTCATGACAGGGACAAGCAAGTTTTCATCTCCCAAAACAATAGCCGTCTGAGCATTTTCCTCTTTCACCTTTTCTCCTTCCTCTTTCTCAGCGTTCCAACTTCGATAAATATGCCCTGCCACTTTTGCTTGAATACTGGCATTAGAAACGCCAATTACTTGGATATTTTTCGTTCCTTTTACTAACTCATCCGTTTCCCAAAGCCATTCTTTGTTATAAAGTGGCGGAATCCCATTTTTATCATCTCCTTCTTTATAATAACGCAACCAAGCACCCGCTTTTTGGTCTTTATTTTTCAGGATGTAAGTATCTGTATCCCAAAGTGTTTCGGCAAAATCTCTACGTTTTAACAAAGTTCTAATAATGCGTTCTTCGGCATCACTGAGGGCGTTAAATCCAACAAAATAATATTTAAGGTGCTTGTCTTTTTCAAGAATATATTTATCAACGTTTTCGGCTAAATCACGATAAGCCATGCCTCGGTAAACCAAACCTTGTTCAGATAAACGGTTTCGCAAGTTTTGATAAACACTAAAAATATTCTCGAATAATTTAAAATATCGGTCGGTTCGGTCGGTTTTTAGATTCTTATCTTTCTGAGATTCACCCAATTGCATTTGCCAACGTTCTAAAGCCTTCGCTTCCGACATATAGCTAAACAATGCTTTGGCATCCACTAAATATTGGTCAATTTTATCAAAATCATTCAGGAGCGTACTTGCCCAAGTCATGAATTTTTCAAACGCCACATTTGGGTCAATTTCCTTAAAAACATCGTACAATTCAAATAACAAAGCCACTTGGTCAATCTGCCGAAGCCCCGTCATTTGCATTACAAAATCATCTACCGATAAAACATCAGGAGCTAAAAACGGAACATCAGAAAGTTGTGCGAGTGCTTGCTTGAAATATAAAACTCCACGACGAGATGGAATAACAATACAAACTTTAGAAAGCTGATTATGAGAATGTTGTGAATAAATATATTGTGCCGAACGGTCGAGGAAAGTTTGCATTATTTTTTTAATTTATATAGTAAGCGAAAACACCAATACAATAGTCTAAACAAATAATAACAGTCGCTCGCCTCTGGCGAGTTACTATTATTAATAGGCTTCCAGCCCTATCTATCTACGATTTAAACATTGTATTCAAAATGGCTGGAAGCCTGATAATAGTCGTCACTCGCCAGAGGCGAGCGACTAAGGAGACCTTCCCGAAAGTTTCAAACTTTCGGGAAGGTGAATTTCATAGATAACCCTTAACTTTTCAAAGCATTAATACCTGCCTTTTTATATTCTGCCAATAATTCCTGCGAAACCGAAGAATCGGTAATGAGATTTTGGACAAAGTTAATCGGAGCAAAAGGTAAATATCGGTCTTTTTCTAACTTCCCCGAATCACAAAGGAAGAAAACTTCACGAGCATTTTGAGCCAAAGCCATCGTTATTTCTGCCTCTTTTTCGCTCGAAGCACTCAATCCATTTTTCAGTGAAATACCATCAATGCCCACAAAAGCTTTATCAGCTCGGTATCTTTGAAAATGTTCTATGGCGATTTTTCCGTGTGCCGCTTGTCGTTCAAAATCAATTTCTCCTCCCGCAAAATTCAAACTCACTTCCGAACCAACCAACTCGTTAATTATTGGTAATGAATTAGTTACCACTTTTATTTTCATATTCCGAATAAAAGGACACATTCTAAAAACGGTGCTACCACAGTCTAAAAACACCACGTCTCCTGCTTGAATTTGGCTAACGGCTATTTTGCAAATTTCATCTTTTTGCTCTGCATTTATTGCCGATTTTTGAGCAAAACTCACAGGCATTTGCGAAAGACTCACTTTCATAGCTCCGCCGTGTGTACGCACCAATAAACCTTGTTCAGCCAAAATTGCTAAATCTCGACGAACTGTTATTTCGGAGGTTTCGAGCAGAATTGCTAATTCTTTCACATCAAGAATGGCATCTTGCTCTAATTTTTCAAGTATTTTTTGCTTTCTGATTTGGAAATTCATGTGCTTATTTTAATTTTGTTCAAAAATAATCACATTTAATCATTTTCAATCAAAATGAATTCAAAAATTAAAAATATAAAGACGGAAGTCCTTTCTGATAATTGGTACGTCCTCCGCAAAGTTACATTTGATTTCTTACAGAAAAATGGACAATGGCAAACCCAAAGTCGTGAGGCTTATGATAGAGGCAACGGAGCAGTGATTTTGCTGTATAATCAGGAGAAAAAAACCGTGATTTTAACTCGCCAATTCAGAATGCCGACGTACTTAAACGGAAATCCAGACGGAATGTTGATTGAAGCTTGTGCGGGTTTATTAGACGCTGATAATCCAGAAGATTGCATCAAAAAAGAAACGCAAGAAGAAACAGGTTATCAAATTACAGATGTTCAGAAAATTTTTGAAGTCTATATGTCGCCCGGTTCGGTTACTGAAATTTTGTATTTTTTTGTGGCTTCCTACACCAAAGAACAAAAAATTAACGACGGTGGTGGCGTTGAAGAAGAGGAAGAAATTGATGTTTTGGAATTAGATTTTCAAAAAGCATTTGATATGATAAAAACGGGCGAAATTAAAGATGCTAAGACGATTATGCTTTTGCAATATGTACAGATTAATGGGTTGATTTGAATTTCGTAGGGGCGAATCGCATTCGCCCAATTCCAAAATTTACAAGGGCGAATGCAATTCGCCCCTATCACTTTTAATGCACTCTATCGCCTCTAACTTCTAAATTTCTAATTACTTCGGCTTCGGTTTCAAGCCATTCTTCCCAACGAGTTTTTACGTATTCGGCAGATAAATATTCTTTGGCAAGGTCAATAAAATTTACGTAATGACCTGCTTCTGAAATCATTAATTCGTGGTAAAAATCACGTAAAGATTCATCAGAAATTTCTTGTGATAAAATTCTAAAACGTTCACAACTTCTCGCTTCAATTAAGGCATTTAAGAAAAGTCTTTCGCCCAATTGTTGGTCACGTGTACCGCCATGACGCATTGAATTGTATAATAAATGAACGTATTCGTCTCTTCTTTGAGGACCTAACTCAATTCCACGAGTGTTCATTTCCTTCAAAACCATTCTGAAATGAGCCCATTCTTCAGACACTACGGGCATTAAAACTTCTCTTAGTTTCTCTTTTTCAGGGTACTGAATAATCAATGAAATACACGAGGAAGCCGCCTTCTGCTCACAATAAGCATGGTCAATCAAGATTTCAGCAATATTTTTTTCTGCCACATTTACCCAACGTGGGTCAGTCGGGAGTTTCAAGCCCAACATCGTTTTTGTAGCGTTATTTCTTTGTTCTGTATTCATATATAAGCGATTTGAGAATAGCGAAAATGAGCGATTCCGTTTTGAGCGATTTGAGAATAGCGAAAATGAGCGATTCTGTTTTGAGCGATTTGCGAATAGCGAAAATGAGCGATTCCGTTTTGAGCGATTTGAGAATAGCGAAAATGAGCGATTCCGTTTTGAGCGATTTGAGAATAGCGAAAATGAGCGATTCTTATTTTCACAAATTGATTAAAGTAAAATCGCTTATTACTCGCTATTCGCTCAATTTCGCTTTCTAAAATCGCTTATTTTCGCTTCAAATAAATCAATCAAAAAGTAACCAATGTACACCAAATGCCAATACTCTACCCATTCCTGCAAAACCCGGTGACGCATAATAGCCATTGCCCAAAAGTCCCTTATTTACGTGAGCAAATTTTACAAAAATTCTCACTCGGTTAATTCGCATATCGGCAAAAGCATCGGCTTGTAAATAGCCTTCAATAAGTTGTTTATCCTGCAAATGAAACTGCTGAATAGCAGGCATATAAGCGTCTGCATAATAACTTGACTTATAATGAAACTCTAAACCCGTTTGGATAAATAATTTCTTGCGATAAAGTAAATCAAAGGCTACACGAGAATTGGCAAATAATTTCGGAATTCTCATTAATTTATCTTCATCGCCAGTCGTTGTGTAATAAATTTGATTTGTGGTTGAAAAATGTCCTTTTCTAAAATCAAATCCTAAACCTACCCGATAAATTTCAATATCCTTTTTCGATTGCTGAACATAAGCCAAAGTATCAAAATAAGCGTAGCTGGCAATTTTAGTAATATCCGCACTTGGGCGTAAAACCAATTGCTTAAATTTCAAATTTGTGTAAGCATACACGTTTGTAGTTTTGACATTATCCAATTCTCCCGTCCATCTAAAACCATTATTATAGGTTCGTTGCTGAACCAATGTGGCTGGCGTTGAAATAAAACTTCCGCCAACATTTAGCCATTTCCCTTGAAATTCACCATTAATTCTGAGATTTTGTAGGTCGGTAGAAAATTCAACTTCGCCAAAAACTCTGGTACTATCTTTAAAATACTGATTGAGCCACAGTCCCAAAAAGTTTTCGTTTTTGTTAGAAATATTATAAGCAGGTTTTAGCGGATTTGTGTAATTATAAATACGTGTTCGTAAGTGCATACGATAATTAAAACCTTTGTAAAACCCTTTAATACCTGTTTTTACCTCAAAATTCGTGTATTTGCTTTCATTATAAAGTGAGTCTAAAACAACATGATTTGTCACGGAAGTATCAGCAGAATAACGATAAGCAGTTTCGGAATTTGCTTTAAAAGCATAAGGATAAAAACCTGTTTGCCATGCTGCACTAAAACCTTTATCACCAAAACGAACTCTACGAGTCTGATAATCAATGTTTTGGAAAATCTGAAAAGCTTTATAGCCTACATATTCATGATAAACATGAAGATTATAGGAATTATCACGAGTAGAAGCAACGGTCAATATTGGACGATTATCCGCCAAAGCCAACATTCCTTGATAATCACGACCCGTTTCCACCACTACTCCGCCTTGGTCGTTTGAATTATGGTCTGATAAATTGAGATATGCTAAAAGCGAATATTTTTTATTTTTTGTCTGATAATTAGAATGAACCATAAAATCCCAATGCCCAATAGACGAATTATCACCTGTTGAAGTTTGGTCAATTAAAGTTTTATTGGCAGTTATTCTTTGCACGTTCAGTCCAACGTTCCAGAGAGAGTCAATATTTCTGCTCAATTCAAACTGTAAGAGGTCTTGTTCGCCTCCACCCGGTACATAAATAATATTGGTAAAAGGCGATTTTGTGTTATAATATCTTACCTGATTGGGCTTAAAAGTATAAAGAGTGTAGGCATCATATCCCAAAAGTGTTCCGATTTGCTCAGGTGCTTTGTAAAAAACAGGACGAATAGCAGTTCCTAAATTCCCTAAATCTTGATAGAGGTTTTTATTTCTTTGAACGAAATTATAATTATGAATTCCATCAATAATTGTATCGATATTATAAAGTCGTTTGCGATTGTTCACAACGTCTTCTTCCAAAAAATATCTTGTTGAAGTGGGTCCATAGACTACTTTCGTAGAATCGTCGAGTCCGATTCTGCCGTTTGAATTTGCGGCTTTTTTAGCATCTTTATCCTTCTGATTTTCAGTAGGAAAACCGTTGGTAGGAAAGGCACTTCCACCTTCCTGAGTTGTCGAAGGGAATTGAGCTTTTAACAAACCCGAAAACAAAAGCCCAATTATGGTAAGTATATATATTCTTAATTTCACACTACAAATTTAGGTAAAAAGGGATTAGATAAAGCTGATTAAAGTATTTTATCCTAAGCGAAAAGCGATTTGCGAGAAAGCGAATAAATAAATCACTAAAAAACAATCGCTTAGATAATTTATATTTGCAAATCTCTATCACTTATAAATAGTTTTTTCAAATTGAGAAAATATCATTTCATCAAAATCTTTTTTCATAGAATCTTCTAAAAAACCAATCTCAATTGGCAAATAATATAATGCCGTATTCGCTAATAATGAATGATTCAGAAAGGGTTTAAATTTCACCATATCTTTTTCTGTCATTAAAATAGTCGTTGAATCATCTTGAATTTTAGCCAAAATTTCTTCCAAATCCTTCTCTGAAAAGTCATGATGGTCTTTATAAATCAAATGCTCAATTACCTCAAAATTAGCTTTTGCATATTCTTCAAAGGGTTTTGGATTAGCAATTCCAGAAAGTAATAAAACCTTTTGCAAATCTCCATTTTTAATTTCAGAACGGCAATTTTGAGGTTTTCCGTATAGAATTTTAGTAAAGAAGATGGGGATATTATTTTCCAAATAATTATTCAGTCTGAGTTTTAATTGAGAACGTTCATCAATTGATAAATCTGGACATTTGGTAACAATAACTGCATCGGCTCTTTTTGCTCCGTGTCTTCGCTCACGCAGACGACCCGCTGGAAAAGGATAATCTTTATCAATTGGGCGACTATAATCCACCAAAAGCAAATTCAAAGACGATTTTACAGGACGATGTTGAAAAGCATCATCTAAAATAACCACATCGGTTTTAGGATTTTCTGTAAATATTTTCTGCAAAGCTTCTACCCTATTCTCTCCAACATAGACATCGACATCGTTCTTAAACTTTTGATAAAACTGTAAAGGCTCGTCGCCAATTTTTTTTGCATTGGCACTTGTATCTGCATGGATAAATCCCTTAGTTTTGCGTCCGTATCCACGACTTAACGTTGCCACTTCATATTTATCTTTTAATAAGCGAATCAGGTATTCAACGTGTGGAGATTTTCCTGTTCCGCCAACGGTCAGGTTGCCAACATTAATAATGGGTTTATCAAAAAGAGTTGTTTTCCAGCATTCACTATCATATAAATAGTTTCTGCAATCTGTTACAAAACCATATAACCACGAAAAAGGAAGGAGAAAAAATTGCATTTGTTAGAGTAAAATCAGTTTCGTGAATAATTTATGAGAAAAACTGCCATTTAATAAAAAATAACAATTTGGTGGTGCAAAATTCTAAAAGAGTTCTGACTTTTTAGTATATTCACACCCCTTTTAAGATACTTTAACGATTAATTTTTCGGCTAAAGTCTCCTCCAACAATCTTAACACACATAAAGTCAGGTAATTAATGATTAAAAAATCAACTAACTTTTCAAAAAATGTTAGGTTGCAAACTTTTGCCAAAATCAATCTTTACAATATATAATGAGTCTTAGAGCGGTATTCACAAAACATACACTTGATTTCAAATTCGAGGCAGGTACGTCTCGGGGTGTGCTTACGCATAAAGATAGTTATTTTGTCAAGATTTTTGACTCTGACAATCCTTCGGCTTATGGTTTGGGCGAATGTTCCCCATTAAAAGGATTAAGTATTGATGACCGCCCTGACTTCGATTTACAACTATTAAGTATCTGTGAAAACTTCAATACGCTCGACCTTGAAGTTTATCCTTGGAATTTGAATATCATTCTCGACCAAGTTTTAGATAAATCCTTTCCTTCCATTGTTTTTGGTTTTGAAACTGCCATGCTCGACCTCATGAATGGGGGCAAAAGAGTGGTTTTCAATAATGGTTTTGCCAAAGCAGACCGTACCATTAATATCAATGGATTAGTTTGGATGGGCAATAAAGACTTCATGCTCAAGCAAATTGATGAAAAATTGGAGGCTGGTTACAATACCATTAAAATGAAGGTAGGAGCGATTGATTTTAATAAAGAATGTGATATTTTGGCTTATATCCGTGACCGCTACGATGAAAGTAAAATAACCCTCAGAGTAGATGCCAACGGAGCGTTTTCGGTACATGAAGTATTGGATAAACTGCAAAGATTAGCAAAATATAACCTTCATTCTATTGAACAGCCCATTCGTCAAGGAAATGAAGATGTAATGGCTGAACTTTGTCAGAATACCCCTATCCCAATTGCTTTAGATGAAGAACTTATCGGCATCAGAGAATACACCGATAAATATAAACTTCTCAAAAAAATAATGCCTCAATACATTATTCTAAAACCTACTCTTTTGGGTGGTTTTCAGCAATGTAGAGAATGGATTGAAAACGCCAATCGGCTAAAAATTGGTTGGTGGATGACCTCCGCTTTGGAGTCAAATATTGGTTTAAATGCCATCACTCAATTCACCGCAGAATTTAATAATCCTCTCCCACAAGGACTTGGCACAGGTCAGTTATACCACAATAATATTAACTCTCCGCTTGAAATTAATCACGGAAAAATCTTTCATAATCCTGATAAAATTTGGGATTTAGACATTTTAGAGTTTTTGGTATAAGATTTAGCTGGCTGGTTACGCTGATTTTCAAACGTGGCAGAGAGATTAGCCAACTTTAAAAAAGTTGACTAACCTAAGTACCATCAACGCATAAACTTCTCTCCAAAAATCCCCTTCACGATAAGTTTTTCAAGTAATAGTTTGAGTTTAATTCAGGAGTTTGCAATTTTGCAGAATCAAATTAATTGAAAAAATTAAAATCAATGAATATTCAAGCACTCGACCAAGAACTCCTTTCTTTATTTGAAAAAAGAGTAGAACTTAGCCAAATGGGCTACGACCATAAAGATTATGATGATGTAGAAGAAGCCCTTCACGATTTAGAAGACGATTTCAATGATAAATACGGTGATTATTTGGAGGGAATTCTTTCGGATATTCATAAGGAATATTGTCCAGAATCTGACGTTTTATTACCAACTGCATATTTGGCAAAATCATTTAAAATTGCGGCAGACGGTTCTATCGAAGTAGGTAAAAATGCGGGTGTAGAAATTGAATTAGAAGAAGACCCAGCTGCAAATGCTAAATTGTTGTTATTACCAACGCCCGTAAGAATTGTGTTGCAAGTTGGTAAAAACAAAAAAGTTGTCTGGAAAGCATAAGCGTAGGTACAGTGACGATTTAAGAACGGTTAGCCGTAGCGATTACGATTGACGATTACCATAAACTTGGTTATCAATAGTAGATGAAAGCTTAAAAACGTGCCTTATTTTTCCATTGCTTAATACAACGGTTTAGTAAATAATTCACCAATCTTTAGAGAATGAAATTATTAGTCATTTTAATCATTTTAATGCTATCCGTTCCAACAAATTTCAAGACTCAACAGCTCAAATACGAGCGAGTAAAAACCGCCTATGAAGAAAAATCAGAGGCGGTTTTTGCTTTATTGAGCGATAAATCACTTTCTCCTCAAAAACTTCAGCTTTATTTTCGGGCTTTTAAGAAAGAAGAAATTTTAGAAATTTGGGCTAAAAATTCAGAAGATAAATCTTTCCAATTATTAAAGACTTATCCAATAGCGGCTTCTTCTGGCAATTTAGGACCTAAAAGAAAACAAGGCGATATGCAAACGCCAGAAGGGTTCTATTATATCGAAAGATTCAATCCTATCAGTAATTTTTATTTATCATTGGGTATCAATTACCCAAATGCTTCTGATAAAATTTTAGGCGAAAAAGGTCATTTAGGGAATGATATTTTTATTCACGGAGCAAGTATGACAGTTGGTTGTTTGCCCATGACTGATGATAAAATCAAAGAGATTTATTTGTTGGCGGTAGAAGCTAAAAACGCAGGACAAACCGAAATTCCTGTGCATATTTTCCCTGCAAAATTGACTGATAAAAATCTGGTGGAATTACAAAAAATTGTCAAATCAAGTAATTTCGTTGATTATTGGACTGCTTTAAAAAATGGGCAAAATATTGATACAGAAAAGTTTATTGTATTTTGGAGAAAGCTAAAAGAAGGTTATGATATTTTTGAAGAAACCCATCAATTACCTAAAATATCGGTAAAAAACACAGGAGAATATACCGTAAAAAAATAAAAACTTCTGCCGATTATCCTCGGCAGAAGTCTATAACACTAACCATTTTTATTAAATTCTTAATTTAGTTATCTCATGAAATCATTCTTCTTATGAAGTAAAGACAAACTATTTTTTTTTCTACTCATTGTTATTGAGCACCATCGCTTTGTCCTCTCAATACAGCTTTATCACCTACTGCTTTCCCGATTTTCAAACCGCCATCACAATCCATTTTATAGTGAATACCACCGTATAAACGAGATTTAGAAGCCTCATCTGCCTGAGCTTGATAAGATGCTGCATTTTCAGGGAAAATGTAACTCAAAACCGTAGCAGCTGCCGCCGAGAATGTAGAGTGTCCTGATGTATAAGAAGGGAAATTAGGCAAGCCCGTCAAAGTTTTGATACCATTATCCATCTGCGAAGGGCGTGGATAATAATAATAACTCTTGGTGTACCAACAACTTACGGCAGCATCCATCATGGCGGTATTTAATAATGCAAAATTTCGAGCCGTTCTAACTTCCGACATTTTGGCGGCTACAATTGCCTTTTCCGCAATCTGATTCCAGTGTCCTGGAGGAGCATGAGTACCTGCACCATCTGCCCAATAATGCACAATGGCAATACGTTCACGGGTAGGGTTTTCTGTGTAATATTTTACCTCAGCTACTTGTGCTTTAAACTCTGCTGATTTTGTAGAAAGTGGAGGAATTGATGTACTTAATGTATTTAAAGCAGCTTTATCCATATTCCAAGTGGCTACGTTTCCGTACATTGCCAACATTGGAGGGCGTGGAGCATCTTCCATTGACTTCCAAGCTACTTCTCCTTTTTCAGTAATTCTATTCGCCAAACTGTCCCATTTAGCTTGTGTACCAACGGCATTTGCCATACCATCCGTTCTGAAACGAGCAAAAACTTTAGCATAAATTGCTTTTCCTAATTTCTCGCCTGCTTCAATATCTGAGCGAGTAGAAACCCCTGCCCATAATTTAAACCATTTTTGCTCTTCTTTTTTCTTGTATAAATAAAGCGTATCAGCCGAACGAGGAAATAATCTTTTCATAAACTCATAACTTACTGCTGCCATTACTGCATCTTCAGAAGGGAATGAGTTTAATTTTGGAGCTGCCACAATCACAGGAGTGATACTTGCATCTACAGCATTAGGGGCTTTTCGAGCATATTTTGCTTTCAGAGCCATCGTCATTACAAGGGCATCATACTGTGCAACAGACATATACGCATACGCACGAGCTGCATACGGAGGATTTGAAAATGGGAAGGTTGTTCCCACAGCATTATCGGCATTATCCGCCGCCGCCGTTGTGGCTGAACTTGGTAATGGATATGGGAATGTGGTACTTTTAGAAAAATCTGTATTTTCGGCAGGTGGTAAATTATTCTTTGCCACCAATTCACGCATGATTTGATTCCAACGCAAAACACCTCCACCATTCCAATAACGAATGGCTTCACGACGAGTATCATCAATTTTACCAACTTCGGTTTTTACTTCCTCAATCTCTTTCAGATAATTGGCAGACGTAACAGCATCTGGGGTTGTAATTACCGTAGCATAATCCGCTACTACTGTTCCTGTATATGTTTTCCAAGCACCAGCTGCTACATCAGTATTAGTTGGATTCAAGGCGGCTAATTCTGTTCCCTCTTTGTCCAAATACTTTTCACAAGATGATACTCCTGCTATTAAAAGAAATGCTGAAATAGTTAATTTTATATTTTTAGTAATGATAGTTTTCATTTTAATCTTATTAAATAATTTTATTTTTCTGAATCAGTATGAAAAGATTTTAGAACTTTAGGGTAAAAACTAACAGGAACGCCTGCTGTCCCTAATCCCTAATCCCCAACTCCTAATCCCTAAAACTACTTGTGTTCCTCTTTCTTCATTTCCATCCCACCGTGATTATCTCCTGGGCGGCAAATCAAACGATTTTGAGAATCACTCGTTTTATTTTTGCTAAAACCTACTATTTTGGACAATCCTATCGAAAAAGTAGTTGACTCTCCTACATTACGCCCCGATAAAATCTTTCCGCCCGTTATCATAATTTGCAAATCTTTCAAGGCTGGAACACGATATGATGCAATAAATCCAACTCTTGTATAATCAAACTTATTACAAAGTCCTGGCATATCATTTCTACGAATATCGATACTACCACCTGTAACTTGTTGGTCATAAGTACCTTCTAATTGCCAACGATAAGAATAATGTCCTAATTTTGCTCCAAAGTTTACCACGTCAGGCATTATCATTTCGTTTGTAAAATATCCCTTGTCTGAATAATACATCTCTCTATCCACTCTCACATTAGCACGTGATGTATAAACTCCATTCACGGTCAATGCTAAGTTTGCAGGCAAGGTATAATACAAAATTCCTCGTGCAAATACCGTTTTAGATTGATTTCCAATAGAAAAAGGCATAAAATCTGCTACATAATTATTCGTGGGAATAGACCCTCCAACTGAACCAATCACAGAAAGATTACCCGCTTGAACTAAGCGATATTTTACAGCTAAGGTTAAATCTTGAACCCCACTCATTCCGTGCAGAACACCCGCTGAAGGTTTGGTAGTGATGTAAGGCAAAGAAAACAACACATTGAGTTTGTCTGAAATACCATAATTTCCCATTAAAGCTACCGACTGAGTGGTAACTGTACCCATATTTTTGTTTTCACGATATAATGAACCTTCCCAGTAATTTTTCCAAGAATCATTCGTGTACGTGATACCTCCGCAAAGGCTACCTTTTGCCATAAAAATACCGTCATTCATCATTTGGGCATTAGCAAAAAGACTGGTAAAAATAAGCATAGCCAAAAGGCTAAATTTTGTAAAGTTTTTCATTTGATAATTTAATCTATTTATGCAAAAATACGATTTTATTTTAATCCCCTCCCCTTAAAAACGATGAGAAAGGGTTGCTGAAATTAGATAATCAGCAAAAGCGGCATCTCCCTGTCCACCGTATTTTAAATCAGAATATGAACGAGTACGGTTACGGGTTGTAGCAATTGGCACGTTTAAGGCAAAAGTATTATTCTTATTCATATAAGTAAGTCCCGGTTCGATAGAGATAATGTACCCTGGACGGCGGAAACCTTCACTCAATCCAAAAACATCCTCTGATGGTACACCTTCAACACGTCCACCCAAACTTACCGCAATGCCATATTTAGGCACTAAAGCATAAGCAACACCTGCACGAGCAGCAAACTGGTCAGCCACAGAATGTTTTACTGTAATTGAATTCTGTACATTATCCTGCAAAATATTATTATAAGTATTATTTACATTACGAGGATTGAACAAATAAAAGGCATTATAATACAAAGAAGCATTTGAGAATAACTTTTGATAACCCTGAATTTCAAGATTTACACCCCAGCCTCCATCACCTAATTGAATAGATTGGTCAACCGCTTTTGTTAAAAGATAGTCTTTTCCTTCTTTATCTAATTTATGAAAATCCCCTTGAACATTTGAATCTCCAGTTGGTGCTTTTACGCCAAGACCTACCGAAACATTCCCATTCATATTTTTTAGAGGGTCAAGCAACCAATAATTTACCCCAACACGCATATCACCTAAACCTGATGATTTTGTTCTAAAATAAGGATTTGGAGCAGCCGTTGTACCATTTCCGTAATGTTCATATTTAGAATCACGAAGATTATATGCTAATGGAATATTCAATGAAACACTCAAACGGTCTGTTACAGAATATGTTATGCCTATATCAACTCCTTGCGAGTAGTTTTTTACCTCTGTGTTATTTATTAAGCGTTGCTCTTGGTATTCAGTACCCACAAAATGGCGGTGCGAAGTAAACGAACGCACTCCCATTGATACCTGCCATTGACCTGGACGCATCATAGAAGTTGCATTAGCACCCGAACCAGCCGCACAACTCATGTGACGAACCGCCACACAACCTTGGGCTTCCACTTCAACTTTTGAAGTGAACAATAATCCTACAATTGCAAAGGATAGATAGTATTTTTTTTTCATTTGGGATTGTTAATAAAATTGATTAAATGATTTTTAAGTATAAATTTAGAGGTAAAGCTTTTTTCCGTTTTTTTAAAAAATCTATAATTTCGGTGTGCCAATGACAAAGAATAAAGGTTTTTCCATTATTCAGGAAAAAACATTAAATTGCGATAACAAAATAAACAATCATACTTTTCATTTCCAAAATATTGGAAATATTATTTAAAAAATTCCTGTTTAATGGAAAATAAATTTGGGAGTAACATAAAGGTTCTCAGAAAAAAGAATAAATTAACATTAGAAATATTAGGTAAGATTCTCGGAGTTAGTAAAAGTGCATTATCTGACTATGAGAATGGGCATACTGTTCCTTCATTGGATGTTTGTGAGACGATTGGCAATTATTTTGGCGTAAATTTGGACGAATTGCAAAATTCCGATTTTTCGGAAATGTCATTAGAAGAAATTCAGCAAAATGCCAAATTGAGAAGTGCCAGTAAGAAAGAAGAAGATAAAAATGATTTAAGCGACCCTTACAATCAGTTAGTTTTTCAAAATAAATTATTAAATCAACAGGTAGATGGACTTCAAATTCAACTGCAATTGGTTAAACAATTATTTGAAAGTAAAGTATCCGAAATTAAATCATTACAAGTACAAATAAAATTGCTTGAAGAAAAGTTAAATCATTAGGCTTCTACGAAAGTGTTTTAAGTCGTTAAACAACATTTTTTCGGAGAAAGTCTATAAAAAAAAGGGGCATCAATACTGATAGCCCCTTTTTTTATAATGTAGAAGATTCGTTAAGATTTTGCCCTTTCCTGCTTTCTTCGCTTAATTTTCTAATATTTTCAACAAAAGCCTTCGTCTCGGTCAAAGGTTCTTCATCACCCGTCATTTTTTTTACCATATTCAATAAATGCGTTTGAGTTTGTTGTATCACATCAAGCGTAACCTGATTTTGAGCAATTTGCTTTTGATTTCTCACAATATTCATTTGATTATTAACAATAATCTCTTGATTACGAATAATCGTAGTTTGATTTTGAATAACCATCTCATGATTATCAGCATTTTGTTGCTGATTTTGCATCATAATATCATAATTATCAACAATACGTCCTTGAATACTCTTCAAGAATTCTTGTTCATCAACCAATTTTTGTAATATTTCTTCAAAATTTTTCATTGCACAGAATATCTTTATGGTTTAATTGTCTATAAATTTGCACAAACCCCTATCGGAAAGTAAAAGTAAGAAAAATTATGCAGTCTAATAAAATTCATAAAACGAAAATTCCTTGGATATACCTATTCTTTTTGATAACAGTTCTAAGTTGTTGGCTTTGGTATATGATAGAACACGATAGTTTTGTTATTTACACTCGTCAATGGGCAACTGTTCTTACAATGATTTTTGGGTCATTTATAGCGGGAGCAAGTCCCGAAGGAAGTGCTGCGGTGGCATATCCAATTTTCACATTAATTCTTAAAATCCAACCTGCCATTGCTCGCAATTTTGCCTTTGCTATTCAAAGTATTGGTATGACTTCTGCAAGTTTGTTGATTATTGGAATGAAATTAAAGGTTGATTGGAATTATATCATCTTTGTAACCATTGGAGGAGTAGTAGGTTTGTTTTTAGGTACTTACTATGTTGTACCACTCATTTCTCCAGTTCAGGCAAAATTATTTTTTGTTTCTCTTTGGCTAAGTTTTGGCATTGCCTTATGGCTACAAAATAGAAAGGCACAACGAGAAGTTTTTGAAAGTATTCAAAACTTTCAAAATTCTGACAAAGCAAGACTTATCATTTTTGGACTTATTGGAGGGATTATTTCTTCTATTTTTGGAACAGGAATCAATATTTTTACTTTCTGTCTGATGACCATTTATTATCGAGTAAGTGAAAAAGTGGCAACACCTTCTTCTGTTATCATTATGACTATTGAGACTATCTTAGGACTTTTTATTCATACTCAACTTGTCAATGATTTCCAACCTGAAGCCTTTGAAATTTGGTTAGCTTGTGTGCCATTTGTAGCATTTTTTGCTCCTTTGGGTGCTTTTGTTATCAGCAAAATGCCAAGAAAAGGCATTGCCACTTTACTTTATATTATTCTTATTGTTCAGTTTTTTGGAGCAATGTGGGTTATTAAGCCTTCTTTAAATCAAGCTCTTATTTGTGGAGCAATTTTAATTATGGGGATTGGCTTATTTACCTATTTAGCTCGTGTAAGAAAAAGTTCTTAGAAAAATTATAAATACCACCACGACTGTAAATCTTCCCAATTAAGGTTTACATAAACATTTAATTGGGCTAAATTTAGATAACGAACATCGTATTGTTTATCTCGAATTAATGCTTGAAAACAATAGCCTAATTCAACCCTTGCTTTACCACTCATATTGTATCCGCAAGATAAATGAGCCCAGTCTTCTGAGAGATTACTCATTTCATAAACACCATTTTTTGCACTTACAGGCCCGTTTGTTGCACCTTTTAAATATAAAAATGCTTCATTGGAAGCTGATAAATAAAAACCTTTTTTTGTTTCCTTTGGATTATACAGCGGTAAAGTAAAATACGTTTGGTATCTTAAAATCGAGGCATCATCAACTATATTTGTTTTGAGATTTTTAGGCGTGCGATATTCATATCTTAATCTATGTGTAACGGCTAATTTCCCAAAATTGTGCAAATATCCTACTTGTCCAATATAACGGTTTTCGGTTTCTTTCAAACCAAAAATATTATGATTTCCGTAGCCGTAGCCTACACCAGCAGTCAAATGTTTGTTGAACTTCTGAATAAGCAATAATTGAGCAACAAAATGTAACTGACCAGACGGATATTCTTTATTGGCAATAGTTTCAGACAATGAACTTATCGATGAAACATTAAGATTATAGCCTAAACCTCCCGAAATATTTCCCGTTTGATAATAGTTTGGAGTAAACCCTTTGAGATTCAAATCTTGAGCTGTAAGTTGATGTGACAGACAGATAAATAAAATCAAAAAACGTTTCATATATAAAGTATTTAGCGATTGAGTAAAATAAAAGCTCTTTCTTTACTTAATTGCGGTAATCTTCAAAAAGTAAAAACGGAGACAATAGTCAAAAGACTATTATCTCCGTTTACAAATAATATGCCGTTCTTGATAAGTATTCTGATTTACACCCAATCAATTCCTTTTTTAAGAAGACCTAATGTTTTTTCTTCTTCCGAATCTGGCTCAGGTTTATAATCATAAACCCAATTAGCAACTGGGGGCATCGACATTAATATTGACTCTGTTCTGCCATTGGTTTCCAGTCCAAATTTAGTGCCTCTATCATGTACCAAATTAAACTCGACATACCTTCCTCTACGTAACATCTGAAATGTTTTCTCTTTTTCAGCGAAAGGCAAATCTTTATTTTTCTTCATGAAATGCGTATAAATTGGAGCAAAAGATTCTCCAATTTCTTTTACAAAAGCAAATAATTGTTCTTTACTTCTGGTTTCATCTATCTTTTGGTAATCAAAGAAAATTCCTCCAATTCCACGAGTTTCATTACGATGAGTATTGAAAAAATAATCATCTGCCCAAGTTTTAAATTTAGGATAATACGCTTCATGGTGTTTATCACAAGCTTTTTTCAAGTAAGAATGAAACCATTTTGCGTCTTCTTCTACAACATAATGAGGGGTCAAATCTATGCCTCCACCAAACCAAAACGTACCATTTGACATTTCAAAATATCGGACATTCATGTGAATAATTGGAACTCTCGGACTTACAGGATGAAGCACAATAGATACTCCCGTAGCAAAGAAATCGACCTTTTCGGTCAAGCCCATAGACGCCAGCATTTTTTCATGTAAATCTCCCCAAACTGCCGAAAACATTACTCCACCTTTTTCAATAATTTTTCCAGATTGGATAACACGGCTTCTTCCACCTCCGCCACCATCTCTTTGCCAATTATCTTCGTGAAATTTTCCTTTACCATCTGCTTTTTCTAATGAATGACAGATTTGGTCTTGAAGTTCTTGAAAGTAGCTTGATATTTGTTCTTTAGTCATGGTTGATGTTTTTTATTGTTTTGACGAGTCTGGCTTTGCTTCTGCCGACGGTCTTACAGGTGCTGTTATGGTATCTGAACCTACAAATGTACTATCATAATACAAAGTATCTGTTCGAGGAATGTACGCTGAGGTACAGCTAAAATCTTTTGTAATTCGCTTAGAATCAAGCTTTTCAAAAGGAACAGGATGATACATTTCTAAGCCTGCATCTTTAATAACTTTAGACATATACCGCCCAAAAAGTGGCAGTGCCGTTTTAGAACCTTCACCATAAGCTCCACTTCGGAAGTGAATAGAACGGTCGTCGCCACCTACCCAAGTACCTGTTACTAAATTGCTGGTTAGTCCCATATACCAACCATCTGAGTGGTTAGAAGTTGTCCCTGTTTTGCCTGCAAATCTTGATTTATATTTATCTTTTCCGTCAAATAAATCCTTGAACGACCATAAATTTTGTGATGTTCCTCCTTGTTCTTCCAAACCTCCTTCCAACATATAACGCATCAAAAGAGCAGATTCTTTCTTGATTGCTTGATGACGTTCTGGCTCAAATGTATGAATCGTATTTCCATTACGGTCTTCAATAGAGACAACCAACATTGGCTCTGTAAAAATACCTTCGTTCAAGAAACACCCATACGCACCTACCATTTCAAAAAGCGTTACATCGTTTGACCCTAAGCCAATTGACGCAACTGCTGATAATGGACTTTTAATGCCCATTTGATGAGCATAATAAACCACAGAATCAGGACCAACTTCATTAGTCAGCCAAGCAGCACAAGAGTTGATTGAACGAGCCATTGCTCTACGTAACGACATGGTGGAATAGCTAAAACGTCCATCAGCATTATGAGGTCTCCACATTTTCTTTTCCCCTTTTTCTTCAATTTCAATCTCAAAAGGTTTATCAGTAATTTGTGAACATGGCGACATATTTTTAGGTCCATCAATAGCAGTAGTATAAACAAAAGGCTTGAAGGTTGAACCCGGTTGACGACGACCTTGACTTACGTGGTCATATTTGAAATATTGAAAATCAAGACCACCAACCCATGCTTTAATATGTCCCGTAAAAGGGTCCATACTCATCATTCCCGACTGCAAAAAGCGTTTGTAATAAGCAATAGAGTCATAAGCACTCATGGTCATTTGCTCTTCGCCTGAACCATTGCGAGAAAAAACCCACATTTTGCGTTTGACATTCTTCATATAATGCCAAATAGAATCTTGATTATTCTTGTATTTTACTGCCAAGTATTTATAATAACTTGTTCTTTTAGCAACAGTATCAATAAAACCCGGAATTTCTACTCCTTTTTCATCTGCCCAAGGATTTTTACCTGACCAGTGATTATCAAATGTTTTTTGCAAAACCTTCATTCCTTCTTGAACAGCAGTTTCTGCATGAGTTTGCATTCGAGAGTCAATAGTTGTTCTGATTTTTAAACCATCACGATAAAGGTCTAATTCAACATCACTGGTATCAGCCCACTTTTCTAATGCTTTAGCTACCGCAGATTTAAAGTAATTACTTGTTCCATCATAAGGTGTCTCTTCATTGACTTTCAAAGTAATGGGTAATTTTATTAATGAATCATAAGCCAATTTTGGCAAATAATTATATTTCACCATTCTTGACAAAACAGTATTTCTACGTCCTAATGATTTATCATAATTTCTACGTGGATTATAAGTATTTGTTGCCTTTTGCATACCTACCAGAACGGCAGCTTCTTGCACATTCAAACTATCTGGAGATGTATTAAAATAGGTTTTTGCTGCTACTTTTATTCCGTAAGAATTACTACCAAAATCAACCGTATTCAAATACCACAAAATGATTTCTTCCTTAGTATAATAACGTTCTAACTTAATGGCAGTCAACCACTCTTTTGTCTTGATAACCAACGTTTTAAACCCTGGAACATACCCTAAAACTCCTTTTTTAGCTACTCCTTCTTTCTTACGAGTTTTAAAAAGATTTTTTGCCAATTGTTGTGTAATGGTACTTCCTCCGCCACGTTCGCTTGCACCAGTCATTACGCCAACTGCTACGCCAAACAATGCTCTATAATCAATGCCTGAATGTTGGTAAAAACGAGCGTCTTCAGTAGCAACCAGAGCATTTACTAAATAAGGAGATAAATCTTTGTAGTTCTTTACAGGAGTACGGTTTTCTAAAAAGAATTTCCCCATTAAAACACCATCAGAAGAGTAAATTTCAGAAGATTGAGACAATTTCGGATTTTGTAGTTCACCAACCGAAGGCATTTCTCCTGTCAGCCACAAAAAATTAGTTTCGATACAAAAAATATAGAAACAACCTGCAAATACAATCCATGCAAACCCTTTCCAAAGTCTTTTTACTTGTGCATAATAAAAAGATTCTCTGTCTATTCTTTGGTCAACAGCATCGGTTACTTTTTGTTTTGCATCCCAATAGGTTGCTTTTACGGCATCAAGTCTTTTATAAAAAGTAGCAACTTTCTCTTCTCCAAAGACTTTCACCAATAAAACATCCAATTTTAGCCAAAGCCAATTGAGGACATTTAATAGAAGAGTTTTGAGGTTATTATAAGAATTTTTAATGAGTTGTTTTATTTTATCCATCATACACTTAATTATCTATCGAAAATAAGCGACAATTTACGATAAAAGTTTGATGAGTTAAAGAAGTTAGATAGTTAAAAAGCGATAGAACTAAAAAGTTTAAACAGTAAATCTCTAATATCCTTAATATTGAAGGAATTAAACCTATATAAACTTTTTAGTCCTTTAAATTTTAATCTAATTTTAATTTAGGAGTTATTTCTTTACAAACAGTAAAGACAAAGAATTCATGCAATAACGTTTACCTGTTGGTTGAGGGCCATCATCAAACACATGACCTAAATGAGCTCCGCATCGGCTACATACTACTTCATCACGTACCATTCCATGTGAATTATCAATAGCAACCAACACACTTTGTTTACTTATTGGATTCCAAAACGAAGGCCAACCTGTCCCTGATTCAAATTTTGTATCAGAAGAAAACAAATCTAACTTACAACAAACACATTGATATTTTCCCTTTTGGTGATTATCCCAATATTCACCCGAGAACGCCCGTTCAGTTCCTTTTAACCGAGTAACTGTATATTGGTCGGGCGTTAATTGCTTCTTCCATTCCATTTCAGTTTTACTAATTTCAAATTTACGAGGTTTATCTTGTTGCGTATAACTACTGCAAGCCAAAATCAATAAGCCAAGCGACAATATCATTCCTAATGCTTTCATGATAATTTTTTATTTGTGATTTAATGTAAAGATTTTAAAAAAATTGTCTAAAAATGGAATTTTAGACCAAAAACGTCTCCTATTTCTATATACGAAAAAAAATATTAAAAAGTTTTTTCAAATTTATCTATCTGATAATCAGGGATTGGAGTGCCAGATGACAAAAAAGTGAAAAAATATTTTCCATTCAGACTTGTATGGAAAGAAAGAAACCACTAATTTTGCATCATCAAACACAAAGAGAGTTGGCAGAGTGGTCGATTGCGGCAGTCTTGAAAACTGTTGACTGTAACAGGTCCGGGGGTTCGAATCCCTCACTCTCTACCAGAAAGCCCTTCCAAATCGGATGGGCTTTTTTATTTTTCTATCTTCTCTTTCTAAATCTTCCCGGAGCTATACTCATTGTTTTTTCAAATATTCTGGCAAAGTGATAAGCATCATCAAAACCAATCATCGTTGCAATTTTCTTTACAGAAAAATTGGTATTTTTTAATAACTGACAAGCATGCTGAATTTTGAGGAAATTAAAATAACTCATTGGAGCTTGTTTTATTTCTGCTTTAAAAACGGCTGAAAAATGCGAAGCCGATAATCCTGATACTTCTACAAAATCATTTAGCATATAGGTTTTATCTAAATTTTCTTTCATCAATTTTATCACTTTTTCAATACCTGAACTTCGAAGTGTATTTTCTTTTTCAAGTAATTTAAACGATGTCAAAAAGTGACTTAAATAATTACAAGCATGAATGAGATGATGAATATCTTGGGTTTGTTCAGCGTGTAAAAATATTTCTTGAAACAATTTTATTCTATCCTCTGAAAATTTAACATCAACAGGAGCATATAAATTTTCGCCTTGCAAAAAAGTAACCATTGCACGGGCGTTAGTGCCAAAAAAATGTAGCCAATAAATTGTCCAAGGATTATCAGGATTAGGTGCATAACTATGTACGCAGTAGGCTGGTAAAATAAAAAATTGATTAGCAAGCACTTGGTAAGTTTGGTTCAAAACTCTAAATTGCCCCTCTCCCGCCGTACAGTAAATCAAAATATATTGTTGCGTATCTTTTTGTCGTTCCCTATCTTCTGAAAAAGCTCTGGGACGATAACCCATTTCTGTCAAATACAACGATTGACATACAGGATGCAAAGCCAATGTCTGTTGTTGGGCTTGCGGTAAGATTATAGAAAAACTTTCATCCATAATATTTTCTATCTTTTCAGAATTTTTACTATTTTTATTCAAATATTTTTTTCAAAAACTTTGCATTAAGTTCATTATTTAACCTTTTGAGCCAAATTTAAACTATAAAAGCAATCATAAAATTATATATTTTTCAAATACAATGAATGTAATTTCCGAAAAAATAAAGCAACTATTTTTTGATACCTTTTCTACAAATCCTACTATTGTTAGGTCGTCTGGGAGAGTCAATTTAATTGGTGAACACGTGGACTATAATGGAGGTTTTGTATTACCTGCTGCTATTGACAAGTCAACTTATTTAGCGATTGCTCCATCGAATGCTGAAACGGGCAAATGGATTTCAGTCGATTTTGAAAAAAGTATTGATATTAAATTTGGCGTATTTAAGCCTCTTCCTCAACATCGTTGGGCTGAATATATTTTGGGTGTTGTTGAACAATTTTATAAAAGAGGACTTCAAGTTATTCCCTTCAATTGTGTTGTAACGGGCGATATTCCGATTGGTTCTGGTTTATCTTCATCGGCAGCATTGGAAAGTGCTGTGGCTTTTGCCATTAATGATATGAATGGTTTTGGCATGAGCAAGAAGGAATTAACTAAATTAGCACAACAGGCCGAAAACGAATTTATGGGTGTGAAATGTGGCATTATGGATATGTTTGCCAGCATTCACGGAAAAGAAAATCATGTGCTTCGTCTCGACTGTGAAACGCTTGATTATGAATATTTTCCACTTAATCTCGGGGATTATAAAATTGTTCTTTTTGATACTGGTGTAAAACATAATTTGGTTGATTCTGAATATAATGTGCGTCGTTTGCAATGTGAAGAAGGCTTGGCTTTTTTCAGAAAACATTTTGACGAAACAATTCCCAACCTTAGTCAAGTGCCTTTGGCATGGTTACAGGCAAGTCGTAGCCAATTAAATCCTGTGGTGTATAATCGTTGCCAATATGTAATCGAAGAAAATCAACGAATGCTGTCAGCTTGTGAAGATTTGAAAGTTGGAAACCTAAGAGATTTCGGCATAAAACTCACGGCTACTCACGAAGGTCTCCGCAATTTATACGAAGTAAGTTGTAAAGAATTAGACTTTTTGGTTGATGCCGTTTGGCATGAATCTGCCGTGTTGGGTTCAAGAATGATGGGAGGAGGTTTTGGCGGTTGTACTATCAATCTTATCAAAGCTGATGTAATTGATGATTTATACGCTCGTCTTTCCATTCTCTATAAAGAAAAAACAGGCATCGACCTCAAAATGTACAGTGTCGTAACTGCCAATGGAACCGAAATTCTCTGATAACAAAACTAAACAATCTCTATATTTAACTTCTCAAAATTATGTTTTTCGATTTTAATGAACATTCTCATATAAGACAAAACCCTTTGACTGGCGATTGGGTGATGGTTTCGCCACACCGAACGAAACGTCCTTGGCAAGGAAAAACGGAAGATATTGTCAAAGATTCTCGCCCAGAACATGACCCAAATTGTTATCTATGTGCTGGCAATACTCGTGCAAATGGCGAAGTAAACCCCAATTATACAGACACTTACACTTTCCAAAATGACTTTGCTGCTTTGCAGTCGGATGTACCTAACGGAGAAATCAAAAAAGGAAATTTACTTAAAGCGGAAAGTGTAAAAGGCGAATGTAGAGTAATTTGTTTTTCTCCACGCCATGACTTGACTTTGGCAGAGATGACCACGCCAGAAATTCGCAAAGTTGTTGATACTTGGATTTCAGAATTTGAAGATTTCCGTCAACGTGAAGAAATTCAGTATGTTCAAATCTTTGAAAATAAAGGTGAAATAATGGGTTGTTCAAATCCGCATCCGCATGGGCAAATTTGGGCATCGAGCAATATTCCCGTAGAAATCAAGAAAGAAACCAAAAATCAGAGAGTTCATTTTAGAACTTATAAAAAGACACTTTTAGAAGAATATGTTCAATTAGAAACTTCTGAAAATGAGCGAATTGTAGTTGAAAATGATAACTTTATCGTGGTTGTTCCTTTTTGGGCAACTTGGCCTTTTGAGACGCTATTGGTTCCGAAAAGAGCCATGGCGTATATTTCAGAAATGACTGAGGTTGAAAAAGATGATTTAGCCGATATTGTCAGAAGGTTAACAACTCGATACGACAATCTTTTTAGCACCTCTTTTCCTTATTCAGCGGGTATTCATCAAGCTCCTACACAAGGCGATAATTTAGAAGGTTGGCATTGGCATATTCATTTTTATCCTCCGCTTTTACGTTCAGCAACGGTTAAAAAATTTATGGTTGGCTACGAACTATTGGCAAACCCTCAAAGAGACATTACGCCAGAACGTGCCGCTGAACAATTAAGAAATTTGAGCGAAACGCATTATAAGCATAATTGACTTTCTAATTGATAAAAATTTTCAGAATCCGTAGATGTTCTAAAATATAAGAATATCTGCGGATTTTGTTTTGATATAGATTCCTTCTTGTAAAATGGCTTAATTACGAGTAATTTTAGGTTTAATAAAGCTAAAACTATGTGGAAAGAAGAAGACAACAAATTAAAAAGAACGTTTAAGTTTAATGATTTTTCGGAAGCCTTTGCGTTTATGACCAGAGTCGCCATTTTAGCAGAAAAACACGACCATCATCCTTGGTGGTCAAATGTTTATAATACTGTAAACATCGAACTCAATACCCACGATGCAGGAAATATCGTAACAGATAAAGACCTAAAACTTGCCGCTGCTATTGATAAATTAGTATGATAGGTTAATTTGCTTAATAAAAATGAAACTATATTTAGTACCCACTCCCATTGGTAATCTTGACGATATTACACTCAGAGCCATTAAAGTCTTACAATCCGTTGATGCTATTTTGGCGGAAGACACCCGTAATTCAGGTGTTTTGCTCAAACATTTAGGCATCAACAAACCTTTGTATGCACATCATGCACATAACGAACATCATGGCACACAAGGAATTATCAAATTATTGAAAGAAGGAAAAGTTTTAGCTTTAGTGTCTGACGCAGGAACGCCTGCTATTTCTGACCCAGGTTTTTTATTAGTTAGAGAATGTTTAAAACAGGGCGTAGAAGTGGAATGTCTTCCTGGAGCAACTGCCTTTGTACCTGCTTTGGTCAATTCTGGATTACCCGCCGACCGTTTTACTTTTGAAGGATTCCTTCCTCATAAAAAAGGAAGACAAACTCGTCTGAAAAATTTAGTGGAAGAAGAAAGAACAATTATCTTTTATGAATCCCCGCACCGTTTGTTAAAAACTTTAGAGCAATTAGCAGAATATTTAGGAACAGACCGTCAGGCGTGTGTTTCGAGAGAGTTAACTAAAATATTTGAAGAAAATCGAAGAGGTACTTTAGCAGAAATCTTGACCCATTATCAGCTCAATCCCAATACCATTAAAGGAGAAATTGTCATCATCGTGGCTGGAAAAAACTAAAAAATGTTATTTTAGTAGTACAAATGAAGCTGTTTAAACTTTCCATTTCTGGCTGAAATTATTGTATTTTTGAACCTGTTAATTTGAAATTATCGAAGCATAGCAGAGCTATGGTAAGAAAGTTTCAAACTAATAGGCTTAAAAAGGCTTCATTTAAGTCGTAAGGGAAAGTTTAAACAGCTTCAATAACACAAAGTCGTAAAAATCTATGAAATACCTCAACTTTATACCAAAAATCCTTTCTTTGAGCATATTAATGCTTGTTTTAAACTTACAATCTGTCGCCCAAAAGCTATCGGAAAGCACAAAAATTAGCTTAATAACTATTGCTCCGGGTGATGAATTGAATGATGCTTTCGGACATACCCTTTTATGGATTTATGACCCCTCAAACGGCATTGATAAAGCTTATAATTTTGGAGGTTATAATTATGAGACAGAAGGGTTTTACGTAAAATTTGTTCGTGGACAATTGCCTTATCAAATGTCTTATGCACCGCTTTATGTTTATCAGGAATATTACCAAAAGCATAATCGGAATATGACAGAGCAAGTCATGAGTTTGGGCGTTAAGCAAAAACAATTGATTTATGATGATTTAGAACGAACCTATAATAATCCTTCCACCAGAAATTATATGTACAAATTTTTCTCGGATAACTGTTCTACTCGTATCCGAGATGCTTTGATGTTGGCTTGTACAGATAGCGTTCATTTGCATAATATTCCTGCCATGAATGATAGTTCGTACCGACAATGGATGAACAAATGTTTATTAAGAAAACATCATTATTGGGCAGCAGTAGGTATGAATGCCGCTTTGGGAGCTCCTGCCGATAAACGTATTTTGCAATTCGATGCGTGTTATCTTCCAGAAAATTTGATGAAAAGCATGGCGGCTGCCAGACGAATGTCAAAACATCATGTTTATTATTTTGTAAGGAATACGCAAAATTTATTTCCAACAACTCCTGTTGATGATGAACCATCGTTTTTTCTTACGCCACGTTTTTGGTTTAGCTTGATTTTATTACTGACTATTTATGTAACTTTTAATGATTGGAAAAAACGACGAAAGGGATATTTTTATGACAAAATTGTTTTTGGTATCATTGGAGTTTTTGGTTGGCTATTAATCTTTTTATGGTTTGGAACAGACCACGGAGTAACCAATTATAATAAAAATCTACTTTGGGCATTTCCTTTGCATATTCCGATAATTCTGATGCTTTCTGAGAAAAAAGACGCTCGTGACTATTGGTACGGTTACTACTTTATTGTAATGGGATTAATGATTGTGATGGGGCTTTTCTATGTAATTCAGTATTCATTAGATACCGTACCTTTGGTTTTGGTATTATTGATAAGAGCCTTTTATCATGCAGCCTTTGAACGTGAACACCGTATGACCAAAGCTAAATTCCGTAAAATTATCAAAGGACGGAAGTTAGAAGTTATCCATTACGAACATGAAAATGGTATTGAGTAAGATGTGGTGATTGGTGATTAGAAAACGGAGAATTGGTTAATTCCGAAACAACTGATACCAATTTTAAAGATTTGATGCGTACTTTACGGAAGTCGTCGTTTTGAACGACGACTTCCGTTGAGACTTAGATACGCAATACCTTTTTAAAATTAGTATGAATTGTCAAGCAACCATAGCTTTTGAAATACAAAAGGTCAAGGAAATGAATCCTTGACCTTTTATATTTTCTGATGATTTTCAAGTTATCTCTGAAATTATGCCTGATTTTGAAATTCACCCAACACTAATTCCCAATAACTAATCACCAATAACTAATCACCAGTAACTAATCACCAATAACTAATCACCAGTAACTAATCACCAATAACTAAATCTCCCCAACCATATCTTCAGGTTTTACCCAAGCGTCAAATTCTTCTGCTGTTAAGTATCCTAAAGCAATGGCAGTTTCTTTCAATGTTGAGCCATTTTTATGAGCCGTTTGAGCAATTTCTGCTGATTTATAATAACCAATTTTGGTGTTCAATGCCGTTACTAACATTAACGAGTTATTTACGTGCTTCTTGATATTGTCGTGTAAAGGTTGGATTCCTTCTGCACATTTATCGTTGAATGCCACACAAACGTCACCAATTAAACGTGCTGAATGTAAGAAGTTGAAAATCATTACTGGCTTAAATACGTTCAATTCAAAATGTCCCATTGAACCACCAATACCGATTGCAACATCATTACCCATTACCTGAGCCGCTACCATTGTCATGGCTTCGCATTGCGTAGGATTTACTTTTCCTGGCATAATTGAAGAACCTGGTTCGTTGTCAGGAATATAAATTTCACCAATACCCGAACGTGGACCTGATGAAAGCATACGAATATCATTACCGATTTTCATTAAGCTAACTGCAACAGTTTTCAAAGCTCCGTGAGCTTCTACGATAGCGTCGTGAGCAGCCAATGCTTCAAATTTATTTTCAGCCGTGATAAATGGCAAGCCTGTCAAATCAGCAATATGTTTCGCTACATTTTCGGAATATCCTTTTGGTGTATTGATACCTGTACCTACCGCAGTACCACCCAACGCTAACTCAGAAAGGTGAGCTAAAGTATTGTTGATAGCACGTAAACCGTGGTCAAGTTGAGAAACATATCCAGAAAATTCTTGACCTAACGTCAAAGGCGTAGCATCCATAAAGTGAGTACGACCAATTTTCACTACATTTTTAAATTCTTTAGCTTTTGCGTCTAAAGTATTTCTCAATTTTGTAATTCCCGGAATAGTTACTTCCAACAAAATTTTATAGGCAGCAATGTGCATTGCCGTTGGGAAAGTATCGTTTGAAGACTGAGACTTATTTACGTCATCGTTTGGATGAACATATTTTACATCATCTAATAAATTCCCGCCGTTGATTACGTGAGCTCTGTAAGCGACAACTTCATTACAATTCATGTTCGACTGTGTACCCGAACCTGTCTGCCAAACCACCAATGGAAATTGGTCATCTAACTTTCCGTCCAAGATTTCATCACAAACTTGTCCGATAAGATTTTTCTTATCTTCAGCTAAAACACCTGCTTCAAAGTTAGTAATGGCTGCTGCTTTTTTCAAATAAGCAAATGCACGGATAATCTCCTTTGGCATCTTGTTGATGTCTTGGGCGATTGGAAAATTCATGATTGAACGTTGGGTTTGAGCACCCCAGTAAACATTGGCAGGCACTTGCACCTTACCCATTGTGTCTTTTTCTATTCTGTATTCCATTATTCAGATTGAAAATTATAATTTAAATTGCAACACAAAGGTAAATACGAAACGGAATACGAATTATATTTAAGTAAATAAATGTTTACTTACTCTACCCGATGAAAAATTAGAATTAATAAAAAAAGGCTGAAATTTGTAGTTCTCAAGCAACAAAACCAGCCCTTTAATGAAAAATATCATCAGTAGCAAAATTAAAAATTTATTTTCAGAAATCCCATTAGCCAAGAATTTAGCCAGACAAACGTTTATTTCAGAGTTCACTCTCGGTATCATAAAAAGTAGAAATGTCCAATTCAAAGAAGTTGGATTACATTTTACAACTGACTCAAAAGTGGAGTCAAATGAAAGAAGAATACAAGCATTTTTTAAAGATTTTGAATTTGACTATCAACAAGTTGCTATCCTTT